>JABBOH010000014.1:49493-105165 GCA_019351895.1 Pseudomonadota bacterium
CGATCCCGACGCGGTCCGAACTCGATGAGCCGATCATCACGATCCGCGCGCCGGGCGAGGCCTTGAGGGTGGGCAACAGGGCTTGCGTCAGGGCGAGGGGCGACAGCAGGTTGGTGGCGATGACACGCTCGCGGCCCTCGGCGGTCACTTCGCGCTTGGCGCTGAACACGGCGGCGTTGTTCACGAGCAGGTCGAGCCGCGGCTTGTCCCGGAGGATGCCCTCGGCGACCGCGCGGGTGGCGGCGAGGGAGGAGAGGTCGGCGATGCGGATGTCGACCGACGCGGCCGGCACACGCTCCAGCACCCAGGACTTCGCGGCCTCGGCGCGGCGGCCGTCGCGCGCGATCAGGATGAGCGCGTATCCAGCCTGGGCGAGTCCCGCCGCGATCCAGCGCCCGATGCCGCTGGTCGCGCCGGTCACTACCGCCGTCCTGCCCTCAGCCATGGTCATGCCGCATAAAGATATCCTTATGTCTGCTCATCGGCTGAGAACGCCCAGGCGAGGATGCCCTTCTGCGCATGCAGCCGGTTCTCGGCCTCCTGGAACACGACCGACTGGTGACCGTCGATCACCGCCGCCTCCACCTCCTCGCCGCGATGGGCGGGCAGGCAATGCATGAACAACGCGTCCGGCGCGGCACCGGCCATCAGCCGCTCGGTCACCCGGTAGGGGGCGAGGAGGTTGTGCCGGCTCTCGCCCTCGGTGTCGGCCATGCTCACCCAGGTGTCGGTGATGACGCAGCGCGCGCCCGCCACCGCGTCCGAGGGGTCGCGGACGAGTTCGATGCGCGCGCCCTCGGCCTTCGCCCAGTCCAGCACCTCGGGCGGTGGCGCGAGTTCCGGCGGGGTCGCGAGCCGGAGCGTGAAGCGAAAGCGCGCCGCGGCCTCGATCCAGCTGCGGGCGACGTTGTTGCCGTCGCCCACCCAGGCGATCACCGCGCCCGCGATCGGGCCCCGCAGCTCCTCGAAAGTCAGGATGTCCGCCATGATCTGGCAGGGGTGGGACGCCTCGGTGAGCCCGTTGATGACCGGCACGGTCGCGTATTGCGCGAGTTCGTAGAGGTTCCGGGCGCGGTCCGTCCGCAGCATGATGCCGTCGACGTAGCGGGACAGCACGCGCGCCGTATCGGCGATGGTCTCGCCCCGGCCAAGCTGCATCTCATGCCCCAGCAGAATGACCGGGTCGCCGCCGAGTTCGCGTATCGCGACCTCGAAGCTGACCCGCGTGCGGGTGCTCGGCTTGCCGAAGATGAGCGCGACCGACTTGCCCGTCAGCGGCCGCGCATGATCGCGGCGGTGCTTCTTGCAGACTTCGGCGGTCGTCAGGATATCGCGCAGCGTGACGGCATCGATGTCCTTGAGGTCGAGGAAGTGCCGGGGCGCGGGCGGCGCGTCCTTGGCCTCCGGGCTGCGGTTCCCAGCGGCGCTCATTCGGTCATTCACTGAGCCGCCACCTTGGGCTCACTGAGCGCGATCACGGCCCGGCGCAGCATCATGATGGCGGCGGCGCAGTCCTCCGCCGTGACGATCAGCGGCGGCGCGAGGCGCAACACGTTGTCCCCGGCGGCGACGGTCAGCAGCCCCTGTTCCACGCAGGCGGCCTGCATGGCCGTGTTCGGCACCGTGAGCTTGAGGCCGAGCAACAGGCCTTGGCCGCGGACCTCCTCGATGACCGAGGGGTAGTCGGCGGCCAGCGCCTCCAGATCGCGGCGGAGAGCGACAGCGCGGGTGGCGACGCTCTCCAGGAAGCCCGGCGCCAGCATCGCGTCGAGCACGGCGTTGCCGGCGGTGGCCGCGAGCGGATTGCCGCCGAAGGTCGTGCCATGCGTTCCGGGGCGGATGTTGCGGGCGACCGCCTCCGTCGCGACGACGGCACCGACCGGAAAGCCTCCGCCGAGGCCTTTGGCGAGCGACATGACGTCCGGCGTGATACCCGACCATTCATAGGCGAAGAGCTTGCCCGTGCGGCCCATGCCGGTCTGGATTTCGTCGAGGCCGAGCAGGATGCCGAACTCGTCGCAGGCGGCGCGGAGCCCCGGCAGGAAATCGGGGGAGGCGGAGCGGATGCCGCCTTCGCCCTGGATCGGCTCCACGATGATGCCCGCGGTCTCGGGCCCGATGGCGTCGCGGAGCGCGTTGAGGTTGTTGAACGGCACATGGTCGAAGCCGTCCACAGGCGGGCCGAAACCCTTGATGTAGTTCGGATTTCCGGTAGCCGAGATCATCGCCAGCGTACGCCCGTGGAAGGCGCCGTCGAAGCAGATGATGCGCCAGCGCTCGGGGTGGCCGTTCTCCGCCATGGTCTTGCGGATCATCTTGACCATGCCTTCGTTCGCCTCGGCGCCCGAATTGCAGAAGAAGACGCTGTCGCCGAAGCTGTGCTCGACCAGACGCGCGGCGAGCGTCTCCGCCTGCGGGATGCGGTAGAGGTTCGAGACGTGCATGACGCGGGCGGCCTGCTCGGCGATGGCGCGGGTGAGCCCGGGATGGCCATGACCGAGGGAGGAAGTGGCGATGCCCGCCCCGAAATCGAGGAATCGTCGCCCGTCCGCCGTGAACAGCCAAGCGCCTTCGCCCCGCTCGAAAGCGAGGTCCGCACGGTTGTAGTTCGGCATCAGGGCAGAAATCATCTCGGCCTTCCGATCACGGAAAGCAGTGATGTATGAGTTCCACGGGCAGGCCCGTCAATCAATCAAGGTAAAGCATCACACAGATGACGCAGGCAAAAACCGCACGTCTTGACGAGGCCGCCTTGCGGGAGGTGGCGCTCGACTACACCACCCGATACGGCGGCACGGCGGCGGCGGTGACCCGCATCCTCGACCGGCGCATCCGGCGCTGGGCGGATGCGCTTTTGGCGGCCGAGGAGCCGGACCGGGAGGCGATCGGGGCGCAGGCGGCGGCGCTGCGGACGGCGGCGGCGCGCGTGGTAGCCTCCCTCGCGGCGCTCGGCGCTGTCAACGACGCGGCTTTCGCGGAGAGCCGCGCGCGCCGTCTGCGCCGTGCGGGCCGGTCGCGCCGCGCGGTGCTCGCCCATCTGGGTGCCAAGGGCGTCAGCGGGGATTTGGCCGCGACGGCAGCGCCGGAGGACGAGGCGACGGAACTCGCCGCGGCGCTCGCTTTCGCGCGGCGGCGGCGGGTCGGCCCCTTCGCCCGTCCCGAAGCGGCGGAGGACCGGCTGCGCACGCTGACGGTATTCGGCCGGGCAGGGTTCAGCGGCGCCATTGCCCGGCGGGCGCTCGCCTGCGAGCCCGAGGAGGCCGAGCGCATCCTGCGCGGCGAGCAGCGGGCGGCTGATTAAGGGGCCTGCGCCGGAAATGACTTGGCGCGGGCGCCGACTTGCCACCAACTGGAGCAATCGTCAGCACAAGGAAACGACCGGCATGGCCTTTCGCCCGGTGACGGAGCCGCTGGAGGCGGGCATCGCACGGCAGCGCGGCGTATTCGAGGCGCTGTCCCTGCTGACCCCCCATGATCTGCCGCGTGAGCGCAAGCTGCGCGTCGGCGGCCCGGGGGATGGCGGCTACGTCATGGTCGACCGTCTGCGCCCATCCCAGCCGGTGATGAGCTTCGGCGTCGGCCCCTCGGTCGCCTTCGACCGCGATCTGGCCGAGCGCGGGCATCCGGTTCTGCTGTTCGACCACACGATCGAAGCGCTGCCCGGCGAGCACCCGCGTTTCACCTGGTTCGCCGAAGGTGTCGCGGGCGCGTCGGACCCCGCCCGGCGGCTGTTCACGCTGGCCGACCACATGGCCAAGCTGCCGCATCTCGGAGGAGACGGGGGCGCCGACGGCCCGATCCTGAAGCTCGATGTCGAGGGCGCGGAGTGGGATGTGCTGACGGAAACGCCCATGGGGTTGCTGCGGCGGTTCGAGCAGATCGTGATCGAGTTGCACGAGTTGCCGAGGCTGGAGGAGCGGCGCTTCCGCAGCATGGCCTGGAAGGCGCTGGCGACGATGTCCTCGGCCTTCACCCTTTGCCATGTGCATGCGAACAACTACGGCGCCATCCGGACGGTTTGCGGCTTCCCGATCCCCGAGACGCTGGAGGCGACTTACATCCGGTCCGATCTGGTCGAGGTGGCCCCGTCGGCAACCTTCTATCCGACGCCGCTCGACACCGGGAACTGTCTCGACTGGCCGGACTATCCGCTGTGGTTCTATCCCTTCGTGCCCGGCGCGGCGAAGGCAGTCTTCCCCTGGTGAGCGCGTCGGCGCGGGGTCGGATGGACCCCAGACATTGGCCGCCGCTACGCGGGTGTCTCGCCGTCCGATCCGCCGGCGGCGCGATCAGGGGGGCCCAAACCCGATCGCGCCTCCTCGAGCGCCTGGTACTCCGCTTCAAGTTCCGCGATGAGGGAGATGTCGTTGGACGCTTCGCCCATGGTGGGACCCTCGCGCAGTCGCTCGAGCTGGTGGCGGATCACCTTCAACCCATCGTCCATCTGCTGGCGGAGGGACTCATCTAACTCTGACATGGATCGACCCTAGCGTGCCGGCGCGACGGCGGATAGGCGGCAGCTAGCTGAGTCAATAACCGCCGAGCGGACCCACGTTGCCCGTCAGAGCCGCTCACCCGCCCGTTCGGCAGCCGCCTCGTCACCGCCGTCCGCCGGCCAAAGCGCCGCGTTGAACCGCATGCCCGTCACCCCGTCCGACGCCGGAGAGGCGAGCCACAGCAGCGGCGGCACGATCACCTCGGGCGCGAGCAGTTTGGCCCTCACCGCCGGAGCGATGCCCTGGGGGATCATGCCGGTGAGGGTGGCCCCACCGGGCAGGAGTGCGTTCACGGTAACGCCGGAGCCCGCGAGATCCTGCGCCCAGATCACTGTCTCGGAGTCGAGCGCCGCCTTCGACGGGCCATAGGGCGAGAAGCCCGCGCGGCGCATGGTCTCGCGGTTCATCGAGATATTGACGATCCGCCCCCAGCCCGCCGCGCGCATGGCGGGCGCGGCCGCCCGCGCCATCAGAAACGGACCATTGACGTTGGTGTCGATCACCATCCGCCAGACCTCGGGGTCGGTTTCCCAGAAGCGCGTCGGTTCGGTCAAGAAGTGCTCGCTGACATATTTCATGCCGCGCCCGGCATTGTTCACGAGTATGTCGACCCGTCCGTGCGGGCCAATTGCCGCCTCGACCACGCGAGCACAATCTGCGGCGCGCCGGACATCGGCCTGCACGACGGTGACACGATCCGGCCCAGCCTCGGCAGCCACGGCGGCAAGCTCGGCCGTCTCATGCGCGGCGGTGGCGACGACGTGAGCACCCGCCCGCACCAGCCCCAGCACCATCGCGCGGCCGAGACCGCGCCCGCCGCCGGTGACGATGGCCACCCGCCCCGCGAGACGGCCGGCGCTCGCGCTGATCTTTTGCATAGAATGTCAGGTGGTGGCGTGAGCGGGAAGATCCGCCCGCTTGAACACGATCGTGACGCGCACGCCCTCGTCCGGGCGCGACTCGATCTCGAGATCGGCCTTCGCGTTCTCCCGCAGAGACTGCACGATCGCGGCGCCGAGCTTGCCGCGCTTCGGCCAGATGACGCCTTCCGGCAAGCCCACGCCATCGTCCGCGATGATGATCCGGCAGCCGTCGGCCTCGGTAAGGCTGTGCAGGCTGATCGTCCCGCCCGACCGGTTGACGAAGGCATGCTTCAGCGCATTGGTCAGCAGCTCGTTGACGACGAGACCGGTCGGCATCGCGACGTTCACCGACACGGGATAGATGTCGACCTTGAGGTCGAACCGGATGCCCTCGACGCCGTGGGCCTGGAGCACGGCGGAGGCCACCCGGCTGAGATAAACGCCAAGATCGACGACATCCTCGGCCCCGTGATCCGACAGGAGTCCATAGAGGATCTGGATGGCCTCAATGCGGCCCGCAAGCCGGTCGAAGGGCGCCGTATCCATCTTGCCCTGGGCGTTCCGCGCCTCGATCCGCATCAGCGCGGTGATCATCTGCAGGTTGTTCTTCACGCGATGCTGGACCTCCAGCAGCAGCGTGTCCTTCTCGCGCAGCTTCTGCCGCAGCGTCTCACGATCGTCATCGGCATGCGCCGCCACATCGACGAGCGCCGCCAGACGGAAGGCAGGCCGCCCGTGATCGTCGTGAATGACATTGGAATAGGCGTCGATCACGGAAGGAGGCTGCTCAGGACGCTCGATCCGATAGGTGCCGATGAAATCGGTCGCGCTCTCGATCGCCGCGCCAAGCGTGACCGCCTTGCCCTGAACGTCTCCCTTCTGCTGGAAGATGGTCCAGGGATGGTCGACGATCTCGGCCGCCGTGCAGCCGGACAGCCGCTCGAACTCCGGATTGGAGTAGACGATGCGTTCCGCGCCGCTCATGTCCGAAACGGCGATGGCGATCGGCACCTGATCGAGAAAGCGGCGAAACTGCTCACTTTCCAGCGCGCCCGCGAGGTCGGGCGTGGCCAGCAGCGTCTCAACCTGATCGGTTTCGTTGTCGGCGTCGTTCATAACCGGTCCCGCAAATCCAACTAGAGGCTATACCGGATCGCCGCTCATTCCCAAAGAGTTGATGACTGCCCAGACCCGGGCCGCGTGGATCGGGGGTTTGATTGTGCCGCAAAGTAAGCGATTCGACCTCCGAAAAGAGGCGGCAGTGTCGGCGGCGTACCGAGTAATAATTCCGGCCGTTTAATAGTCTTTCCGTCGGGACAGGCTGAAGATCGCCGCGCCGAACACCAATCCGAGAGCGCCCGCGGTGAGCAGGCTGGACGCCGGGCGTGCGCGGACGCGCTCCCCAAGCTCATAGACAGCGCTCTCCACGGCCCCGGCGCCGTCCACGGCAGGCGGGATCACCCGCTGGTTCACGAAGGTCATGAAAGCCGAGGGTCCCCCCGGATTGTCGATCAGGTAGCCGACGGACACCATGGCAGTCTTGCCTCCCGAGTTGCCTCAACTTCCAGGAAGTTGGGGCTGCGGGACGTTGCCGCAAGCGCCTCGGCTCCCATCTCTCCGCCACGGTTCACTGCCCCCGAGGAGAAAGCCCATGGACGAAACCCCCTCCTTCAAGCCCTATAGGCTTCCCTCAGGCGGCTGGGGTTCGGCCCGATCCGTGCAGAATATTTTGCGGCGGGAGGGAATTCCGGTCAGCGGGGCGCTCGCGCTCACCCAGCAGAACAAGCCCGACGGCTTTCAGTGCGTAAGCTGCGCCTGGATCAAGCCCGCCGACCCGCTGCCATTCGAGTTCTGCGAGAACGGCGTCAAGGCGACCGCTTGGGACCTCACCACCCATCGCGCCAAGCCCGAATTCTTCGCGAAGCATTCCGTGAGCGAACTGCGCGGCTGGGTCGACCACGACCTGGAGCAGGTCGGGCGGCTGACGCGCCCGATGCGCTACGATGCCGCCACCGACCGCTACCGCGAGGTTTCGTGGGACGTGGCCTTCGCCGAGATCGGGCGGGAGTTGCGGGCGATCTCCGACCGGCGGCGCTCGGTCTTCTATAGCTCCGGGCGGACCTCCAACGAGGCGAGCTACCTGTACGGCCTGTTCGCGCGCCTGTACGGCAACAACAACCTGCCCGACAGCTCCAACATGTGCCACGAGACAACGTCGGTCGCGCTGCCCGAGAGCATCGGCGTGCCGGTCGGAACCGTCACGCTCGACGATTTCGCCAAGACCGACTGCATCTTCTTCTTTGGTCAGAATCCCGGCGTGAACTCTCCCCGGATGCTGCACCCGCTGCAGGTGGCGAGCGAGCGGGGCGCGCCGATCATCACGTTCAACCCGCTGCGGGAGCGGGGGCTGGAGAGCTTCACCAACCCGCAATCGCCGGTCGAGATGATGACGATGCATTCGACCCGCATCAGCTCGCACTACCATCAGGTCAAGACGGGTGGCGATTTGGCCGCCATCGCCGGCATCTGCAAGGCGCTCGTCGAGATGGACGACGAGGACCGCGCGGCAGGCGGCACTGGCGTCCTCGACCACGCCTTCATCGCCGAGCACACGATCGGGATCGGGCCTTTCGTCGAGTGGCTGCGCGCGCAGAACTGGGATGAGCTGGAGCGGCGCTCCGGCCTGCATCGGGCGGCGCTAGAGGGTACGGCGGCAACCTACGCCCATGCCAAGGCCGCGATCGGCGTGTACGGCATGGGGCTCACGCAGCACCGCGCCGGCGTCGAGACTGTGCAGATGCTGGTCAACCTGTTGCTGCTGCGCGGCAACATCGGCCGCGACGGCGCCGGGATCAGCCCCATCCGAGGCCACTCCAACGTGCAGGGCCAGCGCACCGTCGGCATCACCGAGAAGCCGGAGCTGGTGCCGATGGACGTGCTGGCGAAGCAGTACGGGTTCGAGCCGCCGCGCGAGCAGGGGCTCGATACGGTCGAGGCCTGCGAGGCGATTCTGAAGGGCGAGGTCGACGCCTTCATGATGCTCGGCGGCAACTTCGTGCGCGCCATTCCGGATCGTGACCGGATGGAGGCGGTGTGGCGCAACATCCGCCTCACGGTCAGCGTCGCCACCAAAATCAACCGCAGCCACCTGTTCCCCGGAACCGTCAGCTACGTGCTGCCGGTGCTCAGCCGGCTGGAGCGGGACGTGCAGGCGACGGGCGAGCAGCTGCTGTCGATGGAGGATACGTCCTCCTGCATCCACGCTTCGCGTGGGGTGAAGGCGCCGGCTTCGAAGCATCTTCGCAGCGAGGTGGAGATCGTCTGCCGCATCGCGATGGCGACGCTCGATCCTAATCCGCAGGTACCGTGGCAGGCCTGGATAGACAATTACGATCGGATCCGGGACGCGATCGGCGTGACCTATCCTGCGATCTTCTACGACTACAACAAGCGGATGCACGAGCCGGGCGGCTTCCACAAGCCGCTGCCGGCCCGCAACCGCGAATGGCACACGAAGAGCGGCAAGGCGGTCATCATCACGCCGAAGGCGCTGGAGGAGGATCTCGACATGCCCGAAACCGGGCACGAGGTGCTGCGCATGATGACGCTGCGCAGCAACGATCAGTTCAACACGACCATCTACGGCTATGACGATCGTTTCCGCGGCATCAAGGGTACGCGGATGGTGGTGTTGATGAACGTCGACGACATCGCCCGGCTGGAACTCGCGGAGGGCGAGGAGGTTTCGCTCGTGACCGCATCCACGGACGGGCATCACCGGGAGATGGGCGGCTTCCGCGTGACGCCCTACAATGTGCCGGTCGGATGCATCGGCACCTATTACCCGGAGGCGAACGCGCTCGTGCCGCTCAACCACTATGCCGAGGGCAGCCGCACGCCGGCGTCGAAGAACATTCCGGTGCGGGTTCGGAAGGCCTCGGCCATTGATCGTGGTCAGGCCGCGGCCTAAGCTGCGCCACGCCGGGCGCGCTTCGCCGCGCCCGGCCGGAGAGCGAAAGCATGTCCCTGTCGAACGCCGCGCTGATGGATGAGTTGCAGCAGACCGCCAACGGCGATCTGACGGTTCTCTACAAGGCGATTTCGCTGACGCCGGAACGGCCGACCGGCTGGCTACGGCAGAGGGCGAAGCGGGCGGACGACGTGAAGGCCAAGATCAGGGAGCTTCTGTCGGAGGCGCCAAAGCCCGCCTGAGCCGGGCGGCTCTGCGGCTCCATAAGCCCGGAGGCCAGCGACATGATGCCCTTTGGCCTCACGATCATCGGCCTCGCCATCGTGGTGGCGCCGGGCGTGCTGTTCGTGGTCTCGTTCTTCACCTTCAGCATTATCAAGCGTACGGCCATCAGCTTCGGTCCGGCCATCGACGTGGCGGTGTTCTTCTCGCTGTCGCTGCTCATCAACGCGCTGTTCGGCGGTTTCATTGCCTGGCTGTCGCTGCTGCTCTACGACCCCTGCGGCCAGCGCCTTCTGCCCGAGATCAACGCGGTCATCGGACGCCTCGTGATCGGAACCCAGGCTCCAGGCGGCTGCTCCACGCAGTCGGCGGCGGCGTTCTTCTATATCTACCTCTCGCTGCTTTCGCTGGTGTCGTGTCTCGCCGGCAACCGGGCCGTGGCGCTCGTCGAGACCCTCGGCCTCCGCTTCGCACATGGCGTCTTCACCAATGTCTCAAGCGTGGCGCGGCGACACGGCGTCACGACATGCTCCGCGCTCTGCATGTTCGGCGGCGAGAACTCCTTCGTCATCTACATCGGCGAGGTCCGCGAGATCGTTCTCGACAATGAGAACGCGATCACCCATCTGGCGATCACCAAGACGCGGCGCGCGCTATTGCGGATCGGGGCGGGCATCGCGGCCTCCGACGCCGAGCCGATCCCCTTCGTCGGCGAAGACGACGAGTTCATCATTCCGGGCGCGTCCATCCGGAACGTCGCCTTTATGCACGTGGCGCTGCCGGGCCGCTTCTGGCGGTCCTTCGGGCGTCTGGTGCCCGCGCTTCTGCTCGCGGTGCCGATCGTCTTCTCGGCCCGGATCTATTATGACATGGCAAATACGGCCGCCCCTGCGATGGGGAAGGTCGCCGCCCCCGTATCGGCGCCGAAAGGATAGACGTGGCTAGGATCATCGGATTCGCAGGCTGGAGCGGCGCCGGAAAGACCACGCTCATCCGGCAGGTCATCGCGCGCCTCGTGGATCAGGGCTTTCGTGTCTCCACCCTCAAACATGCTCACCACGACTTCGACATCGACCACAGGGGCAAGGATTCCTGGGAGCATCGCCACGCCGGCGCGACGGAGGTGCTGGTCGTCTCCGACACCCGCTGGGCGCTGATGCACGAATTGCGCGGCGCGCCCGAACCGGACCTCGACGCGCTGCTGGCCAAACTGGCTCCCGCCGATATCGTTCTGGTGGAGGGCTTCAAGCGCTCGCCGATCCCGAAGCTCGAAGTCTATCGCGCCGGGAACGGCAAGCCGCCGCTGCATCCCGACGACGCCAGCATCATCGCGATCGCATCCGATATCGCCTTCCCTGAATCGGGCAGGCCTGTGCTGCCGCTCGACGATGTGGCGGAGGTCGCAGATTTCGTCCGCAGTCATGCCCGCACCATCTGACGTCGCTGCCGTGATCCTGGCCGGCGGGCGCGGCCGTCGCATGGGCGGTGCAGCCAAGGCGCTGCTGCCGCTCGCGGGCCAGCCGCTGCTCGCGCATGTGGTGCAGCGCCTCGCGGGGCAGGTGCGGCTCGTCGCCGTCAGCGCCAATGATGCGGCGGTCGCCATCGCGGCCGCGCCGCTGCCGGTGGTGGGCGATGCGCATGACGACCGCCGGGGTCCGCTCGCCGGGCTGCTCGCCGGCATGGAGTGGTGCAGGGCACAGCACCCTGATGTGGCGCGCATCGTGAGCGTGCCCGTCGACTGCCCGTTCCTGCCGCACGATCTGGTCGCCCAGCTGGCCGACATGGCGCGCGAGACGGACGCCGAGGTCGTGGTCGCCGCGTCGCGCGGGGGAGAACACCATCCGACGGTCGCGCTCTGGCGCCTGAGCCTCGCCGGCCCGTTGCGTGACGTGGTGGAGAGCGGGGCGGATCTCTCGGTGCGGCGTTTCTACCGGGCGCGACACGTGGCGGTGTGCAGCTACGAAAGCGCGGCGACCGATCCGTTCTTCAACATCAATACGCCCGCCGATCTAGCGTGGGCCGAGAATGCGCTTCGCATGGGTGAAGACCTCGAAGCCGTCGTCGCGGGCGATGCCGATGAGGGTCATGCCGATGGCCTCGGCCTCCCGCACCGCGAGCAAGGTGGGCGCTGAGACCGCCGCCAGCACCTGCACGCCCATCACCGCCGCCTTCTGGATCAACTCGATCGAGATGCGGCTGGTCATCACCAGGACGCCCGCCGAAGCGTCCTGTCCGGCGGAGATAAGGGCGCCCGCCAGCTTGTCGAGCGCGTTGTGGCGGCCGACATCCTCCCGCACCGCCACCATGCCGCCGCCCCCCGCCCAATAGCCCGCCGCATGTACCGCGCGGGTGAGTTGGCTCAGCCGCTGCGCCGGGGCGAGCGCCGCGCATGCCGCCGCAATTTCCTCCGCGCGCAGTTCGAGGCCTGTCGGCACGGGCGGCGGTGACCGGGTCGCCTCCTCCAGGCTTTCGAGGCCGCAAAGGCCGCATCCCATCGCGCCGGTCAGGTGACGGCGGCGGTGATCGAGCGCCTCCATGCGATCCTCCCCGATCCAGAGGCGCAATTCGACCGCGCCGCGGGGGGCGGCGACGATCTCGATCTCCGTGATTTCCTGAGGGGACGCCACGATGCGCTCATTCAGCGTGAAGCCCAGTGCGAAGTCGTGAAGGTCCTGCGGCGACGCCATCATCACGGCGTGGGAGACGCGGTTGTAGGTGATCGCGACCGGAGTTTCCTCGGGCAGAACCCGGCTGCCCGGCGCAAACCGTCCATCGCGCCAGATCAGGCGTTCACGGGCCCCGGAAGATGCCGGAAAACCATGAGCTTCCGGGGTGGTTGCGCTGGCCCCGCCGGGCGGAATCGGATAATCGGCATTCATGCGCTTACTCTACCACCTTCCGCACTCGCCGTTCTCCCGCAAGGTCCGTCTGGTCCTGGCCGAGAAGCGCCTGCCTTTCGAGTTGAGGCTCGAAAAGACATGGGAGCGGCGGGCCGAATTCCTCGACATCAATCCGACCGGCCTCGTCCCGGTGCTGGCCGACGAGAACGGCCTGATCGTCGCCGAGTCCTCGGCCATCTGCGAATATCTCGATGAAGCCTATCCCGACATTCCGCTCATCGGCCGGACCTTGGCCGAGCGCGCAGAGGTGCGGCGGCTGGTCGCGTGGTTCGACCTCAAATTCAACCATGATGTGACGCGCCATCTTCTCGGTGAGAAGATCATGAAGCGCGTGGCGGGGCGGGGCCAGCCCGATACCGGGGCGCTGCGCGTGGGCTACGCCAATCTCAAGAGCCATATGGAATATCTGGGCTATCTGGCGGAGTCCCGGAAGTGGCTCGGCGGCACCAATCTATCGCTCGCCGATTTCGCCGCCGCCGCCCATCTCTCGGCGCTCGATTTTGCGGGCGAGGTCGACTGGTCGGTCTCCGCTCCCGCCAAGGAATGGTACGCACGGATCAAATCTCGGCCGAGCTTCAGGCCGATCCTCGGCGACCGGATGGTCGGGATCACGCCGCCCCCGCACTACGCCGACCTCGACTTCTGAGCGGCGTCGTGACCGGGCAGGGACAGCTTCTGATCTTCGGCCTCGGCTATACGGGGACCGCAATCGGCGTCGCAGCCGTCAGCGCCGGCTACGCCGTGACGGGCACGAGCCGCCAGCCGGCCTTTGCGGCGCCGGCAGGTATCACGGTCATTCCTTTCGACGCCGCCGAGAGCGCCATCGCGATTGCCACCCATATCGTCGTGACCGCCGCCCCGGATGATGGGCATGACCCCGTGTTGGCGCGCTATGGGCAGGCGATCGCGGCCGCGCCCGACCTCCGATGGATCGGCTACCTCTCCTCGACCGGCGTGTATGGCGACCGGGGCGGTGGCTGGGTCGACGAGGACAGTGCCCCGGCCCCGACATCCCGCCGCGCGACCGCCCGCCGCGCCGCCGAGGAAGCGTGGGAAGCAGCGGCGGCGGCACGCGGAACGCCGCTCGATCTGCTGCGCCTCGCCGGCATCTACGGCCCGGGCCGCTCCTCCTTCGACGATCTGCGGACCGGGCGCGCGCGACGGATCGACAAGCCGGGCCACGCCTTCGGGCGCATCCATCGGACGGACATCGCGGCGGGGACGCTCGCCGCAATGGCGCAGGCCGCAGCGCTACAGGGCAGGCGGGTACTGAACTTCAACGACGATCTGCCGGCCGAGCCCGCTCAGGTCGTGGAGGAGGCAGCGCGGCTTCTGGGCGTCGAGCCGCCGCCCGCCGTCAGCTTCGCCGAAGCCGAGGCGGCCATGAGCCCGATGGGCCGGAGCTTCTGGGCTGAGAGCCGGCGCGTCAGCAGCGCGAAGACGCAGGCGGCGCTCGGCTACCGGTGGCGCTATCCGACGTTTCACGAGGGGCTGCGCGCGATCCTGGCGGAGAGCGGAGAAGGCTGACGCCCCGCCCACGGTGGCAAAGGCGCGACCTGCTCCCAAGTATGATGAGGCGGGCGTTAACGCCATCAGCAGCGGAGGGTTCCCATGGATCGCCGACCCGGCCCTTTGACGCTATCCGGCTGTCTGGTCGTCATCGTCGCGGTAGGCGTCCTCGCCCGAATGGCGCCGGTCGCCGCGCAGACGGCCGTACCACCCGGAAGCACGATCAACGGCACTGTTCCTACCGTGCAGGGCAATCGCTGGGGCGGGCTCGATCATCAGCCAACGCCCTCACAGGTGGCGCCGGTTGCCGGCTCGCGGGAGCGCACGCGCATCAATCGGAAGCTGAACAAACTCGACCAACGACTGCTGAACGCGCCGATTCCTCAGCCGCCGGCCGGTGGCCCCACCGTCCCCGGTGACTAGCGTTACGTCCGGGAACTCACCTCGGATGCAGATTTCTTAAGGAAAGAATCCGAGTCGCGCCGCACGAATGCGCGATCAAAAACTTCTCAATCTCATTGCGTGAAATTCATCCTTCGCTGCATCCATCGTGAAGCCTCGTCACGATGATGGGTGCGGCCGGCTTGGCCGCGTAGCGGAGGATATAGACATGAACAAAGCTATCCGAGCAGCGGCCGTTGTCGCCGGTCTGGGACTTCTGGTGCCGGTCGCGGCGCAGCATGCGCTCGCCCAGACGGCGTCGAACACGGTGATGGTCGGCGGAAGCCCGATGTATCCCAGCAAGAACATCGTGCAGAACGCGGTCAATTCCAGTGACCACACAACACTCGTGGCCGCGGTCAAGGCGGCGGGGCTGGTCGGGGCTCTTGAGGGCCCTGGGCCGTTCACGGTATTCGCGCCCACCAATGAGGCCTTCGGCGATCTTCCCGCGGGCACCGTGGCGACGCTGGTGAAGCCCGAGAACAAGGCGACGCTGACGAAGATCCTAACCTACCACGTGGTACCCGGCGATTATAACACCACGAAGCTGCGCGCCCTGATTCTCGCGGGTGGCGGCAAGGCGCAGCTGAAGACTCTGGAAGGCGGAATGCTGACGTTCATGATGAACGGATCGAGCAACATCGTCGTAGAAGATGCGAAGGGCGACAAGGCCGACATAACGGTGGCCGACGTGACGCAGTCGAACGGCGTCATCCAGGTCATCGACAAGGTCCTGCTGCCGGGCTGAACGCTCAACCGGCCTCTGACGGCCGTCCACACGATGCCGCGTTGACCGATGCCGCAGCCATGACAGGCGGTGGTGCACGCTCGCCTACGTGAGCGCGCGCCACCGGTCCTGGCGGGAATATCGGGCAGATGGAGGTGGTGGGCGCACAAGGACTCGAACCTTGGACCCGCTGATTAAGAGTCAGCTGCTCTACCAACTGAGCTATGCGCCCTCCGAGGGCGCGGCTATAGCAACCCTCTTGGGGAATGTGAAGCCCCGGTGGTTGCCATCCCTACGAAGAAATCGGCACGCAGGGGAGGTCTGCGCCACAACGCGGACTGCAGCCTCACAGCTGCATCCATGTGAGCCCTTTGTGGCGCCCAGTCAGGAGCGCCACGCAGAAGGTCAGCCGGCAGCCCGGCGCCCGGTCGTCTCATGCACGACGGCGAGCTTGCCGCCGGCAGCCTCGGCCATTACGGACCGCAGCTCACGCAGGAATGATGAGCCTTTCAGCGTCCGCTGCACCAGAACGCTACGGCGATCGGCCGGGTCGACCTTGCGGCGCACCAGTTCGAACTCCGACAGGCGGTCCAGCGCGCGGGTTATCGCAGGCTTGGAGACTTCAAGGTCGGCTGCGAGGCCGCGCACGGTATGCGCCTTGTCGCTGAGATAGCAGGTCAGGAACACGCCGAGCTGGCGAGCCGAGAGGTCCGGTCCGTCGCGACGGACGAGGGCCACGATGGTGTCTCGGAGTACACCGACCAGCTGGTCGGAGGATGGTGCGGAAGCCATATGATATCAATCCTTTCCATTGGGCGAACGGTGCCCATCAAAGTTCCACGCTGCCGCAAGATGGCCGGAGTCGTCACGCGAAACGAAGTCCCCGATCGACTAGACGCTTTCATCTGGGAATCAGCTAGGCACCTAATAGTATCATTCTGCAACTAATGCGCCGGATTTTGTCTCACATGTCCGTGATTTTGTGTAACGAAAGCTCACACCGCCGAGTCGGGTTGTGGATTTTTAATGATTGCAAATTGCTTCTTCAACGAGACCAATATAGCTCGCGCCGCCTGGATTTCCCCGCCTTCGGGTGCCGCCGGGCGCGACTGATCGTTCCAGGCATAGAGGTCAATGTGAATCCAGTTTGGTGAAGCGCGGATAAACCGCTGCAGAAAAAGCGCCGCCACGATCGCCCCCGCAAAAGTTTTCGCCGACACGTTGTTGAGGTCGGCGACATTGCTGTCGAGCCAGTCGTCGTAGCCAGCCCAAAGCGGCAACTGCCACACCGGGTCGTGCGCCGCTCGGCCGGCTTCCGCTACTCGGCCGGCCCAGCCCGGATCGTTACAGAACATGGCCGGCAGGTCCGGCCCGAGGGCAGTCCGAGCCGCGCCCGTCAAGGTCGCCGCGTCAATCAGAACCGCGGGCTCCTCGGCTGCAGCTTCGTCCAGGAGATCGCAGAGCACGAGACGCCCCTCGGCATCGGTGTTGCCGATCTCGACCGTCTTGCCGCTCCGGGTCCGGATGACATCAAGCGGCCGCATCGCCCGGCCGGAGATGCTGTTCTCCACGCAGCCGACGCGCAGAACCAGCCGCACCGGCAGGTCTTCGGCCATGACCATAGAGGCAAGCGCCATCATTGTTGCAGCGCCACCCATATCCTTTTTCATCCGTAACATGCTGGCCGAGGGCTTGAGGTCGTAGCCGCCGGTGTCGAAACACACCCCCTTGCCGCAGAGCGACACCAGCGGCGATGCTCCCGTGGCCCCGCTACCGCGCCAGCGCAGGATCGCCACGCGCGGCGCGCGATCCGAGCCGCGGCCGACAGCGGCCACGGCGGGATAGGCTTCCGCCAGCGCGTCGCCCTCGATTATCATCGTTTCTGCCTGGGAATGTTGGCCTAAAGACACGACCGCCGCCGCAAGTTCCGCCGGGCCGAGAAGGTTCGCCGGGCGGTTGATGAGATCCCGGCCCATCCAGATGGCACTGATGGAGGCGAGCGTCGCATCCGTGCCGGCAAGCCGCTCGAGCATCGCGGGCCTGCGCTCGGCGGGCTTCAACTCCCGGTAGCGGTAGGCGCCGAGACCGAAGCCGAGTGTCGCGCGGTCAGCATCGACCTCGGGCGACACGAGCCGCCAGCGGGTGCCCGCCGGCAGGCCGAAGGGCAGGGCGCCGAACGGGGCGTGGCTTTCGTCGCGGCCGAGGCCGAGCACCGCATCCATCACGCCGTCCGCATCGGCCGGCAGGATGACGATGCTCGCGGCTTTGGCCGTGAAGCCTGTGAACTGGAGGTAGGCGCGCGCCCCCGGTTCCAGACGCTCGGCCAACTCCTGCAGCGCCTCGGGCGGGACGGCGTGGAGGCGGTGGACGATACGGCCGGCCTCGCCGGCCGCATCCCTGTCCGCTTCGAAGAAGCAGCCGATCTCCGGCATCATGCCGCAGGACGGCCCGCGGTGATGGCGCCCACCACGCGGCGGATGAAGGCCGCAGGCTCCTTCGGCGCCTCACCCTCCTGCACGCGGGCCAGATCGAGCAGCAATCGCGCCTCCTCCTCCACAGACTCGCCCTCGGCGGCGCGGGCGGCGAGCGATTCGATCCAGGGGTGGCGCGGATTGATCTCGAGCGTCGGAGCGCCGCCCCAACTCGGCCTGCCCGCCCTGCGCAACAACTTCTGCATGTGCAGGTCGGCTCCTTCCTGACCCGAAACCAGCATGACCGGGCTTTCGTTCAGATGGGCCGCAGGTTTCACTTCGGACACATCCTCGCCCAGAGCGGCTTTGATGCCGGCCAGCAGCGGGGCCAGCGATTCGGGCGCCGCTTCGGCTTCGCCGAGATCGGCCAGCGCCTGCCGTGCGTTGCGCAACGGCTTGCCCTCGACCTCGCCCATCCGTTCCGGCCAGAAGGCGTCGATCGCGTCGGTGAGCAGCAGCACTTCCCAGCCCTTGGCAGCGTAGCCTTCCAGCACCGGGGCGTGGCGCAGCTGCTCGATGCTCTCGCCCGCCAGGACGTAGATCGCCGGCTGCTCGGGCTTCATGCGCGTCACGTAGTCGGCGAAGGAGGTCCAGCCCTCCTCGGTCGAGGAACGGAAACGCAGGAGCGGCGCGAGATCGGCCCGCGCAGCGCTGTCCTCCCAGAGGCCTTCCTTCAGGACGGTGCCGAAACTCTCCCAGAAGCGGATGTAGCCGAGGCCAGCGGGGGGCGCTGCGGGATTCTCCTCGTCCTCGGCGGGGATCGCGGCGGCCTCCGCCGGCGGCTCCTTGGCCTTGGTCTTGAGCTCGGTCAGCACGCGGTTGAGGATCGCCTTGCGCATCCGCGCCATCACGGGCGTCGTCTGCAGCATCTCGCGCGAGACGTTCAGCGGCAGATCCTCGGTATCGACCACGCCTTGCACGAAGCGCAGCCAGGGCGGCAGCAGATCCGCCTCGTCGGTGATGAACATGCGGCGGACGTGCAGCCGGACCTTGGCCCGGCGTTCGCCCTCGACCGGCTCGAAGGGCGGCTGCTCGGGGATGAACAGGAGTGCCGAATATTCCAGCGCGCCCTCCGCCCGCCAATGGATCGTCGCCCAGGGCTTGTCGAAGAAATGGCCGAGGTGGCGGTAGAAATCCTCGTATTCCTCGGGCGTCACCTCTGCCCGCGGACGGCGCCAGAGGGCTGTGCCCTCGTTCGCCGTCTCGGCCTTGCCGTCTCGCATGAGCCGGATCGGGACGCTGATGTGGTCCGCCCATTTGCGGATGATGCTCTGCAGGCGGAAGGGCTCGAGGAACTCCTCGGCATCGCCCTTGATGTGCAGGATCACGTCGGTACCTGTGGTGGCGCGTTCGGCGGGCGCCACCTCGAAACTGCCACGTCCTTCGGAGCGCCAGCTCCAGGCCTCGTCGCTGCCGGCGCGGCGCGAGACGACCTCGACGCGGTCGGACACCATGAAGGCGGAGTAGAAGCCGACGCCGAACTGGCCGATGAGGCTCGGACGGTCCTCGGGCTTGGCGTCGCGGATCGTTTCGCCGAAGGCGCGGGTGCCGGAGCGCGCGATGGTGCCGAGGTTCGAGACCATCTCCTCGCGGCTCATGCCCATGCCGTCGTCGCTGATGGTGATCTGCCGGCCAGCCTTGTCCGGGTTGATCAACACCCCGGCATCGGTGGGCAGTGCCAGGCTCGCATCGGTCAGCGCGGAGAAGCGGCGGCGGTCGATGGCGTCGGCGGCGTTGGCGACCAGCTCGCGCAGGAAGATCTCCCGCTCCGAGTAGAGCGCGTTGACGACGAGGTCGAGCAGACGGCCGACTTCGGCGCTGAATTCGCGGGTTTCCGTCCCTCCCTGAGCGGCTGCGCCCGATGGCGCATTGGCAGTGGTCTCGTCCTTCTCCATATCCATCTTCCCGTCCGTCATGATGCTGTCTCCTGCAAGCGGCCAAGGGCCAGCCGTTGCGCTGCCGTATGTGTCGCAAGGCTGCCGGAATGCAACAGCCGGGGAGGGCTGGGCTGCTTCCGGTGCGCGGCGAACACCCCTTGCCAACCCGCGGCAAAGCACCGAAGCTTCCATGCATGCAGGGATTCGCCCCGCGCGTGAAGGCGGTTCTAGGGCCGACCAACACGGGCAAGACGCACCTAGCTATGGAGCGGATGCTGGCCCACGCTTCGGGCATCATCGGCTTTCCGCTGCGTCTTCTCGCCCGTGAGAATTACGACCGCATGGTCGCCAGCAAGGGCGCGCGATACGTCGGCCTCATCACCGGCGAGGAAAAGATCATCCCGCCGGATGCGCGTTGGTTCGCCTGCACGGTGGAGGCGATGCCGCTCGACCGCCATGTCGAGTTCGTGGCGGTGGACGAGATCCAGCTCTGCGCCGATCCCGATCGCGGCCATATCTTCACCGACCGGCTGCTTCGGGCGCGCGGCATGGTCGAGACCATGTTCATGGGCGCCGAGACCATCCGGCCGCTGATCCAGCGATTGGTGCCGGATGCTGTGATCGAGACCCGGCCGCGCCTGTCCCGACTTTATCACGCAGGGCCCGCGAAGCTGACGCGCCTGCCGCCGCGCAGTGCCGTCGTCGCCTTCTCGGCCGCTGAAGTCTACGCCATCGCCGAGATGATCCGCAGGCGTCGCGGCGGCTGCGCGGTCGTGATGGGGCGGCTCTCCCCCCGCACCCGCAACGCTCAGGTTGCTCTCTATCAGGAGAAGGAGGTCGATTTTCTGGTGGCGACGGACGCCATCGGGATGGGCCTCAATATGGATGTCGATCACGTCGGTTTCGCCGGCATCTCGAAGTTCGACGGCCACCGGCTGCGGAGGCTGACCGCGCCCGAGGCCGCGCAGATCGCGGGGCGCGCCGGGCGTGGCATGCGGGACGGCAGTTTCGGCAGCACGGCGGACTGCCCGCCGCTGCCGGACGAGTTGGTGCGCGCCGTCGAGACGCATGATTTCGACGCCATCGAGCAGATCTGCTGGCGCAACAGCGACCTCGACTTCTCCTCGGTCGATGCGCTGCTGGGCAGCCTTCTGGCGCCGCCACCCCGGCGAGGCCTCGTGCGCGGCAACGATGCCTCGGATCTCGAGACGCTGACGACGCTCGCGCGAGACGCCGACATCCGCGCCAAGGCGCAGGGGCGCAGGCGCGTGAGGCTGCTGTGGGACGCGTGCCAGATCCCGGATTTCCGCAAGATCGCCGATGACAGCCACGCGGCGCTGTGTGCCCGCATCTTCAACCATGTCGCCGATACCGGCCACCTGCCGGTCGACTGGATCGGCGGGCAGATCGACCGTCTCGCCAAGATCGAGGGCGATATCGACACGCTGATGCAGCGCCTCTCCGGCGTGCGGGTCTGGTCCTACATCGTCGCCCGCGACGACTGGGTGCGGGATGCCGCGCATTGGCAGGCGCGCGCGCGGGCGGTGGAGGACATGATCTCCGACAGCCTGCACGAGAAGCTCATGCACCGCTTCGTCGACCGGCGCGCGGCACTGCTGATGCGCCGGCTGGAGGAGCGGGAAGGGCAGGAGCTGCTTTCTGCCGTCACCGCGCGCGGCGAGGTCGTGGTCGAGGGGCATTCGGTTGGCCATGTGGCCGGCTTCTCCTTCCTGCCCGATCCGGCGGCGGTCGGCGATGAGCGGCGCATGGTGATGCGCGCCGCGCGGCGGGCACTGGGCGAGGAGATGCCGCGCCGCGTCGGCCGGTTCGAGGCCGCGCCGGATACCGAGATTGCGCGCACGCCGCAGCACCGGCTGATGTGGCAGGGGCAGGAGGTGGCGCGGCTGCGGCCCGGCCATTCCGTTCTGCGGCCGATGGTCGAGGTCATCGCGAGCGACTTCCTCGACGGCCCGCTGCGGGAGCGGGTGCGGCGTCGCTGTCAGGCCTTCGTCGATGCGGAGATCGCGACCGTCTTCGCGCCGCTGTTCTCGGCTTTGGAAGCCGGGCGCACCTCGCCGAGGGGGCGGGGCCTGCTGCATCGCCTTGGCGAAGGCATGGGCATTGCGCGGGCCGAGGCCGAGGACAGTCCGGCCGGAAGTCCGGTGCGACTGGCGGGCGGCGGTCTCGCCTGGTTCCTCCCCGCCATGATGAAACCGGGGCCGATGGCGCTGCGCGCGGCGCTCCTCGCGCTCGGCCACGGCATCGCCGCGCCCGCCCTGCCGCTGCCGAGCCTCACGGCCCTCCCGGTGGAGCAGCCTTGGCCGACGGGATTTGCGGCGGCGCTCGGCTGGATCACCGCCGGTCCCATCCTGCTGCGGCTCGATGTCGCCGAGAAACTCGCCGAGGAGCTGCGGCGTGGCACCCGCGCGCTCGGCGGGCGCATGCTGCTGCCGCGCGGCCTCGCCTCGCGGCTATCGGTGAAGGGCGACGCGCTGCCGATGGTGCTGCGCAGCCTCGGCTTCCGGCTCATCCCCGCTCCGAGCCTCGGTCCGCAGGAATACGGGCCGCCGGTGCCGCCGATGCTGGCACCGCTGAACCCCGGCCGGATGCGAGGCAAAGCGGAGACCGGACAGAAGCCGAAGCCTCCGCGCCCGGACAGTCCATTTGCCACCCTGGCCAATTACCGCGGATCGGGCGCGAAGTTTCCGGCGGCCAAGCTCGGCGCGGGGAGGCGGTGAGCGCGAAGGCCGCTCGCGGTTTACCGCATGACGAGGTGGAGTGGCAGCGGCTCGACATGTGGCTGTGGTGCGCGCGCGTGGCCAAGGCGCGGTCGGATTGCGCGCGATTGGTCGAGGATGGCGGCGTCCGTCTCAATCGCCAGCCGGTGGCGAAGGCGCATGCGAAGCTCCGCATCGGCGACGTGCTGACGATGGGGCTTCGCGGCGAGGTGCGGGTGTGGCGCGTGATGGCGTTGTCAACGCGTCGCGGCCCCGCTCCCGAGGCGCGTCTGCTGTACGAGGAGGTGCCCGAGACTGCCGGGGAGGCCCCCGGTTCGGACCCTTGCGCGAAAGCGGGGCGGGCGGCATATCGAGGCACCCAAGCGGCGCCGTGGGACGGCGATGCGCTGGGCACGGACGACAATTCCGGCCGCGACTACGCGGGAGACCCGCCCGCAGACTTAGCCGAGGACCGCCACCAGGAGCGTTGAATGACCTACGTGGTCACCGAGAACTGCATTCGCTGCAAGTATATGGACTGCGTCGAGGTCTGCCCCGTCGACTGCTTCTATGTCGGCGAGAACATGCTTGTGATCAATCCGGACGAGTGCATCGATTGCGGCGTCTGCGAACCGGAATGCCCGGCCGAGGCGATCCTGCCCGACAGCGACGACCGGGCGACTGCCTGGGCCGAGCGCAACCGGGTGTTCTCGGAGCAGTGGCCCAACATCACGCGCAAGGGCACGGCGCCCGCGGACGCCGACGAGTGGAAGGACAAGCCGGGCAAGGAAGCCTATTTCTCGCCCGAACCCGGCAGCCCCAAGTAAGGAGCGGAGATGAGCCGGATCGACGCTCGCCTGGCTGATCTCGGCATCGTGCTGCCGGAGCCGCCGCAGCCTGTCGCGACCTATGTGCCCTTCACCAACCACAATGGGCTCGTCACGATCTCGGGGCAGCTGCCCCTGCAGACGGGCAAGCTTTTCGCGGTCGGCAAGCTCGGCGCCGAGATCGACGTGGACACCGGGCGCTTCGCCGCCCGGCTCTGCTTAATCAACCTGCTGGCGCAACTGCGGGTCGCCTGCGACGGCGATCTGGACCGCGTGACGGGCGTGCTGCGGCTCGGCGGCTTCATCGCTTCCGCGCCCGACTTCACGGAGCAGGCGGCGGTGATGAACGGCGCCTCGGATCTCGCGGTCGAGGTCTTCGGGGAAATCGGGCGGCATGCGCGCTCGACGATCGGCGTTGCCGCTCTGCCGTTGGGCGCGGCCGTCGAGGTCGAGGGTCTCTTCGCGATAACCTGACTGTCCGTGCCGGTCGGATGGCCGCGCCGGACCCTGGACGCGATCCGGAGAGTCGTCTTTTCCGCTCCAAGACACTATGTTCGGCCCATGCCGGATGGTGCCAGCTTCTCCCTCAGCCTTCACAGCAGCATTCACGAGATCGGCGCACAGGACTGGAACGCCTGTGCGGGCGACGACAATCCGTTCGTCAGCTTCGGGTTTCTGAGCGCGGTCGAGGATAGCGGCTCGGCCAATTCCCGCACAGGCTGGCTGCCGCAGCACGCAGCGCTCCGCGACGAGGCCGGGCAGGTCATCGCCATCGTGCCGATGTATGCGAAGTCGCACTCCTATGGAGAATATGTCTTCGACCACGGCTGGGCCAGTGCGTTCGAGCGAGCGGGCGGCAACTACTATCCCAAACTGCAGGCGGCGGTCCCGTTCAGCCCGGTGCCGGGGCCCCGCCTGCTGCGCCGGCCGGGCAGCGGCGTGCCCGTCGGGGCCTTGGCGCAGGGTCTCGCTCAGGCCTGCCAGCAGCTCGACCTCTCCTCCGTGCACATCACCTTCTGCGAGGAAGATGAGTGGCAGGGCCTGGGGAGCGCCGGCTGGCTGCAGCGGATCGGCACCCAGTTCCACTGGACGAATGACGGATACGGGAGTTTCGACGACTTCCTGGGGGCCATGTCCTCCCGCAAGCGCAAGTCGATCCGGCGCGAACGGCGTGACGCGGCCGGCGCGGGGCTCAGTTTCCGCACGCTTCGCGGCGACGAGATCACGCGGCCGATGTGGGACGCCTTCTTCGCCTTCTATCAGTCGACCGTCGACCGGAAGTGGGGCAGCGCCTATCTCACCCGCCGCTTCTTCCCCATGCTGTCCGAGCGCCTCGGCGACAGGGTCGTGCTCATGCTCGCCTATCACGGCAAGGAGCCGGTCGCGGCTGCCCTCAACCTGCTCGGGCGGGACGCGCTCTATGGCCGCAACTGGGGCTGCAAGGGCGACTGGCCCTTCCTCCATTTCGAGCTCTGCTACTATCAGGCGATCGACTTCGCCATCGCGCATGGACTGAGCAGGGTCGAGGCCGGGGCGCAGGGCGAGCATAAAATCCAGCGCGGGTATCTGCCGGTGCCGACCTATTCCGCGCACTGGATCGCCCATGCCGGTCTGCGCCGCGCGATCGCGGGCTTCCTGGAGGAGGAGCGGCCCGCCATCCTCCACAACATGGAGGAACTGGCGACGCTTTCCCCCTTCAAAGAGGAGGGCGAGGCCGGGTTATGAAGGGGCTGGCGCCTCCACGTCGATCTCGGCATACAACTCCCAAAGGACGTTGTCGGGATCGGTGAAGTAGCAGCTGCGCGCGCCCCACGGGTAGTTCGCGGGCAGGCGCTGGAACGGCACGTCGAGCGCGGACAGCTTCTCGTGCCACCGGTCGACATCCTCTGCCGCATCGAGGCGGATGGAGACGCAGGCGCGGTGGTCGGTGCGGCTCATGGAGTGCATGAGCGGGCGCGGCTCGTCCGGCACATGGCTCGACTGCCACACGACAAGGCAGACGCCCCGGCTGTTGAACGCGGCAAAGCCCTCTGTCCGCCGCGTCACCGTGAAGCCGAGCTTCTCGGTATAGAAGGCGATCGATCGGTCCAGGTCCTGTACCAGCAAGCAGATATCGCTGATGGCGTGGAGCTGATCGAAGTCCATGAAAGCCTCCCTTGTTGTGCTTGGGCCGTCGCCTTGGCCTGTTGGCGGTCAGCTAACCGGAATCACGGCGCGGCGAAATGCGCGAAAGGCGGGAGGGTGCTACCCGCCCGTCACCGCCCGCGGCCGCGCCCGGCATTCGGTGCCTGATCCGCTTCAATTTACAGACCGGGACGAACCTCAACCCGCTCAGGCAGCGGGCGCCCATGCGCGGAGGGCGCTCATCCCAGCCGTGCCGTCGGTGACCAGTACGGTGACCGAATAGGGGGAACCGAGGGGGATGTCGGCCATACCGGCGCGGGCCCGGCCGCGGCCTAGGTCAGCGCTTCGCAGAAGCGGATGATCCGCGCGCAAGCCTCCTCCAGCGAGGCGTCGTCGGTCGCGTAGCTGATCCGCACATGCGGGCTCATGCCGAAGGCCGCGCCATGCACGACCGCCACGTGCTGCTCCTCCAGGAGCGCCATCGCGAAATCGCGGTCGGTTTCGATCAGGCGCCCCCCGTCGCTGCTGCGCCCGATGCAGCCCGCGACCGAGGGAAACACATAGAACGCACCCTCCGGTACCGCGCAGGTGACACCGGGCGCCTGCCGCAGCAGCCGCACCACGAGGTCCCGCCTGCGGTGGTAGGCCGCGACCATCTCGGCCACCATTGCCTGCGGCGCGTCGAGCGCCGCCGCCGCCGCCGCCTGCCCGACGGTGGAGATACCCGCCGTCGCGTGGCTCTGCACGACTGCCATCGCTCGGATGAGCCCGGCGGGGCCACCGACGAAGCCGATGCGCCAGCCCGTCATGGCATAGGTCTTGGAAACGCCGGACATCACCACAACACGGTCCGCGAGGTCGGGGGCGACGGCTGCGATGCTGACAGAGCCTTGCCCATCATACCGCAGATGCTCGTAGATCTCGTCCGAGAACACCCATACATGCGGGTGTCGCCTCATAACATCGGCGAGGGCGGCGATCTGCTCGGCGGAATAGGCGGCGCCGGTCGGGTTGTTCGGCGCGTTGAGCACCACCCACTTGGTGCGCGGCGTGATCGCGGCGTCCAGATCCTCGGGCCGCAGATGAAAGCCGTTGTTCGCGGGGCAGGAGACGGGCACCGTCACGCCGCCGAGAAATTGCGCGGTCAAGGCATAGGACGACCAGTAGGGCGCCGGGATCACGACCTCGTCGCCGTCGTCGATGGTGGCGGCGAAGGCGTTGAAGATGGCCTGCTTGCCGCCGTTCGAGACCATGATCTGGTTGAGACCGAAGTCGAGTTTCTGGTCGCGCCGAAATTTCCGCCGGACCGCTTCCTTCAGCGACGGCACACCCTCGACCGGCGGGTATTTCGTCAGCCCGTCGCGCGCCGCGCGGTCGGCCGCCTCGATTGCCACCAGCGGCGTCGGAAAGTCGGGCTCCCCGATCGCGAGCGAAATCACGTCATGGCCGGCCGCGCGCATCTCCCGCGCGCGGGTGGACATCTGAACCGCGGCTGCGGCCTCGGCACGCCCGAGCCGCGATGCCAAGGCAGGCACGCGGGGTGATTCGGTTGCAGTCATGAAACAGACCTAGAACGTCGGGGAGGACTGCAGCCAACCCGCAGCCACGATGAGCGCCGAGACAGAAGCGCGAAGCCGCTGGCGGTCTTGAACCGTTAAGTCAGCCCTTCGCAGAAATGCGTGATGCGTTCACAGGCGCGGCGGAGCGAGTCTGTGTCGGTCGCGTAGCTGACGCGGAAATGGCCGGGATAGAGGAAAGCCGAGCCGTGAACGGCGGCGACGCCTTCCTCCTCCAGCAGCGCCGTGACGAAGCTCTCATCGTCTTTGATCGCCATGCCGCTGCGGCTGGTCTTGCCAATGCAACCGTGGACTGCGGGAAAGACGTAGAACGCGCCCTCGGGCGTCGGGCAATTCAGCCCCGGCGCCTTGTTGAGCATGGAGACGACGAGATCGCGCCGCTCCTGATAGATGCGCACCCAATCGCGCAGGAAATCCTGCGGGCCGTTCAAAGCCTCGACCGCCGCCGCCTGGCTGATGCTGCTGGTGTTCGAGGTCGACTGGCTCTGCAGCTTGTCCATGGCTTTGATGAGCGCGGCCGGGCCGCCGCAGAAGCCGATGCGCCAGCCGGTCATCGCATAGGCCTTGCTGCAGCCGTTCATCGTCAGCGTGCGATCCTTCAGGCGCGGCTCGACCTCAGCCATCGTCGCGAACTCGAACCCGTCATAGACGAGCTTCTCGTAGATATCGTCGGTCAGCACCCAAACATGCGGGTGACGCAGCAAGACGTCGGCGAGCGCGCGCAGATCGGCCGCGGAATAGGCGGCACCCGTGGGGTTGCTCGGGCTGTTGAGCATCAGCCACTTCGTCTTCGGCGTGATCGCCGCTTCAAGATCCTCGGCCCGTAGCTTGAAGCCGTGGTTCTGGCTGCAGGGGATGATGACGGGCGTGCCGTCGGCCAGCGCCACGATATCCGGGTAGCTGACCCAGCAGGGCGCGGGGATGATGACCTCGTCGCCCGCGTTCAGGGTCGCGACCATTGCGTTGTAGATGACCTGCTTGCCGCCAGTGGAGACCATCACCTCGGCGGGCGTGTAGTCGAGGTTGCTGTCGCGCTTGAACTTGGCGCAAACCGCCTGCCGCAGCGCCATCGTGCCCGAGACGTCGGTGTAACGCGTCTCGCCCGCCTCGATGGCGCGGATTGCGGCGGCCTTGACGTTCGCCGGGGTCTCGAAATCGGGCTCGCCCGCCGAGAGGCTGATGATGTCCCGGCCCGCCGCCTTGAGGGCCCGTGCCTTGGAGGAGATGGCGATGGTCTGGCTCGGGCTCACGCGGTCCAGTCGTTCGGCGGTCAGGCTCACGGTTCGATGCACCTTTGTCATAAACGGCGCAGGACCCTAGCGCCGGCCTGCCGCGCCCCGCAATCGCGGGACGCGCAGATCAGCCGCCCCAGCCGGATCTACCGCTCCAGGCACATCGCCACGCCCATGCCGCCGCCGATGCAGAGCGTCGCCAAGCCCTTCTTGGCGTCGCGCTTCTGCATCTCGTAGAGCAGCGTCGTCAGCACCCGCGCGCCCGAGGCGCCGATGGGATGGCCGATCGCGATCGCCCCACCGTTCACGTTCACCTTTGCCATATCCCAGCCCATCTGCTTGTTGACCGCGCAGGCCTGGGCGGCGAATGCCTCGTTTGCTTCGACGAGGTCGAGGTCTCCGGCCCGCCAGCCGGCCCGCTCCAGCGCCTTGGTGGAGGACGGGATCGGCCCTGTGCCCATCACCTTCGGGTCGACGCCTGCGGTCGCGAAGGACGCGATCCGGGCGAGGGGCTTGAGGCCGCGCTTCGAGGCTTCCGCCGCCGACATCACGACCAAGGCCGCGGCGCCGTCATTCAGGCCGGAGGCGTTGCCGGCCGTCACCGTGCCCTCCTTGCTGAAGGCGGGGCGCAGCTTGGCCATGCCCTCGACCGTGGAATCATGGCGGATGTATTCGTCGTCGCTGACGACCACGTCACCCTTGCGGCCCTTCACGGTCACCGGCGCGATCTCGTCCTTGAAGCGGCCGGACTTCTGCGCCGCACTTGCCTTCTGCTGGGAGGCGGCGGCGAACTGATCCTGCTGCTCGCGGGTGATCTGGAACGCGGTCGCGACGTTCTCGGCGGTCGTGCCCATGTGGTAGCCGTTGAAGGCGTCCCAGAGGCCGTCCTTGATCATCGTGTCGACGAGCCCGAGGTCGCCCATCTTGGTGCCGGCCCGCAGATAGGCGCAGTGGGGCGAAAGGGTCATGCTTTCTTGCCCGCCGGCGAGCACGATGGTGCTCTGGCCGGTCTGGATCTGCTGCGCGGCGAGCGCCACGGCGCGCAGGCCCGAGCCGCAGACCTGATTGATGCCGAAGGCGGTGCGGCTTTCGGGGATGCCGGCGAGGATCGCTGCCTGACGGGCGGGGTTCTGGCCTTGGCCGGCGGTCAGCACCTGCCCGAGGATGACCTCGTCGATCTCCTCCGCCGAGACCCCGGCGCGTTCCAATGCCGCCTTGATGGCGACGACGCCCAGTTGATGAGCGGGGACGGTGGCGAAGGCGCCGTTGAAGCTGCCGACTGGCGTGCGCGCGGCGGATACGATGACGATGTCGTCCATGGCGATGCTCCCAAAGATCGGTTGGCGATCTATTCGTTTAAGCGTCTCTATTTAGGGCTCCGGATGGGCCTCGGCCATAGAGGGAAAGGACCGGCTGCTCAGCCCGGCAGGGTTCGGCACCAGTCCCGCAGCGGGCGCCAGAGCTCGGTCTCGGCGCGGCGGCCGGCGGCCATGCCGACATGCCCCGCCGCAGGGCGATGCACCGTCGCGCGCGGAATGAGGCCGGCGAGGGCGCTCGCGGACTGGGGCGGCACGATACGGTCGCGGTGCGGGATGGCGATGAAGGCCGGGGGGGCCAGCCGCGTCGGGTCCACCGGCGCGCCCGCGACCGGCCAGCGGCCCTCGGCCGGCGCGTTCTCGCCATACCAGCCGCCGAGGCAGTCGCGCGCGACGGGCGCGGCCAAGGGAATGCCGTCGTTCAGCCAGTCCTCCAGCGCCACGAACAGCCGCGCCGGGGTCCCGGACTGATCCATACGGGCGAAGGCGCGGTACTTCGCCGGCGTGTCGAAGGGGTCGAGGCAGGCGAACAGCATCTGCAACAGGTCGGTCGGCAGCGCGCCCAGAGGCGTCATGGCGGGTTCAAGGGCCGGCAGCAGGCTGGCCAGGGCGCGCGCGCGGTCGGCATCGGGCGCGTGGAAGTCCCACGGCGCCGCGAGGAGGGCGAGGCCGCGCACGAGGTCCGGTCGCCTGAGGGCCGAGGCGAGGGCCAGCAGGCCGCCCATGCAGTAGCCGACGAGAATGACGGGACGGCCGATCGCGGCGAGCGCGCGTTCCAGCCGGCCGGCGATGTAGTCGGTGAGGCTGAAGCGGCGTTCGACCGCGCCGGGCTCGCCCCAGTCGAGCAGAAAGGGATGCAGCCCCTCGGCGGCCAGATAGCGCATCAGCGACTTGCCCGGCATGAGGTCGAGGATATAGGCGCGGTTGATGAGGCTGGGGACCACGAGCACGGTGGGTCCCGCGCTGCCCTCGGCATAATCGAGCAGACGGCTGCCGCCTTCGGCCCAGACGGCAGGCGGGTCCTCCATCCGGCGCTGGTAGGGGTGGCGGCGATAGGCCGCGATACCCGCGAGGAAACCGCGATCCTGCGCCCAGACCTCCCTCAGCAGCGCCTGGGCGAAACAGCTCTCAGCCCCGGGGCCGGCCTGCGCGACGCGGCCGGCGATTTTCGCCAGCGGCTCCGCGTCGCCATTCCTGCTCGGCCCGCTCCCGTTCGGTCCGCTCCCGTTCGGCGCGATCCCGCTCTGCCAACTGGCGTTCCAGATCGGCCACGCGCCGCTCGAGACCGCGGACCGCATCATCCCCAGCGACAGGTGCAGCAGCAGCGGGCGCGGCCCCCGGCGCAGCATCGGCCCTGGCGGATGCGCTCGTGGTGGGGCCTGATCGGCGCTCATTGGCGGTGCTTGGGGCTTTGGACCGCCGCGCCGCGCGGGGCGCAGACGCCGCAGAGGGCGGGGCAAAGCCATGCCCGAACCCTGGCGGCTGCGGCATCGCGCGCATCATGGCCTGCGCCGCCCCGGACCATACCGCCATCATCGCGCCCCAGGCCTGCTGCGTCTCGGGGTCGGTGATATACGCGGTGATCTCGCTCTGCCATATGGCGATCCAATCCTCGGCCAACGCGCGGAAATCGGCGTCGTATTCCGGCGCGGCGCCCGCTCCATCGTGAGGTTCTTGCTCTGGCCCCGCCGTGCCGCGCCCGGGCGGTTCGTCACCGTCATCCATGCCGTAATCTTACTCCTGCAGCGTCGACAAGTCGTGTCCCGAGCGGGCAGACGCCCGTATGATCTAGACCGAAGTCCTGGCTATCGCGGCGCATGGCTCTTCATGCTACCGTTAAATGACTAGCCGATTGGGGTGAATGATGTCGCAAGCTGAACTGCCTGCCGGCGGACCTGACAACTCCGCCAAGCCTCCCGTGGTCGTTAAGAAATACGCGAATCGCCGGCTCTATAACACGGAGAGCTCCAGCTACATCACGCTCGATAGCCTGGCGCTGATGGTGAGGGAGGGGCGGGACTTCATCGTCTATGACGCGAAGTCGGGCGAGGACATCACCCGGAGCGTGCTGACCCAGATCATCGTCGAGGAGGAAAGCAAGGGCAGCGCGCTATTGCCGACGGCTTTCCTGCGCCACCTGATCGGCTTCTATGGCGACAGCATGCAGAACGTCGTGCCGCGCTACCTCGAGCAGTCGATGGCCAACTTCACGACGCAGCAGCAGCAGGTCCGGCAGGCCATGCAGCAGACCGTGGGCAACCTGTTTCCCTTCGATATCGAGCAGATGGGCCGCCAGAACATGGCGATGATAGAGCGGGCGATGAGCCTGTTCAGCCCGTTCTATCGCGGCACCGAAGTGCCGGCGGAGCAGGCGTCGGAAGCCGCCGGTCCCGCCTCTCCGCTCGACCTCGCGCATGAGGTGGCGATCCTTCGCGGCGAACTCGCGCGGTTGCAGAAGGAACTGCGGGACACGCGGGCGCAACTCGCCGAGACGCCCGCTAAATCCGCGACCCCGCGCGGCGTCGGCGGCAAAACGGCAGCCGACTGACCAGGACCCCGTATCCTCGGCGGCGCTCAGGCGGCTCCCCTCAGGTGGGTGCGCTCAGGCGGCTCCCCTCAGGCGCGGTCCGCTCAGGCGCGGTCCGCCGTGATCGCCTCGAGGTAGTTCACCCGCCGGCTGAAGGATGCGTTGTCCGGGTCCAGAGCCAGCGCCTTGCGCGCAGCGCACTCCGCGCCGTCGATCCGGTTCAGTGCGAGCAGCACGGACGCTTCGTTGTTGTGGCCCTGAGGGTCGAGCGGGTTCGCCGCGGTCGCCCGCTCCGCCCAACTCAGCGCGCCATCCATATCGCCGTACCGCAGGCGGATCTCGCTCGCCCGGCGCAGCAGCGCCGCATTCGCCGGTGCGAGGCCGATGGCGCGCGATATCGCTTCCTCCGCCGCCGCAAGATTACCTTGCGACAGATGCAGCCCGGCCAGATGGCCGTGGGCACCGGCTTCGAGCGGTGCCGCCTCCACCGCGCGGCGTGACCAGCGCAGCGCCTCCCCCATCTCGCCCCGCCGTGTCGCGATGTCGCTCAATCGCTGCATCGGCCCCATGGCGGCCACGGGCGTGGGCGAGAGATCGACCGCGCGCCGCATGGCCGCGGCGGCCTCATCGAGCCGCCCGGCCGCCAGATGCAGCCCGCCGAGATGGCCCGGACCCGCCGGATCGGACGGGAATTCCGCGACGATGCGCTCGGCCCATGAGACCGCACCGTCCTCATCGCCGCGCCGCATCAGTACCTCGCTGATACGGCGGAACAGCGCAGCGCTCGGAGGCAGCGCGTCCAGCGCCCGGCGAAGCGCGGCTTCGGCCGCCGGGAGGTCGTCGGTCGCGAGGTGGAGGTTGGCGAGTTGGGTGTAGCCGGTGAATTCGTGCGGCCGGGCGGCGATCGCGCGCTGCGCCAGATCGAACGCCTCGTCCCGCTTGCCCAGACGCATCTTGAGGTCGCTCAGGCGCGCGATGAGCCCGGCATCGAGCGGCGCAACCTCGATCGCGCGTGCGAGCGGGGCTTCCGCCGCCGCCTCCTGCCCGTGCCGCACCAACAGGGCCGCATGATGCCCGTGATTGCCGGCGTCTCCCGGATGCATGGCGATGGCCTGGCCCGCGAGGTCGAGCGCCGCCGCGAGGTCGCCGCGCCGCGCCGCGATGTCGCTCAGACGCCGGAGGTAGCCCGGCGTAGCGGGCGCAAGGTCCAGCGCCCGCGTGGCGGCCGCGTGCGCCGTGGCGAGGTCCCCGGCCGCGAGATGCAGCCCCGCGAGGTGGTTCTGGTTCTCGGCCTCGCGCGGATTGGCGGCGATGGCGCGCTCGGCCCAAAGCATGGCGTCCGCCATATCGCCGCGCTGCTGCGCAAGCCCGCTCAGCCGGCGCATGACGGGTGCGGCATCGGCGGGACGCCTGACCAGCGGAATTGCGCGCTCGAAAGCGGCGCGCGCGCCACCGCGATCGCCGCGCGCGGCCAGCAGGCCGCCGAGATGGACATGGGCTTGCGGATCGTCCGGGGTCTCGGACACCATCTGCTCCGCACCGGTCAGCGCGCCGGCCCAGTCGCCGCGCCGCATCAGCGTGTCGCCCAGCCGGCGTGCGAAGGTCGTATTGGCAGGGCTGAGTTCCATCGCCCGGCGCAGCGAGGCCTCGGCGGCCGGATAGCGTCCGCGGGCAAGCGCGACGGTCGCCTCGTGATTGTAGCCGAGGGGGTCCTCGGGCGCCGCCCCGATGGCGCGCGCCGCCCAGAGTTCCGCCGCTTCCACATCGCCCCGGCTCAAAGCGAAATCGCTCATGCGGCGTAGCGCCGCGGGGTTTCGCGGCTCACGCTCGATGGCTTCCTGCAGCGTCGCCGCGGCGGACTCAAACTCGCCGAACCGCTGCTGCAGCGCCGCGAGCGTGTGGTAGCCGCCGATGTCGTCCGGCCGGACCTCGACCGCGCGCCGGGCGGCCGCGACCGCCTCCGCTGTCTTGCCAAGCAGGAGCCGGAGGTCGGCGAGGCGGCGCAAGAAGATCGCGCTCTCGGGGCGGATCTCGGCGGCCTGTTCGAGCGCCGCCTCCGCTTCGGCGAAGCGGCCGTGCCGCGCGAGGACCGTCGCCATATGGGCATGGGTCTCGGCGTCCCGCCCATCGGCGGAGATCGCCTCTTCCGCCCAGGTCAGCGCGCCCGCCTCATCGCCTTGCTCGGCGCGAACCTCGCTCATGCGCCGCAGCAGGCCGCCGTGCTCGGGGTTGAAGTCCAGCGCCCAGCCCAGCAGCCGCTCGGCCGCGGCATAGTCCTGCCCGCGCATCACCTGAGTGACGGTGCGGAGCGAGGCCTGTGGGTTCGTCGGGTCTGCGCTTACCGTCTGGTCGCTCATGGGTCGGTCCGTTTCTTGTTATGCGTCGGATCATGCGTCGGGGGATGGTGCTGTGGCGCAGCCGCCGCGTGGCGGCCTCAGGCGGCGACCGTTCGCAGCATCGGCGGTTCGTGGACCGGTGCTTCCCCTGCGGGATGGTTGGTCGCCAGCTTCGCCTGAAAGCGGAGGCGCGCGGTCTCCATCAGGCCTGCCCAGTCATCGGCCACGAGGCTGAGGCTTTCCGGCGACTGCCCACGAGCGACCTCCTCCGGCCGCCAGCCGAGGTCCTTCTTGGCCAGGCTGTAGACGAGGGCGCGCGTCACCTGCTTCGTCAGGCACCACTCGGCGGTTTCGGTCGCGATGCGGCGAACGGTCTCCTCATCGTGCGGCCCACCGGGTTCGTGAGCGCCTTCCAGCGCTGCGGCCATGTCGCGCACGGCCGGGTAGGACAGGTTCACGAAGATCTGGTGCGATTGGGGGTAGAACTTGGCCGCCCGGCCATCGAGCGCACGTTCCCGGATCATCTCCCGGTCGCGCAGGCCGATGATCTCGGGCGGACGCTCGAAGCGCGGGGCCTGAGGCTTTGGCGGAGGGGCGAGCGGCTTGGGGGCGGCCGGGGCCGGGGCCTCGGCGGGCCGGGCCGCCATCGTCGCATGGCGGGCAGCGCGCGCCGCGAGCGATTGGCCGGGCGCGCCCGCAGTCTGAGACTGCGGCAGGACGCCGAGCTCGGCGAGCAGGGCTCTCAGCTCGCCGCTGATTTCATCGACATACCGGCCCTGGCTCGGGCCGAAGCCGCGGATGATCTCGGCGAGCCACGGCGGCATGCAGGCGCGCACGAGGGCCGCGAAATCCGCCAGATAGACCTGCTTCTGGTCGTTGCCGCGAAACCGCAGAAATTGGCGGTAGGCTTCCGGCAGGACGAGATAGTCGTCCGGCAATTCGACGAAGACGGAGACGTATCGGGCGCCGAAGGAGACGCCATACATCGGCGCGTCGTGAAGCCAGCCGTCGCTGCCGCGGACATCGTACATCTCGTTCCTGAAGACGATGCTGCCGCGCGACGCGCCGGACGCCGCGGGGTCCGCGACGAGGCGCGGCCGGCCGTCATCCGGCGGATCGAATGCGTAGTGGACCTTCACGCCGCTCGCGGTGACGCGGGTCTCCCTGCGTCCATTGCCGGGATCCTGGCCTCCCAGCACTGCCACCGCGCGGGGCGAGGCACCGCCGCAAACCTCGGGCATCAGCGTGAGGGTGACGTGGGCGGGCAGCCGGAAGAAGCGGTTTTCGACGTAGTCGGCGAGCCAATGCGGCGGCACGGCGGGCGAGCCGCCATAGGGCGCCAGCACCGTATCCTGCTCCGCGGCGTTGCCACAGAGCAGCACCTCGGTCCAGTCGAAACCGCAGTCGTAGCCGCCTTCCGTGCGGCAGGCCTCGGTCGCGTCGACGACCTCCGCATTGCCGGACCCCGCGCGGAGGCGGCCATAGACGCCGTCCCGATAGCCGAGCATGACTTCGCTCACCCGGCCGCCCGCGCAGGACCGGTAGCGCAGGCCGTGGCGGTTGGAGGGAAGGGAGGCGACCTTCGCCCCCATGCCGAAATTCGCTTCCAGGCTGTTCTGTTTGCGCAGCGAGGAGGCGAGGTCGGTGATCTGCAGGAGTTCCGCCGCCGTCAGACCGGGACCCGTATTCCAGATGCGGAGCTTGGACGCGCCTTCGAGGAGGCGGGAGCCGATCACCACCCGGCGGTCGCCAGCGGGCGCATGCTCGGCCGCCTCCAGCCCGTTCACCACGAGTTCGCGGAGCATCATGGTCTTCGGGCAGCGTTCGATCATGCTGGAGACGAGGAACGCCTCGTTGGCCACGCGCAGCGGGGCGATCACGCTATCTGGCATCTTGTCTCCAACTCTCGCGAATAAGGATCGCGGTGCTCCTGCGGCGGGTGCGCCGCCGCCCTCGTGCGACCGGCCGATCGCGATCCGCCGGTTTCCGGCCCATATGAGCCACCCATAACCGGACCTAAATAGATACGAAAGGAAAATGATAATGAAACAGACACGAAATGTCGCATTGATCACCGGCGGCGCGCGCGGGATCGGCCAGGGCATCGCCGCACGGCTGACGCGCGACGGCTGGCGCGTCGTCCTCGCCGACCGCGATGCACCCGCGAGCGCGCCGCCGGAGAGCCGGTTTCAGTCGGCCGATGTCTCGGACGAGGCAGCCGTCCGCGGCCTCGTCGACGGCATCAGCGCCCAGGAGGGTGGGCTGGACGCCCTGATCTGCAACGCCGGCTTCATGATCCGCAAGCCGATCGGTGCGCTTAGCCTGGACGAGTGGCAGTCTGTCATCGGCACCAACCTCACCAGCACCTTCCTGCTCGCCCGCGCCGCGGAGCCGTTGCTTCGGGCGTCGAAGGGGGCGATCGTCACCATCGCCTCGACGCGCGCGCACCAGTCAGAGCCGAATACCGAGAGCTATGCCGCGTCCAAGGGCGGGCTGCTGGCGCTGACGCATGCGCTCGCGATCAGCCTTGGACCGGATATCCGCGCGAACTGCGTGAGCCCGGGCTGGATCGACACAAAGGCCAGCGAACTTAGCGCCGAGGACCACGCGCAGCACCCGGCGGGGTGCGTCGGCAGGGTCGAGGATGTCGCGAGCCTCGTCGCCTGGCTGATCGGGCCCGAGAGCGGCTTCGTGACGGGCGCCGAGTTCGTCATCGACGGCGGAATGACCCGCAAAATGATCTACGCCGAGTGACGGTCGCCCTAGATTTTGATCGCGGGCGCCTTCGAGAGGTCCGGCCCGCACAGAGCCTTCACCCGGGAAATGGCGTCCGGCGTGCTCCAGTCGGCGCCGCCCACCAGCCGCGCGCGGGGCTGGCCCGAGCGGTCGAAGACGACGGTGACCGGAATCCCCGGCACCTGCCACGCCTGGGTGATGGCGCCGCCGGGATCGAGCAGAACCGGCAGATGCTCGATGCCGTGGCTGTCATAGAAGGCGCGCACTGTAGCGGCGCCGCCCGCATCGGAGGAGACGGGGAGGACCACGATGTCGGACGGCGCCACCGCCGTCGCCAGAGCATTGAGCGTCGGCATCTCGGCGACGCAGGGTCCGCACCATGTCGCCCAGAGGTTGAGCACGACCCCCCGTCCGCGATAGTCGGCGATGGTGCGTGCCTTGTTGTCGGGGGTAAAAAACCTGATCTCCGGCAGGGTCGCGCCCGGCGGCAGGATCTGCATGTCGGCGGCGTTCCCCATCTCCTGCGCCCGCGCCGGGCGCACCGCCACATTGCCGCCGAGAGCCCCTGCGGCTACCGTGGCGACCGTCATCAGCGCTTGGCGGCGCGAAACCTCAAAGCTCATTGGGATACGCTCCTTGAACGATAGCAGTCAGCCGCTTCCGGCTCCGGCGTCTCGCACCGGCGAGGCGAGGGTGGAGGCAAGCGCCCGAACTGGCGCTCAGTCAGGCGCCCAAAAAAGCGCTCTGGGCGCGAATGCGCAATGGGGCGGCCGTTTTGCCGGTGGTCCGGCGCAGATCATGAGCGACATCAACGCGTCCATAGGCTTCGATAAAAGGATGTGGCGGCAGGATATCCAGGGGTCGCTCGCCCATGCGGCGATGCTGGCCGATATCGGCGTGCTTTCCGGCGATGACGAATGCGCCATCGCCCAGGGTCTGGGCGCCATCGGGGCCGAGATCGCGGCGGGTGACTTCGTGTTCGAGACCGCGCTTGAGGACATCCATATGAACATCGAGGCGCGGCTCACCGAGCGCATCGGGGACGCCGGACGGCGGCTGCACACGGCGCGCAGCCGCAACGATCAGGTGGCCTGCGACTTCAAGCTCTGGGTGCGGGAGGCGATCGACGGCCTCTCGGGCCAGATCACGACGCTGATGGGCGCGCTCGCCGATCGCGCGGCCGAGCATGCCGCCGACCCGATGCCGGGCTTCACCCATCTTCAGACGGCGCAGCCGGTGACTTTCGGGCACCACCTGCTCGCCTATGTCGAGATGCTGGCGCGGGACCGTGGACGGCTGGAGGATTGCCGGCGCCGGCTGAACGAATGCCCGCTGGGGGCGGCGGCGCTCGCCGGCACCTCCTTTCCGATCGACCGCCACGGCACGGCGGCCGCCCTCGGCTTCGACCGCCCGACGGCCAATTCGCTCGACTCCGTGTCCGACCGCGACTTCGCGCTGGAGTTCCTGGCGGCGGCGGCGATCTGCGCCACCCACCTCTCCCGCTTCGCCGAGGAGATCGTGATCTGGTGCAGCGCGCCCTTCCGCTTCATCCGGCTGTCGGACGCCTTCACGACGGGCAGTTCCATCATGCCGCAGAAGCGCAACCCGGACGCCGCCGAGCTTGTGCGCGCCAAGACCGGGCGGATCGCCGGGGCGCTTGTCTCCCTGCTCACGGTGATGAAGGGGCTGCCGCTCGCCTACGGCAAGGACATGCAGGAGGACAAGGAGCCGGTCTTCGAGACCGCCGACACGCTCGCCCTGTGCCTCGCCGCGACCGAGGGAATGGTGCGCGATCTCATGCCGGAGCTTGGCCGGATGGAGGCGGCTGCGGGGCAGGGCTTCGCGACCGCGACCGACCTCGCCGACTGGTTGGTGCGAACGCTGAAGCTGCCCTTCCGTCAAGCGCATCATGTGACCGGACGGCTCGTCGCGCTCGCCGAGGCGCGCGATGTCGATCTCGCGGCGCTCGATCTTGGTGCCATGCAGTCGATCGAGCCGGGCATCACCGAGGATGTGTACAGCGTACTGACGGTGGCCGCCTCCGTCGCCTCCCGCACGAGCCATGGCGGCACCGCGCCCGCGAACGTCGCGCGCGAGGCGGCGCGCTGGCAGGCGCGGCTCGCCGATGCGCCCGATGCGGCGACGGAGGTCGCGGCATGATCCGCCTGCTGCTTGTGGCGGCGATCCTCGCCGCGAGCACCCTCGCCCTCACTGCCTGCGGCAAGGTGGGACCGAACACACCGCCGGGGCCGTCGGACAAGATCATCTACCCCCGGCTCCCCTACCCGGCGCAGTAGACAGGCGCACTGGATCATGGCGGATGACGAGAGCCTTTTTGGCGGTGTGGAGCCCGACGCCGCCGCGCTGATCGCCGCGCGCCCGCATCTTTCCAGGGACGCGGACGGCGGGCTGATGCTGGAGGGCGTGGCGCTGGCCAGCATTGCGCGCGACCTCGGAACGCCCTGCTGGGTCTATGGCGCGGGCACCATCCGCCGCCGGCTGGCCGAGATGCGCGAGGCGCTGGACGCGGCGGGTCTGGCCCATGCGCATATCCATTACGCGGTCAAGGCGAACGACCATCTGGCAATTCTCGCTTTGATGGCGGCGGCGGGCGCGGGTGCGGATGTCGTGAGCGCCGGCGAGCTTGGCCGCGCGCTTCAGGCGGGGATTCCCGCCGGCCGGATCGTCTTCTCAGGCGTCGGCAAGACCTTGGCCGATCTCGCCCAGGCCGTGACCGCCGGCATCGGTCAGGTCAACGTCGAGAGCCGCGAGGAATTGGCGATGCTATCGGCGGTGGCCGAGGCCGCGGGCCGGGCCGTCGATCTCGTCATCCGCGTCAATCCCGATGTTGATGCCGAGACTCATGCCAAGATTACGACGGGGAAGGCCGAGAACAAGTTCGGCATTGCCTGGGACGATGCAGAGGCGGTCTATGCTTATGCCGCGACCTTGCCGGGGCTGCGCCCGCGCGGGCTCGCGGTGCATATCGGCAGCCAAATCCTATCGCTCGCGCCATTCCGGGAAGCCTATGGGCGTGTTGCCGATCTCGTCCGTCGGCTGCGGGCTTCAGGCCATGAGGTGAGCCGGGTCGATTGCGGCGGCGGCATCGGCATCCCATACGGTGCGGGCGCGGGGCCCTCGCTGACCGGCTTCGCTGGAGTGCTCGCCGATACCCTGGGCGATCTTGGCCTCGATCTCATGCTGGAACCGGGGCGCTGGCTGGTGGGGCCGGCGGGCGTGCTGCTCGCGTCCGTGGTGCTGTCCAAACAGACCGGCGAACGGCGCTTTCTGGTGCTGGATGCGGCGATGAACGACCTCGTGCGGCCCGCGATGTATGACGCGTGGCACGGCATTGTGCCGGCCGAGGCGACGACGGGCGAGCCGCAGAAGCCCGTCGATATCGTCGGCCCGGTGTGCGAGACCGGCGACACCTTCGCGCGAGACCGCCTGCTGCCGGCGCTCGGACCCCAGGCTCTTGTGGCGATTCTGGATGGCGGCGCATACGGTGCGGTGATGAGTTCGACCTACAACGCCCGCCCTCTGGCGGCGGCGGCGCTGGTTGACGGAAACCGCTGGGCGGTCATCAGCCCGCGGCAGGAGATCGCCGACCTCTGGTCGCGGGAGAGGGTGCCGGCATGGCTTTCAGACGCGGCATTCGCAGGCGCCTAAGGCCGTCCGCCGTGTCCGAGCAGCGGAGCGAGGCGGCGCGCGGACCGAAGGTTCGGCTGCTGCCGCGACGGCTCGTCCGCTGGCGCCGTGCGGCCCGCGTGCTGCTGATCTACGAGGCCGTCTGGCCCATCCTCTGGCCTCCCGCCGTTATTCTCGGCGCCTACATCTGCGCGGCGCTGCTCGGGCTGCCGCAACGTCTCGGCCGCCCGGTCAACACCCTGATCCTGGTGGCCGACATCGCGGTGGCGGCGATCTGGCTCGGGATCGCCGCCTCGCGCATCCGGTGGCCGAGCGACGCGGCCGCGCGCCGCCGGCTGCAGACCTCATCCGGCCTCGCGCACGACCCCATCGCCGCTCTCGAGGATACGCCCGCCCAGACGGACGCGGCCTCACTCGCGGTGTGGCAGGCGCATCGGGCGCGCAGCCTCACCGCGGCGGCGCGACTCCGCCTCCCGGCGCCCTGGCCTTGGCGGGCGCGGCGGGACCGGCTCGCCCTCCGCTTCGGGCTGATTGCCGCCGTCTGCCTCTGCGTTCTGGCCGCGGGATCGACCGCGCGCGACCGTCTCGCCGACGCCTTCAACCTGGATTTCGCGCTGCTGCTGGGGCGTGCCGCGCCGCCGCCCACGATCACGGCCTGGATCACGCCGCCGGCCTATACCGGGCGGGCGCCCCTGCTGCTGCCCGGTCATGACGCTGCCCTCAGCCTGCCGGCCGGGTCGCACCTGACGGTGACGGTCGCGGGCGTCGGTCGCGCGCCCACTTTGATCGGCGAGGCCGGGACGTTCCATCCGCTGGACGCGGAGAGCTTCCAGCTCGACGGACCGCTGGCCCATAGCGGGCTCCTCACGCTCCGCGGTGGCGGGCGGCGGCTGGCACAGTGGCAACTGACCATCCTGGCCGACAAGCCGCCGACGATCGCCTTCGCGGGAATGCCCGGCCCGGATGCCGATCGCGCCATGCTGCGGCTGCCCTGGCACGCGACCGATGACTACGGCGTCGTCTCGGCCGAGATGACGGCGCGCCTCGTGGCGCATCCGGCCCCGCCGTTCACCCTGCCGCTGGCGCTGCCGGACGGGCCGACGGCGTCGGTCGATGCCGTGCAGACGGCTGATCTCGCGGATAATCCGTGGGCCGGGCTGCCGGTGACCATGCGCCTCACGGACAAGGATGCGATCGGCCAGCGGGGCCAGTCGCCGACCGTGACGGTCGTGCTGCCCGAGCGGCACTTCTCCGACATCTGGGCGCGCCGGGTGATCGCCATCCGCAAGGGCCTTGTGCTGGCGGCCAATCCCTCGGACGCAAACACGCGGGCGGAGGCCGCCCAGGCCATCTTCGCGACGGCGGCGGGCGCAATGGCGGCCGGCAAGCCCGCTCAGGCGGTGCTGCCGCTCATGGGTACGGGCTGGCAACTGGCGGACGATCGCGCGGCCTCCGCCGTGCCGGATGCCATCGGCCAGCTTTGGCAGGTCGCGCTGCATTTCGAGCAGGGCGACGCCGCCGATACGGCGCAAGCCCTCCGGAATGCGAACGAAGCCTTGCGGAAGGCGCTGCAGTCGAAGTCCGCGACCGCAGCCCAGCTCGAGCGGCTGATGAAGACGCTGGAGGCCGCCGTGCTGCAGCATCTCTCGACGCTCATGCAGATGGCGCAGCATCAGAATGCCGCCATCGGCAGCCCCTCGGGCGGCAAGCCGCTCGATCTGTCCAAGCTCGCCCAGCAGATGCGGGCGATGCAAGACGCCGCGAAATCCGGCGACGTGCAGGCGATGCGGCAGGCGCTCGCGTCCCTCGAGAAGACGTTGCAGGCTCTGGAGCAGGCGCGGATCGTGAAGCCCGATCCGGCTCAGGCGGCGGCCCGGGCTCAGGCCCAGAAGGATTTGCGGGGCTTGCAGTCGATGATGCGGCAGCAGGCGCAGCTCATGGACCGGTCCTCACGCCGCGCAGGATCCGACCTGCCGGACCCTTCTGCCGATGCGCATGACGCGGCAGCGCAGACAGCCCTGCGGCGCGCGCTTGGCGCGATGTCTGGACGTCTCGGTCCCAGTCTCGACGGGGCGAAGCAGGCGATGGGGCAGGCGACCCAACAGTTGCAGGCGGGTCAGGATGCCGGAGCGGCGAACGCCCAACAGCAGGCGGTGATGGCGCTGCAGAAGGCTGCCGGCGCGCTCAGCAGGCGGCTGTCCCGAGAGGGGCAAGGGGGAGCCATGCAGATCGGCGGTTCGCAGCCGGGCGGTCAACCGGGCGATCAGCCGGGCGACGGGCTGTCGCAGGAGAACGGCGAGACGGACCCGTTGGGACGGCCGCTTTCCACGGGACAGGGAGCGAGCCTCGGAGCGGACGTGGCGATCCCAAACGGCTCGGGTCAGGCGCGACTGCGTGCGATTCTGCAGGAGCTTCGCAGCAAGGCCGGGGATCGCAATCTTTCCCCCGCGGACCTTCACTACATCGAGCGGTTGCTGCAGCCATTCTGACCGCCTGTTTCAATTCGGGCAGGCTGCCCGCCGGCACGAATAGACGCAGCTGAAGCACCGGCGCCAACCGGGGTTGACATTGCGTGGATGTAATCAATAAGAATTACCCATATGCAACCTGTCATTGTGCCTTAGCATCATAAGCGTCATCTGGCGGGGACGCGTCCGGTCGGCGCGCGTCACCTCTGTGCTGACCACATTCGCCACAAACTTAGCGCGCGGTTCCGGCCGGCGCATAATCGCCAAGGACGAGCGATATGAGCGGCACGACACTCGACATCACACTGTCGGCAGCGCTGCAACAGGAGCTCGATCAACCTGGCGTCTATGCCTATGCCGAGGTGTTCGGCACGGCGACCGGCGGCAGCCTTCCGCCTCTCACCACGATCGTCAACAACGGCACGATCGCCAACGGCGGGACCGACACGATCCAGCTGACCAGCGGCGCCGGATCGCAGCTGACGGGCGGCAAAGTCTATCTGATCGTCCAGAGCCTGCCCGTGGGCACGTCCTCCACGCTGCCGGGTATCATCAGCAATCAGGCAATGATCACGCCGGCGACGGCGGCCACCTACGACTTCGGATACGACAGCATCGAGATCACGCTCAGCGGCGGATCGTCGGACGCGGCCAATCTTACCTCCGTCAATGGCTTCGGCCTGCCGATGCAGCTTTCGACCCAATACGGCAATGGCACGAGTGCATCCGTCGGCTACGCCGTCAGCGGCTCGACCATCGCCTCCGACATCAGCGGCATCACCAGCGGCCGAGGGACGTCAACCTTCACCGAGGGACCGCTATCGGGGACTTTCGCGCTCTCCACCTCGCCGACCGAAGCCAATCAGGTGCCGTCGGGCACGCCCTCGACCTCCGGCGCCTTCCCGCAATCGGCTTGGCTGCCCTATATCGCGGCGCTCGAGAACACCGCGGTCGCCTCGCAGATTCTCATCACCGGGCAGTTCAACGGCGCGAAGGACGCCTCCGGCAATTGGCATAACGGTGGCTACTACGCCTACCAGCTGCAGTGGGACGCCGCGACCGGCGACTTCTGGTTGGCGCCTACGGCCAATAGCCAGATCCAGGGCTACATCAAGCTCACGCCGAACGACATTGCCGAGAACGCCTATTCGCAGATCGGCTCGGTCGGCATCTATGCGAGCGAGAGCGCAGCCGCCCCCTCCGTCACGATCGGGGTCGGCGCAAACGACCAGTGGGGCGCAGTCCTCGCCCAGTTCCTCACCGGTTTCACCGGCGGCTACTACGGCGAGACCGGAAACGCCCTCAATCCCCAGACGACGGCGACCGTCAATCTCAACGGGAACTTCAACTGGGACCCGGCCTACGCATTCGGTGCGAACGGGCGCTCGACGCTCGGGCTTCCCTCCGGCACTCAGACGAGCGATCCCTATTCCAAAATCTTCTTCGACAACTCCAACTCCTACGGCTCGCCCTATTCCGATGCGCTGATGAGCCAGTATGCGGTCGGCGGGCCGCTGCTCTCCGTGTCCCAGCCGGGCACGAGCGGCAACGTGAGCGCGGTCAACCTCACGCTCTATGCGCCAACGGAAACGCCGGCAGGATACACGCAGCCCGCAAACTACAACTACATCCCTCCGGCAAGTGTCGCGGCGGGCTACGCGATCCCGGCGCAGAACGCGTCCGGCGCCAATATCGTGCTGAACTTCTTCTCGGCGGTCGCCAACAACGAGGGCATCGACCTCAACCCGAACACCGCGATCACCCTCTCCATTCTGACCAGCGACGCCAATGGCGTGCCGGCATGGAGTCCCGTCACTTTCAGCGCGGCGGCGGCGGGCAACGGGCTCGGTCTATGGCAACAGTGGCAGATCTCAGGGTCGAGCAGCACCGGATACAGCGCGGCGCCGGCCAGCGTGCCTCAGGCGTTGAAGCCGGGTTCGCTCCAGATCCTGGGCTTTCCGACGGCGGTCGGCGGCGTCTCCTGGTACCAGATCACGGTCGGCAGCGGCACCGACGCCAAGACGTACAACCTCTACACGACCACCGACGGCACCGGCGCGTTCCTCAATCCGACTGTATCGGGGCAGCAGGGGGCGCTTGCGGTCGACGGTCTTGCACAAATCCAGGCGCCCGCGAGCGGGGGCAGCGTACCGACATTCACCGTCAGCTTCGTCAAGGGCGACACCGTCACCTATAACCCGGCGCTCGTGGTGGAGAATGCGGGCCCCAACAGCAACTTCGGGGCGAGCGGCTTCCCGGCGCCCGCGCCCACCGCGCCCGTCGTGGGGACCGCCGGTCAGAGCGGCGCCTTCACCGCGCTCGCCAATCAGACGAGCGACGGAGCGGGCAGCGCCGACGTAGTCACCACGACAGTGTCCGATGGCCTGAGCTTCGGCTGGACGGGCCTCAACCCCGCATCGGGCGCGGTCAGTTCCGGCGTCGCCAGCGGCTGGGTGAACGGCTACACGAACAAGACCAACGCCGGCGATTTCGCCGTCATCACCGTCGCGAACGCCCTGGGGCAGACGCAGACGCTGGATGCCGTCGCGGGCATCGACGGGGCGTGGCAGACGAGCGGGGAGACGCTCGAGCTTGGGAACGGCACCTACACGATCACCATGCAGGATGCGCTAGCGGTCTCCAGCAACGGGACGCTGGTGCCCGGGGCTGTGGTCACCAGCGCCAGCGCGCCGCTGGTCCTGACGGTCGACAATCCGGCCAATGCGCTGCCGGCGAACGACATTGTCCTTGAGCCGACCGGCAGCGCGGCGGCCCCTGGAGGGTCGAGCACGACCACCGTCCCGACCGGTGCCACGATCAGCGGAGGATCGGTCGCGAGCGGAGTGACCGAGGTCGTGCAAACGGGCGCCCTTCTGAACAGCGTGACGGTGCTGGGCGGCGCGACGCTCAGCGTCGCCGACGGCGGCGTCGTGACGCAGGGCGTTCTCGAGGCCGGAGGCACCGTGAACATCTTCGGCGCCGGGTCTGATCATGAGCAAGCCGGCAGCGTGACCTTCGGCGTCAGCGGCTCCGTCTTCTCCGCAGTGTTGAGCAACGGCGCGTTCATCGACCTCGGGAGCGGCAAGTCCGTCTTGAGCGGCCCGGCGGCGGGTTCCGCCACTGTCAATGCCGGCAGCGGCAGCACGACGGTCCACGGCGGTGCCGGCTCTGTCCTGGTCACCGGCGGCCATGGCGGTGCGCTCGACTTCACCGGCGGCACGGGTGCGGCGACTGTCGGCGGATCGGGATTCGGAGCGGAGACGCTTCGCGGCGGCAGCGGCTCGGGCTTATCCATACTGATCGGCGGGTCAGGCAACAGCCTGCTGGCGGCGGGAACCGGCGCCAGCGGCGGCTCCACGACCATGGTCGCCGGGCTCGGCAACTCGACGCTTGTGGGCGGAACCGGCACTCAGGCGCAGCTCTATTTCACGAACCCGCTGGGCAATAGCGGCACCGCGATAATCGCGATGGATTCCGGACCATCCGCGATGATCGGCGGCTCGGGCGCCTCCACGGTCATCGGCGGAGGTGGGCCCGGGATCTTCGGCTTCGTCCACGGCCATGCCGGCGGCACGGAGACGATCTACAACTTCAACAGCGCCGACAACTTGGCCTTCGGCGGCTATGGCTACAGCCTTGCCGCTCCGCCGGCGGAGACCGTCGGCGCGGGCAACGATGTCATGACCCTCAGCGACGGGACCGCCATCACCTTCGTCGGCATCGATCACGCCTTGTTCTAGCGATCCTGCGGTGGGCTGACGACCGTGGCGCGCGGATGACGTGCGGGCGCGCCTCTGCTACAGCCCGCGACCATGCTGCGCCTCACCGAGATCAAGCTGCCCCTGGACCATGAGCCTGCGGCGCTGTCGGCGGCGATCCGTGCCCGGCTGGGTTTGCCGGATGGCGCGCCGGTGAAGCATGCGGTGGTCCGCCGTGGCTACGACGCGCGACGGCGCTCCGCGATTTCGCTGGTCTATTCCGTGGATGTCGACGTGCCCGACGAGGCGGCGATCCTCGCGCGGCTTGCCGGGGACGCGACCCGCGGCCTGCACGTCGGCATCGCGCCTGACATGAGCTACCACCTCGTCGCCCGCGCCCCCGCGCACCTCAGGGCGCGGCCGGTCGTGATCGGTGCCGGGCCTTGCGGGCTGATGGCGGCGCTGACGCTCGCCCAGATGGGCTTCCGGCCCATCATCCTCGACCGTGGGAAGGTCGTGCGGGAACGCACCAAGGATACCTGGGCGCTGTGGCGGCGCGGCGTCCTCACGCCGGAGTCGAACGTGCAGTTCGGTGAGGGCGGCGCCGGCACCTTCTCGGACGGCAAGCTCTGGAGCGGGATCAAGGACCCGCTGCATCTCGGCCGCCGGGTGCTGACGGAGTTCGTCGCCGCCGGGGCGCCGGAGGAAATCCTCTATGTCAGCAAGCCGCATATCGGCACATTCCGGCTGGTGACGGTGGTCGAGAATCTGCGCGCCCAGATCGAGGCGCTGGGCGGCGAATACCGCTTCGGCAGCCGTGTCGCCAACCTCGACATCGAGATCGCGGAGGACGGCGCACGTCGCGTCACCGGCGTCGTCTTGGCGGACGGCGAGCGCCTGCCGGCCGAGCGGGTGGTGCTGGCGGTCGGCCACAGCGCGCGGGATACCTTCGCCATGCTGGAGGAACGCGCCGTCGCGATGGACGCGAAACCGTTCTCGGTCGGCTTCAGGATCGAGCATCCGCAGTCACTGATCGACCGCTGCCGTTTCGGCGCCTCGGCGGGCCATCCGCTTCTGGGCGCGGCAGACTACAAGCTCGTGCATCACGCGAGCAACGGCCGCTCCGTCTACAGCTTCTGCATGTGCCCGGGCGGCACGGTGGTGGCGGCGGCCTCCGAACCCGGGCATGTCGTGACCAATGGGATGAGCCAGTATTCGCGGGCCGAGCGAAACGCCAATGCCGGCATCGTCGTCGGAGTGACGCCCGCGGACTATCCGGGCGGACCACTCGCAGGGATCGCCTTCCAGCGGCATTGGGAGCGGCAGGCGTTCATCGCGGGCGGCGGGACCTATGCCGCACCCGCCCAGCGCGTGGGCGATTTCCTCGAAGGGCGGCCTTCGACTTCGCTCGGCGATGTGATCCCGTCCTACAAGCCGGGCGTCACGCCCACCGACCTCTCGGCCTGCCTGCCCGATTATGCGATCGCGGCGATCCGCGAGGCGATCCCGGCCTTCGACCGCCAGATCCGGGGCTTCGCACTGGCCGATGCGGTGCTGACCGGGGTCGAGACCCGCACCTCCTCGCCGCTGCGCATCGGGCGGGGCGATGGATACCAGAGCCTGAACACAGCGGGGCTGTTCCCGGCGGGCGAAGGGGCAGGCTTCGCGGGCGGCATCCTGTCGGCCGGGGTCGACGGCATCCGCGTGGCCGAAGCGGTGGCGCTCAGCATCACGCGCTGAGCACGCAACGCCGCGCGCTCAATTCGGTTGCGTGATCAAGTTCCACAGCCAGACGAGAAGCCGCCACCATACCCACAACAGCGAGCGCCGTGAGCTGTCATCCTCATGTGTTGAGGTCAGCTGCGGTAGTCGGGCTGTTCGCGGTCGAGCTTGCGGCGCATCGCCTGCCAGACCAGCCAGCCGTGGTCCGCGCCTTGCGTGAACTGTGCGGCCGTCCGCCGCTGCACGGCCTCAGACGGCATGGCGAGCGGCACGCCTGTCGATTGCGAGGTGATCTGAATTTGGCAGGCCTGTTCGAGATAGTACATCCAGTAGAAGGCCTCAGCGACCGTTGCCCCCACCGTCAGCAGGCCGTGGTTGCGCAGGATCATGCAGTGATTTGCCTGACCGAGATCGCGCACCAGACGGTTCCGCTCGCTCAGATTGTCGTCATCGGCCACGCCTTCGTATTCGTGGATCGCGACCTGATCGATGAACTCCATGCTGATCTGGTTCAGCGGCAGCAGACCACCCTGCTGCGCGGCGACAGTCATGCCCGCGAGCGTATGTGTGTGCATGACGCAATGGGCATCCGGCCGCCCCATGTGGATCGCGGAATGGATGACGAATCCGGCGGGATTTACCGGCCAGCTGGTCGCCTGCGCGGGCTCTCCATCCGCATCGACCTCCACCAGTGAACTCGCCGTGATCTCCTCGAACAGGAGACCGTAAGGATTGACCAGGAAGCGGTTGCCGGGGCCCGGGAGGCGGGCCGAAAGATGAGTGTAGACGGTGTCGGTCATGCCGAAATAGGCGATGAGGCGATAGGCGGCGGCGAGGTCCTGCCGAACCGATTCCTCGGTTTCGACATGGTGCGGCCCAGGCGGGGCGGGGACTTCGAAAATCGGGCTATCCATGCGTCGGGTCTCCTTCACGCGCGTTCCGGCAAAGCCGCCGGTCCGAATTTGTCATACGCAAAAACGCGGGAGCGACCCTAGCATTCTTTGGTCGTCACCCGAGATCGGTGCGGTCCGCTAAACACATTCAAGGAACTATCGATCATGGGCCGTACCTCTCTCGCTCGTATGCGATCAAATTCTCTGCAGCCTGCGCTGGTTCTGGCGGCAGCAGCCGCCATGGCTCTGGGTCTTGCCGGCTGCAACAACACCGCGAGCACGCCGAGCGGAATGGCGCCTGCCTCCGCCGTTGCCGGACAGTCTCCGTCGGCTGCGGGCGGCGCTTCGGGCTCTGGCACGCAGGACGGCCCCACCGGGGGTGTGGATAACGGCTCCGCCTCCGCGACGAGCCCCGCGCCCTGACGGGCTGAGCGAACAGGAGCGCCGGACAGAGTGCAAGGCATCGCCACCCGCGCCGGGCGGGCGTCCGCAGCGGCCGGCGCGACCATCATCTTCGGCTTCCTGCTGTCCAACCTCGACGTGAGCCGGAAGCAGGGGGAGCGCAGGCCGTCCGGCGCTCCGACCGGTGGGGGCGCGAGGACAGGGCAGGGGCCTTTCCCGGCAAGCCAAGGCCCGACCCTTGATCATCAGCCGACCCAGAGACGAGCCGCTCCCGAGCCTGACGACGGGCAGCCACGCGGGGACGGCGAGAAGCGTCCCGGCGTCGGGGCCGGTGCCGGCCCGCAAGCCCCGAGGGGCCGCTTCGACGTGGTCGATCCCGATGCCCCCGGGCGATCTGCCGAGAGCCCTTCCGAGATTCCGCCGGCCGGCTGGTGGCAGATCCTGAAGCGCACGGCCCAGGCGGTCGGCCGGGACGGGCTGATGTCCCAAGCTGCTGCCGTTACCTTCTACGGACTGCTCGCTCTTTTCCCCGCGCTCGCGATGGTGGTCTCGCTGTATGGCCTCATCGCCGATCCGCATACACTGGCGAAAAACATTTCCGCCGTTAACGGGATCGTTCCCGGCGGCGGGATGGACATTATCACGGGTCAACTAAAATCACTGACCTCCAGCCCGCATAAGGCGCTCGGCTTCGGCTTCGTCATTGGCCTGGTGACCTCGCTCTGGAGTGCCACCTCCGGCGTCAAGGCGCTGATGAGCGCGCTCAACGTGGCCTACAACGAGAAGGAGACGCGGAGCTTCATCCGCCTGACGGCGATCGCCATGGCCTTCACGATCGGCGGCATCGTCTTCGCGGTCATCGCTTTCGCGGGCGTAGTTGTTCTACCTCCGGCGCTGAACCTTCTCGGCATTGGCGGCGTGACTAATCTTCTGCTCAGGCTGTTGCGCTGGCCGGTGCTGCTAATCGGGCTCGGCGGCTTCCTCAGCGTAATCTACCGCTACGGGCCTTGCCGCGCCAACGCGGGCTGGCGCTGGGTCACCTGGGGCAGCGCGATCGCGACGATCGGCTGGCTCATCGCCTCGGTGGCGTTCTCGTACTACACGGCCCATTTTGGCAGTTACAACAAGACCTATGGCACGCTTGGCGCGGCGATCGGCTTCATGACGTGGATGTGGTTGTCGGGAACGGTCGTCCTCGTCGGCGCGGAACTAGACGCCGAGATGGAGCATCAGACGGCGCGGGACACGACGGTTGGGCCGGAGCGCCCGATCGGTGCAAGGGGCGCTACCGCCGCCGACCGCGTCGAAACCTGAGGCGTAATCCCGGGGGATCGGATCACCTTCACGGACGATCCGAATTACAAAAATCGCTTCACAAGCGGTATCATTCAGGTCACGGCCGATCGACCTCGGCACTACCAGGGCGGCCGCGTCCGGCTCTTTCAATCATGTATAGGGCTTTTGGCTAGGTTTCCGATGGAACTGTTACGATTAGAGTGTCACGGAGTCGTGAACGTATCCTCTGGCGCGGACCTTGCCGATGAAGTTACACCGTTTCGTTGTATTGGACGGGCTGCGCGGCGCTGCGGCTGCCGTGGTGCTTTGTTTACATCTGGCGCAGCAACATGATGTCGCTGCATTGCCTCTTGCGGCTCAGGCAGTTGACTTCTTTTACATGCTAAGCGGCTTCGTCATTGCGTTTGCCTATGAGGAGAGACTCAAAGGGGCCTCCATGAGCTTCATGGGCTTCGCGTGGCTAAGGATTGTGCGCCTGTATCCTCTGGTGTTTCTAGCCACCGTCGCAGGCATGCTTCTGGGGGTGCTCGCGGTGTGGAGAGGAAGCATAACTTCCCATCAGCTTCTTGAAGCAACAGCCCTGGGCCTGCTGCTGCTTCCTTCCTTCGTCTTTCCGCAGTGGGAGACGGCATACCCTCTCAACTTGGCCAGCTGGTCTCTGACCTTCGAGCTGTTTGCAAACGCCGCTTACGCCGTTGCCGTCCGCTTTCTTACCACGCGTCGCCTCATAGTCTTGATCGCCGCCAGCGTGGCGCTTCTCGTGTGGGTGTCGTACGAGAACCAGGGCATCGGTGGCGGCAACAACCAGAACAACTTCCTGTTCGGCTTCGGCCGGGTGATGTTTCCGTTCTTCGCAGGCGTTCTGATCTATCGGGTCAGGGCTCACATACCGACCGTATCTTTTGGTGGTGTTGCGGTTCTCGTCGCGCTGCCGCTTCTCCTGCTGGCTCCCGTCAATTCCGCGGTCGCCAGCCTGTTGTACGTCCTTCTCCTGTTTCCGATGATCGTCGCTGTCGGGTCCACGGCTGTAGTTCCGCCGCAGCTGGCTTCCTGGTGCCGCTTCTCGGGGATGTTGTCCTACCCGCTCTACATTCTTCAGGGCCCTATCCTCCGCATCGGCGAGGAGCTTTTGAAGCATATGCACCTCAACCCTATCGAGGCCTATGTCTTCGCTGCGGGCGAGGCGGCGGTGGTCGTGATGGTGTCTCTGGCTGCCGTGCATGTCTTCGACAACCCGCTGCAGAGCTACTTTCGCCGTCACGGACCGCAGACCGATCGCAGACAGGCGGCCCCGGCATTTGGAGCTTGAGACAGCGGTATCCTCAGGCCGTGGCGAAGCGGTCGAGCGCCGCGAGGAGCGCCGCGCGCGTGCCCGGCTCCAGCGCCGAATGGCCGGCGTCAGGCACTATGGTGAGCCGCGCCTCGGTCCAGGCATCGGCGAGTTCGAAGGCGCTCTGCGGTGGGCAGACCATGTCGTAGCGCCCTTGCACGATCTCGGCCGGAATGTGCCGGATGCGGCCCATATGGGCGAGAAGCCCCTCGGGCGGCAGAAAGAGGTGATGCGCGAAATAATGCGCCTCGATTCGCGCCAGGCCGAGCGCCGCCCGGTCGCGCGCGAAGGTCGAGACGGTCTCGGGATGCGGTAGCAGAGTGCTGCAGGAGCCCTCATAAACCGACCACGCGCGGGCGGCGGGACCGTGGATACGCGGATCGGGGTCGTTCAGCCTGCGGCGGTAGGCACCGAGCACGTCGCCGCGCTCCGCTGCCGGAAGAAAGCCGAGGAACTGGTCGTGCGCGTCCGGGAACACGGCGCGGACGCCGTGGAGGAACCAGTCCACCTCGCTGTCGCGACCCAGGAAGATGCCGCGCAACACGCAGGCCGAGACGCGCTCGGGATGCGCCTGCGCATAGCAGATGGCGAGCGTCGAGCCCCAGGAGCCGCCGAACAGCAGCCACCGTTCGATCCCGAGATGGCTGCGCAGCGCCTCGATATCCTCGACGAGATGGGCGGTCGTGTTGTCGTCGAGCCCGCCGAGCGGACGGGAGCGGCCGGCACCGCGCTGGTCGAAGAGCACGGCGCGCCACAGGCGGGGATCGAAGAACCGGCGATGGACGGAGCCCGCGCCCGCGCCGGGGCCGCCGTGGAGGAACAGGGCCGGGACGCCCCGAGGATTGCCGGCTTGCTCCCAATAGACCGAATGGCCGGCCCCACGCGGGAGATAGCCCGAGCCGTAGGGAGCGATCTCAGGAAATAGTTCGCGGCGCGATCCGGCGCCGTCTCGGGAGAAAGCGGGCGGGGCCATGGGCGCTGCCTGCCCTCAGGCCCGCGCCGGGCGGGCCTGCGCCGGATGCGCCAGCGCGCCGGCAACGACATCGCAGACATGGTCGAGCTGATCCACGGTCAGGTCCGGGTGGATCGGCAGAGCCATGATGCGTGTCGCCACGTCCTCCGACACGGGAAGGCTTTCCCCGGTGTGATGGCCGGCATAGGCCGGCTGATGGTGCAGCGGCTTTGGATAGTAGATAGCGGTGGCGACGCCGTGAGCCTTGCAGGCGGCCTGCACACGCTCCCGCGTCAGGCCATCGGGCAGCAGCACCGCATAGACAGCCCAGGCGGCCTCGCTCTCGGGCACTCGTACGGGCGTCTGCAGAAGATTGCCGAGCCGCCGGTCGTAATGACGGGCGACGCGCTCGCGGGCCGCGATCTCCGCGTCGAAAGCCGTGAGCTTGGCCAGCAGCACGGCTGCCTGAAGGGTGTCGAGCCGCCCGTTGATGCCGATCCGCTGCACATCGTAGCGGAGCTGGCCCTCGCCGTGCGTGCGAAGGCTGCGATAGAGCGCCGCGCGCTCCGCGGATTGGGTGAACAGCGCGCCTCCGTCGCCATAGCCGCCGAGCGGCTTCGAGGGGAAGAAGCTGATCGCGGTGCAGTCCGCCTGGGTTCCGAGCGGCCGGCCGTGCAGCGCAGCGCCGAAGGCCTGGGCGCAGTCGTCGATGGTCATCATTCCGTGCCGCTCGGCGAGCGCGGTGATGGCGGGCCAGTCGGCGGGCTGGCCGAACAGGTCCACGCCAATGACGGCGCGAGGGCGGAGCCGGCCGCCAGCGCGCACTGCGGCGACCTTGGCTTCGAGGTCCGACACGTCGATCTGGAAGGTCGACGGGTCGATGTCGACGAAAACAGGCGTGGCGCGCAGCAGCAGCGGCACCTCGGCGGTCGCGGTATAGGTGAAGGCGGGCAGGAAGACGGCATCGCCCGGGCCGATATCCTCGGCCATCATGGCGATGAGCAGCGCGTCGGTGCCGGAGCTGACCGAGACGCAATGGGCCGCCCCCGCGCGGCGCGCCAATTCGGCCTCAAGTTCGACGACCTCCGGGCCGAGGACGAACTGGCAATGGTCCATGACGGCGTCGATGCGGCGCCGCATCTCGGGGCCGATGCGGGCTTGCTGGGCGCGAAGGTCGAGGAAGGGCACCGCCGGGCTAACTGGCGATGCGGGGGCGGGGTTTGTCGTCTGCGTCAGGCTCATCCAAGCCTTGTATGGTTTTGCGGCGGCTTTAGGAAGTTTGGAACCGCGCCGTCAGGCTACATTCAGCAGAACGGCCGTGCCGAACAGGCCGGCGCCGAAGACGCTATGGGCGACGAGGCCGAGCAGGCGGACTTTGGTGGGGTTAGGGGTTTTCGACGCCGCCCAGCCGATGCCGAGGCCGGGCTGCAGCAGAAACCAGCCGGCTGCGATCGTGATGATGGCGAAGATCCAGGCGGGCCAGAAGGTCGGGCTCGCCAGCCAGCCCGCGCCCATGATGAGGACAAGGATGATGCCGTAGAGGATGCCGACGAGGTAGTGGCAGATCCAGCCGAGCGCCAGTTCCCGCGAATAGGGTTCGGCCGCGCCGATATTGGCATGAAAGACGGTGCCGCGGGGCAGGTGCCAGAACCAGCGTCCGACGGGCGCCCAGTTGGGCAAGCTCTCGCCGGGAAAGCGGGAAAGAATCAGCGCCCAGATGTCCATGAGGAGGGTGGCGCCGACGCCGATGATCGCGCCGCGCCACAGGAGATCGAACATCTGAGCTATGCCTGGATAAATGTGTCGATCTACTTGGTAGCGGAATGAGCACACGGCAGGCAACCCGACAGGCGAACAGCAACCATCGCCTGTTTGACGTTGAGTCGCGAGCGCCGCTACGCGAACCTGCTGGAGCGCGCTTGCGGTGGCTGGCTCGTGCTTACCGTTATTAGTAGGTTCGCGGTCGACCGGGACGCTCTACGCCGTCCCGCGCCTGCGAATCCCCCCGGCGCCTCTCCCAGGGCCAATCGCTGATAAAGGTATCCAGCAAATCCGGCCTGAGCAACGACACGAGCGCGATGACGAAGGGAACGCCCAGAATGAGAAAGAAGAAGAGCATGTGATGTCCTCCCGCCAGCCTAGTCCCCAGGCGAGAAGTTGGACCATAATTCACTACCGTAACGCAAGCACGGTATGCGCGCTGATACCGGGGCAGGGCTCTCGCGGTCGCCGGTCCGCTTACGCTCGGGATATTCTTCTGAGCTAGGCATGCTCGTTTGGGTCGGTCCGGTCCCGGCTCGGCACGATCTCGGAGACCATTGGTGGAGCCAATCGGAATCGAACCGACGACCTCCTGAATGCCATTCAGGCGCTCTCCCAACTGAGCTATGGCCCC
>JABBOH010000135.1:0-1422 GCA_019351895.1 Pseudomonadota bacterium
CAACAACCCAACACCACGAAGCAGTCCTGCTGCTTGCGCACGGTACGCCCGATGTGCTCGGCGAGATGTCCGAGTATCTGCAGAAGGTAACAGGCGGCCGCGCGCTGCCGCAGGAGGTCGTCGAAGAACTCCAGCACCGGTATGGCGAGATCGGCCTGAAGGATACGCCGGGCGAAGAGGCGCCGCCGCTGACGAAGTGGACGTTGACGCAGGGCCACCTTCTTGAACAGGCGCTGAACGCCATCGGGCCCAACACCAAGGTCTACGTCGGCATGCGGAACTGGCATCCGTTCATCGCCGATGTGGTCGCCCAGATGCGGGCCGACGGCGTCACCCGCTTCAAGGCCGTCTGCCTCGCGCCGCAGAACTCCCGCACCAGCGTCGGCCTCTACCGCAAGGCTGTTGCGGACTGCGCCCAGGGCATGGAGATGGAGTTCGTCGCTGGCTGGGCCGAAAACCCCACCCTCGCCCACGCCTTCGCCGACCGCCTCTGGCCGGTATGGGCACAGGCCTGCGCCGAGGCTGGCCGCCGCGTTCCTGTGCTCTTCACCGCGCACTCGGTACCCTGCCGGACGATCTCCACCGGCACCGCCTCGATCATCGGCGCACGCCCTGGCACGCCCATGCAGGACACCCCGGACCCCTATCCTGTCGAGGCGAAACATACCGCCGTCATGGTCGCAGAGCTGCTGCGCGCCGTCGGTATGACCGAGGCCGACTGGTACTTCGCCTTCCAGAGCCAGGGCGTCAGCGGCGGCCCATGGATCGGGCCGTCGGTCGAAGATACGTTGAAGGGCCTCAAGGAGCAGGGCGAAATCGGCGTCGTCATGCAGCCGGTCGGTTTCCTCTGCGACCACGTCGAGATCCTCTACGACATCGACATCGCCTTTACCGACTTCGCCCGCGACCTGGGTCTTCGCCTGTGGCGCGCCGAGAGCCTGAATGCCTCGCCGCTGCTGGTCGATGCGCTTGAGCAGGTCGTCACCGGCACCTGGCAGGCGACCGTGGAAGACCGCGTCCAGCTCTAGCAGCAGCATCGATTCGACGCCATCGTATCTCTATGACCGATCCATGCAAGATCGCCATCGTCGGGGGAGGCATCGCCGGCGTCGCCGCCTGCTACGAGCTTGCGCTGCTTGCGCGGCAGGGGGCGCAGATAGAAGTCACACTCTTCGAGACGTCGCCACGGCTGGGCGGCATCGTCGAGACGGTGCACGAGGCAGGCTTCACCATCGAATGCGGCCCCGATGCCTGGGTCACCGAGAAGCCGTGGGCGCGGATGCTCGCCGAAGAACTCGGCCTCGCCGAGCAGATCATCCCGTCGAACGATGCCACCCGCAAGACCTACGTCCTTGTCGAGCGAAGGCTTGTCGCCATGCCCGACCGTATGCGCATGATGGTTCCCGCGGGCCTTAACGCTCT
>JABBOH010000135.1:1432-2550 GCA_019351895.1 Pseudomonadota bacterium
AAGACGCTCTCTTCACCCCGCAGGCCGTCGCCGCCTATCGCCTGGAGGTCACCCGCGCCAAGGAACTCCGGGCCGCCGCCCCTGATGCCGACGAGAGCGTCGCCAGCTTTATCCGCCGCCACTTCGGAGACGAGGTGCTTGTAAAGATCGGCGCACCGCTGCTCTCCGGCGTCTTCGGCGGCGACGTAGCCAGGCTCAGCGTTCGTGCCGTGATGGCTCCGTTTGTCGCCATGGAGCGCGAACACGGCTCGCTCATCCTCGCCCTCGAAGCGCGCGCAGCCGCCACGGGTTCGTCTACCCCTGCGGACCGCGCAGGCGCAGCCGAAGCCACCGTCTTCACAACGCTCCACAGCGGCCTCGGAACGCTGATCGACCGCATGGTGTCCACGATCGCCGCAACCCCGGCCATCACGATTCGCCGCAACACGGCTGTCTCCGCCATCCGCCGAGCCGAAACGGGCTGGCAGCTTGAAACTGCATCCGGCCCCGGGCACTTTGACCGCCTTCTGCTCGCCGCGCCGGTCGATGTCGCCCAGCGACTTTTAGCGCCAACAGACCCTGAACTCGCCAGGCTGATGAAGATCGACGCCAGCTCGGCCGTCGTCGTAGCCTTCGGGTTCACCGGCGAGGCCGCGCGAAGTCTCAGCATTCCACCCGGCTTCGGCTTCCTCATCCCACCAGAGGATCACGCCGCCGCGCTTACGCACGTACCGATGAACACGTTGCTTGCCGCCACCTTCGTCGATCAGAAGTTCGATGGTCGCGTTCCACCGGGCGGACGGCTTATCCGCGCCTTCTTCGGCGGAGCGACGGCGGACCGTCTGCTTGACCACTCCGACGAAGCCATCGCCGAGATCGCCCGTGATGAACTCGCTGCGATCCTCGGGCCGCTCGCCAGCCCATCGGTGACGGTCGTTCGCCGCTGGCCGCGCGCCCTGCCGCAGTACGCCGTCGGCCACCTGGAGCGAATGGCGATGCTCCACGAACGGGTACACGCCCTTGGCAATCTCTGGCTGCTCGGCAATGGCTACCGTGGAGTGGGGCTGCCTGACCTCATCCGCGACTCACGAGCCGCAGCCCGCGCTGCGGTCATATCGTAAGCACCAGCAGCCATCACA
>JABBOH010000135.1:2560-2931 GCA_019351895.1 Pseudomonadota bacterium
ATCACAAGCCAGCCGTTGCAAACCAGCCGTCAACGTCCCTCGCGAAGCCGCGCTGCCAGCCGCTCCGGGAGACCAGCCATCAGAATTCGCCCTTGCGCGACGGTCAGGTCGTAGGGTACGCGATGGAAGGTGACCGACCTCGCGTTCGTGTCATAGATGAGGAACGCAGCCCGCCAGTCGCCATCACGTGGCTGCCCCACCGATCCAGGGTTGATCAGATAGCGCATCCCCGGCTCCAGAACCATGCTCGCGCTCACGGCTTGATCGTTGGCAGTAAACCGCGGCCGAATCTCTTTCACCGTGGTGCCGTCCAGCAGGAATCCGCCCTGCAGATGCGTATGGCCAAAGAAGGTCGTCGAGGCCGCCATCTC
>JABBOH010000136.1:0-355 GCA_019351895.1 Pseudomonadota bacterium
GACGATGACGGCGAGCACCATCACCTTCACGCCGGAAGCCACGATGTTGCCGAGCACCTTCTCGGCGAGGAAGGCGGTTTTGTTGAAGAGCGCGAAGGGAATGAGGATGAAGCCGGCGAGCGTCGTCAGCTTGAACTCGATCAGGGTGACGAACAGCTGCACCGCCAGGATGAAGAAGGCGATCAGCACCAGCAGCCATGAGATCATCAGCACCGCGATCTGCACGAAGTTCGCGAAGAAGCTGGTGAAGCCCATCATCTGGCTGGCCGCGTCGAGCAGCGGCTGTCCGGCGTCGAGCCCGACCTGGGCGAGCTTGCCCGGCCGCAGGAAGTCGGCGGTGCTGATAGACGAGCCG
>JABBOH010000136.1:365-2919 GCA_019351895.1 Pseudomonadota bacterium
GAGGCCTGCGAAGCTGTTGAAGACGGTGGCGGAGAGATTGTTGAAGTTGGTGATGATGAAGGCGAAGGAGCCGATGTAGAGGGTCTTCTTCACCAGACGCTGAAGGATGTCCTCGTCCGCGCCCCAGGCCCAGAACAGCCCGGCGAGCGTGATGTCGATGACGATCAGGGTCGAGGAGAGATAGGCGACCTCGCCCTTGATCAGGCCGAATCCGGAATCGATGTAGGTGGTGAAGGTGTTGAGGAAGGTGTCGATGACGCCGACATTGTTCATCGTGCGTCTTCCTTGGCGGGAGTGGCCGGCGCGGCCGCGCCCAGGGACGATTGCGGCGGTAGCGGCCGCGCCGGCTTGCCGAGGAAGCGCCGGCGGTTCTCCTCCCAGACCGCCACGCATCGCGCGTCCTCGGGGTCTTGCGGACCGAGCGCGCTGCAACGGCGCAGCTCGGCCGAGAGGTCATCTTGTGCGGGGTTGGAAGTCGTCGCAGGCGTAACGGCGACGGGTGTCGCTGGACGTCGATCGATCGCGACGAGGCTCGCGATGATGACCGCGACCAGCACGAGGATCGCGGCGGCGCGGAAAGCGCCTGAACGTCCCGGCATCGCGGCGCCTTAGTTGGAGCTGAACATGGTGACGCTTCCCGGCACGTATCCGGTGCGCGTCCGGAAATTCTGATAGTTCTGCTGCCCCTGCGCTTCGGCCGAGGCCGTGCGCGCCTGCTCGAGCGCATCGGCGCGGCTCTTGGCCGACAGCACCGCGACCACGTCCGAAAGCTGCTGGGATTGCAGCGCCAGGAGCTGGTTGCCGGCCTGCGCTGCCTGGAGCGCGCCCGTGGCGCTCTGGCTGGCCGTGACCAGAGAGGTCATCGCGCTGGAATAGGTCGGAATGTTCCCGACGACGCCAGCCTGAACCTTCAGACTGTCCTCGAAGGCGGCGACGGAGTTCTGCCAACGGGTCTGGGCATTGGCCACCATGGTGGCGGTGGAGCCCGAGCCCGCGGCCGCGCCGTAGCTCGTCGAATAGGCTTGCTCCACGCGCTGGACATTGAAGGCGATGTTCTGCGCCTGGCTTAGCAGCGACTGGGTCTGGGCGGTCGCGGACTGAAGCTGGCTCAGCTCCGACATCGGCAGGTTGGCGAGGTTGCGCGCCTGGTTGACCAGCATGGTCGCCTGGTTGCTCAGCATCTGGATCTGGTTGGTGACCTGCTGCAGCTCGCGTGCGGCGGTCAGCACGTTCTGGCTGAAGTTGCTCGGGTCGTAGACGATCCACTGCGCCGAGGCCGGTGGCGCGGTGATCACCAGGGACAGCATAACGGCGCTCGCCGCCGCCAGAAGGCGCCGCTTGATCATGATGGCATCTCCAGATTGGTCAGCTCGAAGATGAGTTGGGCGGCCCAGGCCAGGTCGCGGTCGGTGAGCCAGGCGGGCGTGAACCCCTCGCGGCCGTGCTCGGCGATGATGCGCTCGATTGCGGCGTGGTCCTGCTTGGAGGACGCGGCGCAGAAGGCCAGCGCTACGGGGCCGAGACCGAGCTCGAACAGCCGATTGCCGCGCCGCGACTGGCAGTAATAGTCGCGCTTGGGCGTGGCGCGGGCGAGGATCTCGATCTGCCGATCGTTCAGCCCGAACCGCCGGTAGATCGCGGTGATCTGCGGCTCGATCGCACGCTCGTTCGGCAGGAAAATGCGCGTCGGGCAGCTCTCGACGATGGCGGGCGCGATGGCGCTGCCATCGATGTCGGACAGCGATTGCGTGGCGAAGACGACGGAGGCGTTCTTCTTACGCAACGTCTTCAACCACTCACGAAGCTGTTGCGCGAAGGCAGGATCGTCGAGGACCAGCCAGCCCTCGTCGATGATCAGCAGCGTCGGCCGGCCGTCGAGCCGACCCTCGATCCGGTGGAAGAGATACGTCAGCACGGCAGGAGCCGCGCCCGCGCCGATGAGACCTTCGGTCTCGAAGGCCTGCACCGAAGCCGCGCCGAGCTGCTCGGTCTCTGCGTCGAGCAGCCGGCCGGACGGTCCTCCGACGCAATAGGGTTGCAACGCCTGCTTTAGCGCGGTCGATTGCAGCAATACCGCAAGGCCCGTGATGGTGCGCTCGCCCACCGGAGAAGAAGCCAGCGAGGTCAGCGCCGACCAGACATGCTCCTTCGCGGTCGGATCGATGGTGACACCTTCCTTCGCGAGGATCGCCGTCACCCATTCAGCGGCCCAGGCGCGATCGGCCGGATCGTCGATGCGGGCCAGCGGCTGAAGCGAGACGGAGTGCTCTGATCCTGCCGACAGACTGCCGCCGAGATCGTGCCAGTCGCCGCCCATGGCGAGTGCTCCGACGCGGATCGAGCCGCCGAAATCGAAAGCGAAGATCTGGTTGTTCCGGTAGCGCCGAAACTGCATCGCCATCAGCGATAGCAGGACGGATTTGCCGGCGCCGGTTGGGCCGACGATCAGCGTGTGGCCGACGTCGCCGACATGCAGGCTCAGCCGGAACGGCGTCGAACCCTCCGTCTTGCCGAACAGCAGCGGGGCGCTGCGGAAATGCTCGTCGCGCGCCGG
>JABBOH010000057.1:0-2290 GCA_019351895.1 Pseudomonadota bacterium
CGCGACTCTCTCTTAAGTCAGTCCAAAAACTGTCCAACCAATGGGGGCCACCCCAACCGTCAGGTTCAAGGCGTCACCGACGTTGAAGAAAGAAATGTGATCGGGGTCAGAAACCGTGCGCCTGGCCGATTATTTTGGCAGGATCGCGGGACCGCGTAATCGTCAACAGAAGGCGATCCCGGGGAATAATGAGCTTCCGCTAACGGCGGGAGTTGGCCGAAAGCGGCTGGTCCGCTATGGAGCGGGTGGGTGCAAAGAGCGGACGCTCGCTGCCGCCTATCTTTCGCCGACTTCCGGGCCTGGGGACAACGATCTCCCGGGCTGGCCGCCTGGCGCCAGAGTGCCCTTCGAATTATCTGCGTTGGCTTCCGGTCCCGCCCACGAGCGCCCGGGCGGCGCCTCCAATTACCAGCTGAGGAACGCTAGCCGGGACAGGAATCGTGTCGGCCGTTCAGAGTACCGTTTCTGTAATGAGCCGAAGGCATTCAGCCGCGAATTCATCGAAGCCGCCCTGGTAAATGTGAAGGTTGGGAACGCCTGTCGACGTCATGTGCGGAAACACCTCCTCAAGGACACAGCGCTTATGCCCGCTGTCTCCCGGGCCGATGTAGAAGATGGATTTACCGCGCCCGTCCTCCGCCTCCTCGGCGAACTGCCTTACTATGAACCGGATCAGGCCATCATCCTCTGGCAAGCTGTATCCCACGAGGACAAGGACCTGACTCTCCCTGAGCAGCCTAACTGCCTTCGGGAAGATCGCGCGGAAATACGGGTCCGTGTAGTCCTGCTCGCGCGAGGCCAACATCAGCACTGGGGGTTCGTCTATCACCTGGCTCGGGGTGCGCTTGCTGTAGTCGAGAACGTAGTCGTCGCCCGACCGGAGTATCTCGAAACCGCCGTTAATCTTGAGGAGATGCTGAACGAGCCAGTGCTGATGCACGAGGGAAATGTTGGACCGCCCGGCGATCCGCTTGGGCGTGAAACCGCGGTAGGTGTAAATGAACAGTGAGTCGTCGTAACCTATGATGTTATCGAGGATCGTCTCTATAACGTAGTCGTAATTGGTCGTGACGAACTGGACCCGGATCCCTTCGGCGAAGTGTCCGGAACCATCCTGCTGGCGCTGCAGGTAGCCGAAGAATTGCAGGATTGCGCTTTGCCGAGGAGTCGGATCGATCAAGGGGAACTTGGCGGTCTCCGGGTCGAAGTAGTTGAGTGTGGTCAGGGCCTCGTAACGATCGACGACGGCCGCGCGCAAGGCGCCGCGGAAGGCAAGGAGGTTCTGCCCGTCGACGTAGCGCGAGCGCACATCGGGGTAGCGCTCGTACATGTCGAGCTGGTAGTTGATCTGTCGCAACCGGTCGGCCGAGATCGCCTCGAACGAGTCGATGCCAAACATTCGGTTCAGCGCGCCTACATCTGCGACCCGCTCTATGACAGCGGTTTCCAAGGTGAACAGCTCGGAGCCCACAGGCGCCGTTGGGTCCCATGACTTGGAAAAACCTGCGCCGGCGAAGAATGTAAAGTTTGTGAGGCCTTGCGGCGCTGGGCTAGGCCCCATCCGGTAGGTCATCCTCCCGACAAGCCCCATGAAGGCTCGAGCCGTGGCGGAGGACTGCCCGCCCTGGGAACCGGCGCTTGTGCTGCCTTCGCCCGCCTTCCGCTTTCGGCGACGTGGTCTTGGTGAACTGCTCATGCCTGGCTTATACCGGGACTCGCGGGTTCTGGCTCCCCAATTGGAGAGCCGTCCTAAAAGACGGCGTCAGGAGGTGCCCCTGCACGGTCACGGGCCGCAGTGGGCGCTGGGCGTGACCGTGGTTAACCGGAAGTAGACCGATCACTTCGGAGAACGAAGCCGAGCAAAGCAGACGTTGGCTGTCGGACTGTGGGATGTAGCGGACGAACGCCTTCACCTTGGGCTCAAGAGCTTGGTCGGCCAGATCAGGGCATTTGCCTCTAAGCTCTGTTCCCGGTAGGCAACCATCATTAATCCCGGCGCTAGTTGCCCGTGCTGACACCCGACAATAGGCCGCTCGCTTCCCATATACGGGCCGCCAGGGTAGGTGCGGCATTAGCTACCAATGGCCCGGGAGCGGCAGATGAAGCGACGCGTAAGCTGGAATCGGGTTTGGAGCCTGTCCGGAGAGGAGGGGAACGTCCACCAGGTCGCCGCGCGGGAGCTGCGCGACTACGATGACGTGGGGTGTCTGGTCCTGCTCGGTCCGCCCGGTGCCGGAAAGACGACCGAACTCGACGCCGCTTACCAAGAAGCCGTTGCGGCCGGCGCGAC
>JABBOH010000057.1:2300-9655 GCA_019351895.1 Pseudomonadota bacterium
CGGCAGCGCTGGTCCGGCTTAGGCAAGTCACTCGTCAGTCAGACTTCCCGTCCTTGCTGGGACGGGACGTCCGGACGGCAATCTCCGCCGGCGGGCCGGTCGCCGTGTTCCTGGACGGCCTCGACGAGTTGCCAGCCGGCGACGCCACGTTGCGGCTGGACTTGATCGACGCGCTTGCAAACCTCGCGGACGAGGGGCGGGCGTCCCCCGCTGGGCGCCCCCCGCAGCTCCGGGTCACATGCCGGACGTCAGAGCTGCCCGACGACTTCGTACATGGCGTTCACGCTGCATGGGACGGCGACATCGCCCTGCTTCGGTTGGAACCCCTCGACCAGGATGATGTTCTTCTCGCGGTTAGCGAGTTATCTCCCGCGGATGTCTCCCGCTTCGCCGCCTACATAGATGGGCGAGGGCTGAGGTCAATGACCTCAAATCCAATGACGCTCCGCATGCTGGCGCTACTCTTCGAGTCCGACCGGGGAAATTTGCCCGGGAACCTCGCCCAAGTCTATCGCGCGAGCACGAGCGAGATGCTGGTAAGCGTCCGCGGCCTAGCGCTGGAACACGAGCTTATCGCGCTGCAACGCGCGCTGCGAATCCTCGGACGGCTGGCGGCCGTGTGCGTGCTCTCGGGACGGTATGTTCTGTGGACGGGCGTGGGAACCGACGCGCAACCGCCTGACGCGATCGCGGTCACGGACGCATCAGGAGGGGTCGAGGAAGTTGGCGGCTGTAAATTCCATGTCGACGACGGTGCGATCAGGGCGGTGATGCGTCCGGGCTTCTTCGAGAGGGACGGCACGAGCAGGCTCGCGTGGCCCCACAGAAGCTTCGCGGAATTCTTAGCGGCCGACTACCTGGCCGAGGCGCTGGTGGACCGCGGGCGTCTCGTCGATCTGCTAACGATTCGAGACGCCGAGGGTGCCCGCGTGGTGCCGCGGCTGCGGGAGGTCGCGTCCTGGCTCGCCGGCATGGACGCAGAGGTCCGACGTTCGCTTGTTCGGAGCGAGCCCGTCCTGCTGCTGCAGAGCGATGTCGCGAGTGCCGACGCCGGCTTTAAAGCCGCTTTGACGACCGAGCTGCTCGACCGCCTACAGGCCGGCGGCTCGTCAGAATTCCGATTCGACCAGAGGGTCAGGTTAGACCGGCTGTCACATTCCGGGCTTTCTGATCTGCTTAGACCTTGGATACGCGGGAAGCACCTCCGCTTCACGGCCAGGAGCTTTGCTGTAGACTTGGCACGGCGTTGCGCTGTCACGGAATTATTTCACGATCTGCTGACCGTCGCTTCGGACAAGGGCGAACCCGCGCACCTGCGCGCCGCGGCCGCGGCCGCCGCCGGCGAAGCAAATGCGGACGCTCCCGAGATCGCGGTCCTTCGTGGTTTGCTCGAGAGCAGTGAGGAAGCCGATCCCCAAGACGAGCTTAAGGGGGTTGCGCTTCGTACATTGTGGCCACGGCACCTCGATCCCGAGCAGCTGTTCGGCGCGCTCACGCCCCCCAGGGATGACACGCTGTATGGTTGGTACAAGGCTTTCATCTACGGGCTGGAGCCGTCCTCCTTCGACGCGCCCACGTTGGTCGCTGGTCTACGTTGGATGAACAGGCTGCGCGGGACCTATCAGTCCCGTATGGTCTTCCAAAGGCTAATGCCGAATCTCATACGCACGGCCTGGGCGGCCTCGGAAGATAATGCAGTTCGCGCAGCTCTAGCGGATGTTCTTGTCGCCTCGGCCTCCGACTACGAACATCCGACTCGGCAGTCAGACCTTTCCGGTAACGACCCGGACAAGTCGCAGCCTACTGCCGTCGCACGCGAGCGGATGTTCGTCGACCTCTCGCGGCGCGCGGGTGAGGATGGGGCCACCCTAGCGAGGTGGACGTTTCACGGACCAATACCCGTCCTCGTGCGGGATGACCTTCCATGGCTGCTTGGTCAGGCAGGGCGACTGCCGGGTGGATTCCTTACCGACGCGATCTGCTATCTAGCCGCCGGCAAGACGCCAGACGAGGTGGCGCGGTTGTGGGAGCTGCGCGACGGCATCCCGGAGGTGGCTAAGGCGATTGAGCGGCTTTTCACGACTGATCTGCTCGGGCCGGCGGCAGGCTGGGCGCGCGCGACGCATAGGCGGGAACGTGACGCGAAGCGGTTGCCGGAACCGGCGGACCTGGACGCACGCATTGCGGCGTCCGTCGCCACCTGCTCCGAAACACCCCAAGAGTGGTGGCGCCTAAACCTCCTTTTGCTGGCCGAAGTAGCTGGGACGGGCAGCGAGCTGGCCGGTAATCTCGCCGTCGCGCCGGGATGGCTCCGCGCGGGGAAGGCGACCCGCGCCGCAATCGTCAGAGCTGCCTACCGCTACTTGGCAGAGCACAGGATGGGTAACCTGGACTGGCTCGGCACGAACCAGTTCAACAGGGTTGCGGCCGGCGGCTACCGCGCGCTGCGCCTGCTCTCTCTGGAGGCGCCGTCCCTTTACGAGACAATTCCACTTGCCGCGTGGGCGGCGTGGACGCCGGCCATCCTCTGGTTCCCGAACAACGACCCCGAAGACGAAAGGGCGGCCAGGGCCAGTATTGCCGCCCGGGCCCATGAGATCGCCCCGGACGAGTTCGCCGCCGCTGTACGTATCATATTAGAGCGGGGCGGGTCGGCCTACGACTTGGCCCGGCTGCTGACTGCGTGTCTCGATGAACAGCTGTGCGAGATGGTGTGGCAGTCGGTGCTCCGGGGAGACTCTGACCCACCCTCGCGTAGGGCGTTGGTCGCTCTCCTGACGCGACGGCAATTTCCCGCACTCGCCGATTGGGTGCGCGATTTGCTTGCCGACCCGTCGCCGGTCGCTGGCGACAAGCTCGACGGCGACGCGCTAGAGGTGTTCGCGCCGGCGGCACTGCTCGAGGTAGCGGCGGCGGACACCTGGCCCGAGGTCTGGGAACGCCGCCTCCTCGACCGGCCTCACGCGGTCGCTATTTGGCGTGCCGTGTCCGTGGGGCATTCCTACGACCTCGAGTTCCTGTCGTCCTTGCCCCCTGCTGCGCTCGCCGATCTTTACGCGTGGATTGGGGAGGTGCATGGCAATTTGGACCTCCCAAAGTCCGGACACGTCACCGCCGACCATGAGCTGTCGGGGATGAGGCGCAGGATTCCCGCCTTGCTCGCCGCTATGCCAGAGGAGGAGGCCGCCGCCGCCCTATCTCGCCTTGCATTGAGAGATACGGAAGACGTCTATCTCCGGACGGCCGTGGCCCAATCCCGCGAGAACAGGCTTGCTCGGGCGCCCGGACGCCTAGCACCCGAGGAGGTTCTAGGAGCGCTGGGTGTTCGGCCCGCGATATCGAAGCCGAGCAGAAGAGAGGAGATCATAGCAGCGGCCGCCAACGTGGACCGGCTTCCTATCGTCTCGAAACCCTACCTGCCACCTGATCCCACGGTCGAAGCGCTGCCGTTAGAGGACTTGGTTGGGCCCGAAGGATCGCGGCGTAGCTTCCTGCTCGTGGCGACGGAGTGGCGCAGCGGCTTTGGAGGTGTGTCTTCCCTGAATCGCGAGCTCGCCTGCGCCCTTGCTGCCGGCGGCCACCGGGTCTGCTGCGTGCTCCCAGACGCCACGGCGGTTGACGTGGACACCGCTGGCGCCTCGGGAGTCAAACTGCTGCGTGCATCTCCCATGGTCGGCTATTCCGGGCAGGAGTTACTGGATGCTTGCCCGCGACCGACGACTGAGCCGCCTGACTTCGTGCTCGGACACGACCACGTGACGGGTCGAGCCGCGCTGCGTATCCGGAACGAGTATTTTCCGGACGCGGCGTACGTGCACGTCCTGCACACAATTCCGATGGAAAGCGAGGCCTACAAGTCGGGAGGGTCGCAATCGCCGGCCGCCCGTGGCGTCACGAAGGACAAATCGCAGTTGGACCTGTGCGACGCCGCAGACTTGGCGCTCGTAATCGGCCCGAAGATACGCGACCGATTTTCTCCACACGTGTCAGATCCAGTTCGGATGCATCAGCTTGTCCCCGGTTTGAGCCCCGACCTGCTTGCGATGCAACGGGGCACTACTCTCCTGCCCAGGGTACTCTGGGTCGGGCGCGGCGAGGATCCCGATCTTAAGGGATTACCCGCGGCGATGCATCTTGCCGCTTTGCTGCAAAACGAACGGCTGGACGGAGGGCGGCAGGCTAAAATGGTCGTTAGGGGGTTGGCCTGGGACAATCTCCAAGAAGAGGTTGACCGCCTTCGCAATATTATCCAGTTCAGACGGATAGCTCTTGAGTGTTTCCCCTACACTGATGAGAGGGCCGACCTAGTAAGAGATTATCGATCTTGCATGTGCTTAGTTATGCCGTCCGCAACGGAGGCGTTCGGGATGGTGGCTCTTGAAGCCATTGCCGCTGGGCTGCCGGTTATTGTAAGTAGTTACAGCGGCATAGGTCAATTTCTGTTGGAGCAGGAAACGGCTCCAGCTGGCGTCCGATTACCTGACGACACAGTGCTCGACGTGTTCGACGAGCCTGCGGAAACCGCGGCCCATTGGGTAGGAGCTGTACTGCGGCGCCTGCGCGACCCTACCGCGGCGTTTGGAGAAGCTGCCAGGTTGCGGGAGGGGTTGGCGAAAACACTCACGTGGAGCCTGTCGACGCAGGCGCTTGTCGGCTCCCTCGAGCGCGCCAAGCGCACATAGCCGACCAGGCATCGACCAAGCCGCGCACATGTCCGATCTCCACCTATTCGCTTGGGGTGAGGGACCCAACAGCTTTATCCTGTCGGCCCTCTTACCTGGCAGTTGCAGCCCTCGAGGGACTGATCGAGGGCGGAACTCAGGCGAGTACGGCGAGCCGGTTCTGGGCATCAGGATCACCTTTGGTGAAACTTCCTGGGTGTTCGCGGAAACGGTTCAACTCCAAATCACTAGAGCTGCGTCCGCTTTTGGAAAGCTGTCCCGAGTGGCTTAACGTCCGAGTTGGGCGCATAGCGGTCGCCCAGTACCAGCACGACGCAGTCGCTCCCGCGCACGCCGGCGAGACACGCGACTTGCGGCGATTCCGCCCGCGCCCCGAACGTCTCGGCCGTCACCGCGTCATGACCGAGTGCGCGAACCGCGCCGACAACCGCGGCGCGTTCGGCTTCCATGCCGGTGATGAGCGAGCTGACAAAGATTTTCATTTACGGCTCCAACGTCGAAGTGATCCGCATCAATGCGGCTCGCGCTTTTGCAGGTCTTCCAGATCGACCGTCTTTCCAAAATCAGGATGGGTCGGGAAAGCGTCTTTCATGGTGCCTGGATCGGGCGCTTTCTCAAGTGTCCTTCGTCGGGCTTCATCGACGGCGATCTTATGCCGAATATTCATTGAACGCCGGAGGATACCCGGTATCTGTCCGGCCCGCATCACGATCAGCGTCGCCGCTCCAAAAACGATACCTTGCCCCGAACGCTCAAGAATTGTTGGCAAATACGGGACGTGAGCGAGCAACGGAGGCGTTGGTATCGCCAGGGAGAGCAGGGCGATTACGGAAACGCCGACCAAGCCGAAGAGTAAAAACAGCGCATCCATGGCTGCCGTAAGTTCAGCCTGCAATTCGTCGAGCGCTTTAACCGACCGACCACTTGCGGTCATGCTTCCCAAGATCAAGGAGATGGTCGGCAAGATGCTCGCGGAAACCAGACCGAGGAAAGTGACGAGCAAACGACCGGCATCCCCGGAAAGTGTTCCCAGGGGTGAGGCGGCGCCTACGGCCATCGCGGCCAACAGGGCAGTCCATTCTACCCGTCGAAATTGCAATCGATTTTCCCCGCCGCAGACCACTCACGCAGCGCGCTTAAAATCTGTTCCATAGCGTCGGCTGGGTCCAAAAGCGATCCCATCGTTCTGATTGCACGCTGTGTCGACAGCTTCACTATGCCGCCTTTCTCGCGTCCATCACCGCGCAGACCGATGTCAGCCGGGTCGATATTCCGCAGCGCCTCGTTAATGGTAGCGCGGGAGATCGACTTTCGTTTGTTCCTCTGTTTGATGAAGACGCGGAAGAAGCCTTCAATCCAGCCATCGTCGGGCACCTCGGAGCGTAGCTTGTTAATCGCCTCGGGCGTCCAACGTAGCGTTTTCAACACGTCGAAAACGGTCGCACCCTCCTCGCGGGCGCGGGCGGCCTCATGCTCGATAATTTGAGCGGCACGTTCCATCGGCGGTGCATTAGCTCCCCGGTTCTGGACAGCCGTGACGGTTATTTCGGACGTCTCGGAAAGCTCCTTGCCATCACCGGTCATGAAACTCCCGTTAAGGATGATGGCTTGGCCCGGCTCCAGTTCCTCGGCGGCCTGAAAAAGCGCCGTGAGGTAACGCTCGAGCGTGCGGCCTCTGACCTGCTGGCCCTCGATCAAGCCGACATGATTTCCGACAACGGCGAAATACAATGCGCCCTTAAGAACTCGCGCTTGCTCGCCGACGTCCAGATTTTGAAGAATGAACTCGGTGGTATCCTCCTCCAATGACTGCATGACGGCGTGGACCTCTGATCCCTCTTGCAGATGAATCACTTGTCCCGCGAAGACAGGCCCGTCCCATGTCGTCGGATCAGACAGCTTGTTGAGGATAACGAAGCTCTGGTCCTGATCGATATCGATGATTCGGAGTTTGGCATTCTCCGCGACAACCTGCCCGCGCCGCTGCCGTCTCAAGACGTCAACGAGCATGGCCTTCAGGTCCACGCCCTCCCACAATCCGTCAGTCTTGAGCTGCCGATATTGAATAGTGAACTTTCGCGCCACCCGCCCCTCCCTATGCCGTCCCTTGTTGTTTGATTATGGCGACTTATTCGCATAAACGTAAGTCGTTGCTCATCCGAACGCCTCGTGCAGCATCGCTGGTAGGAGGCGGTCGAGGTGGGTAGCGGCTTCTGCTTCGGCGGCGCGGGCGGCGCGGGCCTTGGCCTGGAGGCGGTCGAACCAGCGTTGGGCGTCGAGCGAGGGTGTGGGGACGGTGATCGCCTCAAGCGCCTTGATGCCGAGCGTGCGGTTGCGTCCGGCGCCTCCGGGCGAAGCGCGGTTCAGCGCCAGCAGACCTTCCTCTCTGAGGAACCAATAGCGCAGGAAATCGGCACTGGCCCTGTTGGCGTCGGCGACGCAGGTCAGAAAACGATGCGAGCCGACTCGACCGGCGTCCTCGGTCGCCGCGACGGCGACGGCCCCCTCCCAAGCAAAGACGATGTTGAAAAGGAGATCGCCCGCCGCGATCGAGAAGAGCTTTTTGGACCCGACATCGAGGCCGGGAAGCGGGGGCTTGTGAAAGGTCCCCTTGCCGAACGAGCGCACGCCGAGTTCAGGGTAGGTCGCTTCGGGGTCAATGGTGACAGGGCG
>JABBOH010000057.1:9782-13572 GCA_019351895.1 Pseudomonadota bacterium
GCCACGATCCGTCGCTGTTCGTCGAGGGGCGGGAGGGGGATGGCCTGCGCCAGAAAGCGAGCCTCCTTCAAACGAACACGGTTGGTCGATCCTTCGCTTGCCCTGCGACATAGGTCGACGAACCAATCTGTTCGGCCTACCCACGCTAGATACTCTGGCGTGGCCCGGTCGGCGGAGACGTCGAAGACGGGAAAATCGTTCGACACCACAGCACCGGCGAGTTCCCCGGGTACAATCCCGAATGCCCCATGCCGCGCGTCGATTTTCGATATAAGAAACTGCCCCGCAGCGACGCGAATCTGCTGGTCCGCTGAGATATCCAAGCCCTTGAGCCTACCCCGAAGCGTGAGTCCCTTGCCCCACAGGCGTGCGGTAATTTGGGCATAGGTCTCCTCAGGCTCGAGGCGGATTCGATCGGTAGCCGGGACTAGGACGCTACTTAGCGCCACTCTGGGCCAACTCATGCCGCCACCGGCTCCTCCACCAACGCGCGCAACTCGTCGAGGATCGCCAACACGTCGCGCTCCTTGGCGATTGCGGCATCCACGATCTCGGCGGGGGAACGATGGTCTTCCGCCGTCTTGGCCTTGGGGTTCTTCAGGTCGAGGTTGACGGCCTTCACCTGCCCGGCCTCGTCCCGCTCGATCAGCGCCGGGCCGTTTACGCGCCACGCCCGCGGATCGTCGCCGCGCGTTTGCCACCACGCGCTGAGGTCCGCCAGGTCTTCGGACTGAAGCGGCGCGGTCTTGGAGTATTTCTTCCGGCCCTCGGGAGCGGGCTGCTCCCAATAGTCGATGTCGCCGGTCGGGCCGCTGGTGTCGAAGAAGATCAGATTGGTGGCGATGTCGGTATAGGGCGCGAACACGCCCTGGGGCAGGCGCACGACGGTATGCAGGTTGAACCGCTCCAGCAGGTCCGCCTTGATCCGCGCGCCGACGCCATCGCCGAATAGCACACCGTGCGGCACGACCACCGCCGCGCGCCCTCGGCCCTTTCGCCGCAGCCGGCGCATGATGAGTTGGAGGAATAGCAGCGCCGTTTCCGCCGTGCGGCGATCGTCATGAAAGTTGGTGAGGATGCCCGCTTCTTCCTCGCCGCCGAACGGCGGATTGGTGAGGATCACCTCCACCCGCTCGCGCTCGCCGATGTCGGACAGGCGGAAGCGCAGGGCATTGCCGGGGTCGATGTCTGGCGCCTCCAACCCGTGCAGCAGCAGGTTCATCTGCGCCAGAAGGAAGGGAAGTGATTTCGCCTCCACCCCCTTCAAGGCCCCGGTCTGAAGCTGGGCGCGTCGCTCCACCGTGTCAGTCTGGCGCGCCATGTGGGCATAGGCTTCGGTGAGGAAGCCGCCGGTGCCGCAAGCAGGATCGAGCACGGTCTCGCCGAGCTGCGGGTCGATCCGTTCGACCATGAAGCGGACGATTGCACGCGGCGTGTAGAACTCGCCGCTATCGCCGGCGGCGTCACGCATCTCGCGCAGCAGCGTCTCGTAGAGGCGGCCGAGGGTGTGGATCTCCTCGGAGCTGTCGAAGTGGATGGCGTCGATCAGGTTGACGACGTCGCGCAGCAGATAGCCGCTCTCCATGCGGTTGGTGACGCCGCGAAATACGGTGGCGACGACATCGCGCCGGTCACGCCTGCCGTTCATGCCGCGAAGGCCGCGCAGATGGGCGAACAGACCTGGGCCGCGCGTGCCATCGGGCCTAACCGCCTCGTCGGCGTTGATGAAGGCGATCAAATCCGGCCCGGTGATGCCATCGCGCTGTGCGGCCCAGTCGCGCCAGCGATAGGGCGGCTCGATCGCGGGATGGAAGGGCTCGCCTGCCAGCACCGCCTCGTCCTGATGCATCCGCTCCAGATCGTCGAGGAACTTCAGGAACATGACCCAGGTGAGCACGGGCACGCGGTCGAGGTCGCCATTCAACCCCTTGTCCTTGCGCATGATCTTGCGCGCCGACTTGACGATGCTGTCGAGGCGCTGGGCGGTGGTCTGCGGGGCGGAGGCGGTCTTCGGGCGAGCCATACGGGTCCTTTAGGCGGGTATCAGGCGGCATAGAGCCGTTCGGTCAGCTCCGCCACCGCCGCCCGCATCCGATCGGGACCGCCGAAACGGCGCGCGATCTCACTGGGATTGCCGAAGTCGGACACTGGCGACACTTTCAGGGCCTCCGGCAGAGCGAGCTGATCGGGGCCGCCGACGGCGTATTTTTCAAGTAGGGCGTCGAGCACCGCGCGGGCGTCGTTGCCGTAATGGGTGAACAGGTCGGGCTCGGCCGCGCGCAGCCGCTCGGCGCGTTCACGGCGGGTCAGCAGCGGCGCGTTCCAGGCGAGATGGCAGAGAACATCGAAGGCGTCGTCGTCGGGCCGGTTGGCGTCGGCCAGAAGCAACGACAGGTCGATGCCCCGCTCCAATAACTGTTCGATCACAGCAGCGCGCTTGTCGGGCAGTGCCCAATCGGCGCGGAACGCGGCCGGTGTGACGTAGAGGGTGCGGACCTTCTCGCCGGTCCAGTCCGTCAGCTTGCGGCAGGTGAGTCGCTTGCCGTCGGAATCGAGGTCATAGACCAGGTGCGCGACCACCTCGACGGTGCCGCCATCGACATAGAGCTTACGGGGTAGATCGTCGCTGGTATCGGGCGGCAAGTCAGTCACGCCCGGCTGGTCGAACGGGTCTTCGCGCTCGTGTTCTTCGCGCTGTTCGCTGACCTCGGACACGATCGCGCCGGTCTCATCGATCTCGGTCGAGATGGCCGCGACCGGCTCGCCGTCGAACGCCGGGTCGGCGAACTTCTCCGTGGCGGTGCCGGTGTAGTCGAGTATGTTGAACCAAAGTTTCCTATAATCCTCGCGCAGCCGCGTGCCGCGGCCGATAATCTGCTTGAATTCGGCCATTGAGCCGACGACGCGCGCCAGCGCGACATTCTTGCAGGTCGGGGCATCGACGCCGGTGGTGAGAAGCTGCGACGTGGTCAGGATTACCGGAGTTTCGGCCTCCAGATCCTGGAAGCGGCTGAGTTTGCCCTTGCCGATATCGCCTTCATCGGACGTGACCCGCGATACATAATCAGGATGGCGCGCGACGAGATCGGCGTTCAGGTTGACGAGCGCCTGGCGCATCTCGCTTGCGTGGTCCTGATCGACGCAAAAGACGATGGTCTTGGCGAAACGGTCGGTGTTTTTCAGAAAGTCGGTGAGGTGGCGCGCGATCGCCTCGGTCCGCGCCCGCAACGATACCACCCGCTCGAAATCCTTGGTCTGGTATTCTTCGTCCGGGACGGCGCGGCCGTAACGGTCAAGCTCGCCCACGGTCGGTCGCCAGCCCGCCGCGTCGAGTTCGGTGACGATGCGGTGGACTCGATAGGGTGCGAGGAAGCCGTCGGCGATGCCCTGCGCCAACGAATAGGTGTAGAGCGGCGTGCCGAAATAGGCGTAGCTGTCACGGCTTTCCTCGCGCAGCGGCGTCGCCGTCATGCCAAGCTGGTAGGCGGGGGCGAACCAATCGAGGATTTCGCGCCACGAACTGTCTTCCCGGGCGCTACCGCGGTGGCATTCGTCGATCACGATGAAGTCGAAGAAGTTCCGCGTAAACTCGCGGTAGAGGCCGGGCCGCCGTTCGTCGCTGGCTATGGCTTGGTAAGTCGAGAAATAGATGTCTCGCCCGTGGCTGACGGCGCCCAAGCCCAGCTTCCACCGCGCATCGCCAAACGGCGCAAAGGTCTTGTCCTTCGGATCATCAACCAGGATATTGCGGTCAGCGAGGAACAGTATTTTCGGCTTTCGGTGGTCGCCG
>JABBOH010000057.1:13582-18065 GCA_019351895.1 Pseudomonadota bacterium
GCCGCGCTTGTTCCAGCCGGCGGCCCACAGCCGCCAGCAAAGCTGGAAGGCGACTGCGGTCTTTCCGGCGCCGGTGCAGAGGTTGAGAAGGGTGCGGGTCTGACCGCTCGTGATCGCTTCGAGCGCGCGGTTGACGGCGATCTCCTGGTAGTAGCGCGGCGGGCGCTCGGGATCGGGGAAGCCGGGCGTCAGGAGGGTCGCCTCGGCCGACGCGGAGGCGAGGTGAAGCTGATCGCGCTGGAGGTCCCACAGATCGGCCGGAGTCGGAAAATCGGAGCGAGAGCGCTCGGTGCCCGCCGTCACATCGATCTCGATGATTTCGCGGCCATTGCTGGCATACGCGAACCGGAGGCCGAGCACCTCGGCGTAATCGCGCGCCTGCTGAACACCGTCCTGAGCGGATCGATATTCCGCCTTCGCCTCGATCACGGCGATCGGGTAGTCGGGTCGAAAGCGGAGGATGTAGTCGGCGCGCTTGCGGCGTCCCCGCCTGGCCTCTCCCCCGACGAACATGACGCGCCCATCCGTGAAGGTCCGCTGTTCGTTGATGGCACAAGGCGCGTCGTCCCAGCCCGCTCGTTGGAGCAAGGGTACGATGAAACGTCGGCAGGTGTCGGCCTCGGTCGTCACGACGAGAGATTTACCGGGCGCTCCATCAAGCCGCCGCCGTTTCCTGCGTGGGCACAGGCACCCCAATAAGCATGTCGGTCAGCTTAGCTTTTAGCCGCTCGCGCCTAGCTGAATGGAAACTCTCGAATGCGTCCAGGGTCGGCGGCGGGTCGCCAAGTTCATGCTTGCTACGATAATGCTGGTTCGCTGCTGGATCGGGATAATGCTTTCCAAGCCATTCCGCCGGCATGGCCGCGCGCTTCTCATTGTTGATTGCGCCTTCCAGCAATTGAAGGTTTGGTAATTCGTTGGCGTGGCGGACGAGGCTTGCGACCCGCTCCTCATCGAACCCCGCTTTGAGCAGCTTTGCCCGGGTGAAGCGCGAGATCGGATAGACATGATCGACATGGAATTGATTCCTCAGGTCAACGAATGGGTACAGCAGCGAAAGCAGCGCAAACGTGCGCTTGTCGCCATATTCCATGTGCAGCATGTCTTCGATTTCGGCGAGCTCGAATGTGAGGGATTTGCCGCGCTGGGCCATCACTTGGCGTAGCTGCGCCGCAGGAAACGCCTCGGCCCCGCTTGTTTGGATCACCTCGCGTAGCGCGGTTAGAAGCGTGTCGAGGCCGCTACCCCAAATGCCCGATGCCTTCAACAGAGAACGGATCAGCCAACCGCGAATCGCCTCCCGGTCGGCCGCATATTGACTATGCGTCACGTAATTGGATGCAACGTCCCGCCGATACAGATAATAGGCAATCGGCAGTAAGGCGCTGTCGGCTCGGAGTGTTTGGCCATTGAGGCCGAAGCTCGCGGCCAACTCGATCGTTCGCACCAGCGCCGTTCGTATGGCGCCCCAGTTCACCTCCAGAGCCGCCATGTTCGCGGTCGTGAAGTTTTCGACCTTGAAGCCGACGCTGGCGATGTCGGCGAGCATCAACCCCGCCTTGAGCACGAAATCCTGGCTCAGATTGAACCCGATTCCGATACGGTTGAGTTCGTCGACCAGCTTGTGGATTTCAGCCCGCGCATCAACCTGCTTCCATTGTGCGACGGCGATGCTCAGCAACAGGTCCGAGTAGGACAGAACGGTGCCGCCGGAGTTCAGCCGGATGAAGATGTTGAGGACACGCTCAACGTCCTGAGTCTCTTCCTCGTAGTAGTTCACCAGATTGTGCGAATGGACAACGCGGTGAAGCCGGTCGAGAATTGCATAGGCGTTCTTGAGCGCTTCGCCTTGCAAGCCGCGCTCCATCAACCAGGAGAGCATGGCTGGCCCGTCCGCCATCCCTAGGATGTCAGGCACCTTGAACCAATGCGCTGCTTCGTCGCGCACCGCCTGCGTATCATCGAGAAAGCGAAAGCGGTAGATTATCCCATCTTCGTCCGGCTGTTGCGGCGCGAGAAGGTCTAACCGCAACGTGCGGACCGGAAAGGCGTCGGGATTGTTCCACCATTTGTTGGGCTGCTTGATCGCCATCGAGCCACGAAGCCCGATGTTCAGCGCCGTCAACCGCTGCTGGCCGTCCAGCACCGCCGTGACGCTTTGATGGTGCATCTTGCCAAGCTCTGGGCAATGGGCGGCGTCACGTTGGTGGTAGTTGAGCACGAAATCATAGAACTTGAACTTTCCGCTCGTCGAAGATTCAACCCGCCAGAATAGAAACGTGCCGAACGGATAACCCTGCATCAAACTGTCGAAAAGCTTTTCGATCTGTTCCGGTCTCCAGACAAACTCGCGCTGAATCGCCGGAAGGACATAGGCCTTCCTCTGAATGCGATTAAGCGCCTCCGCGATGGTTCCTCCCGGTTTATACACTCATCCGCCCCTTCCATCATGACCCGTTATTTCAATTTCGAGCGCCCATCAAATACTGGCCGCAGGTCGTCCTATTGGCGCACGGGTGAATGGCGCGACCTTGATCTCGCTCGCCCGCTCCCGCGTCCGGGCTATGTCGTAGCTGTTCTGCATCCGCATCAACATATCCATCGACACGCCGAAAGCCTTCTCGATGCGCAGCGCCATTTCGGGTGACAGGCTGGCGCGTTCGTTCAGCAGCGTTGATAGCGTCGCACGCGTCACGCCCAGCACAGCGGCCGCCTCCGTCACCGACAGCTCCAGGGGCTCGACAATCTCGTGCTTCACAAACCCGCCGGGATGGACGGGACGCTTCATGCGAAAACTGGAAACCGCGTTCATGTCCACCTCCTAGTGGTGGTAATCCTCATAGTCCAGGTCGATGATCTCGACCTCCTGCGTATCGACCCGAAACGTCATCCGCCAATTCTTCGTCACAAACAGGCTCCAAGCACCCTTGCGGTCACCAGTGAGCTGATGCGCTTTCCAGCTCGGAATCGTTCGCAGCTCGTCCTCTCGTTCCATATCCTGGAGGAAGGACACGATGCGGCGGACTTTCGACACGACAGCGGGTTGGAGCCCGCTTGCGTCGTCATTCTCAATGAAGCGGCGCAATCCTTTATGGATAACGTTCCTGATCCTCTTATCGCTAGGTAGGCCGGAGAGTGTGCGGCGTCAAGATACACCATACGGCACGAGAAGACTCCGATTGCTTCGTTCCCTTAAATCCCAATGCCCCGTCCACGCTCCATGTCGAACCCGATGCTCGTTGCAAGCTCGTGCTTGATCCCGCGATCCATTTCCATGCCGATGCCAAGCTGCTGTTTACGAACCGCGAGCGCCGATTCCATCTGCGGGTCGCGCTCCAGACTCTTGGCCATCGTACCCATGCGGTGGCGGATACGGCGCATCCCGGCCATGTCGCCGCTGCGGTAAGCATCCAGCCGCTGCGTATCTAGATCTGTCCACCGCTCGACGAAGCGGTCGGCACGGCGGCCGGGATCGGTGCGGACTTCGGCTCCGAGTTGCATCGCGCGGATGGCGCGTGCGGTGCGACCGCCGGCGGATTCGTGGGCGAGGGGCGGGTCGGCCTTGTAGGCGCGCTCGATGTCGCGCGATGCGTGCGGATTAGTGCCTTCGGTTGTCTGGTCGCTGACAAGAGTTAGATAAATTATTTATCTCGCTCGGGAGGGAAGCAATACATTTGTTACACTATGTTTAATAGTGTAACATGCTGCCACCGCTGATCGCGCCGTGAACCCTCCGAGCCCTGCCTGCGCCGGTTGGTAAAACAGGGCCCCAACTGGTAGACCAACGCCGAAAGACATTAGCATACATGCCGATATTGTTTGGAACGACGTCGCCCCCCTGCACTCTCCGCACCACCACCAGAAGCTAACATTTTGTCGCTCACGATGATTTTGGCCGTTCCGTCCTTGGAGCAGTGGTGATACGGTTCTCGGACAATGTCGCCCGTTTCATCCGATTCCCCCGAAATTGAGCCCGCCGGCGGAGGCGTCCGACGCCCGTCGCGTCGGCGCTCGGTCCGGGCACGGGTCGTGCGGCTGGTTGGAACGGCCTACTGTCATAAGCACCTTTGCAAAACTTGAGACATTTGCGAGCCTGAATCCACAGAATCTGTTTTGTTGTTTTTCAATCAGTTATGAATCGCAAATATTCCATGCGGAATGCGATGGCTTTTGCGATAAGTTTTGCAATCTGCCGCTCGATCGCACGTCCAGGCTGAAACGCTTATTTGGAGAACACGTTGATATATTTATATAAAATCACGAAATTCGGATCGTTATGACAGTAGGCCGTTCCAACCAGCCGCACGACCCATACTCCGTCACTTCGTTTTTCAAACGGGAGGTTGTCGCTGGCCCGGTCGGCGATGATCCCGCGTCCGCAATGCCGCATGTCTTACCCGCGGACGATTGAGATGTCTCATGCGCTTTGATCCTGTCCCGCTCAATCGCGGACGGGTTCACCGGGGCAGCAGCTTGGTTCCAG
>JABBOH010000137.1 GCA_019351895.1 Pseudomonadota bacterium
CAACTTACTGAAAAAGAACAAATTGTCCTTTCGGATACGTTCCGGGTCAGCCTCTTAGATTTGCGCAGCCAGAAATGTTCGTCGAGGACGGCTTCCAAGCAGCCGTCAACGCACGCATTCTGATATTTCTGCGTCGCGTCTTCGCCGGGCAAAACGGACCAGAAAACAGGGCGATCCAGATAGGTGCGCAGCCGCGTCCAGCAGAAGCGCACAAGCCGCGCGAAATGCTGCTCCTGGAAATCGAAAAGCTCTGGAAGATGGCGGTAGAGTGCTCGGCCCGTCACGACCCCGGGGGCGCCGAGAGCCATATCGACTAAGGCGTCGAGTTCCCATCGGCTCAGCCAGGTAATCGCATCGGCCTCTTGGCGCTGTTTGAGCAAGGTTTGAAGCGTTGCATCCTTCGGCGCGACCCGGTCCCAGCTCTTCTGGACCGCCGCGAACTCCCGAGCCAGTGGCGCCTTCTGCGCGCGCTCGATGGCCGCGAGGATCGCCCAGGCCGGTTTGCGCCGCCGGTTGCTCCGCGCATTCGGCGCCCCCGGCGCGATCGACGTGGGCAGCGCCCGAATAATCTGCTGCCGCGCGCTGGCCCTGACCTGCTTCATCGTCGCCTTTCCCATCACATCGAGGGGATCGACAGCCCGGATCAGGAAGGGGCTCGGGTGAAACAGTGCGAGCGTGGGGCCTTGGTTGGGCTTCGGGTTAAGGTGGCGCTTCTTCCACGCGGCGGCGTAGGGAAGATTGCTTTTTCCAACGCATTTGCGCTCGACCTCAAGGCTAACAAGGGCTGCCAGACTTTGCGGCGTTGCCCTGAACCTGCTGAAGATCAGCATCTTGGGCGATTGCGTCACCTTCGCCCATGGGCCTGAAGGCGCCCACCAAGTCAGCGACGGCAACACCCATGGGAGAGCAAGGGCCTCCGTTGGCACAAGGCTACTGAGGGCGCGGAGCTTGGCGCTTCCCCAGCCATCTTTGGGCGGCTTGAAGCAATTGGTGACCCCGAGGCGGGGAACGCTGCGCGTGGCGGGAAAGTCTATGTCGCGAGAAATCTGATACCTATCCCCCAGCGCCTGCGCAGGGAGCGGCACTGAAAGCCAATAGGTGATCGCGCTGCCCGCGAGCTTGGGCGATACGTGGTCGGTGAAATGTCGATAGACGTCGAGATCGTGGGGCTCGATCCTTACGGATGGCGGCGCAGGCTCTCCGGCATGGTCGGAAACCGGGCGCTCGGTCCGCGACATGAGCGGTGTGAGGAGAGCCTCCAGTTGATGCTTGAGCGTCTGCGCCTCATCGACGGCGGCCTGCCGGCTGTTGGGCGGCAGACGACCTATCAAATGCAGGAGATCGCCGAAACGGCGAAATCGGGTTTCGGCCTCCGCGCGCACGGTTGTCCCGCCCAAAAACTCGATAATCTCGAAAAATTCGACATGAGGCGCGGCCCCGGCGCCGCTTTCCCAGCGCTCCGCATAGAAGCGATAAGGCGTGGCGGACATAAGAAGGATCGGCGGCGGCGCTGCTCCATCCTTTCCCGTCAGCAGTTGCTGCGCCAACGGGTTGTCCGCACCTGCGTTGAGCAGTTCGCGATAGCATTGGAACTCGTCGAAAATCACGAGGTCGGGCGTGGCGGAATCCAAGGCGGCTTGAGCGAGCGCCTTTCGTATCCGGCCCAAGCTCTGGCCATGTCTGCTCGTCTCGATTGCGCGCAGAATGTTTTCGCGGGCCGGCTTGCCAAACTCCGTGCGTAACGCTCGGCCATAGGCCGCCTTAAAGTGGGCGGAGACATTATCGAACTTGCCCTGAGCCTCTTCGCACGCCCATGGCCATCCGGAGGTTGCGCCATATTCGATATAGCCTTCAGGAAACGCTTCGGGCAGGCCGGGGTATAGTTCGTCCAACAGGAGCTTGATGAACGCGCGTTCGACAGCCTTTCCACCGTAGAGGCGCTGCGAACTGGAGAATGATGTGGTGGGCGTAAAGGCGTAGAGCCGAAGCTTTCCCTTTCGCTTTTCTTCAAACGGAATGAGACCGACGCGGTCGATGGTGGAGAGCGCGTCCTTGGCTTCGTCCTTGTCGAGGAACCGCAGCAATTCGACTTTGTTCTGGTCCGCGACTTTGAGCCCGCTCGCAATATAATAGACCGTGAACTTGCGCGCTTTGCTCGCCAATGCCGCAAGCGTATCACGGGCGACGACGGTTTTGCCGAGGCCGACCTCGTCCGCTACAAGAAACCGGCGCAGCGGATTGCCTCCAGACAGTGCGGCAGTTGCAGCCTTGACCGTCGCGGCCTGAAAGGGTTTCGATCTGGCGCTCATGAGGCAAGCTGGGTCCGGGCGATAGCCCAGATCTGAGCGAGTTCGTTCAAGTCAGTTCTCTCCGCTTCGCTCAGATTTTCGCCGTGGGCTAGAAGCGCATCCACATAAGGAGTAAAATGTCGATCGACCCTGCCGAACGCTTTGCGATCGCGTGCCCAAGCCGTGAGAATATCCTCCAGCGTAAGGCGGTCATAACCCGGACTCTGGGGGCGGTAGCCCGGCGATCCAGCGTCTTCATCCCATGCGCCACCACCGACCGGGAGCGTGTCGCCGCCGAGCATCGCACGCATCCAATCATGAAATACGCGAAGCCCCATGTGACTAGCCAGCGCGGCTAGATCACGCTGCTCTTCGAGAGGCGGATCGACGTTGACTCGCTGCATCCATCTCAAAGCGCCATCCGGGCCGCTGATCCGGGCCTGAATGAAGGCAGACTGAAGTGACAAGGGGATCGGTCCAAGACCGAGGTGGACCGCGTCGGTCGGCCAAGCCAGCAGGTCGCCATTTGCAGGTCCGGCGTGCAGCACATGGTCGGGATAGGCAAGCGAGGGAACCGCTCCCGCATCGATCGAGAAGCATTCCCCGTCCCGGCGCAGAAC
>JABBOH010000058.1 GCA_019351895.1 Pseudomonadota bacterium
CCAGAGTCGAGCCGTGCGCGACGTTGAACATCGCACATAAAACGCCGTCTATCGCGTGCACCGACGCCGACTTGCAGGAACACCGGCGAGTGCAGACAGACGCAAACATCTGAGTCTTGACAGCCCCCGCTTCATTAGGTGCTCCGTCCTCCCACACGTCTGGAGGACCGGCTTTTATGGCGAAGCAGCCACTCGCGCGACTGCTCATGACGACCGTTGCGCATCGCCATTTCGTCGGTCGGCAGACGAAACTCGAAATCGCCGGAAGCCTAGGCATTTCGCGCTTCAAGGTCGCCCGGCTAATTGACGAGGCGATTGAGAATGGCGTGGTGCGCTTCATCGTAGCCGATCAGGAAGACTACGATACTGAGCTGGCTGAGGCGCTTAGTCGGCGTTACGGGCTGCGGAACGCCGTCGTCGTGCGTGCACACAACCTGTCGCCGGCCGAGGGAACCGACGCGCTCGGCCGCGCCGCTGCGGCGCTGCTCGAGGAGACTCTTGTCGACGGACAGACGCTCGCTGTCGCCTGGGGACGGACGCTCTCCGCCTGTGCCAAAGCCCTGACAAGGCTGCCGCTCATCGACGTGGTGCAGGCCATCGGCAGCCTTGCGGGTGCCGAGTATGCGCAAAGCTCGGTCGATCTGGTCCATCGTCTCGCAGCACTTAGCCGGGGGACCGCTTATCCGCTGTATCTGCCGATGTGGTTTGAGGATGAGAGTCTCGTCGAGCGGCTGCGGAGTGAGCCCAATGTGGCCCGCGCCACCGCCCGTTTCGCTCACATCGATGTCCTGGTGTCCGGGATTGGCGCCTGGAACCCCTCGAACTCGACGCTGTTCGGAACTCTGCCGTCGGCTTGGCAGGAGCAAGCTCAGGCGGCCGGAACCTGCGCCGATCTCTGCACCGTCCTGATCGATCCGGAGGGGAGGGCCGTCACCACGCCGTTGGCGGCAAATGTCGTCGGCCTCAGCGCGGCACAGATCCGCTCTTTGCCGACTGTCATCGGCGTCGCGGGCGGTTTGGAAAAGACAGACGCCATCCGCGCTGTTCTCTGCGGCGGCTGGCTGACGACCTTGATCACCGATGCGGCAGTCGCTCACCAACTGCTCGACAGCGCGCTCAAATGAGCGCACGTCGCTCAATTGACATCGACTAAGATCGGACCGTAGGCTCACGTCAAAAGAAGCGGCTATGTCGCCATGCAGAGTTCCGAGGTCCCGCTCGATATTCTGACAATCGGTCGCCGTGTTATTCAGGCGAACGGCGTTGCAGTGATGGCGGCCGAAACCGCCTTGGGCGACGTCTTCGTGCAGGTATGTCGGTTGCTAGTGGCGGGCTCGGGCAAGGCTCTTGTAACCGGCAGCGGCACCTCCGGCGCCATCGCCATTCGCGCTGCCCATCTCCTTTCGGTTTCCGGCACACCGGCCTTCTACCTCTCGCCGGCAGATGGTTTGCACGGAGGCCTGGGTGTTCTGCGCCCCGAAGACAGCGTCATCGCCATATCAAAGGGCGGCAGTTCCAGTGAACTCAACGAGTTCTGCCGGCGCGCCCGCAAGCTGGCGAATTGCCTGATCGTGATAACCGCTACGCCGAGTTCCGAGCTTGCCGAGCTCGCCGATTATGTTCTTCCCCTGACACTGCCCGCAGATGCCGACCTTGGCGCGATCATCGCGACCGGCAGCTCCCTCGCGGCGGCGGCGCTGCTCGACGCGATCACGGATGTCACCCGCGTGCTGCGCGGCTACAGCTGGGATCAGGTGATATACACGCACCCCGCAGGCGCGGTGGGTCGGGATGGCATAATCCTGGCGACGAAGCCTGAGGAAGAGTAGCGCGCCATGGCACGGGACCTGATCGCCGGCGTCGATACCTCCACGCAATCTTGCACGGTGGTGATCCGGCGGTTGGACGACGGCGCTCTCGTAGCCGAGGCTCGGGCACCGCATCCGGCCACGACGCCGCCGTGCAGCGAACAGGACCCGGGCGACTGGTGGCGCGCGCTTTGCGCCGCCTGCGCAGGGGTTGCTGCACTGCTCCCCTCGGTCGCCGCCATATCCGTGGGCGGCCAGGGCCACGGGCTCGTTCTGCTCGACCGCGCCAATGAGCCGACCCGCCCGGCTAAATTGTGGAACGACACGGAATCCGCGCCCGACGCGGCGCGACTTCTCGAACGACTCCCGGCGGCGGACTGGGTCTCGCGCACCGGCTCCGCGCCCGGCCCCGCCCTCACGGTGTCCAAACTCGCCTGGACAGCGCGTTGCGATCCACAAGCCCTGGCGCAGGCGGCGCATGCCATGCTGCCGGCCGATTACCTGATCTACCGTCTCGGCGGACGGGCGGTGACCGAACGCGGCGGCGCATCCGGCACCGGCTATTTCGACCCGGTCGCCAACCGATGGGATCTCGCCTTGGCCGAGCTCGCTGCTCCCGATCTCCCCTGGGACAGGCTCGTACCCACAGTTGTTGCCTCGGGCGATGCGGTCTCTGAGGCCCTTCTACTGCCGGGCCTAGAGCCGCTTGCGGGGGCCGTCGTCGGCGCGGGAAGCGGTGACAACATGACGGCCGCGCTCGGCCTCGGCATCGAAGAGGGTGACACTGTGATCTCCCTCGGCACGAGCGGCACGGCCTATACCGTTTCGCGGGCGCAGGTGACGGACGTGACAGGCACGATTAACGGCTATGCCGATGCGACCGGACGATTCCTGCCCATGATCACAACGCTGAATGCGGCCAAGGTGACGGACTTCTTCCGCCGCCTCCTCGGTGTCGACACGCAGCGCTTCGACGCGATGTCGCTTGCCGCCGAGCCCGGCAGCGGCGGCGTGGTCATCGTCCCCTATCTCGACGGTGAGCGCACGCCGAACCTGCCGCATGCCAGCGGTCAGGTAACAGGGCTGCGCGGAAATACGACGCCGGGCCAGATCGGTCGGGCCGCGATCGAAGGCGTGCTCTGCAGCCTTCTCGAAGGGCGCGATCTGCTGCGCGCTGCCGGGGCGCGCATGGATGGCCGGCTGATCCTCACAGGCGGCGCCGCCCGCTCCCACGCTTATCAGCAGATCCTCGCCGATCTGAGCGGCGAGACCGTCTACCTGAGCGAGGCTGCTGAAGCAGCCGCGGCCGGTGCGGCGGTCCAAGCAGCGGCCGCTTTGACCGGGCGGCCTACGGAGGCGATCGCACGCGATTGGGCGCCGGATCTTGTGCGCGCGGCCGATCCCACACCTGGGGCCGATGCCGCAGCCGTCCGCAGTGCCTATCGCGAGGCGGCCGCACGGGTGAGGGCCATGGCCGCATGACCGAGGCACTGAGCAGAAAGAGTGAGGCGATGAGCAGCACGACGGACGGGTCCGCGGCCCGTCGCGGTTGGCGGCTGCCCGACGAAGCCGGCATCCTCATCATGCTGATCGTCGTCTTCGCAATTTTCTGCGCGATGTCGCCGAACATGCGAACCCTGTCGAACGGCCTCGTCCTGCTCCTGAACGGCGCCGTCATCGGGTTGCTCGCCTTGGGTCAGACCTTCGTTCTGCTGATCGGCGGCATCGATCTTTCGACCGGCGCCAACATCGCAGTCATGGGCGTCCTCGTATCGTTACTGATGGCGCACGGGCTTGTCTGGCCGCTCGCCATTCTCGTGACACTGCTCGCCGGGACCGCGATGGGCATCGTCAACGGCATCATCATCCAGTATTTCCGCGTGCCACCATTCATCGTCACCTTTTCGACCATGGGTGTCGCCTCTTCCATGGCGCTCATCATCACGGGCGCCAACTCCATCTCGATCACACAGAGCGGCTTCGCCTTCATGGGCCAAGGCCTGCTCGCGGGCATTCCCGTGCCGGTCGTCATCCTGGCCGTGATGGCCATTCTCGCCGGTCTGCTGCTGTCGAAGACGATTCTCGGTACCCACATCTACGCGACGGGCGGCAACCGCGAGGCGGCACGGCTCGCCGGCGTCAATCTCGCCGTCACGACGATCACGGTTTATGCGATCAGCGGCTTCTGCGCGAGCCTGGGCGGCATCGTCGATACCGCCCGGCTGATGGTCGGGTTTCCGACAACTGGCCTGGGCGACGAGTTGTTTTTCTCGATCGCCGCCGCCGTGATCGGTGGCGTGAGCTTGTTCGGCGGCATCGGCCGGGTCCAAGGGGCTATGATCGGCGCCGTCCTCATTGCCGTCGTCAGCGACGGGATGAACGTCCTGAACGTCAGCAGCTACTGGCAGTCCCTCGTCATCGGCGTGATCGTGCTCATCGCCGTTATTTTCGACACCTATCGGAGGCAGCGGGCCGGCAAGCCATTATCCGGGACACTGCGATCTCTGTTTCGAACCCACATGTTCCGCCGAAGTTCGTGAGCTTCGGCGGCATGCCAGTCGTGGCAAAGCAAGAACAACATCAACCGGGAGATGCGTGCAATGAACGGGCCGATGCATCGGGCAACATTAAAGGTTTTGATTGCTCCTAGGATATGGGCGGCATTCGCGGTGCCGGCCCTGGTTATCGCGCTCGGCATGGGCGCCGCCCGCGCCCAGACGAGCGGCGCGAAGCTGATGCCGGAAAGCTGCAAACAGGCCAACCCGCTGATCGGCGTGGCGCTCCCCAACACCTCCAACCCCTATTATATCGCGATGCGACAGAGCTTCCTCGACCACGGCAAGACCGCTGGGTTCAAAATGGCAGTCGCGATCGCTGATAACAGCGATTCCCATCAGCTGTCGCAAATCGACGCCTTCATCCAGCAGAAGGTGTGCGCGGTCGCGCTCAACGCTGTCGACTCCGGCCCGGGGGCGGCGATGGCAACCGCTCTCTCCAAAGCCGGCATCCCGGTCTTCACGGTTAATGTCTCGGTCGATGACAAAGACCTCAAGGCGCAGGGCGGCCAGATCGTCCAATACGTTGGCCCGGATCAGGTCGAGGGCGGCCGCGTGATGGGAGAGGCGACGCTCGCCAGCCTCGGGAAGGACGCAAAGATCGTTGCCGGTATTGTCGGCGACCCGGAGCAGTTGCCCACGAATGAGCGCGATTCCGGCTTCAAGCAGGCCCTTTCGTCGGACTCCAACGCCGAGGTCACCCGCGTGGTGAATGGACTTGTCGAGCCCGACGTTAGCCTCAAGGTCGCGATGGAAATGCTGCAGGGCAACCCGAACATGAACGTGATCTTTGCCGATACGGGCCCTGGCGCGGTCGGCGCGATCCAGGCCATCAAGGCGCTCAGGCGGGCTGACAAGGTGAGCCTCTTCGCCTTCTGCGCGGCCGATACGAAACTCGATGGCCCCTACAAGGGCTGCGCCGCGCAGCAACCGGCGACCTATGCCAAGATCGTCGTCCAGAGCATTCGTGACTATCTCGACGGCAAGGATGTCAAGTCATCCATCCTGCTCCCGGTCGCCGTTTTCAAAGCCGGCGAAACGCCACCGCCCGGCGAACTCGGCTGAGCCGGCGGGGAGAGGGCTGGGGCAATGGCCGTCGAGCGGCTCGTGGCGCAGGGCATCGTCAAACGATACGGCGCAGCCACGGTCTTGCACGGCGTCGGCTTCACCCTCCACGCGGGCGCGGTGCATGGGCTTGTCGGCCACAACGGTGCCGGCAAGTCCACGCTGCTGAAGATCCTCGCGGGAGCCGTGGCGCCAGAGGCAGGGACGATCCTGCTCGACGGCAGCCCGGTTTCCTTCGTGAGCCCCTCCGCCGCCGTTGCGGCCGGCGTTGCTTGTGTCTTCCAGGAACTGTCGCTTCTGGAAAACCTCACGGTCACACAGAACCTTTTCCTCGCGCGAGAGATCGCGACCGCGGGCGTGCTGGACAAGACGGCGATGCGTACGGCCGCACGCCAGCATCTCAGCGCCTACGGGCTCGGTTTGTCGGGCGACGAAAAGGTGGCGGGTCTGCCCGTGGCGCAGCGGCAAATGATCGAGATCATCGGCGCGCTCGCCCGCAATGCGCGCGTCATCCTGCTCGATGAGCCGACGACGGCGCTGGAGCGCGCCCAGATCGACCGTCTGGTGGAGACCTTGCGCCGCATCGCCCGAGAGCAGAATGTCGCCATTGTAATCGTCGACCACAAGCTGGACGAGATTTTCGCGGTCTGCGACCATGTCACATCTCTGATGGACGGGCGTGTCGTCTTGGACGCGCCGATCGCCGGGCTCTCTCGCGATGCGCTTGCCGAATCGATCATCGGACAGCAGGAGGCGGCGCGCTTGCACAAGCAACCGGGAGCCGGCGGCTCGGTGCCGACGGCAACGCCCTCCATCGCAAGGGCGATCCCGAAAGCCGAGCCCATCCTGGCGGTGCGCGGCATCGGCGCGTCGCGTGGCTTGCGTGACGTGACCTTCGACCTGGCTTCAGGTGAGGTGCTCGGGCTGTACGGTCTTGCCGGCTCAGGCCGCAGCCGGCTGCTCCGCACCCTTTATGGGCTGGAACCCGTGGACCAAGGCCGGATGCAGTTGCGCGGCCGTCCTTACCGCCCCCATTCGCCGCGTGCCGCGATGCGCGCTGGGGTCGCCTTCGTCTCGGAGGAGCGCAAGGCGAACGGCTTCATCCCCGACTTCGATGCCGTGCGCAACTGCACGCTGCCCATTTTGGGACGCCACGCCTGGGCGGGCGTCATTCGCAAGCAGGAGGCCGCGCAGGAGGCCGAGTCTGTGCTGCAGCGCCTGCGCGTACGGGGCAACATCCATGCGCCACTTGTACGCCTGTCCGGCGGAAACCAGCAGAAGACGCTGCTCGCCAAAGCCGTCCTGCAACGGCCGGCCGTGCTGCTGCTCGATGAACCGACCAAAGGCATCGATGTCGGCACAAAGGCCGAGATCCACGCCTTCATCCGAAACCTTGCGGCGGCGTCCGGCGTCGCCGTCCTCGTCGTCTCCACCGAGGAAGAAGAACTCCTGGCGATTTGCGACGCAGTGATGATCATGCAGCGCGGCCATTGCAGCGGTCAACGCTGTCCCGTGGATGCCTTGGACGACATCGCGCTCCGTCGCCTTGCGCTCGACCCCGCCCCGGGGCCGGCATCCGCACCGCAAGCCGATCACGCGCGGGAGGGAGCCCTATGACCAAGCCTTTGGTCATGGTGACCGGTGCAGGCAGCGGCATTGGCGCGGCAACCGCCCGCGCCTTCGCTGCGGCCGGCCACCCCGTGCTGCTCATCGCCCGGCGGCGGGACCGCTTGGAGGCACTCGGCCTTTCGAACGCAGTTTGCCGTGCGGTCGACGTCAGAGATCGACCCGCGGTGGCAGCCGCCGTCGCCGAGGCGGAAGCGCTGCACGGCCCGATTGACTGCCTGCTCAACAACGCAGGGATTGCGCCGTTGGCACGCATCGAAGATCAGGACCCGGAGGAATGGCGGGACCTGCTCGACATCAACTGCCTCGGCGTTATGAACTGCATGCACGTGGTGATGCCAGGGATGAAGGGCCGGCGGCATGGCACCATCATCAATGTCAGCTCGATCGCCGGCCGCAAGTCCTATCCTTATCACGATGCCTATGGCGCATCAAAAGCCTATGTCCACGCGCTGACCGAGGCCGCACGGCGCAGCATGTCCGCCTATGATGTGCGCGTGATCGTCGTCACCCCGGGGCTGACGCAAACCGAGATCGAGAGCACGATGCTCAACAAGGAGGCGCATGAGATCTGGGCCGCGCGGGGCGCCGACATTGGCGGCGGCATCGCGGCGGATCACGTCGCTCGCACGATGCTCTTCGCGTATCAGATGCCTCAGGATGTCATCCTGCAGGAGCTGGTCATAACGCCCACCCGACAGGAGTATTAGGTCACAATCATAAGCGGCGTCATGCCTTTACATCGCTCGGCGTAAAACCGCTCAGGCTGATGCGTACCCCCATCATCGGCTTTCGCACCGGCAGGAGCGGTCAGGACTTCGGCTAGCGCCCAACAAAGACAGCAAAAGAACACGGGAGAGCTACATGTCCAAGAAGATACTCCGGATATCCGGCCGTTTCACAGCTCGTCTCGCGCTGGCGGTCGCCGGCGTGCTGGCAGGCGGACCGGCATCGCACGCCCAGAAGACGCCGACCATCGGCTTTGTGCCGAGCCTTGCCTCTGATCCCTTCTTCATCTCCATGCACTACGGCGCGGAGCAGGAAGCGAAGAAGCTTGGCGTGCACCTCATCTGGCAAGGTGCGATGGGCGTCTACTCGCCGACCGCGCAGCTTCCCTTCGTCAATGCCGTCTTGAATCAGCATCCGGCTGGCTTCGTTCTCGTGCCGACGGATAGCAGCGCCTTGATGCCTTCGGTCAATCGCGCAGTTAGCATGGGCATTCCCGTCGTCACAGCGGATACCAGTGTCGCCGACACGACACATATCGCCGGGGCTGTGACCGGCGACAATGTGGGCGGTGGCGCGCTCGCGGCCGATCTACTGAATGAGGCGCTCGGCGGCAAGGGCCAGGTCTATCTGATGGACGGTCTGCCGGGCACGAGCACTGATCTGCTGCGGAAGCAGGGGTTCGAGTCAAAACTCAAAAGCTATTCGGGTCTCGACTACTTAGGCTATCAGTTCAGTAGCGATCAGCCGAGCCACGCGGCTCAAGTGGTGCGTGATCTTCTGCTACGCTATCCGCATCTCAACGGCATCTTCTGCATCGATGACGAGACCGCAATCGGTGTCATCCAAGGCTTGCGTAACGCCGGCAAGCTGGGCCAGGTCAAGGTCGTCGCTTATGATGCGGAACCCGCAGAGGTTGCCGCCCTGAAAGCGGGCGAATTGATCGGGCTGATTGCGCAGCAGCCTGTCCTTGAGGGCGAGATGTCAGTCAAGATGGCCTATGATGCAACCAAGGGCATCAAGCCGGCAAAGAAGCTCAACATCCTGCCGGATATTCTAATCAAGCAGCAAACGATGGATCAGCAGTCGCAGTATTTCTATCGCGGCCAGTGATGGCCGACGCCACAACGACCAGCGCGCCCTCACCTCGTTCATCCTCCTCGCTTCGGAGTTGGCTGGCGCGCAGACCTCTGGCCAAGCAGCAGCTTTTGCTGCTGCTTGGCCTCGCGGTCATCGTCGGGATATTTGACGTCTTGAACCCGGGCTTCCTCGCGGCCGACAACATCAGCAGCATCCTCCAGGATTCGACCGAGACGATCTTGCTGGCCTTCGCCGAGACGCTCGTCATCATCACCGGCGGCATCGATATCTCCGTCGGAGCGACACTCGGCCTGTCCGGGATCATCGGCTCCCTCGTGGTCGTGGGGCTCGGTCAGGGGGGCATGATGCTCGGCGCTTTTCCAAGCCTCGTTCTCGGCACACTGGCCGCCCTGGCGGTCGGTGTCGGCGTCGGGCTCGCCAATGGGCTGATGGTAACGAAAGCGCGTGTCACACCCTTCATCGCGACCCTTGCTATGCTGGGTGTCGCCACCGGCCTGACCTTCGTGCTGACGAACGGGGTCGATGTATCGGGCCTCGCACCCGCCGTAGCAACCTGGGGCAACACTGTCTTTCTCGGCATACTCACCTTCCCGATCCTCGTGACCATCATTCTCGGCGTCATCGTCGGGTTGTTTCTGCATGGCGCGCGTTTCGGCCGGTGGACCTTCGCGATTGGTTCCAATGCACGGGCGGCACGCGGAGCCGGCATTCCTGTGCAGAGGCATCTCATCAAGATCTATGTCCTCGCGGGCCTGCTCTCGGCGGTTGCGGGTGTGCTGGTCGTCATGCGGCTCGGCACCGGTTCGCCTCTGGAAGGCGCCAATGACGAGCTGAATGCGATCGCTTCTGTCGTCATCGGCGGCGCCAGTCTGTTCGGCGGGACTGGCACGATCATCGGTTCGCTGCTCGGGGCGCTCATCATCGGGGTCATCGTCAACGGGCTCATCGTCGCCGGCATACAGCCCTACTGGCAGACCGTCATCATCGGCATGATCATCGCCGTTGCGGTTATGATGCAGGAACGCGGACGCGCAAGGGATTGAGCAGCATGACAGACCCCCTCCCCTTGGCCAACCGGACGCCAGCGGGCGAACCCCTGCTATCGCTTCGCCATGTCGGCCGGACCTTCGGTTCCGTCGTCGCACTGAGCAATGTCACCTTCGACATCCGTGCCGGCGAGGTGCTGGGCCTTGTCGGCGACAACGGTGCCGGCAAGTCAACCATTATCAAGATCATCTCCGGGATGTTCCCGCAGACCAGTGGTGAGGTCATTCTGGAAGGAAAGCCGCGGCACTGGACCTCTCCGCAGCAGGCGCTGTCGGCGGGTATCGAGACCGTCTATCAGGACGTTGGCCTCGCCGCGACCCTGTCCATCACCGCCAATATTTTTCTCGGCCGCGAGGTTGTTCGCCCTGGCCTGCTCGGCCGCATGGGCTTCCTCGACAATGGCGCGATGTCGAAGGTCGCCCAGGCCGATACGGCGAAGACCGGCATCCGGCTGCCCCATCTCGATACCACCGTAGGCAACCTCTCAGGTGGGCAGCGCCAGGCGATCACCATAGCCCGCTCCATGTCCTGGGCCCGCAAGCTGCTCATTCTGGACGAGCCGACAAATCACCTCGGGGTGCCTGAGGTGGAGGAATTGCTCCGCCTGATCCGCCATGTTCGCGACGAGGGCGTGGCCGTCATTCTCATCTCGCACACACTCGCCCACGTCATGGCGATCACCGACCGCATCGTCGTGATGCGCCTCGGCGAAGTGGTGGCCGAGCATGTGACCCGTGAATCGACAACCGCGGCTGTCGTCAATGACATCGTCGGCGCGACCGAGGCCGAAATCGCCAGAAGCCTAAACTGATGCATGTCAGTGAAACCCGGAGGCCCTCCATGCTTACTCCCGAAGCTATCTTCATCGATGGGCGCACGGGCGACATCCCGAAGGCGAATGAGCACTACACGAAGCCGGTCGCCGAACTCCGTGGCCTTTATCGCGACACCGCCGCCTTCGATACCTACATGGCGGCGAACCCGGATGCCGTCGGATACGAGGTCGCCGGCTACCGGCAGGACAGCAGCGACATTTTCTTTGGCACGACCACCATGTATCCGGGCAAGATTGGTGAGGAGTATTTCATGACCCGCGGGCACTATCATGTCCGTCGGGATTGTGGCGAAGCCTACTACACGCAAAGTGGCCGCGGGCTTCTGCTGCTGCAGACACGCGAGGGCGAGACCCGGGAGGTGGAGATGGCACCCGGCATCTGCGCCTTCATCCCCCCGGACTGGGCACATCGCTCCGTCAACACCGGACATGCGCCGCTGGTCTTTGTCTGGTTCTGCCAGACGACAGCAGGCCACAACTACGGCGATATCCTCACCCACGGCATGCGGCGCTTGGCCGTGGAGCGTGATGGGCATCCGACCACGATCCCCAACCCCGCCTTCCCGTTCTAGTCGAGATTGATGTGGAGACGTGGCGGAGACCGTCCAACCCGGATTGGAGAGACAAGATGAACAAGATTGGCATACACGCCTTTGTCTGGACGGGAAGCTCGCGTCAGGCCGATCTCGAGCGTGCGGTCGAGACGTCACACGACCTTGGCTACTCATTGATTGAGTTTCCGAGGCTCGACCCGAAGCTGTTCAACGTGCCTGCGCTCGGGCGCCTGATACAGGCACGCAAGATGGATATCGTCGTCACGATGGGCTTGCCGAAGGGTAGCGACATATCCAGCGACGATAGGGATGAAGTTAAACGAGGGGAGACAGTCCTCCGAGAGGCAGTGTCTGTCTGCCGTGACCTTGGTGCAAGGAAACTCGGCGGTATCATCTTCTCCATGCATGGAAAGTACTACAGCATGCCGACCGAAGCCGGGTGGAAGAACAGCGTCGGCACCATTGCCGAAGTGGCGAAGGCTGGTGAGGAGGCGGGCGTGCTGTTGGTCCTTGAGATCGTCAACCGCTTTGAGTCGAACCTCCTGAACACCACAGCGCAAGGACTGCGGTTCATCTCAGAGACCGGTTCTGCCAACGTGAAGCTTCATCTCGACACGTTCCATATGAACATCGAGGAGGCGAGTCCTGCCGACGCCATTCGCGCAGCGGGCAACAAACTCGGCTACTTCCACATCGGCGAAAGCAATCGAGGTTATCTTGGCGCAGGGACCGTCGACTTCGATGCTGCCTTCGATGCACTTCTCGATGTAGGGTACGACGACTACGTGACGTTCGAGTCCTTCTCGTCGGAGGTTGTCGACAAGGATCTCTCGATAACGGCTGGGATCTGGCGCAACACGTGGAGCGATAATGTGCCGCTCGCCCGCCACGCCAAAGCGTTCATCGAAGAGCGCCGTTCGTCCGCTCAGCGTCGTCGCACCGTCAGCCGAACCCCTTGACTGCCGCACCGGATCAACGCCCTCGGCTGACGGTTGATTACGTAGCGTATTCCTCGAACGCCGCGGCGATGGAACACAAGAAGGAGAAAAGCCATGAGGCCGCGCTGCACACTGACCGCGACGCTGAAGGCCCGACCAGAGAAACGGGCCGAACTCGTGAAGCTGCTCGAAAGCTTCGTCGTCCGGTCGCGTTCCGAGCCGGGCTGCATCGACTATCATTTTCATGTCAGTGCCGATGACCCCAACGTTTTCTACTTTTATGAGAACTGGACCACACGCGCCGATCTCGATCGGCACCTCGCATTGCCTTACCAGAAGGAATGGTTCGGCCGCCATCGAGAGTTTCTGTCGCGCGAGGCCGAGCTGGAGTTCTTTGAGATGCTGAGCGAGCACGACAAACGCTAGAACAGAAGGTTGGAGAAAAACGCCATGTCCAACGAAGCTCTGAGGACGGCGAACAAAGGCCGAAAGCTCTTCCAGATTGCGTTCGTCACGCGTGACCTTGAGCGGAGCATGAAGGCTTGGGTCGAGATTTTGGGAGTGGGGCCTTGGCGCGTTGCCGCCTTCACCGAAACCACGGTTAAGGACTTCAATGTGCACGGAGCATCGGTCAATGAGCCGTTCAAGTTTCTGATCGCCATCTCGTGGATGGGAGACACCGAGTTGGAGATCATTCAGCCCGTCTACGGCCCGACGATCTACAGCAAGTTTCTCGACGAGAAAGGCGAGGGGCTGCATCACATCAAGGAGCGGATCAGCGACGAGGCGATTGATGACGTTCTGGAGGACTTTCGAAAGAAGGGCATCGGCGTTACCCAGAGCGGGCGGTTTTTCACGGACTTTCATCACTATCTTGATACTGAGGAGAAGCTCGGATTCATCTACGAGCTCGGAAACTGTCCCGCCCTCGATCTTCCGGCCGGACTCGCCGAGACCTATCCACCTGAGCAGGACCGGATGAGCCACGATGGTCACGACTGACTACCGCGTCATGAGTGACGCGGCGAATATTAGCAGGTCTGACGCTGTGCTTGAAGGGCGCGGTGCGTAATGCCCCCTGAGGTGAGGTTGCAAGCCAAATCATCGGCGCTCCTAACAGAGCGACGAGGAGTTCTTCAGAGTGAGGCCGTCACGGGCGTTCTCCTGCGGGCCCGCAGCCTCGGACCGTTCGGATTTCTTGTTGTCCTTGCAATCCTGTTCACGGCCCTGTCGCCGCGCTTCCTGCTCGTCTCGAACATTACGACTGTGTTGTACACAGCAGCGATCCTCACCATCGCGTCTCTGGCACAGGCACTCGTCATGTTCACCCGCAATCTCGACCTCTCGATCGGGTCGGTGATGGCCGGAGCCGCCTATATTCCGGCGCTCATCTACACGCACCTGCACGCCTTCGGTCCGCTGCTGATCCCGAGCGCGATTGTCATCGGCGCAGTATTCGGGCTCATCAACGGTGCGGTTGTCGCCTATGGCCGGATCCCGGCTCTGGTCGCAACACTTGGGACGCTCTCGATCTTTCGCGGCATCATCTACTCTCTTGCCCAAGGTGAGGAGATCGGAACCGGGCAGCAGGCGAACTGGATCCTGCACTTCGTTGCGGCAAAGGCTGGTGGTGTGCCGGTGATCGTGATCGTCGCGGTCGCGATCGCAGCCTTGGCCACGGTTGTGATGCGTCTGACGTCCTTTGGCGCGTCGCTCTATGCCATCGGCTCGAACCCACGCGCCGCCGTCTACTATGGGCTCGACCGGCAGCGACTTGTCCTGCAGGCCTATGTCGCGACCGGCGCGCTGGCAGGCTTCGCAGGGCTGCTGCTGGCGGCTCAAGTCGGCACCATCACGGTCGACATTGCGACCGGATGGGAGCTGCAAACGCTCGCCGCCGGGGTTATAGGAGGCGTAAGCCTGCTTGGCGGCTCGGGCGGCATGGTTGGCGCCGCGATAGGGGCGCTTATCATCGCGACGGTCAGCAATGGCCTTGTCCAGCTCGGACTGTCCGGCAGCTGGCAAACCTTTGTCCAAGGAATGGCAATCGTTCTCGCGGTGGCCTTCGATGTCTTCCTGCAGCGCTATCTCATCACGAGCAGGGCATGATCATGTCGTCGGCGCGCGCTCACAAGGTCTATCTCGGCCGGAGGGGCTGGAGCCTCACGCTGATCGTGCTCATCGTGCTGGCGTCGATCTGCGCGAGCCTTGCTTCACCGCTTTTCCTGCACCCGAGCCAGATCCTGAACAGCACGGGTGCCATGGTCGTGTCGGGGGTTCTGGCGCTCGGTCTGGCACCGATCGTCATCGTCGGGGAGATCGACATCTCGCTGACCTCGAACCTGGCATTCTGTACCGTTGTGCTCGGACTTCTTTCGCAGGCGCATGTGCCCCCGCCACTGATCGTGCTTGCGACACTCGCCACGGGCCTCGTCCTCGGCGCGTTCAACGGCGTGCTCGTCGGCTATGGCGGGCTGCCATCCCTCGCCGTGACGCTAGGCACGCTCGGAGCCTATCAAGGTGCCGCATTTCTCGTCGGAGGCACCAATGGCTTCACCGACTTTCCAGGCGCGATCTACGCCATCGGTGCTGACACCATCGGGCCGGTGCCCATCTCGCTCCTCCTGTTCGCGGCGGTGGCGATTGCCTTTGCAGTCGTCTTCCGGCTGACAACCATCGGACGCTCCTTCTATGCGGTCGGTCGGGCAAGCGAGGCCGTCCGCCACAGCGGCATCTCGGTCGCCGGCGTGAAAGCTGCGACCTTCTGCATTGGCGGTGTTGTCGCCGGCCTTGGAGCCCTCATCTTCGTCGGGCAGTACGGCTCTGGCGGCGGAGACAGTGCAAGCGGCACCATTCTCACGGTGGTCACAGCAGTGGCCCTCGGTGGCCTGGACATCTACGGGGGCGCCGGGCGCGTCTCCAGCCTCGTCCTGGCGATCGTGTTGCTCGACGTGATCCAGAACGGCATGGGGCTCGTCAATGCCTCGACCACGACCCAGACGATCGTGATCGGACTGGTGTTGATCATGAGCCTGCTCGTGCCGGAGCTGCTCGGCCGCTGGAGCCGGGAACATGTCGATCAGCAGCGGGGTCTGCTGCAGGTTCTTCGCTTCAGCCGCTGAGGTTGGTGCGCGTCAAGGAGGAGGAGTATCCAGTGACGAGATGATGTGACGACCAAGCCTGCAGTAGTTCGGCCACAATAAATCAACAGAAGCGTGATTGAAGGAGGAAGATGATGTCCGACCAGAAGAATAAAGAACAGGCGAATGCGGACGACGAATCGTCACGAGACCATTCCGTCACTCGCCGACATTTCCTGGCGGTAGGTGCGAGTGTCGCCGCGGTTGTCCCGATCAGCCACGGCCTTTTGCACCACTTGCCGAAGCCTTTCATCAGAACGAGCACCTCAACGGGCGGGCTCCGCATGTTCATGGTTCCGAAGTGGACGACGTATCCCTACTTCAAAGCGGCTGCACGAGGGGCGAAGAAGGCGGCGGAGCAGCTCGGCGATACCTTCACGTACACGGGTCCCACCAGCCCAAATGCGGAGCAACAGGTGGCGTCTCTGGAGAATGTCCTCGCCCAAGAGCCGGATGTCATCCTACTCTCGGCGATCGAGGAGCAGAACGTCGTCCCGGTCCTGAAAAAGGCGATGGCACGCGGGGCAGTGGTCGTGACCTATGATGCAGACACCCTCGCGGGGGCCCGCAATCTTTTTTGCAACCAGCTGAGCTACGAGCTTGCTGCCCAGTCCTACCTCGATTGCGCACTGGCGGATCATCCTGCCGGCGGCGACTGCGTGTTCATGGCCGCTTCGCCGACGACAGTGAACCACATGCAGCAGATCGCGGCGATGAAGTCCCTGATGGCGTCGAACCCGAAGTATGAGGTCCTTAAACCGGGTAAGACCTATTTCGTCAACGACGACGTGACGCTGAGCTACAATACTATGGTCAACATCATGCAGGCGCAGCCGAACGTGAAGTTCATGCTGTCGGGCTCCGCCGTCAGCGTCCCGGCAGCGCAGCAAGCCATCGTCGCGACCGGTCATGCCGGGAAGGTCTGGGCTGCGGGCTGTTCGCTTCCTTCGGACTGCAAGAAGTTCCTGGACGACGGTTCGGCGAAGGAATTCATGATGTGGGATCCTCTTCAGCTCGGCTACATGGCCGCCTATTCAGGCCACCTCATCAAGACCAAGAAATTTTCACCCGCGCTCGGTGAGGCACTGGATATCCCCGGGCTCGGCAACTTCAAGGTCTTGGCCGACAATGTGGTCGATCTAAACCGTCCTCTTTTCTTCACCAAGTCGAACGTCTCGCAGTACTCGTTCTAAGCCAGTGGGTGCCTGAGCTGTCCAGTGCCGCTCAGGCGCCTTGGGTACGTTAGGATTACCATGACAGCTAACGCCCAAGCGACGGAACCGCCGGATTACACCGCCGGTATCCCGCGCCTGGAGGTGCGCGGCGTCAACAAGCGCTTCAACAACGTGAGCGCGCTAGACGGTGTCGACATGGAGATCTTCCCCGGGGAGATCCACGCGCTCGCGGGCGAGAACGGCGCCGGGAAATCGACGCTCGTCAGCATCATCACGGGCGTGACGACCCTTGATGAAGGAGAGATCTTCATCGACGGGCGGTCGGTGAAGTTCCGCAATGCCGCCGATGCTCGGCGCGCCGGAATCTCGACCGTCTACCAGGACCCGCAGCTCTTCCTTCACCTCACGGTCGCCCAGAACGTGCTCATGGGCGAGTTTCCGAAGCGCGCCATGGGGCTTATCGACCGCAAGCGCTCGGACGCAGTTGTCAAAGCCGCCATGAGTCAGCTTGGCGTGGATCTGAAGCCTGATCAGATTGCGGCCGAGTTGTCGCCCGCCGAACTTCAGTTTGTCGCCATGGCCCGGGCGCTGCTGCGGGAGCCGAAGCTCATCATCCTGGATGAGCCCACCTCCTCGCTCACTCCGAACGAGACCGACCGGCTGTTTTCCGTCGTCAGACGCCTCGCCGACAGGGGCACCTCGGTCCTCCTGATCTCCCATCGCCTTGAAGAGGTGCGGCGCATCTGTGACCGCATCACGGTGCTCCGTGACGGCCGCCGTGTCGCGACAGCGGTGATGGCCGAGATCACCGACGACGAGATCGTCAGGTGGATGCTGGGTGACGCGGTCGGCCGCCGAGCGAAGGAGCGGCAGCTAGGCGAGCGCACGACCGCAAAGGTTCTGCTGGAAGTCGTGGGTCTGGCAAGCGGACGCCGCTTTCATGACGTCTCCTTCTCCCTGCACAGTGGTGAGATCGTGGTGATCGCGGGGCTCGTCGGGTCCGGGAGGACAGAGATTCTCGAGACGATCATGGGGCTGCGTATTGGTGACGCCGGTGCCGTCAGCCTGAAGGGAAAACTCATCCTACACCGGACGCCGCGTCGCATGGTTCGGCTCGGTCTCGGCTTGGTTCCTGAGGAGCGTGACCGGCAGGGCCTCGTGCTCGGCTTCGGCGTCCGTGAGAACGTCGCGCTGGCGACGATGGGAAGGCTCAGCA
>JABBOH010000015.1 GCA_019351895.1 Pseudomonadota bacterium
CGCCGGCTGAAACCTCGAGCAGCACGAGCTTAGCGCCTGCGCCGAGGCGTACGCGGTGGCGCGGATGGCTGCCGACCCGGCGATGGAGCCCGCTGGTCAATTGCGCCAGCATGAGAAACCCCGCATCGAACCCCGCCGGCACGTCGATCACCGCGCCATCCTCGGCGAGCATCGTGTTGAGCGCCACCAGACGCTCCCGCGCCGGGCGGCCGAGCGTTCCGAACGCCCCCTGTGCCGCGAAGGAGCCGATGTCGATATCGGGCGGCAGGACCGAAAGATCGGGCCGGAAACGGCCATCGATGAAAATCAGCCGCGGTCCGACGACAGACGGCAACAGCCCGATCAGCCGCGCGCCGACATCGGTGTCGGCCACGGCCTCATGGAACTCCAGTCCCGTGAGGGGGCGCAGGTTGGTATAGTGCCAGGGCTCGTCGCGCGGCGTCGGCCACCCCTTGTCGCGCAGCACGGCGGCGGCGGCATCGCGGATTGTGGCCGACCCCGGCAGCCGAGCCCGCAACCCGTCATACCGCGCGAGGAAACCGGTCAGCGCCTCATCCGGCTGGCCCCTGCCAGGCATCGCAGCGCGCATCACGCCGCCTCCGCTGGCTCGCCGATGAGGCCGGCATAGCCGTGTGCTTCCAGTTCCCTGGCGAGTTCGGGACCGCCCGAGCGCACGATGCGGCCGGCCGCCAGAATGTGAACCCGATCCGGGATGATGTAGTCGAGCAGACGCTGGTAATGCGTGATGACCAGCGCCGAGAAGTTCGGGCCACGCTGCGCGTTCACGCCGTCGGCCACGATCCGCAGCGCGTCGATGTCGAGGCCACTGTCCGTCTCGTCGAGGATCGCGAGCCGCGGCTTCAGCACCGCCATCTGCAGCACCTCGTTGCGCTTCTTCTCGCCGCCGGAGAAACCGACGTTGACGTTGCGCTTCAGCATGTCCTCGGACATGGCAAGCGCCTTCACGGCCGCCCGCGCCATCTTGAGGAACTGCAGCGCGTCGAGTTCGGGCTCGCCGCGTGCCCGTCGGATGGAGTTCAACGCGGTGCGCAGGAAGTTGGCGTTGCCGACGCCCGGCAACTCGACCGGATACTGGAAGGCGAGGAACAGTCCGGCAGCCGCACGCTCCTCCGGCTCCATGGCCAGAATATCTTGGCCGAAGAAGGTGACCGACCCGCCCGTGACCTCGTAGCCCTCGCGGCCAGAGAGCACGTAGGAAAGTGTCGATTTGCCGGCCCCGTTCGGACCCATGACGGCATGAACCTCGCCCTCGGGGATCGTGAGATCGATCCCCTTGAGAATTTCCTTGTCATCGATAACGGCGGTCAGGCCCTTGATTTCCAGCATCTTGTCCGAACAGTCCTAGATAAAAACGACAAGCGATGTTCTATTCCGGCAATAGAACCAGACACCTATCCCACGGAACCTTCAAGGCTCACGGCCAGAAGCTTCTGCGCCTCGACCGCGAATTCCATCGGCAGTTCCTTGAGCACATCCTTGCAGAAGCCGTTGACGATCAGACCCACGGCGTCCTCCTGCGACAGCCCGCGGCTGCGGCAATAGAACAGCTGATCCTCGGCGATCTTCGAGGTTGTCGCCTCATGCTCGATCTTCGCGGTCGGGTTGCGGCTCTCGATGTAGGGCACGGTGTGAGCTCCACACTGATCGCCGATCAGCAGGCTATCGCACTGGGTGAAGTTCCGCGCGTTCTGCGCCTTCGGCATCATGCGGACGAGCCCGCGATAGGTGCTGTCGGAATGCCCCGCGCTGATCGTCTTGGCGATGATCGTGCTGTTCGTATTGCGGCCGATATGGATCATCTTTGTGCCGGTATCGGCCTGCTGATGGTTGTTCGTCACCGCGACCGAGTAGAATTCGCCGACACTGCCGTCGCCGATGAGAATACAGGACGGATACTTCCAGGTGATCGCCGACCCCGTTTCGACCTGTGTCCAGCTGATGCGGCTCCGCGCGCCACGGCAGGCGCCGCGTTTGGTGACGAAATTGTAGATGCCACCACGGCCGTTCGCGTCACCCGGATACCAGTTCTGCACGGTCGAGTATTTGATCTTCGCGTCGTCGAGCGCCACGAGTTCCACGACAGCCGCATGCAGCTGGTTCTCGTCGCGCATCGGGGCCGTGCAGCCTTCGAGATAGCTGACGGACGCGCCTTCCTCGGCGATGATGAGCGTCCGCTCGAACTGCCCGGTGTTCCGCGCGTTGATGCGGAAATAGGTCGATAGCTCCATCGGGCACTTCACGCCGCGCGGGATGTAGACGAAGCTGCCGTCGGTGAAGACGGCGGAGTTCAACGCGGCGTAGAAGTTGTCGCCCGCCGGCACCACACTGCCGAGATATTGCCGCACAAGATCGGGATGCTCCCGCACCGCCTCGCTGATTGGGCAGAAGATCACGCCGACCTTGGCGAGAGACGCCTGGAAGGTTGTCGCAACCGAGACGCTGTCGAAGACGGCATCGACCGCCATCGGCAGCCGGTCCTCGTCGCCCGGCTCGACGCCGGCCAGGATCGCCTGTTCCTTCAGCGGAATGCCGAGCTTCTCGTAGGTCCGCAGCAGTTCTGGATCGACTTCCTCCAGGCTGCGCGGACCGCCGGGGCGCTTCGGCGCGGCATAGTAGTGGATGTCCTGATAGTCGATCGCCGGATAGTCCGGCTTCGCCCAATGCGGCTCATCCATCGTCTTCCAGGCGGCGAAGGCCTTCAGCCGCCAGGCGAGCAGCCACTCCGGCTCGCCCTTGCGATCCGAGATCAGCCGGATGGTGTCCTCGTTCAGGCCCTTGGGCGCCACATCCATCTCGAGATCTGTCTCAAAGCCCCATTTGTAGGTGGAGCCGGTGACGGAGCGGACGGTCTCTAGGGTCTCTGCTACTGCTGGCATGGCCTCACTCGAGAAAAGCAGTGGTTAAGGCGGAGGCAGTGGTCGGAACGGCGTCCCGCTTCTCCGGCAGATGGTGCGCGGGGAGCGGGAAGAAAGCGGTGGGGCGCATGTCGGCCAGGCTGATCGTGGAGAGCGCGTCGAGAATGGCGGTGTTCACCGCGTCCCACCGGCCCTTGACGGGGCAGAGGCTGGACGTGTCGCAGACGCTCGTCGAATGCTCCACGCAGGCGGTGAGCGCGATCGGGCCGTCGATCGCGATGATGACCTCGGCGACGGGAATGGTCGCAAGCGGCCGCGCCAGACGATACCCGCCACGCGCCCCACGTTGCGACGCGACAAGCCCGGCGCTCGTCATGATCTTCAGCACCTTCGCAACTGTCGGCTCCGGCACGCCCGTGGAGGCCGCGATGCCCCCCGAGGTCTGAATGCCGCTCTCTTCCGAGAGGCGCACCAGGACCACGACCGCGTAATCCGTGAGTTTCGACAGCCTGAGCATGCCGCGTTGTACAGGTCCATTCAGGACCGCGCCAGTCCTGTTTTCGAGATCAGGGCGGCGCCGTGCGCGGGCATGCGGGTGCATCCAACTTGACACGGAGTTGAAGCCTGCGCCCGAAAACACTACCGAAGCCCAACCGATCGGTGAAGGATGCACGCATGGCTGATGATGAGACCGAGTCGAACCTCCAGCGGCTAAGGGCCAAATATGCGGGCCTCAGCGGCGGTCACGTCTTCGATCCGCATTTCAAGGATATCGCCGCGCGGACCATCAGCGCCGACGGCCGCCGCAAGCTGCCCTATTCCGATCCGGCGACGTTCCTCGACGCCGCCTATCGCCAGAACGCCTTCGGCACGCCGGAGGGCTTCTCTGATCTCGACGTGGCGCTGATCGGCGTGCCGATGGACCTCGGCGTCACCAACCGCAGCGGCTGCCGGCTCGGCCCCCGCGCCGTGCGCGCGGTGGAGCGGATCGGACCCTACGAGCATGTGCTGCGGGTGGCGCCCCAAAGCGTGCTGCGGGTAGCGGATGTGGGCGACGTGCCGCTGCGCTCGCGCTACAGCCTGGAAAACTGCCACGAGGATATCGAGGCGGGGTTGCGTCAGGTCGTGCAGGCGGGCGTGGTTCCGCTCTCGGTCGGCGGCGACCATTCGATGACCCAGGCGATCCTCCGCGCCGTGGGTGAGACGCGGCCGGTCGGCCTCATCCATATCGACGCCCATGCCGACACGGCCGGAGCCTATGAGGGCTCGCGCTTCCACCACGGCGGCCCCTTCCGCCACGCCGTGCTGGACGGCGGGATCGATCCCCGGCGGACGCTGCAGATCGGCATCCGGGGCACGGCAGAATACCTCTACGAATTTTCGACCGACAGCGGCATGACGGTTGTCCATGCGGAGGAGGTCGAGGAGCACGGCATGGGGCATTATGTCGAGGTCGCGCGCCGGCTCGTGGGGGACGGCCCGTTCTACGTCTCGTTCGACATAGACTCGATCGATCCGGGCTTCGCGCCGGGCACCGGAACGCCCGAGGTCGGCGGCCTCATGCCGCGCGAGGTGCTGACGCTGCTGCGCGGCCTGCGCGGGCTCGACATCGTCGGCGGCGACGTGGTCGAGGTCGCGCCGCAATACGACGCTACCAGCAACACCGCGCAGATCGCAGCCCAGGTGCTGTTCGAGATACTCTGTCTGGTGGCGTTGCGGGACAGGCCGTCGATCTGACGGGGGATCATTACAAACCCGTCACGCCCCGGACGCTTGAAAAACCGCCGGGCGGCGCTCACTGTCGAATACATGATCGAACGTCGAACCTATGACATCGATATGCGTCCCGACGGGACGTTTGTAGAAGCGCCGCGGCAGACGCGGCCTCCTGGCTGGATGCCCCCGCGCGGCGGCGGCCTCTCTCGCGGTTTCGCGCTCGGCGCGGTGGTCCTTGGCTCCGTCATCGTGGCGGGACTCGCCTTGTCCCTGGCATTGGTGCTCGTGCCAGTCGCCATCGGCGCCGCGTTGCTGGGCTACGTCGCACTCCGCATCCAGCTTTGGCGCATGCGCCGCAGCGGCGTCAACGTGGAATCCTGGCGCGGGAACTTCGGGCCGATCATGGCCCAGTTCGAGTCCGTTCTCCGGGCGAGACGCCCCCGCCGCTGACCGGCGGCGGAGGCCTCAAGGTCAGAGAGCCTTGAGGATCTGCTCGACCATCTTCTTGGCGTCGCCGAATAGCATCATTGTGTTATCCTTGAAGAACAGCGGGTTTTCGACCCCGGCATAGCCCGATCCCATGCCGCGCTTCAGGAACAAAACCGTCTTCGCCTTGTCGACCTCCAGGATCGGCATGCCGAAGATCGGTGAGCTTTTGTCTGTCTTGGCCGCCGGATTGGTCACGTCGTTCGCACCGATGACGAAAGCCACATCGGCCTGCCCGAACTCGGCGTTGATGTCCTCCAGCTCGAAAACATCGTCATAGGGCACGTTGGCCTCGGCCAGCAGCACGTTCATGTGCCCGGGCATGCGCCCCGCGACGGGGTGAATGGCATAGCGCACCTGCACCCCCTCTTCCTTCAGCCGGTCGCCCATCTCCCTGAGCGCATGCTGCGCCTGGGCCACCGCCATGCCGTAGCCCGGCACGATGATGACCTGCCCGGCATTCTTCATGATGAAGGCCGCATCCTCGGCGGCGCCCTGTTTGACCGGGCGGGTCTCGACAACGCCGGTCGCCGCCGCCGTCTCTCCCCCGAAACCGCCGAGGATCACCGAGATGAAACTGCGGTTCATGGCCGTGCACATGATGTAGCTCAGGATCGCGCCCGAGGAGCCGACGAGCGCCCCGGTGATGATCAGCGCGAGGTTGCCGAGGGTGAAGCCGATGCCGGCAGCCGCCCAGCCGGAGTATGAGTTCAACATCGAGACGACGACCGGCATGTCCGCGCCGCCGATCGGGATGATGATGAGCCCGCCGAGTGCCAGCGCCGAGATCACGATCAGCCAGAAGACGACATGTGCCTGGGTCGCGATGAACAGTATGATCAGCAGCACCAGGGCGGCCGCGAGGCCCGCGTTGATGAAGTGGCGTTGCGGCAGCATGATCGGGCGGCCGGACATATTGCCGTTGAGTTTGGCGAAGGCGATCACCGAGCCGGTGAAGGTGATGGCGCCGATGGCGAGGCCGATCGACATTTCCACCAGCGAGCCGGAATCGATGTGATACGGCAGCCCGATGCCGAAGGCCTGCGGCGCATAGAGTGCCGCCGCCGCGACGCAGACCGCGGCGAGGCCGACGCCGGAATGGAAGGCGGCAATGAGTTGCGGCATCGCAGTCATGGCGACCCGCCGCGCGATGACGGCGCCGATGCCGCCGCCGATCGCGAGGCCGAGGATGACCAGCAGCCAGCCGCCGAAGCCGCTCGGCGGGGCGACCGCGAGCGTGGTCAGGATGGCGATCGCCATGCCCGCCATTCCCATGCGGTTGCCGCGGCGGGATGAACTGGGGGAGGACAGGCCGCGCAACGCCAGGATGAACAGAATACCGGCGGCGAGGTAGAGAAGCTCCGCGAGATTGAGGGGCATAGTGGCGCTCAGTGCTTCTTCGGGGGCATCGCGGCGCGCGGCTTGTACATGCCGAGCATGCGCTGCGTGACGAGGAAGCCGCCGAAGATGTTGATCGAGGCGAGGATCAGGGCGATGAACCCGAAGACCCGGGCGGTCACGGAGCCCCCGCCCAAAACGCTATGCAGCGAGACGCCCACGGCGAGCAGCGCGCCCACGACAATCACCGATGAGATGGCGTTGGTCACCGCCATCAGCGGCGTATGCAGCGCCGGTGTCACCGACCAGACGACGTAGTAGCCGACGAAGATCGCGAGAACGAAGATCGCGAAGCGGAAGACGAAGGGATCGACGATCCCCCCGCTGATCGTATGGGCGGTGGCTCCCGCAGCCGTGGCGATCACATCGGTGTTATGATTCATGCAGTCCCCCTGGGGTCGCCGTCTGGCGCGGCGTCTGGTGCTGAGGCGTTGGTCGAAATCAGGCGGCGGCCTGGAAGTTCGGATGAACCACGGCGCCATCGCGTGTCAGCAGCGTGGCGCGGACGAGTTCGTCATCCCAGTTCGGGTTGATCGCCTTCGTGGTCTTGTCGATCAGCGTCTCGACGAAGTTGAGCAGGTTGCGCGCGTAGAGCGCCGAGGCCGAGGCCGCGATCCGTCCCGCCGTGTTGCTGTGACCGAGGATGCGCACGCCGTTGGGTGTCACTGTCTCCTGCTCCGCGACCGCTCCCTCGACATTGCCGCCACGTTCCACCGCAAGATCGACGATGACCGAGCCCGCACGCATGGATGCGACCATCGCGGCATTGATCAGCCGCGGCGCGGGCCTCCCCGGGATCAGCGCCGTCGTCACGACGATATCCTGCTTCTTGATGTGCTCGGTGACGAGCGCCGCCTGCTTGGCCTGATACTCGGCCGACATCGGCTTGGCGTAGCCGGCGGCACTTTCGGCCTGCTTGAACTCGTCATCCTCGACCGCGACGAATTTGGCGCCGAGAGAGGCGACCTGCTCCTTCGCGGCCGGACGCACGTCCGTCGCCGTCACGATGGCGCCAAGGCGCCGCGCCGTCGCGATCGCCTGCAGACCGGCGACGCCCGCGCCCATGACGAAGACCTTGGCGGCGGGCACCGTGCCGGCGGCGGTCATCATCATCGGCAGCGCGCGGCCATAGCTCGCCGCCGCGTCGACAATGGCGCGGTAGCCCGCGAGATTGGCCTGGGAGGAGAGCACGTCCATGCTCTGGGCCCGGGTGATGCGCGGCATGAGCTCCATCGAGAAGGCGCTGATACCGGCCGCCGCCATCTGCTGCAGCGCCGCCGTCTGACCGTAGGGGTCCATCACGCCGATGACGATGGCGCCGGACGGGTAGGTCGCGAGCTCCACGGCGCTTGGACGGCGGACCTTGAGGATGATGTCGGCCCCGCGCGCGACCTCGGCCTGCTCGGCGAGCTCGGCTCCGGCCTCGGCGAGTTCGGCGTCCGGGATGCCGGATTTCTGGCCCGCACCGCGCGCGACCACCACCGTGGCGCCAAGCTTGATGAGTTTCCCGACGGTTTCGGGTGTCACCGCCACGCGGGTTTCATCGGCCTCGGTTTCGGCGGGTATCGCTATGCGCATGGATCGTCCCGTTCCCCATTCATTTTGTGATGGATACTAGGGGAGAAGGTTGCGCTTGGCGACTGCCCGCTGCATTTCTGCAACGCTCAAACCCAAAATGTGCACGAGGCCGAGCCTCGATGTGCAGGAGGAGGCGCCTCTGTACGCATGAGGCGGCGCCTCCGGGACGCCGCCTCGCCCGATCAGGCAGCGGGGATCTTGCCGCCAAGCTCGTCCTCGATATGGACGCGGATGATCTCGTCGAACTCCGTCTCTGCTTCGAAACCGAGCGCCCGCGCACGGGCCGTATCGAAGCCCCGCGCCCAGCCGTCGACGATGCGCGCGATCACGGGATCAGGCTCGCGCCGGATCAGGGCCGTCGCACGCGAACCGGCCACCCGCTCCAGCGCCGCGATCTGCTCGCCGACAGTGACCGAAAGCCCCGGCATCGTGAGATTTGGCCGATCCCCCAGCAGCGCCACGTCCAGTCCCGCCGCATGGATGAGGAAGCCGACCGTCTTGCGCGGGCTCGCCATCCAGTGCCGCACATCCTCGGACACGGGCAGAACAGCCTCCTGCCCGGCCAGCGGCTCGCGGATGATGCCCGAGAAGAACCCTGACGCCGCGCGGTTGGGCTTGCCGGGACGCACGCAGACCGTGGGCAGCCGCAGCCCGATGCCCTCGATGAATCCGCGCCGCGCGTAGTCGGCAAGCAGCAGTTCGCACATCGCCTTCTGCGTGCCGTAGCTCGTCTGCGGGGTGAGGAAGTAGTCGTCGCCGATCACGTCCGGCATGTCGCCGCCGAAGACCGCGATGGAGGAGGCGAAAACGACCCGCGGCCGCCATGCGGACCCCTCGCGTTCGGCCCGGATGGCCTCCAGCAGATGCCGCATGCCGTCCAGATTGACCCGGTAGCCCTTCTCCAGATCCGCCTCGGCCTCGCCGGATACAACCGCCGCGAGGTGGTAGATGATGTCCGGCCGCGTCGTCAGCAGCCCCTCTGCCGCGCCCGGCACCGTCAGGTCGACCGCGGTGCAGTCGGTCGTGCCGACAAAACCATGCGGCGTCTGCGGCGTGATGACGTCGGCCAGGGTCAGATGCCGCACTGACTGGCCCGCGAGCCCGCCCTCCGCGGCGATCCGCTCGGCGAGCTTGCGGCCGAGCATTCCAGCTCCCCCAAGGATCATGACGTGCATTGTGATCTTCTCCCTCTTTCGCCGGCGCACCGGCGTTCTCTAACGTCCGCCTTACAGAGCACCGGACCCGAAGATCGCGCGCAGCAGCAGGAACAGCACCCCGCCGGCCAGGAAACCGACCAGAGTGCCGTTCACGCGGATATATTGCAGGTCGCGCCCGACCCTCAGCTCCAGCCGGTCCGTGACCGTCCGCGCATCCCACTGCGAGACGACGTCGGCCACGAAATCGGCCGCCCGCTCCTGCGCGAGCGGCAACAGCCCGGCTACGATCGCCGCGGCCCCGCGCTCGACGCCCGAGCGGATCGCCGGATCCTGCTCCACCGCCTCGCCAAATTTATGGAGCGTCGCCTCGATCAGCGCCATCGTGTGCCCGTTCGGACGCGCCGCGTCCCGCTCGACCGCTGTCCGCAGGCGGTTCCAGATATCGCCGATCCAGTTGCGGACCGATTCATGGGCGATGACCTGCTTGATGGCTCGGCCGATTTCCGCCGCCCGCTCAGGATCGCTCTCGATCAGCGCGATCTCGCGCCGCACCCACTCATCGAAGGCGATCCGCATCGTCGAGCCGTCCGGTCCCACCGTGTCGAGTTCGGCGTTGACCGCGCTGATCACCCGCTTGGCCACGCTGGCGCCTATCGCCCAGCCGAGGATCTGGCCGCCCTGCTCGCGCACCCGATCGCGGATGCCGCCGCGCAGGTCGTCCTCCTTGCTGGTCAGCATCATCCGCAGCTGGCCGAGGACGAAGGTGAAGACCTCCTGATGCCGGCCGCCCTCGACGAGGCCGTAAAGCGCCCTTGCGACGACGCGCCCCGCCGCCGGACCGCCGATCACGCGCGGCAGCAGACGGTCGAGCAGCCGGCGCGCCCGCCCGTCCTCGAGCGAGGCCAGCACCCGCGGCAAGCTTGCCGCCAGCGCCTCGGCCGCCGGCTTGACGGTCGCGGGGTCGGAGAGGAAGCGGTGCAGGATACCGGGCAGGTCGGCCCGCACGAGCACGCGCGAAACCTCGGCCTGGGTTATGACATGCGCGCCGATGAAGCGTCCGAGCGCCCGCCCCAGCCGCGCCTTCTGCGCCGGAATGATCGCCGTATGCGGGATGGGGATGCCGAGCGGATGGCGGAACAGCGCCGTGACCGCGAACCAGTCGGCGAGGCCGCCGACGACGCCGGCCTTGGCGGCGGATTCCAGGAGGTCGCGGCCAAGCCCTGGCGGCAGGGCGAAGCTTCCCACGCAGAGCGCCGCCATGCCGACGAGCAGGCCGGTCGCGAACAGCTTGTGGCGGCGCAGGGACCGGCGATCCGCCGCGTCGGCATCCTGGCTCGCCTGGACTGGTATCGAATCCATCCGCCCTCTATTGCCCGAGCATCAACTCGCCGGCGACACGCCCGCTGCCGGGCTCGACCAGCAGGATACGGTCGGGACCGCCGCCTTCCACCAGCACGGACAGCCGCCCATCGACTGCCGCGATGCTCACGATATGGGAGCCCGCGGGCTGATGCAGCATGGTCGTGGTCAACGTCACAGGCGCCGAGGGGCCGCTGACAATATCCTTTACGAGCTTGACGATCACGACGGTGGTCACGACGACGATGAGAACGCCCATCGCGATCACCGCGATCAGCAGCGGCCTTGCCTTCTCCATCGTCTCGCTCCTGCGCCCTATCACCGGGTTCTCGCTTGGGGGTATGTGTCCCGGATGACCCGCCGCCGCATCCCTCGCCCCGAACCGGAGCTTAACCCGGAGTCCGATCTGGAATCAGACGCGGAATTCAACGCGGAGCCCGACATCGACGACGCTGACCTCATCTTTCCGGACAATGTCGTCGCGGCCTCCGGCAGCGAGGGGGAGCGCCTAGACCGCTTTCTGGCTGAAAGCTTCGCGCCCCTCTCCCGCTCAAGGATCAAGAACCTGATCCTGGACGGGATGGCAAGACGCGGCGGCGTGACCACGCGCGATCCGTCGGAGCTTGTCCAGGCCGGCGCCACCTATGCGCTCACCGTGCCGGACGCGACCCCCGCGGTGCCGCGCGCCGAGAGCATTCCGCTCACGATCCTCTACGAGGACAGCGACATCATCGTGCTCGACAAGCCTGCCGGGCTTGTCGTCCATCCCGCGCCGGGCAACTACGAGGGCACACTGGTCAACGCGCTCCTCGGCCATTGCGGCGACAGCCTGACCGGCATCGGCGGCGAGCGGCGGCCCGGCATCGTCCACCGGCTCGACAAAGAGACCTCGGGCGTCATGGTGGCGGCGAAGACGGAACTCGCCCACACCCGCCTGTCGCAGACCTTCGCGAACCGCGACCTCGACCGGCATTACCTTGCCCTCTGCTGGGGCACGATGAGCCCGGCCTCAGGCGATATCGAGGGCGCGATCGGGCGCGATCCACGCGACCGCAAGCGCATGGCGGTGCGCGGGTCAGGCGGCCGCGACGCCCTGACCCACTATAGCACGCAGCAGATCTGGCGGCTCGCCGTGTCGCTGCTCGACGTGAAGCTCTCGACCGGACGAACGCATCAAATCCGGGTTCATCTCGCCTCGGTCTCGCATCCGGTGGTGGGAGATCCGGTTTATCTGCGGCGCATTCCGGCGGCGTCGAAGAACCTTCCGGCGGAAATCCGCACCCGGCTGCTCGATTTCCCGCGACAGGCGCTGCATGCGGCGAGCCTCGCCTTCGCCCATCCGCGCACGGGCGAGCCCCTGTCGTTCCATACGGCGCCACCCGCCGATTTCCAGCAACTTCTGGACAGCCTCGATGCAGTGGCGGGTCCCGGCGGCAGCCGTTGACAGGCTTTGCCGCAGCGCCATAGCTGATGGCCATGTCCCGCAGCACCGAGCTTCAGACGCCCGCCGGCATGTCGGCAGGGATGACCCTTCTGCTCGCGGTGACGGCGGGCATCAGCGTCGCCAACCTCTATCTGGCGCAGCCGATGATCGGGCTGATCGGCCCTTCCGTCGGGCTCGGCCCCAGCGCCTACGGGCTGGTCGTGACCGTGACCCAAATCGGCTACGCGGCGGGGCTTCTGCTGCTCGTGCCGCTCGGCGATTTCGTCGAGAACCGCAGGCTGATGGTGGTCACCCTCAGCCTCAGCGCGGTCACGTTGCTGCTGACCTCCTTCGCGCACACTCCGGACCTTTTTCTGCTGGCCTGCCTGCTCATCGGCATCACATCGGTCACGACACAGATGGTGGTGCCGGTCGCGGCTCACCTCGCCGATCCCGCGCGGCGCGGCCGGCAGGTCGGCACCGTCGTCAGCGGGCTGCTGACAGGCATCCTGCTCGGCCGCCCCTTCGCCAGCATCGTCGCGAGCATCAGCGGCTGGCGGTCGGTCTTCATCATCGCGACGGTCGCGATGCTGTGCATGGCGCTGGTCCTTTGGTTCAGGCTGCCTGACCGGCATCCGCAGGTGCGGAAGAACTACCTCGCGGTGCTCGCCTCGATGTGGCCGCTGCTGCGGCGCACGGCGGTGCTGCGGCGGCGCATGGGCTACCATATGGGCCTTTTCTTCGCCTTCTCGGTCTTCTGGACCGCGATCCCGCTGGAACTCACCCGGCATTTCGGGCTGCACCAGCGAGGCATCGCCATCTTCTCGCTGATGGGAGCGGCCGGCGCCTTGTCCTCCCCCGCCGCAGGCCGCATGGCCGATGCCGGCAAGTCCGTGCCCGGCACCATCGGCTCGATGATCATGGTCGCTGCCGGCATCGGGCTGACCTGGCCGGCCTCGATGGCCACGGGGTGGCTCGGCCTCGCGGCCTTCGCGGTCGCCGCCATCCTGCTGGACGGTGGCGTTCAGGCGCATCTGGCTTTTGCACAGAAGGCGATCTTCGACCTCGCGCCCGAGCATCGCAGCCGCGTCAACGCCATCTTCATCGCAGGCGCCTTCATCGCGGCGGCTATCGGCTCCGCGGCGGCGCCCCTCGTCTTCACCCTCGATCACTGGCCGCTGGTGGCGCTTCTCGGCGTCATCCCGCCCCTGCTGGCACTTGCGGCCTTCGTCCGGCACGAGCGGCGCGGGTCCCGCCGCGCGGCGGCCTGACCGGCGGGCCGGACGATGCCCATGACGATGAAGGCGCCGCCGCCGCTTTTCATCGCGCTTCTGGTCGCCGCCAGCGGCTTCATGGAGCTGCTCGACGGCACCGTCATCACCACCGCCATTCCCAGCATGGCGCGGAGCTTTCAGGTCCATCCGGTCGACCTCAACCTCGGCATCACCGCCTATATGATCATGCTGGCGGCGGCTATTCCGCTCAGCGGCTGGGCGACGGAGCGGCTCGGCGCGCAGAGCGTCTTCGGCGCCGCCATCGCGATCTTCACGGCCGCCTCCGTGCTCTGTGGCCTCGCCGACGGTTTCTGGAGCTTCTTCGTTGCCCGCATCCTGCAAGGGCTCGGCGGCGCGATGATGATGCCGGTCGGCCGTCTCATCGTGCTCCGCAAGACGCCGAAGGCCGACCTGATGCGCGCCACCGCGTTCATCACCTGGCCGGCGCTCGTGGCCCCCATTCTCGGCCCCGTGGTCGGCGGCTTCCTCACCAGCTACGCCTCCTGGCGCTGGATCTTCTTTCTCAACCTGCCGATCGGCCTCGTCGGGCTGATCGCAACGCTCATCCTCATCGACAATGCGCGCCCGGAGGAGCCCCGCCGGCTCGACGCCGGAGGCGCGCTGCTGAGCGGCGGCTCCGCCGTCGCCTTCGTCTATGGTGCGAGCCTGCTCGGCACCGCGGCGGGCAACGTGCCGCTCGGCGTCGGGCTACTCGCCCTCGGCGCGCTCGGCGGCTGGGCGACGGTCATGCACGCACGCCACCATCCGTTCCCGCTCATCGAGTTCGCCGCCATGCGCATCCATAGCTTCGTCGCGACGGTGCGCGGCGGCTCGCTGATCCGCATCGCGATCAGCAGCGCGCCGTTCCTGTTGCCGCTGCTGTTCCAGCTCGGCTTCCATCGCAGCCCGGTCGCCGCCGGCTCCTATCTGCTCGTGCTCTTCGTCGGCAACCTTGGAATCAAGCCCTTCACCACGCCGCTGATGCGGCGCTTCGGCTTCCGCCGCGTGCTCATCGTCAACGGCGTGCTGCTCGCCCTCACCTTCTTCGGCTTCGCGCTGCTGACGGCGACGAGCCCGCTCTGGCTCGAACTGCCGCTGCTGCTGGCAAGCGGCGCCGCGCGGTCGACCCAGTTCACCGCCATGAACACGCTCGCCTTCGCCGATGTGCCGCCTGAGCGGATGACCTCGGCCAACACGCTGTTCAACCTCGCCCAGCAGGTGACCTTCGGGCTTGGCGTCGCGGCCGGCGCCATCCTGCTCCGGGTCGGTCACGGCATCCTTGGGCAAGGCCCGGTCTCGGTCGCGGACTTCCGATTCGCCTTTGCGGGCGCCTGCGTGATCTGCCTGCTCGGCATCCTTGATTTTCTCGGCCTTCCCGGCAGTGCCGGCGCATCGGTCAGCGGCCACCGCGCCGGAGAATCCGTAAAAGCTTGATCCGGAACCCCTGGTCCGGGCATGTCCTGCCCATCTCCGGCCGCCAGCCAACCAAGGAACGCGCAGCATGAGCCTCGATTTCAGAACTGAACTGTCGCGCCGGTCGCAGACGCCGGATGGCATGATCGTGCCTGTCATCCTCTCCGGCGGGACCGGCACGCGGCTGTGGCCCGTGTCGCGCGAAAGCTTCCCCAAGCAGTTCTGGCCCCTCGCCTCCGAGAAATCGCTCATCGCCGAGACCGCGCTCCGCACGTACGGGGGGGAATTCGCTCCGCCGCTCGTGGTGTGCAACGAGGCGCACCGCTTCATGGTCGCCGAGCAGCTGCGCGAGGCCGAGATCACCGGCGCGCGCATTCTGCTCGAGCCTGTGGGCCGCAACAGCGCCCCGGCCATCGCCGCCGCCGCCCTGGTGCTGGCGCAGGACGACCCCCAGGCCGTCATCTGCATGATGGCGGCCGACGCCGCCATTCCGGATGCGGCACCCCTCCGGGCTGCCTTGGTCACCGCCGCCGCCGTCGCCCGCAGCGGGCGCGTGGTGACGCTCGGCATGCGGCCGACCCGGCCAGAGACCGGCTTCGGCTATATCGAGATGGGCGAGCCGCTGGCCGAACAGCCGGAGGCTCACGATCTCAAGCGCTTCATCGAAAAGCCCGACGCGAAGCGCGCGGCGGAGTTGATCGCGGGGGGCCGCGTGCTTTGGAACTCCGGCATCTTCGTCTTCACCGTCACCACCCTGCTGGAGGAGTTGCAGGCCCATGCGCCGCATGTGCTGGAGACGGCGCGCCGCGCCGTCGACGCCCGCACGACCGATCTCGACTTCATCCGCCTCGGGCGCGAGGAGTTCGCGGCCTGTCCGAACATCAGTCTCGACTATGCCGTTGCCGAGCACACGACGCGCGCGGCGGTGATCGCTGTCGACTTCCCGTGGTCCGATGTCGGCAGCTGGAACGCGCTCTGGGACCTCGGTGCCAAGGACGGGGACGGCAACGTCGCCGTCGGCGACGTGCTGCTCGAGGACAGCCGCAACTGCTACGTCCGCAGCGACGGTATGCTGACGACGGTGCTCGGGCTCGACGACGCCGTGGTGGTGGTGACCGAGGACGCGGTCCTCGCCATGCACCGCGACCGCGCGCAGGACGTGAAGAAGATCGTCGAGCGGCTACGCGCGCAGTCCCGGCACGAAGCCGTCGCCCATAACCGCAGCTACCGCCCCTGGGGTCACTACGAGGTGCTGATCCTCGGCGAGCGCTTCCAGGTGAAGCGCATCGTGGTCAAGCCGGGTGAGAAGCTATCGCTGCAGAAGCATTTCCATAGGGCCGAGCACTGGGTGGTCGTGGCGGGCAGCGCGGTCGTGACGCGCGACCAGGACGAGATACTGGTGCGCGAGAACGAGAGCATCTACCTGCCGCTTGGCTGCACGCACCGCCTGTTCAACCCGGGGCGCATCCCCCTGCACCTGATCGAGGTGCAGTCCGGCGCCTATCTCGGGGAGGACGACATCGTCCGCTTCGAAGACACCTACGGCCGCAGTTGAGCCAAACTCCGCAGCACTGACCGTCCGACGGTAAGTCCCTGAGCGCGGCGCTAGTTCAGCGCCGCGCTCATCAAGGCACGATAGGCCATCTGGTCGGCGTACATCCGCTGGAACACGGCATACTTGGCGTCGTGGTACTGTCGGACCGCGTCCGTGGCGGGTGAGATGACGCTGCCCGCGCGGCTCATCGCCGCCATCGCCTGCCGCACGTCCGGCTGCACGCCCCCTGCAACGGCCCCGAGGATCGCGGACCCGAGCAGAACGGCCTCCGGCTCCTCCGGCAGCACCAGCCGGCAACCGGTCGCGTCCGCATGCTCGCGGAGGAACACGGGGTTCTTTGTCCCGCCGCCGCAGGCGAGGATCGTGTCGATGACATAGCCCTGCGCGTTCAGCGTCTCCACGATGTGCCGCGTGCCGTAGGCGATGGCCTGCACCGTCGCGAGATAGAGCAGCGCCAGATCCTCGGGTCCGGCCGCGAGCCTCACCCCGGACACCATGCCGCGCAGCGTCGCATCGGCGCGCGGCGAGCGGTTGCCATGGAAGTCGGGCATGACATGCAGCCCCTCGGTCAGCGCCGCCGGGAAGGCGACCGAGCCCGCCAGCGCCTCCAGCTCCTCGTTCAGCCGCTGGTATATCGTCTGGCCCGCGGCCCGCGCCTGGGCCAGCATCGCCGGATAGGCGGCATGGCTCGTCACCACATGGTCGATCAGGCTGCCCGTCGCGGACTGCCCGCCCTCGTTCAGCCAGAGCCCCGGCAGCATGGCGGAGTAATACGGGCCCCAGACGCCCGGCACGAAACGCGCCTCGGCCGAGACCGCCATGTGGCAGCTCGACGTTCCGCCGATCAGGGCCAGCCGATGCAGCAGGCCCTCCACATCGGGACGCGCCTCCCCCACCGCCGCACCGATCACGCCGATGCCGCCGGCATGCGCGTCGATCGCAGAAGTGCCGACTGGAATTCCCGCGGGCAGACCGAACTCGGCCGCGGCGGCCTCGGAAAGACCCGCCACCACCGAACCGAGCGGCCGGATGTCGGTCCCGATCCGGGCGAACCCCTCATCCGCCAAGTCCCCGAGCCCGATCGCCCGGAAATAGGGCTCGTCCCAGCGCTGCCCGTGGCCGAGGTAGGTCCACTTGCAGACGGTGGAACAGAGAGACCGCGCCGTATCGCCGGTCGCGCGCCAGGTCAGGAAATCCGGCAGGCAGAAAAAGTGCGCCGCGCGGGCCCAGGCCTCGGGCTTATGCTCCTTCAGCCAGAGCATCTTCGGCGTCTCCATCTCGATCGAAATGGCGCCCCCGACATACCGCAGCACGTCGTGCCGGCCGGCATTGATGCGGTCCGCCTGCGCTCCGGCACGATGATCCATCCAGACGATGACGTTCTGCGCCGGATCGTCGTCCGGACTGACCGAAACCGGCGCCCCTTCGGCGTCGAGCACGACGAGCGAGCACGTTGCGTCGAAGCCGATGCCGCGAACCGTCACCTCGCCCGCCTGCGCCAGCGCCTCCCGCACCGAGGCGCAGACCGCCGCCCAAATGTCGGTGGTGGATTGCTGGACGAAGTCGGCCTCAGGGCGCCAAGCCAGGATGGAACGGCTCGCCTGCCCGAGCATCCGGCCCGCGCTGTCGAACACGCCGGCGCGTGCGCTGCCCGTACCGACATCGACGCCGATCACTGCATCCATCATCGCTTCCCACCCCGTAATCCACGAGAGTTTCTGCTTCTTCTTTCAAAAAGAAGGGCTGTCCGTTCGTTTTTGGAAAAAGAACCAGAAAGCTCTTATGCCGTTATCAGTTCGAACCGGTCCACATCGACCAGCCCACGATCGGTGATCTTAAGATGCGGAATGACCGGAAGCGCCAGGAAAGCGAGCTGCACGAAGGGCTCGGCCAGCACGCAGCCCATGCCGCGCACCGCCGACCGCAGCTCCTCCAGCCGGTGCGTCACCGTCTCGAACGGCTGGTCGCTCATCAGCCCGGCGATGGGCAGGGCGAGTTCCGCCCGCACGACGCCGTCGCTGACGGCGACGAAGCCGCCGCCCAAGGCGATCAGCCGATTGGCGGCCACCGCCATGTCCTCGTCGCTGTCGCCGAGCACGCAGATATTGTGGCTGTCATGCCCGACCGACGAGGCAAGTGCACAACCCTTCAGGCCGAAGCCCTGCACGAAGCCGCGCCCGATATTGCCGTTCTTGCCGTGCCGCTCCAACACCGCGACCTTCAGCAGATCGCGCGACGGGTCGGCGTGCCGGAGACCGTTCGCATAGGGCAGGTCGGCCTGCCGCCGCTCCGTCACGATGCGGCCCGAGACGACGCCGATGACCGGCGTTCCCGGCCCCGCGGCTTTCACCGCGAAATCCTCCGCCCGCACCGGGTCGCGCCGCATGGTGTTGCCGCCCGGCACCGGCAGCGGCGTGTGGCCGGCGAAACTCGTCGCGCTGACCGGCCGGCCGGCGCAGATGACCTCCGCCACACGGCAGTCCCCTAGGTCGTCCAGGATCAGCAGGTCGGCCCGGTAGCCGGGCGCCACCAGCCCCCGGTCACGCAGCCCGAAGCCGCGCGCGGCGGACCAGCTTGCCGCCCGGTAGGTCGCGATCACCGGCGCCCCGAGCCCGATCGCGCGGCGGACGAGGTAGTCCATGTGCCCGTCCTCCGCGATATCCAGCGGATTGCGGTCGTCGGTGCAGAAGCCGAGAAAGGGCGAGGCGAAATCGGTGATCAGCGGCGCCAGCGCCTCGACATCGCGGGCGACAGAGCCGGAGCGGATCAGCACCTGCATGCCCTTCGCGAGCTTCTCCCGGCCCTCGGCGAGACCCGTCGTCTCGTGGCAGTTGCGGATGCCGCAGGCGAGATAGGCGTTCAGGCGGCGGCCCGACAGCAGCGGCGCGTGTCCGTCGATATGTCCGCCGTCGAAGGCCGCGATCTTCTCGAGGCATTCCGGGTTCTTGGCCAGCAGGCCCGGGAAGTTCATGAACTCGGCGAGGCCGATGACGTGGCGGTTGTCCCGGTAGGGCAGCAGATCAGCGGCGCTGAGGGTCGCGCCCGCCGTCTCGAGATGGGTCGCCGGGACGCAGGAACTCAGCTGGACGCGGAGGTCCATCACCATGCGCCCGGCCGCCGCGAGAAAATAGTCGAGCCCCTCGGTGCCGAGGACATTGCAGATCTCATGCGGGTCGCAGATCGCCGTGGTGGTGCCGCGCGGCAGCACGCAGCGGTCGAATTCGAGCGGCGTCACCATCGTGCTCTCGCAGTGCAGGTGGCTGTCGATGAAGCCGGGCACGACGAAGCGTCCGGCGGCGTCGATCTCCCGTGTCCCGCGATAGCTGTCGGCGATGCCGACGATACGGTCGCCGCAGATGGCGATATCGCCGGGCCGTGTCTCGCCCGGGGGCGTGCCGGCCGTGAGGTCGAGCACGCGCGCGTTGCGGATCACCAGATCGGCCGGAGCCTCGCCCAAAGCCTGATCGATCCGGGCGGCGACGGTCGTGGTCGAGGTCGCGGTCGCGGTCGCGGTCATAGGTCCTCCGGCGGATGCGGTCGCAGGGCGGCGGCCGGATCCGTTTCTATCAGGAACCGCTGCGCCAGAGTGCCATAGAGCGGGCGGCGGCACACCAGACGCGAGGCGACGAAGCCGATCATCGACGTGGTCATGATCGGAATCGTCATCTGCTGGTTCGCCGTCATCTCCAGCACGATGACGAAGGCGGTAATGGGCGCCTGCACCACGCCGGAGAAGTAGCCGACCATGCCGAGCAGGACGATGGCCCGCGCCGGGGTGTGGACGAAGAACATCGAGAGCCAGCTGCCGAGCGAGGCGCCGACCGCGAGCGAGGGCGCGAAGACGCCGCCCGGGATGCCGCTGAGGTAGGAGGCGAGGGTCGCCATGAACTTCAGCAGGAAGAAGGTGACCGGCAGCCGGGCGTTGCCCTCCACCAGCAGACGCGCCTGCGCGTAGCCCGTGCCGTAGGTCGCGCCGTGGGAGACGAGGCCGATGACGGCGAGCACGAGGCCGCAGCCCGCCGCGAAGATGATCGGGTGGCGCTTGATCCAGATGCCCGGCCGTCCCCGCAGTCCGCGCGACATCGTGATGAGGATCTGGCTGAACAACCCTCCGAGCAGGCCGCCGATGACGCCCGAGAGGATCACCGCCATCCAGCCGGAGCCGAGCGGCAGGCCGACCGAGGTGACGCCGAAATAGGTGTAGTCGCCGCTGAGCGCCAAGGTCGCGATGCCGCCGATGATGACCGCGGTCAGCACCATGCCGCTCGTCCGCGACTCGAAGTTGTGGCTGAGTTCCTCGATCGCGAAGACGATCCCGGCGAGCGGCGTGTTGAAGGCGGCGGCAACGCCCGCCGCGCCGCCCGCGAGCACAAGGCCGCGCTGCGTCTCGATCCTCGGCAGCCGCAGCGCCTGACCGAGCGCCTGCATGATCGTGGCGCCAACCTGCACGGTCGGGCCCTCACGGCCGACCGAGGCACCGGAGGCGAGGCCCAACAGCGTCAGCAGGATCTTGCCGACGGCAACGCGCATCGAGAGCACGCGTGCGACCCGCCTCTGATCGGTCATGTGCAGCGAGGCCATGACTTGCGGAATGCCGCTGCCCTGCGCGCCCGGGAAAATCCGGCGCGTCAGCAGGACCGACAGGGCGAGCCCGGCGGGCGCGATCAGCAGCACGAGCCATGGATGCGAGCCCGTCATTGCGTTGAACAGCGCCTGCGCCCAGTCCGCGAGATGGGCGAAGGCGAGAGCCATGAGGGCCACCATGACAGCGCCCAACCAGAAGGCGATGCGCCGGGTCCAGAGACGCGGGGAGGTGATCGGCAGATGCCGCCAAGCCCGCAGCAGACGCCTGTCGAGCTTCATCCCGGTTGACGCCGGAGGATCGTGATCGCGGCCGACAAGGCGTCGCTCGGGCAGCTGGAACTCATGGGTATGGCGGCTCGCTCCAACCCTCCAGACCCGTCCTAGTGGATGAGCGGGGAGGTCACCGCAACATGCTGAATCTTCCCGCGCCCGTCCATGACGATACGGTCGCGCCCGGCGTTTTTGGCCTGATAGAGCCGCTCATCGGCCAGCGCCATCACATCCACGGGCGCGATCGCCTCTCCGGCGATCGCAACGCCGATGCTGAGGGTGATCCGGAGGTTGGGGTGGATTTGCGCCCAGTTCCAGCTGCGCACCGCCTGGCGGATCCGCCGGCAGATCTTAGCGGCCAGCAGGATGTCGGTGGCCCCCATCAGCAACACGAACTCCTCGCCGCCATAGCGGAACAGGCGGTCGGTATCGCGCGTCGCAGCGCGCAGAAGCATGGCGACCTGCCGCAGCACCTCGTCTCCCAAGGCATGCGAGAAGGTGTCGTTGACCCGCTTGAAGTGGTCGATATCCATCATCGCGAAGGCATAGTTTCCGGTGGCCCCGGTGGCGACCTCCAGCAGCGCGCGTTCGAGCCCCCGGCGGTTCGGCAGGCCGGTCAGCACGTCCTCCATGCTCGCATGCATCAGCAGCGCGGCCTCCTGCACCAGCACGCGATTTATCTGTTCGAGCCCGTCCGCCCGGGTCCGCTCGGTCTCGATCCGGGCCTGAAGCTGCCGCGTCTCGTATTGAATGGCGGCCACGCGCGATCGGACGAGGGAGGTGTCGGTGCTTTTGCGGACGTGGCGGGCATGAAATTCGCGATGCCAGTGCAGCGCCTCGGCAAACTGCCCGGCGGCGGCGAAGGCGTCGGCCAGATACCGGCAGCACGGCACTCCGATTTCGAGATCCCCCGCCTCCCCGGCCATCGTGGCGCATTCCAGAAGCGTCCTGATCGCCTCATCCAGCGATCCCTCGGCCAATTGCAGCTTGCCGAGCGCGAAGAGGTAGTAGATCCGCGAGCGGATACCGTCCCCGCCGCGCAACGAATCCCATTGGGCCAGAACCTCGGCCGCGCGTTCCCGCTGGCCGAAGCCCAGATGATATTCGGCGAGGTTGCAGAGCGCCAGCCGGTTTGCCCAGCTATCGCCGGCCTCGTGCGCGAGCTGCCTCGCCTCATCCGCCAGCGTCACCGCGCGGAGAAGATGCGCGTCGCCCATCCCGGAGTAGGCCGCCCCGCGTTCCGCCTGAAACTGAGACCGGGGACCCGCCTGAGCATCGGCGTTCGTCTGCGCCTGATACCAGAACTCGGCCTCGATCCCGGCGAGGTTGATCAGCCAGCGGCCGAGTTCGACCCGGTCGCCGATCAGCCGCGCGAGCGTCACCGAACGCTCCGCGAATTGCAAGGCGCGGTCGAGCTGCCCCTGCATCCAGAAGACGACGCCGACGACATTGAGCGCGAAGCAAAGCGCCCGCTGCTCCGCCGTTGCCTCGGCCAGTTCGAGCGCCAGCATCGCCTCGTCCAGCGCCTCGTTCGGCGCGCCGATCTCAATCAGCAGCCAGGCGTGGATGGCCCTGGTCCAGCTTTCGCGGGGCAGATCGCCGATGGCGCGATAGAAGTCCCGCGCCGAGAGGACGTGGAGGATCCCCTCCTCGTAGTAGCCGAGCATGAAGCAATACCAGCCGAGGTGGCTCGCGGCGCTGGATCGCAGCTTTTGATCCTCCGCCGCCCGCGCCTCGTCGTGCACCTGCTGGGCGAGCGCCATGGCCGCTTCGACCTGCCCCTCGCAGGAGAGGTGCCACGCGCGTTCCAGCGGCGGCCACATCTCCGTAAACGGGGTCACATCGCGCGCAGAATAAGCGGGCACCCGCGTGCTCGGGGAGTCTGACATCCGGGCTCGGGCCTCGCCGCGAGGCTAGAAGGGGATTTCGTCGTCGAGATCGTTGCGCCCGCTGCCGCTGTCCCATCCGGCCGCCGCCGGCGCCCGGGCTGCCGGCTTGTCTCCCCCTGTCCGGCCGCCGAAGCTTCGCTCGCCACCGCCAGTCGGGGCCGACGCGCCCGCGCCACCCTCGCCAGCACGGTCGAGCAGGACGAGTTCGGCACCGATCCGGCCCAGCATCACCTCGGTCGTGTAGCGGTCCTGACCGGACTGGTCGGTCCACTTCCGGGTCTGCAGCTTGCCTTCGAGATAGACCTTGCTGCCCTTGCGCAAAAATCGTTCCGCCACATCCGCCAGCCGATCGTTCATGATGACGACCCTGTGCCACTCGGTCCGCTCCTGCCGCTCGCCGCTTGCCTTGTCGTTCCAGGTATCGCTGGTGGCGACGGTCAGGTTGACGATCTTCATGCCGGATTGCGCGTTGCGGATCTCGGGGTCCTTCCCCAGGTTCCCGATCAGGGTCACTTTATTGACGCTACCCGCCATGGTTGTTCTCTCCGCTCGTCGAATTCCTACGCATGCCACAAACTACCCCATGTCCACAGGCTCAACCAGCACGTGCCGCGCCATTTTCTGTTCCGGCAAAATAATATTGCAGGCGACCGCGGCGCACAGATGTCGCCCGTTGCGGCACTTTACATCGAAGGGCCCGGCACGATCTTGTGGCCGATGCCGCGTGTCTTGAACACCGCGCATCGTCCCCCGAGAGCGGACCGGCGAGGCGGGTATCAGACCTCTGCAACAGGGTGCTCGACGCGCCTCGCCAAAGCCTATACGTGAACAACTCACGAACACAAAGTCTGAATCCAAGTCTGAATACAGTCCCCAGAAGTGGCATCACGAGTGGCAAAGATCCCGGCCGGCTCCTCCATCACCGTGCGCGGCGCACGGGAGCACAACCTCAAGAACATCGATGTGGCGATCCCGCGCGACAGCCTCGTGGTCATCACCGGCCTGTCGGGCTCGGGCAAGTCCTCGCTGGCCTTCGACACGATCTATGCGGAGGGCCAGCGGCGCTACGTGGAGAGCCTGTCCTCCTACGCGCGGCAGTTCCTGGAGCTGATGGGCAAGCCCGATGTCGACAGCATCGAGGGGCTGTCCCCGGCGATTTCGATCGAGCAGAAGACCACCAGCCGCAACCCGCGCTCGACGGTTGGCACCGTCACCGAGATCCACGACTACATGCGCCTGCTCTGGGCGCGCGTCGGGATTCCCTACTCGCCTGCGACTGGCCTGCCGATCGAGGCGCAGACCGTCAGCCAGATGGTCGACCGCGTCATGGCCATGACCGAGGGCACGCGCCTGCTGCTGCTCGCCCCCGTCGTGCGGGACCGCAAGGGCGAATACCGCAAGGAACTGGCGGAATTGCAGCGGAAGGGCTTCACCCGCGTCAAGGTCGACGGCACGCTGTATGAAATCGCCGAGGTTCCGGCCCTCAACCGCAAGACCAAGCACGATATCGAGGCGGTGGTGGACCGCATTGTCGTGCGAGAGGGGATCGGCGCCCGGCTCGCCGACAGTTTCGAGACTGCGCTCGGCCTCGCCGATGGCGTCGTCTATGCGGAGCCGCCGGATGCGCCCGCCGACGGCAGCGCGCGGATCACCTTCTCCTCCCGCTTCGCCTGCCCGGTCAGCGGCTTCTCGATCGAGGAGATCGAACCCCGGCTGTTCAGCTTCAACTCGCCGCACGGCGCCTGCCCGGCCTGCGACGGCCTGGGGCTCGAAAGCTTCTTCGACGGCGCCCTGGTGGTGCCGGACGACCGGCGCCCGCTGAACGCGGGGGCGGTCGCGCCCTGGAGCCATAGCCAGACGCCCTATTACGACCAGACGCTTCAGGGACTTGCGCGGCACTTCAAGGTGCGCATGACGACGCCCTGGGCCGAACTGCCCGAGCGCGTGCGGGAGGCCATTCTCAACGGCACCGGTGGGGAGCCGGTCGAGATCACCTACAAGGACGGCGTCCGTGCCTATGCCGTGAACAAGCCCTTCGAGGGCGTGCTGAAGAACCTCGCCCGCCGCTGGAAGGAGACCGACAGCGCCTGGGTGCGCGAGGAACTCAGCCGCTATCAGGCCGAGAAGCCCTGCGCCGTCTGCCAGGGCGCCCGCCTGAAGCCCGAGGCGCTGGCCGTCCGCGTCGCCGGCTCGACCATCGCCGCGGCCTCCGACCTTGCGATCCGCCGCGCCCTGCCTTGGTTCGAGGGCGTGCTTGAGCAGCTGACGCCCCAGCGGCAGGAGATCGCGCGCCGCATCCTGCGCGAGATCATCGACCGGCTGCGCTTCCTCATGGATGTCGGGCTCGACTACCTCACCCTCGCCCGCGGGTCCACGACGCTCTCGGGCGGCGAGAGCCAGCGCATCCGGCTCGCCAGCCAGATCGGCTCGGGCCTGACGGGCGTGCTCTATGTGCTGGACGAGCCGTCGATCGGCCTGCACCAGCGCGACAACGAGCGGCTGCTCGGCACGCTGCGGCGGCTGAAGTCGCTCGGCAACACGGTGCTCGTGGTCGAGCATGACGAGGACGCCATCCGCGCCGCCGATCATGTCATCGACATGGGGCCGGCGGCGGGCGTCAACGGCGGGCAGGTCATCGCGCAGGGCACCCCGGCGGAGGTCGAGGCCAACCCCAACTCCATCACCGGCGCCTATCTCTCGGGCCGCCGTAGCATCCCCTTGCCGGAGGTGCGGCGTCCGCTGGACCCCAAGCGCCTGCTGACGCTGGTGGGCGCCACCGGCAACAACCTCAAGAACGTGACGGCGAGCTTCCCGCTCGGCGCCTTCACCTGCATCACCGGCGTCTCCGGCGGCGGCAAGTCCACCCTCGTCGTCGACACGCTGTTCAAGGCGGTCTCGCGGCGACTGATGGGCTCGGGCGAAGTGCCAGCGCCCTACCAGAAAATCGACGGGCTGGAGCAGCTCGACAAGATCATCGACATCGACCAGTCGCCGATCGGGCGGACGCCGCGCTCAAACCCCGCGACCTACACCGACCTGTTCGCGCCCATCCGGGACTGGTTCGCCGAGCTGCCGGACAGCCGGGCGCGCGGCTACAAATCCGGGCGATTCAGCTTCAACGTGAAGGGCGGCCGCTGCGAGGCGTGTTCGGGCGACGGCCTCATCAAGATCGAGATGCACTTCCTGCCTGACGTGTTCGTGACATGCGACGTCTGCAAGGGCCGCCGATACAACCGCGAGACGCTCGAGGTGAAGTTCCGCGAGAAGTCGATCGCCGACGTGCTCGATATGAGCGTGGACGAGGCGCTGCCCTTCTTCTCCGCCGTCCCGCGCATCCATGAGCGCCTGTCGATCCTGGCGCGCGTCGGGCTCGGCTACGTGAAGCTCGGCCAGCAGGCGACGACGCTCTCGGGCGGCGAGGCGCAGCGGATCAAGCTGGCGAAGGAGTTGGCGCGGCGGGCGACCGGCCGCACGATCTATATCCTCGACGAGCCGACTACGGGGCTCCATTTCGAGGATGTGCGCAAGCTGCTGGAGGTGCTGCACACGCTGGTGGACCAAGGCAATACGATCCTGGTGATCGAGCACAATCTGGAAGTCATCAAGACGGCCGACTGGATCATCGACATGGGACCGGAGGGCGGCGACGGCGGCGGGCGCATCGTCGCTGAAGGCACGCCAGAGGCGATCGCCGCGAGCGCGGACAGCCATACCGGGCGGTTTCTGAGGCCTCTGCTGCCGGATCCGATCGTGGCGGAGAAGGCGAGGCCCAAGCGCCGCCGGGCATAGCCTCGGGCGGCGAGTTCCAGCGGGATGGCGGCTGCCTGAACTCTTGGACATGATGATGGGTAACGGTTGCAGCGCACCAATTTGTAGGTGAGCACCGGACGACGAGCCGTCCGCCTGAGCGCCTCCATCGGAATCTCCGGGGGCGCCCCCCGTATCATTCATCGAAGGAGACCCTCATGACGATCCTCGACATTCTCAACCGCAAGGGCCGGCTGGTTGTGACCGCGCGCCCTACGGAGACGCTTCTCGCGACCGTCCGCACTTTGACCGAGAAGCGGATCGGCGCCGTGATCGTCGAGGATGAGCATCTGCGTCCCGGCGGCATCTTCACCGAGCGGGACTTCGCGAAGGCAGTGGCCAAACACGGCGAGGCCGCTCTTTCGATGCCGATCGGCAAACTCATGAGCGCACCCATCATCACCTGCCGGCCATCCGACCGGATCGACAGTGCGATGGCGCTGATGACGCGGGCAAAGATCCGCCATCTCCCGGTCATGGAGAACGGCGAGCTTCTCGGCATCGTCAGCATCGGCGACCTGGTCCAGCAGCGGCTGCACGAGAAGGAACTGGAGGCAGGCGTGCTGCTCGATCTTTCACGCATGCGCGCCTGAGCGTCTTCCGCGGGGCGGGTGACCCGCCGCCATCCGCCCCGCACCCCTCCGTCAGATGATCACAAGGCTGAGACCCGCCTTCTGGAAAGGCATTTCCGGACGAGGTGACGAGTAAGCGCATCTGGCGCAGCGGGAGATGATCATGGCCGGACACGTCGCGCCCGAACCCTATCGCCGGGCGGACGGCCTCTGGGATGTCGCGGGCCTCGCCGATCTGCCGGACGGCGGGATGCTCGGCTTGGACGCGGGCGATCAGAGCATCCTTCTCGCCCGGAGCGGCGACGCGGTTTCGGTCGTCGGAGGCACCTGTCCCCATGCAGGCGCGCGGCTGGCTGACGGCGCTCGCTGTGGCGGGCGGATCGTTTGTCCGTGGCACAAGGCGAGCTTCGACCTCCGCTCCGGCGCGCTGGTCGAGCCTCCCGCGGTCGACCCCCTGCCGCGTTTCCCGGTGCGGATCGAGGCGGGTCGCGTCCTCGTCTCGCTCGACGCGGCGCCGCCGCGCGAGCCGCGTGCGGAGGCGGACAGCCGCTGCTTCGTCATCCTCGGCGCCGGCGCGGCCGGTCAGTCGGCCGCTCAGACCCTGCGCGAGCACGGCTTCGCCGGCCGTCTGGTGATGGTGAGCCGTGAGCCCGACCTGCCCTACGACCGCACCGTCCTCAGCAAATATCGCCTGTCGGGCAAGCCTGGGGCTGAGAAGTCTCCGCTTCAGGACGCCGATTTCTACAGGCGTCATCGGATCGAGCGGATGACGGCGGAGATCGTGGAGGTCGATGCCGGAAGCGCGGCCGTACGTTTCGCGGATGGCGGTTCGCTGCACTATGACGCCGCCCTGCTGGCGACCGGGGGCACCCCGAGAGCGCCGAAGCTTCCCGGAGCGGAACTCGGCGGCGTATTTCTGCTCCGCTCGGCCGCCGACTCGGATGCGATCCTGGCCGCCTCGCTGAAAGCTCGACGAGCCGTTGTGGTCGGGGCCGGCTTCATCGGCATGGAGGTCGCCGCCAGCCTCCGGGAGCGCGGGCTGGACGTGACCGTCGTCATGCCGGAGTCGACGCCCTTCGAGAAACCGCTCGGCCCGATGATCGGCGCAGTCTTCGCCGGACTTCATGAAAAGCAGGGCGTCGTCCTCCGCGCCCGCGAGGAGGTCTCGGCATTCGAGGGCGACGGCGTCGTCAGAACGGTGCGACTGGCCAGCGGCGAGGAGCTTCCCGCCGATCTCGTCGTCGTCGGCGGCGGCATCAGCCCGGCGACCGGCATGCTGCGCGGCGCGACCCTGCGCGAGGATGGCGGCGTGCTTGTCGATCGGCATCTGCGGGCGGCGGACAAGCTGTTCGCGGCCGGCGATGTGGCCGCCTTTCCGCTCTATGGCGACCGCCCGCCGGTCCGCGTGGAACACTGGCGCGTCGCCCAGCAGCACGGCCGGGACGCGGCGTTCAACATGATGGGCCGGGACGCGCCGTATTTGGCCGTGCCGTATTTCTGGACCATCCATTTCCTCAAGCGGCTCGACTATGTCGGCCATGCCGAGGCGTGGGACGAGATCGTCGTCGACGGCGACCTGCAGAAGCCGGAGTTCATCGCGCTTTACCTGAGGGCCGGGCGCGTCGACGCCGTGATCGGCTGGGACCGCGATCAGGATATCGCGCGCACGATCTGCCTGTTCGAGGAGCGCCGGGAGTGGCAGGCTGACAGTCTCCTCGCCGCTCTGGCAGAGGGACGCTCGAAGCCAAACGGCTGAAGGAAGCACAGCATGGCCAGCCTCCCCTATCGCACCGCGCTCATCGTCGGCGCCGGTCCCGGCATCAGCGCTTCGCTCACGCGCCAACTCACGGCGGCGGGCCTCAAGGTCGGTCTGGCGGCCCGCGGCACGGGCAAACTCGCGGGGCTCGTCGCCGAGACGGGCGCGGTCGCCTTCGCCGCCGATGGCACGGATCCGGCGGCGGTCGCCACGCTGTTCCAGCAGATGGACGAGCAGGTCGGCGAGCCGGATGTCGTCATCTACAACGCGAGCGCCCGGGTGCCCGGGTCGTTGCTCGACATCGACCCGGAAGAAGTGCGGCAGTCGCTGCACGTTTCGGCCTTCGGCGGCTTCCTCGCGGTCCAGCAGGCCGCCCGGCGCATGGTGCCGAAGGGCCAGGGCGCGATCCTGCTCACCGGCGCCTCGGCCAGCGTGAAGGGCTATGCCCGGTCGGCGGCCTTCGCGATGGGCAAGTTCGCGCTGCGCGGCTTGGCGCAGAGTGCGGCGCGGGAACTCGGGCCCAAGGGCATCCATGTCGCCCACTTCAACATCGACGGCGGCGTGCGGAGCGCCCGTCGACCCGATCCCGAGGATCGGCCCGACAGCATGCTAGATCCCGACGGCGTGGCGCAGACCTATCTCGACATCCTGCGCCAGCCGCGCAACGCGTGGTCGCTGGAGGTCGAGCTGCGCCCCTGGGTGGAGACCTTCTAGTGGAACGAATTTGACGTATCGCCAGAATTTGCTCCAGCGACCGTCACCTGATCTTTACGTTGGTCGTCATATGCCGTCCGCAGGCACCTTGCATCCGGCGGCGTGCTGAGCTTGAACCCGCTCCCTTCGGCGGCATGGGACGGGTGGATGAAACGGCTGATCGGCATCGACTTCGGCACCACGAACAGCGTGCTTGCTCGGCTGAAGGCCGATGGCAGCGTCAGCACCACCGTCTATCCCGTGGGCGAACGGCAGGTCGATGTCTTCCGCACCGTGCTCGCCTTCTGGAACGAGGAAAGGCATGGGCGCCGCTCGCTACGCCACGCAGCCGGTCCCTATGCCGTCGAGAGCTACCTCGACGATCCGACCGAGAGCCGGCTCATCATGTCGATGAAGACATATCTCGCCCAGCGCAGCTTCACCCGCACCAACATCTTCGGGAAGGTCTTCACCCTGGAGGACATGGTGTCGCTGTTCCTCGAAGGCCTGACCAAAGGCGAGACATCCGGCGCGCATGTCGTCGCCGGTCGCCCGGTGCGGTTCGCCGGCGAACTGGCCGATGACGATTTCGGCGAGGAACGGCTCCGCGCCTCCTTTCTGCAGGCCGGCTTCGGCTCGATCGACGTGGCACTGGAGCCCGAGGCGGCCGGCTACCGCTTCGCCCGTACCCTCGCCGCCCCGGCGACCGTGCTGGTGGGCGATTTCGGCGGTGGCACCAGCGACTTCTCGGTCATGCGCTTCGATCCCCATGGTGCTGCGCGGGTGGCCCCTCTGGGCTACGCCGGGATCGGCATCGCGGGCGACACCTTCGACTACCGCATCATCGACAAGGTCGTGTCGCCACTGCTCGGCAAGGGCGATGTCTATACCGTCATGGGCAAGGACCTGCCGGTGCCGCCGGACTATTTCACCGGCTTCGCCCGATGGCATCGCCTGTCGCTGATGCGTGCCCCGCGGACGCTGCGCGCCATCGAGGAGGTCGCCGCGGCCAGCGCCCACCCCGAGCGCCTGCGCATGCTCATCCGCCTCATCGAGGACGAGCTTGGATACCAGCTCTACCAGACCGTCAGCGCGGTGAAGGCCGAGTTGTCCGCGCATGAGACGGCGGTGCTGCGCTTCGCCCACGGCGACCTCGCCATCGAGCGCGAGATTTCGCGGCATGAGTTCGAGGGCTGGATCGCGGAGGATCTCCGCCGCATGGCGGCGACCGTGGATCAGGCCCTGGCGAACGCCCGGATCCGGGTGGACGAGATTGACCGGGTGTTTCTCACCGGCGGCACCTCCTTCGTGCCCGCGGTGCGCGCCCTTTTCGAGAGCCGCTTCGGACCCGAGAAGGTATCCGGCGGTGGCGAGTTCGTCTCGGTCGCCGAGGGTCTTGCGCTGATAGGCCGGGACCGCACACGCTAGAGGGCGGCGGCGAGCGCGCCGAGGATCACCACGAGCCAGGTCGGCAGCCGCCAGATCACCAGCAGCAGGAAGGCCACGAGCGCGATCGCGAAATCCGCCGGACCGCGGATCGCGCTGGTCCAGACCGGGCTATAGAGCGCCGCCAGCAGCAGCCCCACCACCGCGGCATTCACTCCGCGCAGCGCCGCCTGCACGCCTGTGCGGCGGCGCTGCCCGTCCCAGAAGGGCAGCACGCCCACCAGCAGCAGAAAGGACGGCAGGTAGATCGCGACGAGGCATAGCACGCCGCCCGGGATGCCGCTCGGTCCCGGCTGCATCGCCGCGCCGAGATAGGCCGCGAAGGTGAACAGTGGGCCCGGCACCGCCTGCGCCGCGCCATAGCCCGCGAGGAAACGGCCGTCGGAGATCCAACCGGGCGGCACCACCGCCTGCTGCAGCAGCGGCAGCACGACATGGCCGCCGCCGAACACCAGCGCCCCCGCGCGGTAGAAGCGGGCGAGCAGATCGAGCGCGTGGCTTCGCGCCAGCGTAGCCACCAGGGGTAGCAGCAGGAGCAGCGCGAAAAACCCCAGCAGCGCCGCCAGGGCATGCCGCCGCCTCAGCCCGAAATCGAGCTGACCGACCGGTTGCACGGCGGGACCTCGCATGAAGCCCCAGCCGAGGAGCGCGCCGACGATCAGAACCGTGACCTGCGCCAGCGCACCCGGCCACAGCAGCATGACGAGCGCCGCCACCACCATCAGGGTCGCGCGCGGGCGGTCGGGGCAGAGGGACCGCATCATGCCCCAGACCGCCTGGGCGACGACGGCGACCGCCACGACCGTCAGCCCATGCAGCCACCCGGGCTGCCCGCTGCCGTGTCCGAAACGCCCGAGCCCGAGCGCGAACAGGATGAGTATCGCCGCCGACGGCAGGGTGAAGCCGGCCCAGGCTGCGAGGCCGCCGCCCATGCCGGCGCGCATGATGCCGAGCGTGACCGCCACTTGGCTGCTCGCAGGTCCCGGCAGGAACTGGCAGAGCGCCACGATGTCGGCATAGGTCGCCTCGTCCAGCCAACGCCGCCGCTCGACGAAGGCCGCGCGGAAATAGCCAAGGTGGGCGATGGGGCCGCCGAAACTGGTGCAGCCGAGGCGCAGGAAGGTCAGGAAGATCTGGCCAGGGCGATCACGGACGGCGACCGCTTGAGGCAATTCAGGCTGCATGCGCTGGTAACCGTCTCGATGCGGGAACGTCGGCAGCCATAGCGGGCGAGGCCGCAGTCGCGCGTGAAGATTAGGTAATGCCCGCTTGCGTTGCCTGCCGGAGGCGAGGCAGTAGCATGCCGCCCACCTTTCAGGAGCCCCCGCATGTCCCGACCCGCCCCTGCCCGCAACAGTCCCTTGACCACGACAGTCTGGCGGCGGTGCAGCCTTGCGGCAGCGTTCGTGCTGGCGCTGACGGGCGTCGCCGCCGCCCAGAGCGCGTGCGGCGTGCCACCCTCCGGCCTCGTGCGGCTCTGGGCCGGCATCGGCTGCCAGGGGCAGTGGGAGGACTTCAACGTCACCAGCACGGTGAGCGGCTTCCCGGCCTTCTCGATCTCCAACGGAACCGGTCGCTGGATCGCCGTGACGGATACCCCCGATCCGTCCGAGGCCAACCACACACTGCTGATCCAGAACGGTTGCTACTACGGCGACCTCAGCCTGTTCCATTGGCAGGGCGGGCGCTCCTGGGTGGGCCACATCCGCGCGATCCAGATTCTCCCCCCGGGCACCGATCCGAATACCTATCCGGCCAGCGGCGACAAGGTGATCGGGCGGTGCCAGTAGGCGCCTGAGCACTCGGCACCCGAGAGATCCGCGACGTGCTCTTCATCATCTCCAAGCTGCTCTGGCTCATCGCGGCCCCGAGCATGATGCTGCTCATCCTTGCCTGGTTGGGCCTCCTGCTGATGTTCCGCCGTCATCGCGAGGCGGGGCTCGCCTGCCTGACGGTCTCGCTCGGCGCCATGGCCATCATCACCCTGCTCCCGGTCGGCGATGCGCTGCTGGCGCCGCTGGAGAACCGGTTTCCGGAGGTCACCACGCTGCCGGCGAAGATCACCGGCATCATCGTGCTCGGCGGCGCCATCGAGACCGACATTTCGGCGGCACGCGGCATGCCGTCGCTGAACGGGGCGGCGGAACGGATGACGAGTCTCGTCTATCTCGCGCGGCACTATCCCGACGCGAAGCTCGCCTTCACCGGCGGCAATGGCGAGTTGATCCACGCGCCGATGACGGAGGCAGCCGTCGCCCGCCAGCTTTTCACCGAGCTTGGCGTCGACCAGAGCCGGATCGTTTATGAGAGCCGGTCGCGCACGACCTACGAGAACGCTGTCGACCTGAAGGCGCTGCTGAAGCCCGAGCCGGGCCAGCTTTGGCTGCTCATCACCTCGGCGTGGCACATGCCGCGCGCGGTAGGGCTGTTCCGGCACGCCGGATGGTCCGTGCTGCCCTACCCCGTCGGCTACAAAACCGCTCCGGGTCCGATGACGGAGATCCGCGGCAGCTTCCCGGACCGGCTGGCGATGGTCGACATGGCAACCCATGAGTGGGTGGGCCTCGTCGCCTATTGGTTGCTCGGCCGCACGAGCGCGCTCTTTCCCGCGCCGCAGGGCACGACCCCGAGATAGGGTGCCGGGTCAACCCGCGTCCCATTTTCGATGATTTCGAAATAGAGATGGGTACCGAGCGTCAGCCCCGTGCGCCCGACCCGGCCGATCCACTGGCCGGCGCGCAGCCGCTTGGCGCCGTCGGCGATGGCGGGCGCGACCATGCCGAGATGCGCGTAGAGCGCGCGAAAGCCCGCATGTTGAACCAGCACCTCAAGGCCGCCCATGCCCTCGCGGTCGATGCGGATGATGCGCCCGGGGGCGACTGCCACCACGCGCGCGCCCGCGGGCGCGCGCAGATCGACGCCCCAATGGAAGCGGCCGGCGACCGGTGCGGCGGCGAGGTATCGCGGCCCGAAGGGCGAGGTGACGCAGCCCGGTTGCACGGGCCGCAGCAGCGGCGGCGCGTGGGCGGACACCGCCGCCGCACAAGCCGGCGGGCCCCAGATCACGCTGCACAGGGTCGCGGCGACCATCATCGCGGCGCACGCGATCGCCGCGGGGCATTTGATCATCGCAGAGGCTTTCCCAGGCCTGACGACGCGGGCCGCTGAGCCGCTACCCGCCGTCCGTATGGCGGGGGAAGGGCATCGACGCGACCCCGAACCCTCAGTCGAGACAACGGAACCTTAAGCCGCATGCTGGCAATACTGCCGGCGGCGCAACACCCCGCGACGGTCGCATCCGGATCGTGGCCGACGACGTAAGCCTCGGCTGTTCAGCACGGTTCGCGACCGTCTTTTGGGAGTCGGAGACACTGGCTGAGGATCCCGGATGGATGCTTATCAACAACTCGGAGCGCGACTGACGGCACAGATCGAACTGTAATCGCCTCTTTCCAAAGCGATCGCACTCTAGGCGAGATGAACTTTCAGTCCTACGGTCGCCGCCGCGACTCGAACCGATTTTTGTGCGCCGGAGGCGCCATGCGACCGATCACTCCTGTCCTTGCCTGCCTCTCCTTTTTCTGCGCGGTTATCCTCGCCTGCCCGACTGCTCGGGCGCAGTCGCCGTCTGATCCGTCAAATCTCACGGCTGGGACATTGCTGGTCCGGCTTCGCGCTGTAGGCGTCTTCCCGATCGGGCAAAACACGCACATCGCGCCGATCGGCGGCTATGTGCATATCGACGACACAGTCTCCCCGGAGTTCGATCTGTCCTATTTCCTGACGGATCATCTCGCGATCGAGGGCGAGGGCGGCTTCGCCCGGAACAGCCTGACGGCTGAGAGTACCGCGATGGGATCGATCTCCATCGGCAAAGTCTGGAGCGCGCCGGTCATTCTGGTTCTGCAATACCATCTGCTGCCGCAATCCCGCTGGAACCCTTATTTCGGAGCGGGGATCGGCATCCTGCCATATTTCGACGCGCAACCGGCAGGTGGCGCCATTCGACAGCTGTCGGTCACCTCGGAGGTCGGAGCCACGCTGCAGGCCGGCATGGACGTGCATCTGACCGGCCCCTGGTACGGCAACGTCGATCTCAAGAAACTCCTCATCGACTCCTACGCGACGGTCAATCACGGAGCCATCACCGCGAGTGGGCATATCAACCCCTGGATCATAGGATTCGGCATCGGCTATCGGTTCTGACAACAGGTCGATCACCGGAACGCGGCTGGACTTCCGGCGTCAAAACCGGCACCTCGGCCCCGTGCCCATGCACGGACCCGCATGACCGTGACCGCCAATGCCACCCTGCGCCTGCTGATCATCGGCTACGGCGCCTTCGGACAGGCTCTCGCCCTCTCCCTCCATCGCCGCGGCGATATCGGGATCGACGTCTTCTGCCGGCGGCGCGACCCGGGCACGGCCAGCCCTGCGGTCACCCGCTTCATCCACGACCTCCGCGAGATTGATCTCACGCTTTATGATGTCGGGATCCTCGCCGTGCCGAGTGGCGCGCTCGCGGAGGTGCTCGACCGGATCCCCCGCCGTGACGCCCGCACCGCGGTCCTTTCCTGCGTCAAAGGCATGGATGCCGAAAGTCACGCCTTCCCGACGGATCTCATCGCGCTCCATCTGCCGGCCCACCCGGTCGGCATGCTCTCCGGCCCCACCTTCGCGGGCGAGATGATGGCCGGGCACAAGGTGTGGATGTCGATCGGCTGCGCGGATGTCGGGCTGGGGGATGCCCTTGCCGCACGGCTCAGCGGCCCGCTGCTCGACCTCACGCCCACCACCGATCTGCGCGGGCTCGAGATCGTGGGCGTCGCCAAGAACATCGTAGCCATCGGCGCGGGGCTGGCGGACGGCCTCGGCCTCGGCGAGAACACCCGCGCGAGCTACGTGGCCCGCGCCGTCCGCGAGTTGCGGGACCTGCTGCCGCGCCTCGGCGGCGCCGGGGAGACGGTCATGGCGCCGGGCGCGCTCGGCGACCTCATCCTCACCTGCACCTCCCGCCAGTCCCGCAACTACCGGTTCGGCCAGGATCTGGGGGCTCGTCTGCCGGCAGCATCCTCGCCGCAACCGGGCGACATCGTGCCCTTGGCCGAGGGCAGCCGCTCGATCACGGCCTTCCTCGCCTTCATCGGGCGCAACGGCGCGGCATCGCCCTTCTTCGCGGGCCTCGCCGCAGCCATGGCCGAGCCCGCGCAAATGGCCGAGCGGCTGCTCGCCACCATCGACTAGCCGGGAACTCGGCCGGTCAGCTCAGCTCGCCACCTAAGTCAGATCGCGACGCCGGCGAGGTTCTTGCTGGTCCGGATGGTCTGCAGCGTCTGCACCCGGCTGACCTCGGCGATGCCGGTCAGGCGCTGGGTGAGAAGATTTTCATGGGCTGCGTCGCGCGCCACCATGCGCAGCAGGAAATCGCCGCCGCCACGGATCATGTGGCATTCCCGCACCTCGTCCCACAGCGCCACCGTCTTCTCGAACCCCGACAGCACCGCCTCCTTCTGGCTGTCGAGCCCGACGATCGCGAAGAAGGTGATGCTCCAGCCGAGTTTGCTGGGGTCCGTGTCCGCATGATATCCGCGGATGAGGCCGGATTCCTCAAGCCGCCGCACGCGCCGCAGGCAGGGGGGCGCGGAAATGCCGGCCCGTCGCGCCAACTCGACGTTCGTGATGCGACCATCCATCTGCAGTTCGCTCAGGATGCGCCGGTCGATCGCGTCGAATTCCACGGCGTCGTTCAGGTCGGTCTTCATAGGCTGATCCAAGCACTCCCCGGCGCACCGAATCCGGCTGGGCCGCGCAAGATTATTTCACCGGCGGCGCAAGGGAGCAACACATCCGGTCCAGGATCGTCGGTCGCCGGTATGGCCGCCGGGTGATTTTTTGGCCGAGGGCGCCGCTTCCTGTCCACCGGTCCGGCGGCAACCGAGGCTCGGGCTTGCTGTCAAGCACTATCCACAATCACGAAATTGACCGGACCAGGGGCGCGTTGCGGGCGTTTTACATGACGCGGGTCCAGTCTTTTCCTTGCCTTGCCTTTCCGGGCACCGATATCCTAGTCCGCTACGAATCGGTGGAATCCCATATGCTTCAGGCGCAACCAATTCCGGTGCTGATCATCGGCGCGGGCCCGGCGGGCTACACAGCCGCGATCTACGCCGCGCGTGCCGGGCTTGCGCCTGTGCTGGTGGCCGGACTGCAGCCCGGCGGACAGCTGACGATCACGACCGATGTCGAGAATTATCCGGGCTTCGCCGAGGTCATCCAGGGTCCCTGGCTGATGGAGCAGATGGCCGCTCAGGCCGAGGCCATGGGCACGCGCATCATCCATGACATCATCACCGAGGTCGATTTCTCACGCCGGCCATTCGTCTGCCGATCCGATTCGCAGGAGGAATTTCGCGCCAACACGGTGATCATCGCGACGGGCGCCTCGGCCCGCTGGCTCGATATCCCGTCCGAGCGCCGTCTGCGCGGCGCCGGCGTCTCGGCCTGCGCGACCTGCGACGGGTTCTTCTACCGGGGCAAGGCGGTGGCGGTGATCGGCGGCGGCAACACTGCGGTCGAAGAGGCGCTCTACCTAACCCACCACGCCAGTCACGTGACGCTTGTGCATCGCCGGGACTCGCTGAGGGCCGAGCGCATCCTGCAGGACCGGCTCTTCGCGAACCCCAAGGTCTCGGTGATCTGGGATCACGCGGTGGACGAAATCCTCGGCGACGGCACGCCGCCGACCGTCAACGGCCTCCGTCTACGCCATGTCCGGACGGAGACGACCCGCGACCTCGACGTGGACGGCGTCTTCATCGCGATCGGCCACACGCCGAACACGACAATCTTTCGCGGCGCGCTCGATCTTGATGCCGAGGGCTATGTCCGGACCGAGCTTGGCAGCACGCGCACCTCGGTGCCCGGGGTCTTCGCGGCCGGCGACGTGCAGGACCGGATCTACAGGCAAGCCGTGACGGCAGCCGCGACCGGCTGCATGGCGGCACTCGACGCAGAGAAATGGCTGGCGCACAGCATGTCGGAAGCTTCAGTGGCGGCGTATTAGGCCGCAAGGGTGACGCGGAGGGCTGCGTCACCCAGGAATTGAACGGGCTTGGATCGGGATCGGCAGTATGGATTGGGACAAACTACGGGTTTTCCACTCGGTGGCGGAAGCGGGGAGCTTCACCCACGCGGGTGATACCTTGAACCTCAGCCAGTCCGCCGTCTCTCGTCAGATTTCGGCGCTCGAGGAAGCCTTGCAGGTGCCGCTTTTCCACCGGCACGCGCGCGGCCTGATCCTCACCGAACAGGGCGAGGCGCTCAACCGCACAGTGCGCGAGGTCTTCGCCAAGCTCGCAATGACGGAAGCGCTGCTGACGGAAAGCAAGGAGAAGCCCGCTGGGCGCCTGAAGGTGACGACGACGGTGGGCTTCGGTTCCATCTGGCTCGCCTCCCGCGCGCAGGCCTTCCTCGAGCAATATCCCGAGGTCTCGATGTCCCTGCTGCTCGATGACGGGGATCTCGACCTCGCGATGCGCGAGGCCGATGTCGCGATCCGCATGCATCCTCCGAAGCAGCCCGACCTCGTGCAGCGGCATCTGATGGACATCCACTGGAATGTCTTCGCCGCGCCGGAATACATCAAGAGCCACGGCATGCCGCAGACGCCGGAAGACCTCGACAACCACAAGATCATCCTGTTCGGCGGCTACCGACCCCCGGTCGAGGACATCAACTGGCTGGCCGAGGCCGGGCGCCGTCCGGGCAACCCGCGCCGCGCCGTGCTCGAGATCAACAACCTGCACGGCATGGCGCTCGCCATCCGCTCAGGTCTCGGCATCGGCGTTCTGCCGGATTACCTAGCCCGCGATACCGAGGGGCTGGTGCATGTCCTGCCCGACGTGAAGGCGCCGAAGGTCGACGTCTTCTTCGTCTATCCCGAGGAGTTGCGGAACTCGAAGCGCGTCGCCGTGTTCCGGGACTTCCTGCTCGCCCATATCGCCGAGAAGTCCTGACACGCGGAGAAGCCGAGACAGAGCGGACACGACCGGGCGGGTGTCATGACGGAGACCACACTGCCGGCGGCGAAAGCTGCCCGGATGCCCGCCAAAAACGTGCGGCCGTTCATGCATGCGCTCTCGGCACACTGGCCGGACGCGAAGACGGAGTTGGTCTACAAGGACCCGTACTCGCTGCTGGTGTCGGTCGTGCTTTCGGCGCAGGCGACGGACGTCTCGGTCAACCGCGCGACCGGCCCGCTGTTCCTCGCCGCGCCAACGCCCGCCGCGATGGTGGCCTTGGGCGAGGGCGGGCTTGGCGGCTACATCAAGTCGATCGGTCTGTGGCAGGGGAAGGCGCGGGCGGTCATTGCCCTCTCCAAGCTTCTTATCGAGCAGCATGGCGGAGAGGTGCCGCATGACCGGGACGCCCTCGAAGCCCTGCCCGGGGTCGGTCGCAAGACCGCCAATGTCGTGCTGAACGTTGCCTTCGGCGAGCCGACGATCGCGGTCGACACCCACATCTTCCGGCTCGGCAACCGGACGGGGCTCGCACCGGGCAAGACGCCGCGAGCCGTCGAGGACGCTCTGCTCAAGCGTCTGCCGAAGGACATGCTGATGCACGCCCATCACTGGCTGATCCTGCACGGGCGCTACATCTGCAAGGCGCGGACGCCCGAATGCTGGCGCTGTCAGGCCGCGCCCTGGTGCGCCTTGCAGCCCAAGACGACGCCGCCGTCCGAGAAGCGGCCATCTGCAAAACCGCATGGCCGGGCCACCGGCGTCACGATAGAAGACGCCTGAACCCAGGAGTGTCTGTCTGATGCGGGTCGTCGTCGCCATGTCCGGCGGGGTGGATAGCTCGGTCGTCGCCGGTCTTCTGTCCGAACAGGGACATGAGGTCATCGGCGTGACCCTGCAGCTCTATGACCACGGCGCGGCTGCCAAGCGGCGCGGCGCCTGCTGCGCGGGCGAGGACATCCACGATGCCAAGCGCGTCGCGGACCGGCTCGGCATCGCGCATTACGTCATCGACGCGGAAGCGCGTTTCCGTGCGGCCGTCATGGAGGATTTCGCCGCAGGGTATGCGGCGGGAGAAACACCCGTGCCCTGCGTGCGCTGCAACCAGAGCCTGAAGTTCGGTGACCTCATCGGGATGGCGCGCGACCTCGGCGCGGAGGCGATGGCGACCGGACATTACGTGCGGCGGGTCGAAGGACCCGACGGACCTGAATTGCACAAAGCGGCCGACGCGGCGCGGGACCAGAGCTGGTTCCTGTTCGCGACGACGCGCGAGCAACTGGCCTATAGCCGTTTCCCGCTCGGCGACATGCCGGACAAGGAAGCGGTGCGCGCCGAGGCCGCGCGCCTGGGATTGGCCGTCGCGGTGAAACCGGACAGCCAGGACATCTGCTTCGTACCCGCGGGAAGTTACATCGACATCGTCGGCAAGCTGCGCCCCGAGGCGATGCAGCCGGGCGAGATTGTCGACACCGAGGGCCGTGTGCTCGGCCAGCACGCGGGCATCGCGCGCTATACGGTCGGGCAGGCCAAGCGGCTCGGGCTGCCGCGCACCGAGGGCGAGGCCGCTCCGGTCGTGACGCGGCTCGATCCCCAAAAGCGTCGCGTCGTCGTCGGGCCGCGCGGTGCCGGCGTGCGGGCGGTGAGGCTGCGCGAGGTCAACTGGCTCGCGGAGGCGCCGCCGGACGGGCTGAGGGTCACCGTCAAGCTGCGCGCGCGGTCCGAACCGGCGGGCGCTGTGGTCCGTCCGCTGTCCGAAAGCGCGGCCGAGGTTCTGCTCGACGAGACCGCGCTGCCGGCGCCGGGGCAGGCCTGCGTTTTCTATCGGGGCGAGCGCGTTCTCGGTGGCGGTTTCATCGAACGGCCCGTGGAGCTTCAGGCCTTCGGCACCTAAACCTTCGACCCTCGACACAGCCGGAAAGGCTCCATCCGCATGCTCATCGCCCAGCTCTCGGACCTCCATGTGCGCCCGCGTGGCATTCCGGCCTCTCGCGTCGTCGAGACGAACATGCTGGTGGAGCGGGCGCTGGCAGCCGTGGCAGCCCTGAACCCCCTACCGGATATGGTGGTGATTTCAGGCGACGTGACCGAATGCGGGCGGCCCGAGGAATACCGGATGGCGGCGGAGCTTTTTCGCCGGTACCTCACGATGCCGGTCTTCGTCATTCCCGGCAATCACGACCGCCGCGGGAATTTCCGCGAGGGGCTCGGCCACATGCCGGGCGTCACCGCCCATCCTGACTTCGTTCAATACGCCGTCGAGGATTATCCGGTGCGGCTGGTCATGCTCGATTCCGTGGTGCCGGAGGCCGGCTACGGCCTGCTCTGTCCGCAGCGGCTGGCCTTCCTCGACGCAACCCTCTCGGCCGCGCCCGACAAGCCCACCATGCTGGTGCTGCACCACCCGCCGATGCTGACGGGGTCGGCAGGCATGGACGACATCTTCCTCCGCAACACGGGCGAGCTAGGGGCGCTGCTCGCGCGCCACCCGCAGGTCGAGCGCATCCTCACCGGGCATCATCACCGCTCCGTGGTCGGACGGCTGGGCAATGCCATCGTGATCGTGGCGCCCGCCGTCGTGCATCAGACGGAGCTGAACCTGATCGGCGGCAGGCCGGATTTCCTGGTGATGGAGCCGCCTGCCTATCAGCTGCATCTGCACCTGCCGGATGGCGGCATCGCGACCCACCTCGCCTATGTGGAGCGTTTCCCAGGCCCGTACCCGTTCCTGGTGGATGCGGACTATCCGGGCTATCGGCCGAAGCCTGCCCGCGCCTGAGGGCGGGTTGACGCCGGGCGGGGTGAGCGCTATCCGCACGCACCGCGCTCGGGGCTCGATCCCGCGCTTCGTCTGGTATGGCGGCGTAGCTCAGCGGTAGAGCAGGGGAATCATAATCCCTTGGTCGGCGGTTCAAATCCGTCCGCCGCTACCAGATGTCATCCGGGTTCGCGCAGGGTGTCGTCGGCATTCGTGTCTGTCGCCAGCGCCTCGGGCATCAGATTCAGCTGCGCCAGAAACGCGCCCAGACCGCCATCGGCGGCGAGCTCAGCCGCCTCCTCCAGCGGCATCCAGCGCCGTTCGCGCTCGCCCTTCTCCTTCCAGTCATCCAGATGACGGTCGACATCGAGCCGGAACACAATCACTTCGCACGGACGCGATTTTCCGGAGGAGAGGCGCTTGGCGGATTGATACCGCCCGATCGATCGGGGCTGGATGGTGCCGGAGACACCCGCCTCCTCGAAAGCCTCCAGCCTCGCGAGCGCACTGGCGCCAAGGCGACGATCGGGATGGCCTTTCGGGATAATCCAGCGCCGTGTTTCCCGCGACGTGATCAGCAACACATAGGGGCGTCCGTCGATCACCGACACCGGCAAGGCGGCAAACTGCTTCAGAGATTTAGGCATTCCCGCGTATCCGCACCTCCGACCGGGTTGCTCCCGCCAGTCGTCATTAGTCATCCTGCAGCCAAAGACATCTAGTCCTATTTTCGGAGTTTCCAAGTTGCTCGCCGGATGCTCGCCAGATCGAGCATGCTGCCCCCGTGCCAGCAGACTGCCGCCGCGTCCGGGCAAGGTCATCGGGACGAAGTCGCTCGGTCAGCATGCTCCGGCCCGGCAGGTCTCCTTACGTCAGCGGACGAAACCGATTGGCCGATGGCGGACGAGCCTGACACCAAGGGCATAAACCAAGCGGAGGCGGCCCACCCCCATTCGGAAGCAAGCGTTAATGTATCGCAATAAATCTGACCGAAATGGCGAATTTGTTGACGACGCAACAACCGTTCCGCACCCGATTGGCAGGGCAGACAACCGGGCCGCTCATCGCTAGCTTCGGCCGCATGACAGACATCGCCGATCTCCCTGCCGCGACCCTGACCCGTGCCTTCCGGGACGGGAGCCTGTCCCCGGTGGACGCGACAGCCGCCGCCCTTGCCCGCGTCGAGGCCTGGGATGACCAGCTTTGCGCGACCTGGGCGATGGATGCCGAAGGCGCCCTCGCCGCCGCGCGGGCTTCCGAGGCTCGGTGGCGGGACGGCGCAACGCTCGGGCCGCTCGATGGCGTGCCGGTGACGGTCAAGGAGAACATCGCGACCAAGGGCGTGCCGATGCCCGCCGGCACGGCTGCCATCGAGCCGCAGATCGCGGCAGCCGACGCTCCGGTGGCGGCGCGACTGCGGGAAGGCGGCGCCGTCATCCTGGGCAAGACCACGATGCCGGATTTCGGCATGCTCTCCTCGGGTCTGTCGAGCTTCCATCGCCTGGCCCGCAACCCCTGGAACCTCGCCTGCAACCCCGGTGGATCGAGCGCAGGGGCCGCCGCCGCCACCGCCGCCGGCTATGCGCCCATCAATATCGGCACCGATATCGGCGGCTCGGTGCGGCTGCCGGCCGCACTCTGCGGCGCCGTGGCCCTGAAGCCGAGCTTCGGGCGCGTGCCGGTCTATCCGCCCTTCCTCGGTCGGGCCGCCGGCCCCATCGCCCGCACTGTCGCTGATGTCGCACTCGCCATGGCCGTGCTCAGCCTGCCCGACGCGCGCGACTACATGAGCCTTCCGCCGGCCGAGATCGACTGGACGGCAGAGCCGCTGCCGCTGAGCGGGCTGAGGATCGGCCTCTGCATGGATACCGGGATCGGCGACGCGCCCGAGCCCGAGGTGGTCGAGACCATCACCGCAGCGGCGCGGCTGTTCGAACGCGAGGGCGCGATCGTGGAGCCCCTCGGCCCATACCTCACGCCCGCGATGCTGGACGGGCTGGACAATTTCTGGCGGACCCGCTTCGCTGCCGATACCGAGTGGTTCTCGCCCGAGCAGCACGCGCGCGTCCTGCCCTATATCCGAGCCTGGATCGACGGCGCCCGAGACCTCCCGGGGCTCGAGGTCTATCGCGGCTTCGCGCAGATCGGGGCGATGAGCGAGGCCACCCAGGTAGCGACCGCGCCCTTCGACTTCGTGCTGTCGCCGGTCTGGCCCGTCGTCTCGTTTCCGGCCGAGTTCGCGAGCCCGCTGAACGACCCGGCACGGCCCTTCGCGCATATCGGCTACTGCGTCGGCTTCAACATGAGCGAGCAGCCGGCCCTGTCGATCAACTGTGGCTATTCGGCCGCCGGCATGCCGATCGGTCTTCAGATCGCGGGCCGGCGCTTCGACGATCTCGGCGTGCTTCGCGTGGGCGCGGCATTCGAAACGATTCGTGCTCCTCAGCGCCCCTGGCCGCGGCTCGGCGCATGAAGGCTCCGGCTGCGCTCTCTTGCTGGTAGCGGCTCCGGGACCACCTGCAGAGCAGCCGGTAACGCCTCCGGCCTGACATCAGTGGAGCGTTGAGGATGAGATTTTGGACTGCGCTGGCCCTCGTGGCCGCGCTTGGAACAGGGGCGGCCCTGCCGGCTGCGGCGCAGGCACCGCCACCCCCGCCCGGCTACCGGCCGCCTCCCCCACCTGGGTATCTGCCGCCGCCACCGCCGGGATACCGGCCGCCACCGCCGCCGGGATACCGGCCGCCACCGCCGGGGTATCGGCACCACTATGACCGCGATTGGTACCGCCACCACCACTATTACTATCACGACCATCACTGGGCGCCGCCGCCACAGCGCTATTGAAGGCGCGCCGGCGGCGAAAGCCGCCGGCCTACCGGCGGCGCGACGCGGCGGATGGGGCCGCAACCCTCAAATTAATGGTGGTGGATGGCCGGAGGCGGATGGTGCCCAGGGGCGGATTCGAACCACCGACACTGCAATTTTCAGTCGCATGCTCTACCAACTGAGCTACCTGGGCACAGGGCTCTCGGCCGAGGCGGCTGGGTAGCGCACCCAGCCCGCCCGATCAAGAGCCGCCCGCGCAATCGAGCCGCCATATTCAGCCCATACGGCCCTTACGGGCTCAGGCCATAGCGCTCCATCTTGCGATAGAGCGTGCTGCGCGAGATGCCGAGGCTGCGCGCGGCCTCGGCCAGATTGGCATCCGCCTGCCGAATTGCCTGGGCGATGGCGGCGCGCTCGGCCTGTTCCAGGCTGGTGCAATGCGCGCCCGGCTGCCCGGCCGCTGTCGAACCGAGGACAGGCGGCGCGGACTCTAGGAATTGCGCCACCTCCTCCTCCGTCACCACCTCACCCTCCGCCATCAGCAGCAGGCTCTCGACGATGTTGCGCAACTCCCGCACGTTCCCAGGCCAGCCATAGGCCCGCAGCATCGCCATCACCGGCTCCCCGAATTCCCGCGGCGGAACCCGGTGCCGCGCCGCGAGGCGCTGGTTGAAGAGCGCCACCAGCAGGTCGATGTCGCCCTCCCGCTCCCGGAGCGGCGGCGGCTGCAGGCTCGTCACGCTCAGCCGGTGATAGAGGTCGCGCCGGAACCGCCCAGCCGTCACCTCATCCACCAGATGCCGGTTGGTCATCGCGATCAGCCGCACATCCACGACATGCGGCTGGCCGCTGCCCAGGCGGTAGATCACGCCCTCCTCCAGCACGCGCAGCAGAAAGGACTGCAGTTCGAGCGGAAGCTCGCCGATCTCGTCGAGGCAGAGCGTGCCGCCATGCGCCTGCTCGAACCGGCCGACAGCGCCGCCCGCCGCGGCGCCCGTGAAGGCGCCGCGCACATGCCCGAACAGCTCGCTCGCCAGCAGGTCCTTCACGACAGCGCCGCAGTTGAAGACAATGAAGGGGCGGCCATCTGCCAGGTCGCCGTGCAGCGCGCGCGCGAAAAGCTCCTTGCCGACGCCAGTCTCGCCCTCGATCAGAACCGGCACCCGCCGGCCGACGAGGCGGCGCGCACGCGTCACCACGCGCTCCATGCTGGCGCTGCGCCAGATGATCTCGGCAAAGGGATCGGGCGGTGATGGCAGCGGCGACACCCATCCCGACCCCGCCCTGTGCGACGGCGGTATCCGCAGCACCGCGCCGATGGTCCGCCCCTCGCTACGGATGACGCTGAACCAGTCGGACCGCAGCGGTTGCGGCAGTTGCGCCGGCCAGTCGTCGATGGGCGCACCCTCGGCGAGCCCCGGCAGCCGATGGCCGAGCGCCACCAGATCGGGAGTGCGCCCGCTGCTGTGGACGAGGCGGCCATGCCGGTCGAGCACGACGAGGCCGGCGCGATCGAGGTCCGAGGCCGAGGCAAGACACGCCTCCAGAAGCTGCATCCGCTCCAGGCTCATGCGCTGGCTCAGCACCATCTCGATCTGCCGCGCGGTCGCGACGGCGAGGCTGAGATTGTTGCGCTGGTAGGTCGCGGTCGGTCCCGAGATATCGACGACGCCGAGCAGACGCCCGCTGCCGGGCTCACGGATCGGCGCGGCGGCGCAGGTCCAACCCTTGATGCCCTCGCAGAAGTGCTCGGCCGCATGAACCTGCGCGGGACGGCCGGTCGCGAGCGCTGTGCCGATGCCGTTGGTGCCGACCGTGTGCTCGCGCCAGTCGCCGCCCGGCATCAGGTGGATGTCCTGCCCGTCATCGAGCGTCTGGTGGTCGCCGATCGTGTCGAGCACGATGCCGTCGGTGTTGGTCAGCAGCATCAGCGAGCGCGAGCCGCCGAACAGTTCCGCCGCACGGGTGAAGACCTCGGAAGCGGCGCTCAGGAGGTCGGCATGCCGCACCCGGAGCGCCTCCATCGCGTCCCCCCGAGCAGCAAGCGGCGCGGACCGGCCCGAGGGGTTGATGCCGAGTTGCTGGCTGCGCAGCCAAGAGGCCACGACGCCATTGGCGCTCGGCACCATGGCCTCGTCATCGCCGCTCAGAAATCGCTCCCAGGCGCGCATCGTCTGGGTGCCCTCGGCGCGTTGCATGATGTGGAAGGAACGGCGCTCGCGGGCGGCCGACGCGGATGACGGGGCACGCTCGTCCCTCCGCGGCACCGGGCTTCCCGCCGGGGCGCCGCGTTCGGTGGTCGGACGCCCAGGCGCAGACCGCTCGGGGCCTGGCATGGCAGTTCCTTCCCTGTCGACCGTCGGGACTGCGAACGGCGATGCCTTCGCGGCATCTTTTTCTGCGGCGATGATAGGGCGTTCCCCCGCGCCTCGATAGGGAGCGATTGAGCCCCCCCCGGTCCCGGCGGAAACCCTTTCTCAGCCTTGCATCATCTGGCCCGATGGCCTCCGGCCGGCGGTCAGGCGCGACCCAGTCGCTCGGCGCCGCCGCCCAAAGCCGGTCCCGCCGTCGGGTCCGCCCCCTCGGGCTTCTGCGCAATCAGCGTCTGCGTCGTCAGGATGAGGGCCGCGATCGAGGTCGCGTTGCGGATCGCCGTCATCCCTACTTTGACCGGGTCGACCACACCCGCCGCGACCAGATCGACGATGGCGCCGCTGCGCGCGTCGAACCCCATGCCCATCGCCGCACCCGCAAGGCGGCCCAGAACCTCCGCCGGATCCCGCCCGGAATTGCGGACGATACAGGACAAGGGTTGCGCCAAGGCACCTTGCAGCAGGCTCGCCCCCAGCCGCTGCCCGCCCTCAAGCCGCTCGAGCGTCGGCCCGAGCCCCGGCACGAGCTGGAACATCGCGGCGCCACCCCCGGCGACGACGCCCTCCTCCACCGCCGCCCGCGTGGCGTTGATCGCATCCTCGATCATCTGCGCGCGCCGCTTCTGCTCGGCGGGTGTGGCGCCGCCGGCAAAGACCGTCGCCGAACCGCCGGACAGCTTTGCCAGTCGCTCCTGCAGCTTGTCCCGCTCGATGTTCTGCGGCGCCGCCTCATACTGGCGCGCCACCTGCGCCCGGCGTGCCGAGACGTTGGCCGCATCCCCGGCGCCTTTGCTGATGATGGTCTGGTTCGCGCTGATCCGCACTTGCCGCGCGCTGCCGAGGTCACGCAGCGACACATCCTCGAGCCGCCCCCCAAGTTCGCGCGCGATCACCCGCCCGCCGGTGACGATCGCGATATCCTCGAGCATGGCCTTCCGCCAGTGGCCGTATTCAGGCGGGTGGATGGCCGCGACCAGCGCCTGCCCGCGGTCCCGCCGCCCGAGCAGCCGCACGAGGCAGTTGGCCCCCACCTCCTCCGCCATGATCAGCAGCGGACGGTCGCTGCCCTTCAACAAAGCCTCGATGGCCGCCGCGTCTTCGGGCCCCAGCAGCTTGAGATCCGTCATGAGGATGAGTGGGTCGTCGAGCACGACCTGCATGCGCTCGATGTCGGTGACCATGTGATGCGAGAGATAGCCGCGGTCGAAGGACATGCCGTCGACCACCTCCAGCTGCGTCTCGACGGTCGTGCCAAGCTCGACCGTCACGATCCCGGTGGGCCCAACGCGCTCGATCGCCTCGGCGACCATGGCGCCCGTCACGGGGTCGTTCGCGGCGATTGTTGCGACCGCGCGCGTCTCCTCCGCCCCGCGCAGCGGACGCGCGCTTGCACGGAGTGCCGCCAGCGCATCGACCACCGCGATCTCGAGCCCTGCCACGAGATCGACCGGATTAGCGCCCCGCGCCAGATGGTCGAGCCCCTGCTGCACCATGGCGTCCGCGAGCACGGTCGCGGTTGTGGTGCCATCGCCCGCGATCTCGTTCGTCTGCTTCGAGACCTCCCGCAGCACCTGCGCGCCCATGTTTTCGAACGGATCGGGAAGTTCGATCTCCTGCGCGATGCTGACGCCGTCGCGCGATATGATCGGGGTGCCGACCGGACGGTCGATGATGGCGTTCATCCCCTTGGGTCCGAGCGTGCCACGCACCGCGCGCGCAAGCTTCGCCACGCCCCGCCCCAGCGCCATGCGCGCTTCGTCATCGTGCAGCATCATCTTGGACATGGATCTTCCCGGTCTCTGCAGACGTTTGTTATTATGGCAGGTTGTTCTTTTCTGAAGAAAAGAACCAAAAGACCTCTTCCTACGGCAGCGACTATGGCAGCGGGGCGCGCTTCTCCTTCGGCACCGCGCGAATGAAATCGAGTAAGGTTGGCTCGTCATCCTCGCGTGTCTCATTGAAACGCGCGGCAAGGAGACCGCGGCACAGCGCACCGTTGAACTCAACATTGACCGCGACCCGCCGCAATGCCCGCATATGCGAACGGAACTTCTCGGACGGGACGGGTGCGCCGTGCTCGTCGACGAAGGCCGGTGCGGCCTCATCGGCATCGCCCACCACCGACCGACGATCAAGATAGCGCTGGACCAGCGCCTGCCCCTCGGCCGTGTTCGTGCAGGACCGCAGCTCGGCCAGCGACACCGCCGCCAGCGTCTCGGGCGCATGACCGGCCGCGAGGAGATGATCGGCCAACGCCACCTGTCGCCGCTGGAAGGCCTTGACGAGGAACGTGCGCCGAACCTGCGCCAGATTGCCGTCGGCTTCGGCACCGAAAGCCGTCTGGAACGAGAGCGTCTCCGCCATGCCGCGATTGATTGTCTCGGCGTACATGTGCTCGCCGAGGGTGACCGAGACGCGCGTGACCCAAGGCAAGGTCGCGACCGCGCTCCGCATGTCCTCCGCCATCAGGAAGGCGAAGTTGGCCGCACACCAATAGGTCGGAAGCCGGAAGGCAATGCTGACCGCGCCATCCTCCGCGATCGCGATATCGGTGACGAAGTCGAGCTCCACCACAGATTCGTCGAGTTCGGGATCGTTGACGGTCGCGAGCCGGGCCAGCACCTCGCTGACCCGGTCCGCAGGCACGGCCTCAGTCGTGGTCCTCACTCCGCCGCCACGCTTTGGGTTGAGGAATGGCGTGCCTTCATCGCCTCGATATCGATGTTGTAGAGCTTCGCCGCGTTCAGGCCGAGGATCTTCTTCTTTGCCTGCAAGGTGAGGTTGACCCCCGTCTCCTTGCGGACATCCTCCGGCAGTTCGTAAGCCATGAACTGGTCGACCAGCCACTTCGGCGTCCAGATGCCGTAGTCGCTGCCGAAGAGCAGCCGATCCTCGCCAAGCCAGAACAGAAGTTCCGAGATGATGTGGGCGAAATAGCCCGGCCGGCTGTGGATGAAGGGCAGTGCCACGGCAAGGCCGCCATAGACGTTCGGCTCCTGCACCGCGATCCAGCAGAAATCGTCGAGCCGCGGCAGGCCGCAATGCTCCACGATGAAGTTCAGATTGGGAAAGCAGGTGGCGGCGTCGTCGATATCGGCGACATCGAAGGCGTCGCGGTTGAGGGGCAGGATCGTTGGCCCCTTGTGGACATGAATGTTCTTGATGCCGAGCTTCTCGGCATGCTCCAGGAACCGCTTTGCGTGATCGTCAGACAGTTTGTAGCCCTTGCTGTCGCCCTTCCACTCGGCGGTATAGAGCTTCACGCCCTTCAGCTTGTACTTCTCGACATCCTCCTCCAACTGGGCCATCCCGGCCTCGCCATCACGCGGGTCGAACGCGCCGTTGATGATGAAGCGGTCGGGGTAGCGCACGCCAAGGCTCGCGTTCTGCTCCAGCGTATTGAAGCCGTTCTTGTAGAAGTCCTTGAGATAGGTCGGCTGGAAGATCGCCATGTCGTCGTAGCCTTTGACGAACAGGTCCTCATACATCGTCTCGGCGCCATATTTTTCGAACTTGGCGCGCGGCCACAACTCCTCCTTGGGGCTCAGCGCCGTATGGTAGCCGTAGAAGCAGTTGATGAACTCTTCACCATGCTTGTTGCGCTGGTTGGCCGGGCTGGCATCCCATAGATGGACATGCCCGTCGATGATGAAGATTTCCTCGCCGTCTTTGGTTTTATACATGTTCGCTCCCGAATACTGCCTTTAGTCCGCAACGACGCGCTCGTATCGCTGTTGCGTCAGATGAAGTCTTTTACATCGTCCATGTTGCCGAACAGCACGACGGTGTTGTCATCCACCATCACCATGCGGCCGTAATGGGTCGATGTCGAGATCTCGAAAAGATAGGGCGTCATTTCGCGGCCGAGGCGTTCAGAAATCTCGTCCATCTTGAATACCATCTTGCCGTGGCCGTCGATGCGGATCATGGCGGGCATGTAGGTGACCGTCGTGCCGGGCTTCTCGCTCATGACCTCGGCGATGACGCGCGCCTCGACACTGTCGTTCATCGTCACGCCGCATTCGACCGAGATGGTCTGCTCGAAACGCATATCCTTCATGGACTTGAAGATATTGTCGGTATGGGACTGAGACATGGGGCTTCTCCTTGTCAGCGTGTTGAGGGACGAATCAGGCGTCGACGATCGAGCGCACGTCGATATTCGTCTCTGCGCCGATAGCGCGCAGGCGGTTCTTCGCCTGCTCCAAAGCCTCAGTGAAGTTCGCGACCTTGACGCGGGGCTGCGACCAGATGGGCTGCAGCTGATGCGCCGCGGCCAGGGCGAGGCTGCCATGCTTCTGCAGCCAGCCGCCGAACACGCCGCGATTGTGATCCGCGTGCTCCTCATCCAGCATCAGCATGCGGAACAGCTCGACCGCGTTGGCAAGGTTGCGCTCGTAATCTCCTTCAGCTGCGGAGACGACGGACGGCGTGATGAAATCGTTCTGAGACGCCGCTGACTGCATAACGAAGCCGCTGCGGAAAAGCTCGGCGACCAGCGGCTCGAATACGAGGTTCACGGCGAAATACTGCTCGAGGAAGTCGGTGGCGCCGCCGATCGTCTCGATGGCTTCCCGCGTCGGCTGCCAAAGCGGATCTTCCAGCCAATGCTTTTTGCCGGCGTGTTCATCGAAGCCGTCGATATCGAGGCCGATCTCGCTGAGATAGAGCGTCAGATCCTGGGCGAAGCGGAGCTTGTACGAGGAGTTGGTAAGGATCGCGTTGTTGATCATCTGCGTGTAGCCATAGCGCTGCGCCTGCATCGTCGACGTGCCGAGGCCGAATTCGGCATGCTTGAAGGCACCGACGTGATCCTGGAGCACACGCACCCAGGCCGGATCGAAGCGCTTCGGCGCGCCGGAGCGGCGGCCGTTCTCGACGACGCTCTGGATCATGCCGCAGACGGTCGCCTGACGCTGATAATGGGTCCGCTCCCACTCCTGGTCGACGCTGCGATAGGCGTGCCAGTTGCTGCTGCGCGCGATCGTCCAATTTTCTGAATAGGTCGGCGTGCCGTCGGCGAAGGAGATGATCCAATCCTGAAGCAGGTATCGCTTGGGATCGGGCTGCACATCGACGGTCATGTCTTCGTAATGGGTCGCGCGACGCCCCTTCGGGTCGAAGTAGTTGTATTTGCGGCTATCCCAGCCGGCGAACTTGGCCGCGCCGGCAGCACCGGACTTGATGGGGGCGGATTCTTGCGTCGTAGAACTCATCGCGATGACATCCCTCTGAATTATTGTTGATTAGGCTTGAGCAGGCGACTGTCTTGCACCCCGCCGACACCGGGATGCGCGTCCTTCCCCCTACCGTGTCGCCGGAGTGAACTTGTCGAAGTAAATCCGCTCCGGCTCCACGCCCGCCATCTGGAGCACCGGCAGCACCGCGTCGATCATCGGCGGCGGACCGCAGGAATAGGCGTCGATTTCGCCATCCAGACCTTCCGCCCGCAACGTCCGCGCGACGACATCGTGGATGAAGCCCGTCTCGCCGGTCCATTCGTCACCCGGCTCGGCGTGTGACAAGGCCGGGATGAAGCGGAAATTCGGGAGACGTGAGGTGAAGCCCGCAAACTCCTCCAGGTGGAACAGATCGGCTCGGGTGCGAGCGCCATAGAAGAAGCGCACCGGCCGATGGTCGCCGCGCGCCGCATGATCCTGCAGGATCGACCAGAGCGGCGACATGCCCGAGCCGCCTCCGATCAGCACCAGGGGTCCCGGCCTGCCCTCGCGATGGAAGCAGGTGCCGTAAGGGCCTTTCACGATCAGTGGCTGGCCGTCTGCAAGGCCGCCGTCGAGCAACGCCGAGAACGCGCCCTGAGGATAAATCTTGATGATGAACTGCAGCGTCGTCGAGCCGCCCGCCGCGTGGTCTCCCGGCGCGTTTGCCATCGAGAAGGACCGGGTGATGCCGGTGCCGGGAATGGTGATGTCGACATACTGGCCCGCCCAGAACCGGATCGGCGCGCTGAGCTCCAGCGTCAGCAGACGGATGTCGCGTGTTAGGGACTGAACACTCGTGAGCGTCGCGGGAATTTCCTTCACCGCGATTGATCTGCTGAGCAGATCCTCGTCGTAATTAAGCAACTCCACCGTGATGTCGCTGTAGGCCAGCGTGCGGCAGAGCAGGATATGGTCCGTGTCGCGCTCCGACTCCGGCAACGCGAAGGTGGAATATTTGAGCAGTTCGATATCACCCTCGATGAGGCGGGACTTGCAGCTCGCGCACTGGCCTTCCTTGCAGCCATGCATCACGGAAATGCCCTGGCGGAATGCCGCGTCGAGCACGGTCTCGCCCTCATGGACATCCATCTCGATGCCGACAGGCTCGAAACGGACAAGGTGGGAAACAGCGTCGTTCATGGTCGCCCCTTTGCGGGAGAAGTCGTGGGCCTAGGCTTGCCGCGGGTGGGGACCGGCCGAAGCCGGCCCCCGTTTCGCCGCGTCTCAGTTGATGGGCGTGATCTTGAAGCCCTTCCGGTATTCCGCGAGATGCGCTTCCCGCGCCTCCGGCGTCATCGCCCGGATAGCCTTCAGCGGGCTGCCGAGCGTGTGGCCGCGGACATGATCCAGCGTCCACATGCGGCTGTCGTCGAAGTGCAGATGCGGCTGCGGCACGAGCGTCTTGCCGTCGCTGCGGACGAAGCCGAGATCCTGGATCGCGTCGGCCAGATCCCAACCATCGTAGCACTCCTCCCACTCGCGCCGGCCGCTAAAGCGGCCCATCGCGGGCGTCGGGCGGCCCTCGTACTCGGCCGAGAACGCGGTCTTGTGCGTCCAGTGGCAGAGTTCCGAACAGTACGTGTAGATTTTGCCGTCGACTTCGTCGCAGACGATGTCCTCACGGATGAGGCAAGGCACCATGCAGCTCCAGCAACGATGCGGGTAGACATAGCCCGTCTCGGTGTTGAAGGTCATGACAGTCTCGCCGGGCTTCGAGAGCTTCTCGTACCACTTCCAGTAATCGCCGAACTCGGCATACCAGCCGGGATACTTATGCTCGAACCACTCGAAGTCCTTTTCCGTCTGGGCCTCGATCCGCCAGAAGTTGACGGGCCAGCCGACCGAGAAGAACTGTGCGGTCTTGTGCACGTAGTTCTTCTTGACCATCCGTTCCCAGGCTGCGCCGACATCGTCGTGGTGAATCTTGATGCCGTACTTCTCGAGCGGCAGCATATAGGTCCGGTAGTAATCCTCGTAGATCCAGCGATGCCACAGCTCGGCATAGCTTTCCTTGTTCTTGTCGCGATCCGTCGTCGCGTATTCGATCAGCGTGCCGATGGCAGCATCCACGATCGCGTGGTTCTGCCAGAAGGCATAGCGGATGTCGCGTTCGATGAGCTGATGGTTGTCGGGGTCGTTGATGAGCGACATCAGCATGGAATGGCCGTTGCCGATGTGCCGGCTCTCATCGGATTGCACCGACAGGAAGACGGTGGGCAATGCATAGTCGCCGTTGCGCGCGGCCTCGGAGGGCATGGCAACGAACAGCGTGTTGGTGAAGGCGGTTTCCGCCACGACCGTCAGGTAGATGTTGGCGGAGGTGATGGCGTCGCCGGTGACGAAGCCCTCGGCGAACTGCCGCCCGATCGTGGTCGCGTAGCAGCGGCCGAAAGCGGCTTCCGTGATATCGAACCCGGCCGGGTCGATATAGTTCTCCATGTACCACTTCTTCAGATTCATCTGGATTGTCGAGTGACGGAACTCGTCGACCATCTGCATCGTGAAGCCGGTTCTCAGTTCCTCACCCGGAGCCAGGCGCGCGACCATCGCCATGGAGCGTGCGGCCGAGATTTCGGGGAAGGGAATGATCGCCAGGAAGAGCTTCATCCACTCGACCCAGCGCGGCTGGACGTTGCGGAACATGTCGCCGCGTAGTGCGGCATCGAGCGCGCCGTAAACGCGGTTGTCCTTCTCTTCCTGCATCGGGAAGTAGGACCGCAGGACCTGCTTCATCGGGTCGCGCGGCGCCTTCTTGATCTTGTAGTCCGTCGGGAAGGTCATCGCTTCCTGAACGTAGCTTGGCGTCCAGCCGAGATCGGCAACGCGACGAGCGGCTTCGCCGATGCTGATTCCCTTCTGGGCTGTGATCTTGGTTAACGAAAGGCCCTCAGGCATTAGGAGTCTCCTTCGGTTTTCTGTTTCTTTAGCCTGCGGTCTCGACTTTTGTTCGGATTGAAGTCATCAGACAAATGCCGAGGCCGCTAAATATAGTTAGCAAGGGATATGCCAGCGGAGTGACCATCCTTTGACTTGAGGATTTTTGCAAGCTTTATAGTAAACATCAGTTTTATACTGCACTGCGTCATGTCTTGTTATGGGACGAACCGTCCCGATCTGTCGCAGAATGGGACAGTCGGCCTGAACTCACGAACTCTTCGGACGGCCGATCGGCTTGCCGTCGGCGATGAACCGCGCGGCCAGAACCAGCGTGCCCATCGTGAACTCCCGGCCATGCGCTTCGATCATTTCCTGCGCCAAAACTCCGACCTTTTCGAAGAACCGGTCCTTTGAACGCTCCTCCTCGGTCGGTGGAGAATTGGGCGGGGGCGTCGGCGCTTGGGTCATTGATTACCATCCTTACGAGGACGAAACAAACTGTCTGGCAGGGGAAGGACGCCGAGATCGCCGCCCGCGGTGCCGATGGCGAGGCGGCTGCCATCCGCTGACCAGGCCAATACCGTGACGGCACCGCCGCCTTCATCGCGCAGATGCAGCGCGTCGGTGCCTCCGGGCTCGGCCAGCGACACGGCGCCCTCTGCCGTGCCGCCGGCGATCATCGCGCGGTTGGGATGCCACGCCACCATGGCGAGCGGAACGCGGGCCGTGGTGCCGCAGGGCGTCGGCGCCTCGCTCGGCGGGTCGAGCGCCCAGCAGAGCACGCGACGATCCCCGGCGGCGGCGAGATGGCCGCCCTCGGGATCGAAGGAGACCGAGGTCACCGGGCCGCCGCCGCCGCCGAGCGTGACGTAGTAGAGCGTGCCGGGTTCGCTGATGTCCCAGACCTCGATCGCACCGTTGGCGAGGCCGCAGGCGAGGCGCGTGCCGCCCGCGCCCCAGCCTAGCGACACGGGCCGCTCAGGCGTCTCCAGCCGGCTCGGACCGGCGTCCACGGTCCAGAGCGTGACGCCGGCCTCGTCCGCCACGCCGAGCCGCTCTCCCGTGGTGTCGAACAGCAGCGCGACGACCGGGGCCGGCGTATCGAAGGCTGCCGGTGTGCCGCCGGCGATGCTCACATGGGTGCCGACCGCCGTCGCGTGGCGCTGTCCGTCTGGGGCGATCGCGAAATGGTCGGCCCCGCCCTCCGACGCGGCGGGAAGTCGTTCGGCCGAGAGATCCGGGGTCACGCGCGTCAGACGCGCATCGCCGCCGCCGGTGAGGAAGCCGCGGCCAGGGGCGGCGCGCAGGGCGAGGCATCCCGCGCCCTGCACCGGCTGGCGCGCCAGCGGCGGCGGCGGCGTGCCCGGGCGCAGTTCGAGCCCCCCGCCGCGGCGGGGGGCGATCACCGGACCGCCCTCCCACTCGGCGCGCGCGAGGGCGACCGACCCGTCGCCGAGCGCGAAGCCCGCAAGCTCCTCGTCCCAGGCGGCGGCCACCACAGGCACGCCGAGAGACCAGCGGCCGCCCAGCACCTCCAGCAAAGGTTGGGGACGCATCATGGAATGAGCACCGCCCGGCCACGGATGCGCCCGTGATGCAGATCGTGCAGCGCCTCGTTCGCATCGCGCAGGCGGTACTCCTTCGTCGCGAGATGGACGAGGCCGCGATCGGCCAGCGCCATCAACTCGACCAGTTCGGGGTAGGTGCCGACGAGGTTGCCGACGATCGTCTTCTCGGAGGTGATCATGTCGATCGTCGGCAGGTCGATTTTCCCGCCATAGCCGACGATGTAGTAGAAGCCGCCATTGGCCGTCATGGCGAGGCCCTTCGCCACCGCGTCGCCCTCTCCCACGAAGTCGATGACCGCCTCGGCGCCGCGGCCGCCCGTCAGCGCCATGACGCTGTCGACCTCGCCTCCGTCGGCCCGCACCAGATGATGCGCGCCGCATTCCTTCGCGAGCGCGAGGCCCGTCTCGGCCCGGTCGACGACAATGATTTCGGCGGCACAAAGGGCTGCGAGCACCTGGATGCCGATATGGCCGAGGCCACCCGCCCCGATGACCACGACATACTGCCCGGGCAGCAGGTGGCGGGACGCCTTCTTGGCGGCGCGATAGGCGGTGAGCCCGGCATCCGTGTAGGGTGCGACATCCTTCGGCGCCAGCGACTTCGGCAGCTTGATCAGCGACCGCTCACCCGTCAGCAGATACTGCGCGTAGCCGCCGTTGGTGTTGATGCCCGGAAACTTGCTGTCCGTGGCGTGCATGTCGTCGCCCCGCCGGCAGGCGAGGCAATGCCCGCTCGTCACCAGCGGATGGCAGATCACGGGATCGCCGACCTTGAAGCCGGTGACCGCCGAGCCGACTTCCTCGACCCAGCCGGCATTCTCATGCCCCATGATATAGGGCAGCGTCACGTCGACCTTGCTGCGCCAAATGCCCTCCACCACATGAAGGTCGGTGCGGCAGACCCCCGCTCCGCCGATGCGCACGATGACATCCGTGGCCTTTTCGATCTTCGGATCAGGAACGTCCTCGTAATGCACAAAAGTGTCGGATGAGAGCTTCTCATCATAAGCGTGCAACACGGCTGCCTTCATGGCTTTCGTATCCTTCCCGGTCTGATCCGCACTTTGGCGGCTGGTTCGCGCTCTCTTCGTTGCATCCGGCGTGCCAAGTGAAAGATTCTTAGAAACTCTGGGGTTTTTTGAAGCCGCACTGTTCCGTGCGGAACAACGCGATACGGCCGCCTGTTCCGTTTCGGAACAGCAGACGGCTGCTCGGCCGAGAGAAGGGCTTGACGCGCGAGGCCGGCCGGCCCTTGCTGGCGCCGCTCGCATCAAGGCGCCGCATCTCAAGACGGCGAGCGGGGGGAACGCGATGCTGATCACGGCGGAGGAGCGACTGGGCCGCGCCCGCACCGTTCTGGAGCGGCGGCTGATGACGCCCGCCGATCTGCTAAGCCCCGAGATCTCCGCAAGCTGGACACGATGCCTGGAGGCCGGGCTCGACCCAGGACATCCGCCGCCGCTCGACCATGTCGAGGATGCGGAGCTGCACCGGGCGCGCGATGCGGCGGGCGTGTTGCGGCCCCTCGTGCTCGCAGAGATGGAGACGCTCTATCAGCAGATCTCGGGCAGCAATTTCATGATCGCCTTTGCGATGACGGACGGGCTGATCCTGGACACGATCGCCGACCGCACCTTCAACTCGACCGCGCGCACCACGAACATCCAACCCGGCAGCCTGTGGTCTGAAATCCGTTGCGGAACCAACGCTCTCGGCAGCGCGGCGGCGACCGGGCGCGCCATCACCGTCCATGGCGGCGAGCATTTCTTCAGCCGCTACGGCGCGCTCACCTGCACGGCGGCGCCCGTCTTCGCGCCGGACGGCAGCGTCGCCGGCGTTCTCGATGCATCGTCGGATTGCCAGTCGCGTCAGCAACACACGCGCGCGCTCGTCACGATGGCCGGAACGCAGATCGAGAACGGCCTGTTCCGCGAACATCACCGCCACGCCCTTGTCGTCGCGTTCCACAATCGTGCCGAGTATCTGCATACGCTGAGTGCAGGCCTCATGGCTTTCGATGCGTCGGGCAAGGTGCTCGGCATGAACCCGCGCGCGCGCCTGTTCCTGCAGGGCCTGCCCGCCATGCCCGGGCGGCGCTTTGGCGATCTGTTCCGCACGGCGTTCTCCGACTTCATCGACACCGGCCGGCGGGAGCAGCGCGTCAAGCTGCAGGACCGCGTCGGCAGCGTCTTTATCGCCAGCATCGAAAACCTGAAGCCGCTGGCAGCGTCGAAGCCCGCCGTCGTCGCGGCCCGGGTCGAGCCCGCGCCAGGGTTCGTCGCGCTCGACGCGGCGGTCATCAAGGCGATGCGCGACGTGGAGGCCGCGGCCAAGCGCCGTCTGCCCATCCTGATCCGTGGCGAGACCGGCACGGGCAAGGAGCAGCTGGCGCGTCATGCCCATGCCCGCAGCGGGCGTCGCGGCGCCTTCGTGCCCGTGAACTGCGGCGCTCTCCCCGAGAGCCTGATCGAGGCGGAGTTGTTCGGTCATGCTGATGGCGCCTTCACCGGCGCGCGGCGCGGCGGCTCCCCCGGGCTTGTGATCGAGGCCGACCGGGGCACGCTGTTTCTTGACGAAATCGGCGATATGCCGCTCGCGCTGCAGACCGTGTTGCTACGGCTACTGGACGACTGGACGGTTCGACCCGTGGGCGGCGGCGGCGCGCGCATAGTGGACGTGCAGCTCATCGCCGCGACGCATGTCGATCTCGCGAACCACGTCGCCGCTGGGCGGTTCCGGGCCGACCTCTACTATCGGCTGGACACTATCGAGGCGGTCTTGCCGCCCTTGCGCGAACGCACGGATTTTGCCGCCGTCCTCGCCCATCTCTTGCAGGCGGCGAGTCCCGGAACCGAGATCGAGGATGCGGCGGTGACCCGCCTCGCGGCCCACGGCTGGCCGGGCAATATCCGCGAGCTGCGCAACCTGTTGATGCGGCTGACCCTGGCGGAGGAGACCTCGCTGCTTGGGGTCGCAATCGTCGAGGCGGTTCTGGGTGTGGGCGCGGCGCCCGCCACGCGCCTTCGCGACCAGACGGCGGAGCGGATCGCGAAGGTGCATCACGATCTGGGCGGCAATCTCAGCGCGGCGGCGCGGCGGCTCGGTGTGTCGCGCAACACTGTCTACCGCGCTCTGGCGCGTCAGCGCGCGGACATGCCTGAACGCCCGCGGTGACGCGACGGCGCGTGGAGGCGACGGCCGGAGGCAGGCGTCGGCAAATGGCGGTCAGCTGGCGGGACCACTGAAAATGGCTTCGATATTGTGGCCGTCGGGATCAATGACGAAAGCCGCGAGGTATCCTGCCTCGTATTCCGGCCGCAGTCCCGGCAGACCGTTGTCAGCCCCTCGGCAAGATCCGCGACCTTGATCTGCACGTGGTCGAACATGCCCCCGACCCGCGCTCAGGCCTTGGGCAAAGTAATCACGAAGCGCGCGCCGCAGACCCGACCTTCGGCGTCGTGCCGGTTCTCGGCGTGGATGCGGCCGTTCAGCGCCTCCACGATCTGCTTGCTGATCGACAGGCCAAGACCCGAATGCTTGCCGAAACTCTCGCCCTGAGGACGCTCCGAATAGAAGCGCTCGAAGACGCTCTCGAGCTTACCTTCGGGGATGCCCGGCCCCTCATCGGCGACGCTGATCTCGACCATCCCGTCCGACGCCCCATGCGCCGCGAGCACGATGCGACCGTTGGGCGGGCTGAAGGATCGCGCGTTGCCGATCAGATTGCCGAGCACCTGCACGAGCCGCCCCTCGACCGCGGCGACCGCTAGGCCGGGCTGCAACTGCCCCACCACCAGCATGGGTGCGCCCGGTTGGCGGGTCGCGTCGTCGATATCGGCGAGCGCCCCCAGCATGGCCACGATATCCAACCGCTCCGGCGCTGAGCGCGAAATCTCGGCGTCGACGCGCGACGCGTCCGAAATATCGGTGATCAGCCGGTCGAGCCGCATCACATCCTCGGCCATGATGCCGAGCAGGTTGCGGCGCTTGCCCGCATCCTCGACACGGCGCAGCGTCTCGATCGCGCTGCGGATCGACGTGAGCGGGTTCTTGATCTCGTGCGAGACATCAGCCGCGAAGCGCTCGATCGCGTCCATCCTGCCCCAGAGAGCGGCGGCGGAATCGGAGAGCGCGCGCGCCAGGATGCTGATCTCGTCGCCACGGTTCATGAGCGACGCCGGGACGGCCCCGGTGCGGCCATGGCCCTCGCGCATGGCGAGCGCGGCGATGGCGAGCCCCAGGATCGGCCGCGCGATCGTCTGCGCCAGATACCAGGACAGCAGCACCGTCAGCACCAGCGCCACCAGGAACAGGCCGAGGATCGAGAACCGGACCGAGAAGACAGCCTGATCCACGCGCCGCGCATCGTGCGTCAGCAGGATCATGCCGACGGTCTGGTTGTCGTGGGTGACGGGCTCGGCGACGGTCACGAGCAGCCGGCCGTCGGGGGTGCGGCGGATGTAGGGCGGCACTTCCTGGCCGGTGTTGTTGCCGCGCAAGGCGAGCACCGCCTTGAGGTCGGGCTGCCAGTCGGAGCCGTCGGCCTTGTTGATCTGCCGCACCGGAATACCGTCGGCGGAGGGGGCCCAGGCCAGCAGATGATCGTAGAACCAGCCTACGATGCTGCTGATGAGGCCGGAATTGGCGGGGGGCGGCAGCGGCTCCGTGACAATAGCGCCCCCCTGACCCTCCCGCACCTGACTGTCCGCCACCAGATTGCCGTCCGGCCCGAACAGCCGCGCCTGGGCGAAGGGCGTGGGGTCGGTCAGTCGGTAGAGCAGCGGACGGGCGAGATCGGGCACGAGCGCCGCGTGGTCGCCCGAGGCCGACTGCTGAACCGCGCTCTCCCCCAGGGCACCGGCATAGATGCGCGCCTGCTCACGCAAGGCAGCGACATCGGCATCCATCAGCCCGTTCTGATACTGGTCGAGGTAGAGCAGACCGATGACGAGCAACGCCAGGGGCAGCGCGTTGACGAGCAGGATGCGACGGAGGAAGGGGGAAACGAGCCGCCGACCGGGGGCCAGAGCCGGCGTGGCCGCTGCCACGGCGCCGGCGCCCGTGGGGCCAGCCGCGGCGGCTCGCGGCGGGGCTGCGCCGTCCGGCATCAGCTCTCCTTGTAGCGGTAGCCGATGCCGTAAAGCGTCTCGATCTGGTCGAAGCTGTCGTCCTCGACGCGGAACTTCTTGCGCACACGCTTGATGTGGCTGTCGATGGTGCGGTCGTCGACATAGATGTTCTCGCCGTAAGCGGCGTCGATCAGCTGGTCGCGCGACTTGACCATACCGGGCCGGGCGGCAAGCGCCTTGACCAGCAGGAACTCGGTCACGGTCAGCTGGATGTCCTGGCCCTTCCACAGGCACTGATGCTTGGTCTCGTCCAGCGTGAGATTGCTGCGGACCATGACCCCCGTCGGCGCGGCGCCCGAGCCTTCGGCGCGGCTGACCTCGTTTCGCCGCAGCAGCGTGCGGATGCGTTCCAGCAGCAGGCGCTGGCTGAACGGCTTGGTGATGTAATCGTCGGCACCGAGGCGGAGGCCCATCAGCTCGTCCACCTCCTCGTCCTTGCTGGTGAGGAAGATCACGGGCAGCGCGCTCCGCTGGCGCAGGCGCTGCAGCAGCTCCATCCCATCCATGCGCGGCATCTTGATGTCGAGCACCGCGAGATCGACCGGACGCGCGGTGATGCCCTGGAGGGCACTCTCTCCATCCGTGTAGGTGCGGACCTGGAAGCCTTCCTGCTCCAGCGTCATGGAGACGCTGGTCAGGATATTGCGGTCGTCGTCCACGAGCGCGATGGTATGCTTCATCTGGATAAGCTTTCGCCTGTTCTTGCCCGATCGGCCGGGACCGCGGAACTATTGCCTAGCCTTAGCGGGTTGAGCGCCACGGCGCCATTCCACAGTGTTCATCAGCCTGCGTCATCAGCGTCGGGGAAGCAATTGGTGAGCGAGCCGCCTTTGTCGAGCGCGATCGCAGGCCGCGAGGCGGCAGCCCTCGCCGCCCGCCGGCTGCTGCGCGCCGCCCGCTCGGCGGCCCTCGGGACGATGGGGGCGGATGGCCTGCCCGGTGTCACGCTCGTCACGCCCGCGACGGCGCCCGATCTCTCGGTGCTCATGCTGCTATCGAGCCTTTCCGAGCACCGGCGGAACCTGGAGCGAGACGGGGTTTGCGGCTTGATGGTGACGGGCGCTGCGACAGAGGCCAATCCGCAGACCGCGCCGCGTCTCAGTCTCGGCGGCCGGGCAACACTGGTACCCCCGGAGGAAACGCCGGATATGCTGCGGCGCTGGCTGGCCGCGCATCCCTATGCCGAGGGCTACGCCGCCTTCGCCGATTTCGCGCTGTGGCGCTTCGTGCCGGAGCGCGCGCAGTTCGTCGGCGGCTTCGCGCAGGCGCATCGGTTGAGCCTCGACGCGCTGCGGCCGTCAGCGGCGGCGGTCACGGCCATCGCTATTGCGGAGCCTGGGTTGCTCACGGCTTGTGATGCGGCCGAGGCGGCATCGATCGCCGTCGCCGCAGGCTGTGGGCCAGGACAGTGGCGGCTTGCGGCCGTCGATCCCGACGGCTGCGACATCGCGACCGCCGAGGCGTCCGTCCGGCTGCATTTCCCAGAGACCGCCGAGACGGCCGAGGCGGCGCGAGCAGCCGTCGCGGCGCCGGCGAGGCCGGCCATCCTGCTCTAGACGAAGCCCTTGAGCCGCGCGATGGCGAAGGCGCTGATGGTGATCACGTCCTGCACGACGCCCTCGCGGATCATCCGCTCGAACTCCGCGAGTGTGAACCGGCCCTGGATCATGTCCTGCTCCTCGGGCTCCGGCGTGCTGTCGCCCTCGGTGAGGTCGGTCGCAAAGAACACCCGCCCCGCCTGATCGGAATAGCCGGGAGCCTGGAATACCCGCCCGATCTCGGTCAGCGTGCCGGCGCTGAGCCCCGTTTCCTCCCGCAACTCGCCGGCGGCCAGATCGCGCGGGTCGACATCGGCGCGAAACTCCCAGGTGCCCATGGGAAACTCCCAACTGCGCCGGCCGATCGGGTAGCGGAACTGCTCGACCAGATGGATCAAGCCGTCCTGCACCGGGCAGATGACGGCGAATTCCGCGCGCTCCAGCACGGAATAGATGCCCTCCGAGCCATCCAGGCGCCGCACCCGGTCCTCGCGCAGCCGCAGCCAGCGGTTCTCGTAGATGCGGCGGCTCGACAATCGGGTGATGGCGTCGGCCATGAGCTACCTCGCGCGGCGGAAGGTGAGGTTGTAGCGGAACGGGCCGAACAGCGGATCGTCGCCCGCCCTCACGGGCCGGATGCCATGGAACAGCAGCCGCGCCGGGCCGCCGAAAACCATGACATCGCCATCTCGCAGGCCGATCGGCCGGGAACGGTCCTGCCGCTCCGGCCCGCCGACCAGGAATACGGCGGGAAGCCCGAGCGAAACGGAGACGATGGGCTGGCCGAAGTCCCGCTCGTCGGCATCCTGATGCAGCCCCATCCCCGCGCCGACCGCATAGCGGTTGATGAGGCACGTATCCGGCTGAAATCCGGCAAACCCCGCCTCCGCCGCCGCGCCCGTGGCGAGGCTTTCGAAAGCCGGTGGCATCGCCGGCCAGGGCTGGCCGCTCAAGGGATCGGCGGCCTCGTATCGGTAGCCGCGCCGGTCGGTGACCCAGCCGCAGCGTCCGCAGCTCGTCATGGCAGCGGACATCTGCCCGCCGCGCTTCGTCGTCATGAAACGGAAAGGCGCTGCCTCGGCGACCGCCGCGATCAGCGGCGCCAGGGCAGAGGGCTCGGCGCGGCCGCGCAGCAGAACCATCCCGGCCGGCAGGTCGACCGGGGGCTCAGGCGCTTCCAGGCCGGGCAGGAGATCGGTCAGGCCGGCTGGGGTAGGGTGAAGAGGCGCGAGACCTCGTGCAGGTTCCGTGCGACCGGATGCCGTGTGGAGGGCACAGTGCCGTCCGCCTCCCGCACCAGCTGGCAGGTGCGGAAACCGGCAACCGCCGCGGCGTCGAGTTCCGCCTCCACATCGGACAGGAACAGGATCAGCCCGGAGGGAAGACCGATCTCGGCGCGGATCGCCGTGTAGCTGGCGGGCTCGCGCTTCGGCCCGATCCTGGTATCGAAGAAGCCGCCGAACAAGCCGGTGAGGTCCCCCGCCTGACTGTGGCCGAATATGCCGCGCTGCGCCTCCTCCGAGCCCGAGGAATAGACGTAGAGCGGCAACCCCTCGCGCTTCCAGAAAGCGAGGCTTTCGGGCGCATCGGGATAGAATTGGGCGGTGAGATCGCCGGCGGCATAGCCCTCGCGCCAGATCAGCCCCTGGATGGTCTTGAGCGGCGTCACCTTCTCGTCGAGGTCGCTCCAACGCTGCAGGCTCGCAACCGGATCGGCCTCGGGCTCCAGCTTGCGCGTCTGCGCCAGCGCCTCCACGACCGCGGGCTCTCCGGCATGCGCGGCGATGAAGTCCCGCAGCCGCGCCCGCGCATAGGGAAACAGCACGTCCCGCACGGCGCTGATCGGGGTGACGGTGCCCTCGATATCGATGAGCACCGCCTCGATGGGCCGGGTGACGGTGAGGTCGGTCTCTTCCGGCTGCCGGTCGGTCAGGTCCACCATGCGGGTCAGGCGGCCGGGAAGCGGGCGCTGATGTCGTCGCCGGTGAAGTGCGGCACCCAGCCCGAGGTGTCGGTGAAGATGCGGAGCGCCGTGAAGAAGGGCCGCTCGCCGGCATCGAACCAATGCCGGATGTTGGCCGGCACGCTGATGAGGTCGCCCGCCGTGCAGTGCGCGTCGTAGATGCGGCCATTCAGGTGCAGCACGAAGTTGCCTGATCCATGGACGAAGAAGCGGACTTCGTCCTCCGTATGGCTGTGCTCGTTGATGAACTTGGCGCGCAGCGGCGCCGCCTGCGGGTGGTCCGGCGTCAGCTTGATCACGTCGGCCGACCCGGCTCCCGTCGTGCCCATCAGCGTGTCGAGGTAGGGCTTATAGGCGGCGAGGATGGTCTCCGCGTCGTCTTCGGGCGAGAGCGTAACTGGGCTCTCCCACCGCTCGAACCGGACGCCAATGGCGCCGAGCTCGGCGGCCATCGCCACCGGATCCTCGGTGCGCAAGATCGGCGAGTCCGGTGCGTCGTCACGATAGATGGTCAGGCGGCTCATGCGAGCTTCCTCCGTTCGATGTCTGTCGCCAGCAGGAACTCCAGCGCCTCCAATCGGTGCAGCGCGGCGGCCACATCCGTGCCCCAGACATAGACGCCGTGGCCCCGCAGCACATAGCCGATCGGGGCGGCGCCCGCCTCCAGGATCGGCGCAATCCGGCCCGCGAGGCGGTGCATGTCCTGGTCGTTGTCGATCACGGGCAGCGTGGCCCGAACCTCGTGCGTGGTGAAGGCACTCCAGGCTTTGACGATCTCGTAGCCCTCGAAGTCGATCGCCTCGGCTTCGGGCAGCGCCAGGGTGAGGGCGGTCGCGGCGACCGAATGGCCATGCAACACGGCGCCCACATCGGGCCAGAGGCGGTAGAGCTGGCAGTGCAGCAGCGTCTCGGCGCTCGGCTTCATGCCGGAGGTCAGGCTGACCCCGTCGAAATCGACAACGATGATGTCGCGCGTTGCGAGGAAGCCTTTGTGCACGCCACTTCGGGTAATGGCCATGCGGTCGTCGGTCAGGCGTGCGCTAAGGTTTCCGCTCGTCGCGGGAACCCAGCCGCGCCGATCCATGCGCTGTCCCGCAGCGACCAGCGCCGCAGCGACATCGTGCGGGATAGCGGACGGTTCCGAGCAGGGCAGCGCGAGATCGCCCACCATCAACCCTCCCGCCGCCGCTGCCATGCCGGTGTCCCCACGCTAGCGAAGCCGCAGGCCGAAACGCCCGCAGGCGCTTCTGGTCCGAAGCCTAGCTCTGGGTATGAACCGTCGTGGTGGGACGGACTGTGGACGAGGTCGGAACCTCCGGCCCAGGGGCCGACAGGCTCGGCGACGGCTTGTCGGACGTCATGGACGCATCGTCGTCCTCGGCCATGTTCTTCTTGAAGGATTTGATGCCCTTGGCGAAGTCGCCCATCAGATGACTGACCTTGCCGCTGCCAAACAGCAGAAGCAGGACCAGGATGACAATCAGCCAGTGCCAGATGCTCAACGAGCCCATTTTGCCTCCTCGGGGCTAATCCCCAAGCTTCGCGTCAGATGTCACGGAGGGCGGGGTCACGGCAACCCACTTCCACCGAGAGACACATCATAACCCCCTGCGCCCAGATCCACCAGTTGCACGACCGTTTGAGGAGTCGGTGACTTGTCCACAGCTTTCTCGCCCGGCGTCAAGTTCTACCATTGGCGAGACTCGTTCAGCCATGTACATAATCTAGTAGTTAATCGGGTGAGGGACCACGAGATGGAGTGGAACGAGGCGATCATCGCGGAACTCAGAGGGCTCTGGGCGGAGGGGCATTCGACCGCGGAGATCGGCCGCCGCCTGGGCATCTCCAAGAATGCCGTGGTCGGAAAGGCGCACCGGCTCGATCTTTCGCCGCGCCCCTCGCCGATCCGCCGGCAGGAACGGGCGCCCGGAACGCCCCCGGCACCTCGCGCAGTCGGGCCGACGCTCGCGCCACTCCCCGCCCGCCCCGTGCCGGCGCCGGTCGCGGGCCCCCTGCCCGCGCCTCCCGCGGCGAAGGCCGCCGTCCCACCTCGCCGTCTCGCAGCCGTCGCGGTGCCGTCAGCCCGGATTTCCGCTTGCTGCTGGCCGATCGGCGAGCCGGGCAAGCCCAGTTTCCACTTCTGCGACGCCGCCGCCGTCCACGGTAAGCCCTACTGCCCTGAGCATGCGCAGCTCGCCTACGTCAAAATCCGCGATCGGAGAGAGGACGCCGCCTAACTTCGCACCGGCCCGCCCGGACGGTCGACGTTCGGTGACGCTCCGCCCGAAGTAGAGGAGCGCATGCGGCTCGACCACGTCCGCCGCGCGCGCTATGATCTCGATAGAGACATGATCTTGCAGCCCGCCGCCGCGGGGTCGAAGGCGGTCCAGCCGAGGCCATCACAGCTATAATGGCGTGCTATCCGAAATGGCGTGCTATCCGACGGTCCTCATGGCGGCACAGGTTTATCAACGGCTGAGCGCGCGCGGGGCTGCGGCGCGGCTTGCAGGGGCTGAGAAATCGTCCCACATGCGCATGCCAAATAGCAATTCAGTCACGGCGATGATCAAAGTCTTTGTGCGCGCAGGTGCCGGCACGGCCAGGCGGCGGCTCCGTGCCGGATAACCGGTCCCCGGTCGACTATGACGACGACCATGTCCTGGGCGAGCCTCTGACGTGGCGGGTTCTCCTCAGACGTTTCCGGGAGTCGGACAACCGGGCCGTGGCAGGCCGCAACCTTGCGCGCCACCTGGGCCGGGCTGTGCTCGGGCGGACGCGGCGGCTGATCAGCCCGGTGCGGGTTGCGGCGCATGAACTCATGGTGCAGTGCCGGATCGCGGTGAGCTACCCCTTCGGCTTCCTCCATGCGACGCATCAGGTGGTGGAGCGTTGGGATGCGCCGGATCGTCCGCTCGGCGAACGGGTCGTGCTCTTCGTCCATTTCGATGGGGCCGGACGTGTCCTGTCCGCCGCGCAGGATTTCCTCGCAGGCCTCGCGGCCGCTGGTCTCTCCGTCGTCTTCGTCACCAACTCGGAGCAGATCCACGAGCCCGACAAGTCGCTGCTGAAGCAGCACTGCGCCGCCATCCTGATCCGGCGTAACATCGGCTACGACTTCGGCGCGTGGCGGGACGCGCTCGATACGCTCGGCCTCCCGCAGACCGGCACGCGCGCGATCTACCTCGTCAATGACAGCGTCTACGGTCCCTTCGCCGATCTGCAGCCGCTGCTCGATGCCGTCGATTTCGAGCGGGCGGATATCTGGGGCGCAACGGAAAGCTGGCAGCACCGCTACCACCTCCAGTCGTTCTTCCTGCTGTGCGGCGAGACCGCCATCCGCAGTGAGACTTGGCGACGCTTCTGGCGGTCGGTGCGTCCCATCCCCTGCAAGGACTGGATCATCCGGCACTGCGAGATTGGCTTCACGGGTGCGATGATGCGGGGTGGACTGCGTTGCGCGCCGATCTTCCCCAGCGCCACGCTGCTCGATCAGCCCGAGATGGCGAGGCTGCGGCGGGTCGTCGCGGAGAATCGCCGCGCGCGCGGCCAGGATGCGCGGCTTCGTGCCCGGGCCGTACAAGCGAGCCGTATTCTGTACTATACGCGGCGCGACAAGAACGCGCTGAACCCTTCGGTCGATCTGTGGCGCCAGCTCATCCGGGCTGGCTACCCCTTTCTCAAGCGCGAGCTGCTGCTGCGCAATCCCACCAAGGTCACGGACATCTTCGAGTGGGAAGATGTCGTCAGCGAAGCCCTGGCGGCTGATCCGCATGCCCTCGCGGATGACATCCGAACGTCGCTCGGCGCCCGGCTGCCGGAGGTCTGGAGCCCCGAGGGGCGGGAACTTCCCGGCGAGCGGCGTGAGCTTCGCTAAGCGACCCCTCGCGCGTCAGTGCCAGCGCCCGGCCGCGGCATCGTCCGCGGGGCGGGCTTCGACCCAGCGCCCCTCTCCCGCCTCGGGATGCTCCTTCTTCCAGAAAGGCGCGCCGACTTTCAGCCAGTCGATCAGGAAGCTTGTCGCCTCGAGCGCCGCCTGCCGGTGACGCGAAGCCGTCAGCACCAGCACGATCCGGCCGCCGACGGGGATGCGCCCGGTGCGGTGGATCACCCGACAACCGCTGAGCGGCCAGCGGCTTTCGGCCTCAGCCACCATGCGGGCGATGGCACGCTCGGTCATGCCGGGATAGTGCTCGAGCGTCATCGCCTCGATCGGCTTGTCCTGCCCTCGCCGGACGATGCCGAGGAAGGTGGCGATGGCGCCGGCATCCCCCGCCTCGGCCTGCAACGCCACGACCTCCGCGGCGGGGTCGAAGTCCTCGGGACCTACGCGGATAAACGCCATGCCGATCCCTCCCTGCTCAAGCACCCACCTTCAACCGCCGGTGATCGGCGGGAAAAAGGCGACTTCGTCCCCATGGGCCAGGGCCGCCCCGAGGGTCGCGAATTCCTGGTTGATGGCACAGCGCACACGTCCCGGATCGGCCAGCGCCTCGGCATAGCCCGCGCCCCGCGACCGCAGCCAGCCAACGAGGTCGGCGACGCTCGCGACCTCCTGCGGCGGCTCGACCCGCTCTTCGGCCAGGCCGATCCGCTCCCGCAGCCAGGCGAAATAGAGGACCTGCAGCTTCATGGCCGGAACTCCCAGGCGAAGGCGGCCGGAATGGCGCTGTTGGCGCCGCGGGTCAACGCGGGGTGTTGACAGTGCTGATGGCGCCGTTCGGCATGACGAGAGTACTGGTGCCGTTGCCGTTCGGGATGAGAATACCGCCGCCCTGCCCGTTGATCGGCGCGAGCGTCTGATAGTTGGACGTGCCGCCGGTGATCGTCGCGGGCCCCTGCGGGGTAGGAACCGAGGTGCCGAGCTTCGGCATGGTCAGCGGCTGCGGCGGCGTGAACGGCGCCTTGATCGGCGGCCCCATGCCGGTCAGCGGCGGCAGCTTCGGAGATCCCGTTCCGGACACCGTCGGCAGGCCCGACGTGCCCTGCATGCCGGGGAGGTTGTTGAGGTTTGGTATCTGCCCCGGCCCGCTCGGCACCGGCCCCAGCTGGGGCGCCGAATTCCCGTTCAGGTTCATCTGCTTCTGAATGTCGGCGAGCGTCGGCATCGCCGGGATGGCCGTCGGCCAGACCTGACCGCTCTCAGGCATGATCGCCGGCTGCACGCCGGCCCCGCCTTCGGCCCGCTGGATATTTGCGCTGTCCCCGGCAGGCTTGTTGGGGTTGCCGCTGAATGTGTGGGTGTCGCCGATGAAATGGCCGAAGCCCGTGCACCCAGAGAGAAAAAGAAGCCCGGACAGCGCAATCCGACGCATGAAGGTCAATCCTTGAGGTTGCCCAACGCCGGGCCAGTCGCGGATCGGGGCCTCCCGTCGCGCTCGCACCTTCCATGCCACGCCGGAGGGTCGGCCATCAAGAAAGGCTGATCTTGCTGCTCGGCGTCACCGGCGGCTTCGGGTCGCGCTTGGCCCCAGCGGCGGCCTCGGCATGGCGCAAACCGGCGACGAGATAGTCCCACCCCGTCACGATCGTCAGCAGCGCGGAGATCCAGAGAAGGATCGTGCCGATCAGCCACACGGGCAGCCAGGCGATATGCAGAAGCTTCGCCGTCGGGTCGCCCGCGATGAGAAAGCCGAGAGCCAACATCTGCGCCATCGTCTTCCACTTGGCGAGGCGCGTCACCGGCAGGCCGATCCGCACCTCGGCCAGAAACTCGCGCAGGCCGCTGACTAGGATCTCGCGCAGCATGATGATGATCGCCGGATAGAGACCCCAGGGCCCGAGCCGGCCGTCCCCGGCCAGCATGATGAGCACCGCCCCCACCAGCAGCTTGTCGGCGATGGGATCGAGCATGCGTCCGAGATCAGAGAACTGTTTCCGGCTGCGGGCGAGCTTCCCGTCGAGGTAATCCGTCACCCCGGCCGCGATGAAGACGATGCAGGCGGCCAGATCGCCGCCGGGCAGCCGCAACGACGCCAGCACGATCAGTACCGGGATCGCGGCGACACGCGACAAGGTCAGCACATTGGGAAGGTCGGTGATCATGCTGCAGGAGAATAGGGCGACGGCGTCACTCAGGAAACGCCTTCCATGCGAACACCTGGATGAAAATATGCGTAAACGCGGCGCGCGGTCTCCCGGTTGATGCCCGGAACGGCGGTGAGATCGGCCAGACCCGCCTGCTTCACGCCCCGGGCCGACCCGAAATGATGCAGCAACGCCCGCTTGCGCGCCGCCCCGATGCCGGCGATCTCGTCGAGTTCGCTCTGGGAGATGGCCCGGCTTCGCCCGGCACGGTGGGAGGTGATGGCGAACCGATGCGCCTCGTCGCGCAGGCGCTGCAGAAAATACAGCACGGGGTCGCGTGGCGGCAGCTGGAAAGGCGGCTTGTCGGCGGTGTGGAACCATTCCCGCCCGGCGTTGCGGTCCGGCCCCTTGGCGATGGCGACGAGCGGGATGTCGCCCACGCCCAGCTCCTCCATGACCGCGCGGGCGGCCGATAGCTGCCCCGCGCCGCCGTCGATGATGACGAGGTCGGGCCAGTGGGGATCGTCGCGGTCGGCATGCTCCTTGAGCGCCCGGCCGAAGCGGCGCTGCAGCACCTCCCGCATCATCCCGAAATCGTCGCCCGGCGCGACCGGCCCCTTGATCGAGAATTTCCGGTAGGCCTGCTTCATCAGCCCCTCAGGCCCGGCCACCACCATGACGCCATAGGCGTTCGTGCCCATGATGTGGCTGTTGTCGTAAATCTCGATCCGCTCCAGCGGCAGGGCGAGGCCAAAGAGTTCCGCCGTCGCCTCGGTGAGCTTGGCCTGCCCGGCGGTCTCGGCGAGCTTGCGCTCCAGCGTCTCGCGCGCGTTCAACTCGGCATGCGCGACGACGGCGCGTTTTTCCCCGCGCTGCGGCACGGCGATCGTGACCGCGCGCCCCGCCTTGATCGCCAGAGCCTCGGCGATCAGCGCCTCCTCCTCCACCTGATGGTTGAGCAGCAGCAACGGCGGCGGCGGCTTGTCCTCGTAGAACTGGGTGATGAAGGCGGCGAGTACCTCCGAGATTTCCTCGGCCTTGGCGTGGCTCGGGAAGAAGGCGCGGTTGCCGTTGTTCCGCCCGCCGCGCACGAAGAACACCTGCACACAGGTCTGTCCCGCGATCTGCCATGCGGCGATCACGTCGGCGTCCGTGAGGCTCGCCGGGTTGATGACGCCGGTGCCCTGCACATGCGTCAAGCCGCGGATGCGGTCGCGCAGCGTTGCCGCGCGCTCGAACTCCATCGCGGCAGAAGCCTGCTCCATCTCGGCCGCCAGTTCCTGCTGGACGGTGGCGGCCTTGCCGGTGAGGAACGCCTTCGCCTGCCCCACCAGCTGAGCGTAGTCCTCGCGCCCGATATGGCCGACGCAGGGCGCAGAGCAGCGCTTGATCTGGAACAGCAGGCAGGGCCGCGTCCGGTTGGCGAAGACGCTGTCGGAACAGGAGCGCAGCAGAAACAGCCGCTCGATCGCCGTGAGGCTCTGGTTCACCGCCCAGGCGGAGGCGAAAGGTCCCCAGTAGCTGCCCTTGCGGGTTTGCGCGCCGCGGTGCTTCACGACCTGCGGGAACTCGTGGTCCTCCGCCAGCATCAGCCAGGGGTAGCTCTTGTCGTCCCGCAACACGATGTTGAAGCGCGGCCTGAGCTTCTTGATGAGGTTCGCCTCGAGCAGCAGTGCCTCGGGCTCGGTATGCGTCGTGACGATCTCCATCGAGACCGTCTCCATGACCATCCGGCGAAGACGCTCGGGCAGGCGGTTCAGCTGAGTGTAGGAGGTGACGCGCTTCTTCAGGCTGCGCGCCTTGCCGACGTAGAGCGCCTCCCCCTTCTCATCGAGCATGCGATAGACGCCGGGGCTCAACGGCATCGTTTCGAGCGCGGATTCAATGACCTTCACGCCGCGCGGCGCGGACGCTCCTTCGGTCGAGGGCACGGCTGTGGACGCCGACCCGGGCCGGGGCGCGGGCTCCCCGGGGGATCCGCCAAAAGGGTTATTTTCTTCAATGTCTTGCGTCTCAAGAATCATTCAAAAGTACGATCCAAAATCTGGCGCATGGTCTGGACACCCTGTGGATATCTCTGTGGAGAGAACTCCGCGAGTGGGGCGGAAGCTGGGCTGATCCGCCTGTTGAAGACGTGCAGGAACTCCGCCGGCTGCCGATTCAATTCGTTGATTTTACAGTATCTATTGACAAACTCGCGCCGCTGTGACGAAGCCCGGCTGACATGTCCTTGTAACTATTGAGGCTTCAGGCGCGCGGTGGAAAAACCGTGGCTCTTGAGCGTTCTATCTCTACCCCTGCTGACTCCGCATCCGGGAAGACGGTCAGCTTCTCGACGGACACGCGCACGCGCAACACGCGCGGGTCGTTCAGGCACAGGCGCGCGATCTGCTCCGCCATGGTCTCCACCAGTTGGACATGCGCCCGCTCCACCTGAGCGCGAACACGCTTTGTCATTCCGTCATAATCGACCACACGGGCGAGGTCATCGGGCCCGACGCCGTCGGGATGATCCAGCCCGTCGTCACGCATCTCGAAGGAGATGTTGATGCGGATCGGCTGGCGGCCGCCCTTCTCCTCCGGGTAGGCCCCGATCCGCGCATCCAGCACCAGATCGCGGATGAAGACCCGGCGCAGCGGCGGCAGGGAGTCCGGGGATGTCACTCGTCGATCTCCGCGTTGAAGGCGCCCCATTGCAGATGCTGCCCGCCGTCGAGCGCCAGCATCTGCCCGGTCAGGGACGGCAGCGCCAGCACCGCCATCACCGCCGACGCGACCTCCTCTGGCGAGGTGCCGTGCCCGAGCGGCACCGAGGCGCATTGCCGGTCGAAATCCGCCTGAGTCTGCCGTGGGCTCGGGACCGCCGGGCCGGGCCCGATGCCCACGACCCGGATGCGCGGCGCCAGCGCGAGCGCCAGCGTGCGCGTCAGGGTCCAGAGCGCCGACTTGGTGACGGTGTAGGAGACGAAATGCGGCGTCAGCGACCAAACCCGCTGGTCGATCATATTGACGACCACGCCTCGCGCCTGTTCCGGCAGGGCCGCCGCCATCCGCTGCGTGAGCAGGAAGGGCGCGCGCAGGTTCGGCTCCATGTGCCGGTCCCAGCTTTCGCGCGTCACGTCCTGCCACTCGTCGCGCTCGAAGACGCTCGCATTGTTGACGAGCACGCCGACGGGGCCGAGCGCCGCCTCGGCGCGCCCGACGAGCGCCGCGACCGCGCCCTCGTCGGCGAGGTCGGCCTGAAGCGCCACGGCAGGGGTCGCGCTAAGGCCCGCCGCCAGCGCCTCCGCCTCCTCGGCGCTGCGGTTGTAGTGGATCGCGACGGCGAATCCGGCCTCGGCAAGCACCTCGACGATGGCGCGGCCAAGGCGCTTGCCGCCCCCGGTGACGAGGGCGGTACGCGGGATGCGCGGGTCGATGGTCATCGCTTCGGACGCCCCGCCCCGCCCCTGGAGCGGCCGCCACGCCCGCCGCCGCGCCGCTTCTCGGGGTCGTAGCCGCCACCGCCCGGGCCCAGGGGCTCGGGCATGTAGTCTCGCTTCGTGCGCACCCCGGAGGACGGCGGCGGCTCGATGCCGAGTTCCAGCGCCTCCAGCCGCTTGAGTTCGTCGCGCAGCCGGGCCGCCTCCTCGAATTCCAGATCCGCCGCCGCCGCCCGCATGCGGCGCTCGATCTCTGCGATGGAGGAGCGCAGGTCCTTGCCGACGAGTTCCGCGACACCGGCGCCCTTCACCGGCGCCACCGTCACGTAATCCTGCTCGAAGACGCTCTCCAGAACCTCGCCGATATGCTTGCGGATCGAGATCGGCGTGATGCCATGCGCCGTGTTCCACGCCTCCTGCTTCTGCCGGCGGCGGTCGGTCTCCTCAAGCGCGGCCCGCAGGCTGCGCGTCATGACATCGGCGTAGCAGATCACCCGGCCATCCACGTTGCGCGCGGCGCGGCCGATGGTCTGGATGAGGCTGGTCTGCGACCGCAGGAAGCCCTCCTTGTCCGCGTCCAGGATGGCGACCAGCATGCATTCGGGGATGTCGAGGCCCTCGCGCAGCAGGTTGATGCCGACCAGCACGTCGAACACGCCGATGCGCAGGTTCCGGATGATCTCGATGCGTTCCAGCGTATCCACATCCGAGTGCAGGTAGCGGACCTTCACGCCCTGCTCGGTGAGATACTCCGTGAGATCCTCGGCCATGCGCTTGGTCAGCGTCGTCACCAGCACGCGGCCGCCGAGATCCCGCACGCGGCGGACCTCGGCCAGGAGGTCGTCGACCTGCTTGCCGACCGGCCGGATTTCGACGATCGGGTCGATGAGGCCGGTCGGGCGGATCACCTGCTCGGCGAAGGTGCCGCCGGTGCGCTCCATCTCCCACGGTCCCGGGGTCGCGGAGACGAAGACGGTCTGCGGCCGGAAGCGCTCCCATTCGTCGAAGGTGAGCGGCCGGTTGTCGGCGCAGCTCGGCAGGCGGAAGCCGAACTCCGATAGCACTGTCTTGCGCGCTGCATCCCCCCGCGACATGCCGCCGATCTGCGGCACGGTAACGTGGCTTTCGTCCACGATCAGCAGCGCGTTCTCGGGCAGGTATTCAAAGAAAGTCGGCGGCGGCTCCCCCGGCGCGCGGCCGGTGAGGTAGCGGGAGTAGTTCTCGATCCCTTTACAGGAGCCGGTCGTCTCCATCATCTCGATATCGAAGGTCGTGCGTTGGTTCAGCCGCTCCACCTCCAGCAGCTTGCCCTGGCCCTGCAGCTCGTCGAGCCGGTCCTTCAGCTCCTGCTTGATACGGATGATCGCCTGCGCCAGCGTCGGGCGCGGCGTCACGTAGTGGCTATTGGCATAGACGGTGATCTGATCGAGCTTGCCCGATACGTCGCCGGTCAGCGGATCGAACTCGGTGATGCTCTCGATCTCGTCGCCGAACAGCGAGACGCGCCAGGCGCGGTCCTCGTAGTGGCTCGGGTAGATGTCGACGATCTCGCCGCGCAGGCGGAAGGTGCCACGCGCGAAGGCCGCGTCGTTGCGCCGGTATTGCAGTTCCACCAGAGCCTTGGCGAGCTTGTCGCGGTCGATCTTGCCGCCGGTCTCGAGCTTGACCACCATCTTGGCGTAGGTCTCGACCGAGCCGATGCCGTAGATGCAGGAGACCGAGGCGACGATGATCACGTCGTTCCGCTCCAGCACCGCCTGGGTTGCGGAGTGGCGCATGCGGTCGATCTGCTCGTTGATCTGCGCATCCTTCTCCACGTAGGTGTCGGTGCGCGGCACGTAGGCCTCGGGCTGATAGTAGTCGTAGTAGCTGACGAAATACTCGACCGCATTGTCCGGGAAGAAGCTCTTCATCTCGGCGTAAAGCTGTGCCGCGAGCGTCTTGTTCGGGGCGAGGATCAGCGTCGGGCGCTGTACTGCCTCGATGACCTTGGCCATGGTGAAGGTCTTGCCGGAGCCGGTCACGCCAAGCAGCACCTGGTCGCGCTCATGGGCCTCCGTGCCGGCCACGAGGTGGCGGATGGCGCTCGGCTGATCGCCGTTCGGCTCGAACTCCGAAACGACGCGGAAGGGCTTTCGGGTGGGGCGGGCCGGCTGCTTCTGCGGCATGAAGAGCACGGGCGGATTGGCGGCCGCTAGCCCAGCCGCAGGCGCGGCCGGGGCGGAACCAGGGGAACGGGCGAGGACCTGGGACATAGGGAGAACATAGTCCTCGCCCCCGCCTTTATCGAGTGCCGTTATCGAATGGCGGTATCGGCTGCCGCTATTGGCGAAAGCCGCGCCGGTCGACCTCGAAGCCGAGCTGGGCGCGGGAGACGCCGATATCGGACAGCATGTGATCGTCCATGCGGTCGATTTCGCGGCGCAGCGCGCCGGCGCGTCCCAGTCCCGCGACGGCCTGCTGCATCGCCCGCCAGAGGCCGCCGGGCGAAGGCTTCGGCAGGCCGAGCGAGCGGGTGGTCCTGAGCGAGAGCGACATGGCGAATTCCTTCCGTGCGATGTCCGCAGCGGGACGGTGCGCTCGCGCCTGCCATCAGGAAAACGAATTGTTCTGATCGTCACCATCAGTTATTTTGATGCTCATGATCCGTCCCGCGACGCTCGATCCCGATCTGCTGCGCGCCTTCGTCTTCATTGCCGAGGAGCGAAGTTTCACCCGCGCGGCACAGCTGGTCGGCCGTACGCAGTCGGCGGTGTCGATGCAGGTCCAGCGGCTGGAGGCGGTGCTCGGCCAGCAGTTGCTCCACCGCGGGCGTGGCGGCAGCGTGGAGCTGACCCGGCACGGCCAGTTCCTCCTGCAGCGCGCACAGGACATGTTGGCGCTGAACGACGAGATCTGGCGCACCTTCCACACGCCGTCGGTCAGCGGCGCGGTCTGCCTCGGCACGCCGGACGACTACGCGCTGCGCTTCCTGCCGAACGTGCTCAAGCGCTTCGCGGAGGTCCATCCGGACGTCGAGGTCGAGGTCGTCTGCGCCCCCTCCAGCGAACTCGTGCCCAAGCTCAAGTCGGGCATGCTCGACCTCGCGCTGCTTTCCGACGGGCACCAGCCGGACGGGCAGGCGGCACAGGAACTCTGGCGCGGGCCGCTGGTCTGGATCGGATCGGATCGGCACAGCACCCATCGGCTCGATCCGCTGCCGCTGGCCCTCGCCAGCCCGACCTGCTGCTGGCGCAACGCGGCGATCAGCCAATTGGCGTCGGCCGGCCGCCGCTACCGCGTCGCCTATACGGCGGCGACGCAGATCGGCACGCTGGCCCCGGTCATGGCGGGTCTCGCCGTCACGGTCTCCCCGGCGACGCTGATGCCCTTGGGCCTGCGGGCGCTTGGGCCGGAGGATGGCATGCCGCCCCTGCCCGATTTCCAGGTGGTCATGGTCACGGCCCGGGAAGCGCGGCAGCCGGTGACGGCTGCGCTTGCCGACTACATCGCCGACACCTTCGGGCGGGAGGCAGAGAAGGCGACGCGCTCCTCCACGGAACTGGCTGCCTGACGCGCTGCCGACGTCAGGGTTTGGCGGCAGGCGCGAGCGACTTCACGAGGTCGAGGATACGCTCGCGAACCTTGGGGTCGGTGATCCGACCGAAAGCGCGGACCAGCTCGGCGGTCTCGCGGCTGGCCGGGTCCTCCAACCCGAAGGCTTCCTGCTTCTCGGCCATGGCATACTGCCCCTGCCACGTCTGCCCCGCCGCAGGGAAGGCGTGGGCGGGCTCGAAATTGGGCAGCCCCTCGAAAAAGAAATCCGCCGTCACGTCGAAGACGCGGCACAGGTCGTAAAGCCGCGACGCGCCCACCCGGTTGGCGCCGCGCTCGTATTTCTGGATCTGCTGGAAGGTGAGGTTCAGCGCGTCGCCGAGTTTTTCCTGCGACATCCCGAGGGCCGTGCGGCGCTGGCGGATGCGGGCGCCGACATGGACATCGATCGGGCTCGGCACACTGTCGGGCGATCCCACGCTGCTCTTACCCATTCATCGCTTCGACTGTTGATGATGCCGCAACACCTTTGCGGCAGGCAACCGGAGCGTTGACCGCTCATGGATTGCGCGCGGCAGCGGCGGCACTGCGGATTTGTCGTAACTTATCGTAGCGCGCGCTTCCCTGCTAGGCGCTGGAAGCGCGACACCCGAAGTTTATGTTACCACGACCGGCTGAACGGGTTGCTCACTGCTAAGGATTAAGGCTTATGCGACGCTGGGACCAGCCCCCCGCCACCCCCGCCAAAACGAAGAGCAGACCGAGCACGGCAGGCGCCCAGAGCCCGAGCCGCGAGAAGATCGTCGGCGGCAGCGCCCCTGGCAGCGGCGCCACGAGGTAGCCCTGCTGCTCCATGCCGAGGCGCTGCACCTCGCGGCCCGAAGCGTCGAACAGGGCGGAGATGCCCGTGTTGGCAGCCCGCGCCAGGGGCAGGCCTTCCTCCACCGCGCGCAGCCGTCCCGCCGCCAGATGCTGGCGCGGCCCGCTGCTGTTGCCGAACCACGCGTCGTTGGTGATGAGCGCGATCCAGGCGGGCCGGTCGCTCTCCTTGATGATCTGGCCGGAAAACAGGGACTCGTAGCAGATGATGGGGCCGACGGGCGGCAGGCCCAGGATGTGCAGCGTCTCGGGTCCCGGCCCGCGGGAAAAGCCGTGGCCGGGCAGAATCTGCATCGGCAGCCATGCCGGCTGATACTCGCCGAAGGGCACCAGATGCCACTTGTCGTAGTAGGCGACGAGCGGCCCCGGCCCCTGCACCACGCCCATGCTGTTGTAGATGCTGTCGCCCGTGCCGAAGCGCAGCATGCCGGCGAGCACGCTGACGCCGGGCCCGACCGCGTCCGAGATCGCCTGCCGCGCCCCGGCATCCGTCTGCAGCAGGAAGGGCGAAGCGGTCTCCGGCCATAGGATCGCCACCGGCAGGCGCCCGCCATCCTCTGCCTTCGCCTCCGTCACCGCCGCCGCGCTCAACCTGAGATAGCGACGAAACAGCGCGAGCGCGGTCGTCCGGTCGGACGCGAACTCGACCCCGCCGTCGCCCTGGATGATGCCGATCATGGCCTTCGGGTGCGCGGGATGGGCCAGAGCCAGCCGCGCCGCGCCCGCGCCGGCCCAGACGAGCATCAGGATGGCGGAAGCGACCACCCCGCGACGGCCGAGCGCCGGCAGGGATGCCGCGAAGACCACCGCCAGCGTGAGCCCCAGATTGCCGATCCAAGCGGCGGGTTGGATCAGGACGGTGCCCAGCAACCCCGGAACCGCGACATCCGTGCCCCAGTCGTTCCACGGGAAGCCGGTGAAGACGAACTGCAGCGCGAGGTCGGCGAGCGTCCAGGTGCCGGCAAGGACGAGGATGCGCGCGAGCCCCGGCCGCGCCCGCCATGCCAGCGCGCAGGGGACCGCGATGAAGACGCCGACCGCGAGCGACAGGCCCGGCACGGCGAAGGGCACCAGCCACCAGAACTGCGCCGCCTCCAGCAGGATCGGATCGGTGATCCAGTAGAGTCCGACAACGTTCAGCCCGAAGCCGAAGGCGAGGCCCAGCAGACCTGCCTGCCGCGCCGTCGGCGCGCGGCCGATCAGCCAGAGCAGCCCGGGCAGGCTGATCCAGAGGGCGGGGAGGATATAGGTCGGGGGTAATGCAAGGGCCGAGATCAGACCGAGGACGAGCGCTAGGAGCAGGGGCTTCCGCATGGGACGGCGGCTACCGCGGCGCCCGCATATTGGCAAGCGCCGCATCTCGTGCCCGGCCGTCCCCTGCGCTACCGTGTCGTCTCGCCGCAGGAACCACCGCCTCCATGCCACTGCAGACTTCGCTGATCCTGGCGATCGACGCCGCATCGAGCCGCTGCTCCGTCGTGCTCTGGGAGGATCGGGCCGACGAGATCGCCGGGCGGGTGGTCGCCTTCGTGGAGCATGAGGGGCAAAGCGGAGACGCCGCCCGCCTGCCGCGCATGGTGGCGGGCCTGCTCGCCGATCAGGCGCTGCGGGTCGCGGATCTCCTTGCAGTCGCGGTGGCCGTCGGCCCTGGCAGCTTCACCGGACTCCGCGCCAGCCTCGCCTTCGCCGAGGGGCTTTCGGCGGGCGCCGGATTGGCCGTGATCGGCGTGACCGTCGCCGAGGCCCTCGCGGCCGAGGTGGACGCGGCGGAGGCCGCCGGCAGTCCGATCTGGTGCGCCCTCGATGCGCGCCAGGGCCGCCTGTTCCTCCATCGCGGCGGCGCGCCAGAGGAGTGGGAGGTCGCGCGGCTCGACGCCCCACCCAGGCCGGAGACGCCCGTCGCCCTCACGGGGGACGCCGCCGTGGCTCTCGGCGCGGCGTGGCAGGCCGTGGGTGTGCCGGCGCGCGTCACCGCCGCCCGCCACAGCCATGCGCGCGGAGTGGCGGTCGTGGGCGCCGCACGGCTGCGGGGGCTGTTGCCGCCCCTGGCCGCCCGCCCGCTCTACATCGATCCGCCGCGCGCCCTGCTGCCGAAGGGCGGCCTCCGCCCGCCTCCGGCTCTCGCCAGGTCCGCATCGTGACCGTCCAGCGCGTCGGCCCGGCCCATGCGGCGGTTCTGGCCGCCATCCACGGCGCGGCCTTTCCCCAAGAGCCTTGGGGCGCGGGCGCGCTCCAGGTCCAGTTGGAGATGCACAGCGTCATCGGCCTGCTGGATGAGCGGGGTGGCCTCCTCCTGCTCCGCGTCACCGCCGACGAGGCCGAGATTCTGACGATCGGCGTGGTACCCGCGATGCGCCGTCATGGCGTCGGCCGCGCCCTGCTGGATGAAGCGCTGGACCGCGCCGCGGCGCTCGGCGTCCGCGCGCTCTATCTCGAGGTCGGCGTGTGCAACGGCCCCGCCCGGGCACTTTATGAGGCAGCCGGGTTTCTGGAGGTCGGCCGCCGCCGCCGCTACTATGCGAGCGGCGAGGACGCTCTGGTTCTCCGCGCGACACTCGCGGCGGCGTCGGACGCGGCCCCCACCCGTCTTGCCTCCAACTGAGCGGCGCGCCAGTCTCGCGCCCATGCGCATCCATATCCAGAACCACCCCCGCCAACCGCCGGTCTTCCTCGTGACCCCAGAGCAATGGGCCGAGGCGGCCGAACGTGCGGGCGCGGAGGGCGCCGGGCACCGGGTGAGCTTCGGCGCGAGCGAAGTTGAATTCGCGGCCGTCGGCGAGACGATTGAGGTTCTCATCGCGGGACCGGCGGCGCTCAAGCACCTGCTCCCCGCCCTGCAGCCGGATCGCGCGCCCGCGCTCCGCTTCATTTTCTCTACGGCCGCCGGGGTGGACGGGCTGGCGCCTGCCGATGTGCCGCCAGTGCCCTTCGCCAATAATCGCGGCGCGCATGCGGAGAAGGCCGGCGAGTTCGTCACCATGGCGCTGCTCATGCTGGCGAACGACATGCCGCAATGCATCGAGGACCAGAAGAAGCGCCATTGGGGCCAGGGCTTCACACGCGGTCTGCGCGGCCGCCGGCTGACGGTGCTTGGCCTCGGGGCGATGGGCGGGGCTGCCGCCGAGCAGGCGGCGCATTTCGGCATGCGCGTCACCGGCATCCGGGCCACGCCCGCCCCGCATCACGCCTGCGAGCGGGTGGTCGGCATCGAAGTGCTGGACGAGGTGCTGGCCGAGACCGAGTTCCTGCTGCTTTCCTGCCCGCTGACGCCCGCGACCCGCAAGATCCTGGATCGGCGGCGCATTGGCCTGCTGCCGCCCGGTGCCTGCGTCGTCAATATCGGCCGTGGACCGCTGATCGATCAGGATGCGCTGTGCGACGCGCTCGACGCGGAGAAACTCGGCGGGGCCGTTCTGGATGTCTTCGACCCCGAGCCGGTGCCGGAGGACGACCGCATCTGGACGACGCGCCGCATGGTGATGACGCCGCATGTTTCGGTCGACGACGCGGTGACCTACATCCCGCGTTCGCTCGACATCTTTTTCGCCAACCTCAACGCGTTCCGGCGCGGCGCCCCGCTACTGACGCCGGTCGATTTTTCGCGCGGATACTAACATGCGAGCGGCGGAGGTTACCGTCCGCCCGAGACCGTCAGGATCGTGCCGGTGACGTAGGAGGCGGCGGGCGACAGCAGCCACGCCACCGCCTCGGCGATTTCCTCCGCCTCGCCGATCCGGCCCATCGGGATGCCGCCCTTCTGCGCCGCCTCGCGCATCTCGTCCGTCGCCATGTCGGTCGCCGTCATGCCCGGTGCCACGGCATTCACGCGGATGCCCTCGCGCGCCACCTCGTTGGCGAGGCCCTTGGTGAAGCTCTCGACCGCACCCTTCGACGCCGCATAGGGCGCAAGGCCGCTGAGGCCGCCGAGCCGAGCCGCGACCGAGGAGATGTTGACGATGCCGCCGCCGCCGCCGCCATGGCCGGTCGACATGCGGCGCACCGCCTCCCGCGCGCAGAACATGGTGCCGAAGACATTGACGGCGAAAAGCCGCTGCAGTGCCTCGGGCTCCTGCATGTCCATCCGCGCGGTCACGCCGGTCGTGCCGGCATTGTTGACGAGGCCGCCGATGGGGCCGAGCGCCTGCTCGGCCGCGTTGAACATCTCGTGGACCTGGCGCGCGTCCGAGACATCGCCGCCGATCGTGGTGGCACGGCCGCCGTCCTTGCGGATCGCGGCAGCCACACGTTCCGCGGCATCCGCCTGGCTCGCGTAGTTGACGGCGACGGGGAAACCGCGATCACCCAGAAGCCGGCAGATGGCCGCACCGATGCCCCGGCTGCCGCCGGTCACGATCACTGTTCCGAGCCTGCCCACCGCGTGCCTCCCCCTGGCTGCATTAAACTTTCGCTACGTGCAGCATATTGGTGCCGCCCGATTGACGAAAGGGCACGCCCGCCGTCACCACGATCGAATCGCCCGGCTGCGCCATGCCTTCCTTGCGCGCCTCGTCCCGCGCCTCCTCGGCCGCCTCGGTGAAGGAATCGATCTCCTTGGCGATGACCGCGTGCACGCCCCAGACGACCGCGAGGCGCCGCGCCGTCTCGGGCCGCGGCGTGAGCCCCAGGATCGGGCAATCCGGCCGCTCCCGCGCGACCCGCAGCGCCGTCATGCCGCTATCGGTGAAGGCGGCGATCGCGGGCGCCTTGATCGTATGGGCCACCTGCCGCGCCGCCGCGGCGATCGCGTCCGCGGACGAACCCTCGGGCTCCGGCCGGGATGCGTCGGTGATGTGCCGCCAGCCCTCGTCCTGCTCCACGCGCGCGATAATGCGGTCCATGATGTTGACCGCCTCGTAGGGGTATTGGCCGGCGGCGGTCTCGGCCGAAAGCATCACCGCGTCGGCGCCGTCGAACACCGCCGTCGCCACGTCCGAGGCTTCCGCCCGCGTCGGTGCGGGGGCGGTGATCATGCTCTCCAGCATCTGGGTCGCGACCACGACCGGCTTGCCCATCTGCCGCGCCGTGCGGACGATACGCTTCTGCGCCAGCGGCACCTCCTCGGGCGGCAGTTCCACGCCGAGGTCGCCACGCGCGACCATGACCGCGTCCGACAGGCGGATGATCTCGTCGAGATTTTCGAGCGCCTGCGGCTTCTCCATCTTGACCATGATCCAGGCGCGGCCGTCCGCGATCTCGCGGGTCTCGATGACATCCTCGGGGCGCTGGACGAAGGAGAGGCCGATGTAGTCGACCCCCGCCTTCAGCGCGAAGTCGAGGTCGATGCGGTCCTTCGCCGTCAGCGCCGGGATCGGCAGGATCACGTCCGGCACGTTCACGCCCTTCCGGTCCGAGAGCGGACCGCCGAAGATGACCTCGGTTTCCAGATGGTCGTCGCGCTTGTGCGTCACGCGAAGCCGCAGCTTGCCGTCATCCAGCAGCAGGTGGCTGTTGATCGCCGCGGCGGCGATGATTTCGGGATGCGGGAGGTTGACGCGGCGGCTGTCGCCGGGCGTCGGGTTGAGGTCGAGGCGGAAGGCCTGTCCCGTCTGCAGATGCACCTTGCCGCCGGAGAAGCGGCCAACGCGCAGCTTCGGCCCCTGCACGTCGGCGAGAATGCCGATCGGCCGGTCGAACCGCTTCTCGATCTCGCGGATCGAGGCGATGCGCGCGGCATGATCCTCGTGGCTGCCGTGGCTGAAGTTGAGGCGGAACACGTCCGCGCCCGTCTGGAACAGGCGGGTGATGACCTCGGTGGTGGAGCTAGCCGGGCCCAACGTCGCGATGATCTTCGTGCGGCGATGGCGGCGCAGCCGCTGTGAAGCGATCGGCGTTCGTGTCAGCGACATTCCGGGCGTCCCAGCTTGAGATGGTGGGGGGCGCGGCCCCCGAAGGAACCCGCCTCCGGAGATGCTAAGCGCGTCGGCGCGGCGGGCGGCGCCATCAGCCATGATAGCGGGGGCTGAATCAACCCCCTGCCTGAGCAACCCAAGCCGCGAGCCGCGCCATGATCGCCTCCGCGTCTCCGGCGATGACAACCACCTTGAGGCGCGCGGTCTCCCCGCTGCGGATGCGGATATCGGATTTCCGCAGCCCGAGCGCATCCGCCAGGAAGGCGATGAGCGCGGCATTGGCGGCCCCTTCGACCGGCGGTGCCGCGACCCTCAGATGCAGGGCCGTGCGGCCATCCGGCGCGCGGACGACGCCATCGAGCGCGTTCCGGCGCGCGCGGGGGGTGAGCCGGATCGCGAGGCGCACACCCCCGGCTTCGGCGCCATAAGGCCGCCCGTCCTCCGCGCTCAATCGCGCATCAGGTCGCGGATGGCGTCGAGCGTCGGGCCCGGCGCTTCCTGCGGGATGTGGTGGCCGATTCCCGGCAGCACCCGCCGCTCATAGCCTGCACCGAACTTCGCGGCGTCCTCGTCTTCCGCCGCCGGCGGACCCGCCACGCCCTCATCGGCCCCACAGAGCGAGATCGTCGGCACGGCGATCACCGGCCGCGCTGCCAGCGCCCGCTCGATCGGCTCCAGGGCGGGGTCGCCCTCCGCATAGGCATAGCGATGCCGGTAGGAGTGGATGACGACATCGACGAAGTCGGGGTTGTCGAACGACGGCGCGGTCCGGGCGAAGGTCGCGTCGTCGAAGGCCCAGGAGGGCGACCAAAGCCGCCACAGCAGCCGGGCGAGTTCGGCCCGATGCGCCGCGAGCCCGGCCCGGCCACGCTCGGTGTTGAAATAATACTGATACCAGAGCCGATGCTCGACGGCGGGCGGCGCGGGCACGCCGGCCTCGGGGATGTTCTGGATGTTGTAGCCCTCGCCGGTGACAAGGCCGCGCACCCGCTCGGGCCGGAGCGCCGCGACGATGCAGGCCGCCCGTCCGCCCCAGTCGTAGCCCATCAGGAAAGCCGACGGGATCGCCAGGGCATCGAGCAGATCGAGAAGATCCTGCGCCAGCGCCGCCTGCTGGCCCGAGCGTGGCGTGTCGGACGACAGGAACCGCGTCGGGCCGTACCCGCGCGGATAGGGCAAGATGACGCGGCAGCCGTCCTCCGCCAGCACGGGCGCCACCGCGTCGAAGCCGCGCGGATCGTAGGGGAAGCCGTGCAGCAGAACGACGGGCAGCCCATTGGCGGGGCCATGCGCCTCATAGGCGATATCGAGGTTCGGCGTCCGAACGCAGCTGATCGTGACCATCGCCCGCCCCCGTCAAGGAAACGCGCCGTTGTATTGCACGAAGCCGGATCGTCGCCCGATCCGGTCGTAGAGCCGCATGGCCGTCTCGTTGCTCTCGTGCGTGAGCCAGTAGACGGCGCCGCATCCGGCCCTGGTCGCCGTCGCGTAGACGTATTCGATCAGGCTGCGGCCCACGCCCTGGCCGCGCGCGGCCGGTGTCACGAAAAGGTCGTTGAGATAGCATTTGTCGGCGACCGACCACGTCGAGCGGTGCCGCACCACATGCACGAGCCCCAGGGCCTCTCCGCCGACACGCGCGATTGCGCCGTCGACCGGCTCCGCCGGGTCGAGCAGCCGCGCCCAGGTCGCCTCCGTCACGGCCTGCGCGAGGTCGACCCGGTAGAAGGCCTGATAGCTCCGCCAGAGCGGCAGCCATTCCGCGTGATCCGCCGCCACCATGGGCGAGACGATGGCCGCGCTCATCGCGCCTCCCTCAGCACCCGCCGCTTGCCCGGTACCATCAATCAAATCTCCATGAAGGCAACGCTACTCTAGGGACCGCCGCAGGGGCGGACAATCCAGCGCGGACCGTGTATTACGACATCGTTATGAAGATGAGCCGGGACCGCCGATGACCTCAGAATGTGCCTGCGGCAGCGGGCTGAGATCGCTGCGTTGCTGCGCGTGGCGGATGCAGGATCGTCCGGCGCCCGAAGCCGTGCGCCACCTTCTGCCGCTGGTCGATCAGGCGGGGGCTTTGGCGGCCAGGGGAGATTTGGAAGCCGCCGCGCGCCTCTGCCTCGCGGTGATCGAACTGGCGCCCGACTGCGTTCCGGCGCTCGCGCGGCTCTCCGACATCCGCGCGGCGGAGGCCCGCCCGGAGGCGGCGGAGGCGCTGCTGCGCCGGGTCGTGCTCATCGACCCCAACAATCTGGCCGCGACGCAGGATCTCGGTCGGATGCTCTTTGCCCGCGGCAGCCTGGCCGAGAGCGAGGTCCATGCGCGCAACGCCATCCGCCTAGCGCCCGAAAGCTCCTCCGCCCACAACCTGATGGGCATGATCCTGACCGAAACCAACCGGCCGCAGGCGGGCGAGTTCCACTACCGCCGGGTGCTCGCGATCACCGGTACCCGCGAACCGATCCTGCTCGCCAATCTCGGCTGGAACCTCAAGAACCAGGGACGGATGGAGGAGGCGCGCGCGCTCTACCAGGAGTCGATCGCGACTGGCCCCGGCATCCGCCAGACGCTCATCGGCTATGTCCGGCTGGAGGAGGCGGACCGCAGCTTCGATGCCGCCGCCAAGGCGCTCGACATCGCCCAGGCGGCCTTCCCGGACGATGCGCAGTTGCGGCTCGCGCGCGCCGTGCTGCTCGGCCGCACCGGCGAGCAGTCGGCGGCGCTCACTCTTATCGATCGCATGGCAAGCGGTCATGACCGGCAGCTTCGCCCGGCGGAACTGCTCGAGAAAGGCCGGCTGCTCGACCGGCTCGGGCGCTACGACGATGCCTGGGTCGCCTTCGAGGCGGGGAAGCGGCAGGCGCTCGACCATTCGGGGCAGGCCTATGCGGACGAGGCGGCGGCGCGCGAATTCGACCGGCTGCGGCGCTTCTTCACCGCCGGGCGTCTGGCGCTTCTGCCGCGCGCCGGGGTCCGCGCGGATGTGCCGCAGCCGATCTTCATCCTTGGCTTCCCCCGCTCGGGGACGACGCTGGTCGAGCAGACGCTCTCTGCCCATCCGCGCATCGCCGCCGGGGACGAACTGCCGCTGATCCACGAGATCAGCCAGATGATGCCGCGCCTGCTCGGTAGCCCGCTCACCTATCCGGAGGCGCTGGCCGAGCTTTGGCTGGGCGACCAGCGGGACGCGCTCGACACGCTGCGCGACCTCTATTTGCAGAAGGCGCGCCAGTTTGGCGTGCTGCGCGAGGGCGCCGCGCGGTTCACCGACAAGATGCCCCTGAACGAAACCCATCTCGGGCTCATCGCGCTTCTGTTTCCCGCCGCGCCGCTGCTGCACGTGCTGCGCCATCCGCTCGACATCATGGTCTCGGCCTTCTCCAATCACTTCACCCACGGCTACTTCTGCGCGAGCGCGCTCGCGACAGCCGCGCGGCATTACCTGCGGGTCGCCGATCTCGTGGCGCATTACCGGGCCGAGATGCCGCTTCGGTATCTCGCCATCCGCTACGAGGATATCGTGGCGCGGCAGGAGGCGAGCGTGCGCGCCATGCTGGCCTTTGCGGGCGAGGAATTCGATCCGGCCTGCCTGACCTTCCACCGCAACGGCCGCTATGCCCGCACCGCGAGCTATGCCCAGGTGACCGAGCCGCTCTACGACCGTTCCGTGGGGCGCTGGCGGAATTACCGCCGTCAGCTCGAGCCGGTAATCCCGACCCTCGCCCCGGTGATCGAGCGTCTCGGCTACGGGCTCGATTGACTGGCAAGATCCTCGCGCGGAGCCCGCGGCCCTTGACGGCCCGCCAATGTTTCCATTTATTTGGAAATATGGAAAAGACGGATGTCATCGTGGCGCTCGGCGCGCTGGCCCAGGAAACCCGGCTGGATGTGTTTCGCTTGCTGGTCCGGATGGGTACGAAGGGGATGTCAGCCGGGCAGATCAGCGAACGGCTCGGGCTGCCTTCGGCAACCCTGTCGTTCCACCTGAACCAGCTCAAGCATGCCGGGCTCGTCACCTTCAGGCGCGAAAGCCGCTCATTGATCTATGCGGCCGAATACGCGGCCATGAACGCGTTGCTCGGCTACCTTACCGAGAACTGCTGCCAGGGCGACCCTGCGGGCTGCGGGGTCGGCAGCTGCGATGCCCCCACCCTCATCAATGCTGAGAAAGGACTGCGCCCATGAAGCGCCTGCATGTTCATGTCGGGGTCAAGGACCTGGCCGACAGCGTGAAATTCTACAGCGCACTGTTCGGCGCCGAGCCGGTCAAACTCAAGACCGACTACGCCAAATGGCTGCTCGACGACCCCCGCGTCAATTTCGCGATCTCGACCCGCGCCGAAAAACTCGGCCTCGACCACATGGGCATCCAGGTCGACGATGCGGATGAGCTGGGTGTGCTCCGTCAACAGATGTCGCGCGCGAACATCTCGACGCACTCCGATGGCGAGACAACCTGCTGTTATGCGCTCTCCGAAAAATCCTGGGTGGAAGACCCGAACGGCATCGCCTGGGAAGCCTATCACACCATGGCGGATGCGCAGATCTATTACGGCGTCGCCGCCGCTCCGGAGGATGCCGGTGCCTGCTGCGCATCTGAAACGACGCCGGCCCCGTGCTGCGGGGCGGCTGCGTGACCGTCACGATCTATCACAACCCCGCCTGCGGCACGTCGCGCAACGTGCTTGCCCTGATCCGCAACAGCGGCGAGGAGCCCTGCGTCATCGAATATCTGAAGACGCCGCCCAGCCGGTCAGAGCTGATCGCGCTGATCGGGCGCATGGGCAGGCCCCTGCGCGACCTGCTGCGCCGGAAGGGCACGCCCTACGATGAGCTTGGGCTGGACAATCCGGCCCTGACGGACGACGCGCTGCTCGATGCGATGATGGCGCACCCAATTCTCATCGAGCGGCCAATCGTCGTCACCCCCGAAGCGGTGAGGCTCTGCCGCCCGTCCGAGACGGTGCTGGATATCCTCCCCAATCCACAGCGCGGCGCATTCTCGAAAGAAGATGGCGAAGCGGTCGTGGACGCGGACGGCAACCGGGTTGCGGCTTCCTCGTCATGAGCGAAACCGTCATCGCGGCTCCCGGCAAAGCGCCGCCCATGGGCAGGTTCGAACGCTACCTGACGCTATGGGTGGCGCTTTGCATCGTCGCGGGCATCGGCCTCGGGCGCGCTCTTCCAAGCGTGTTCCAAGCCCTCGGCGCGGCGACCGTGGCGCATGTCAATCTGCCCGTCGCCCTGCTGGTCTGGCTGATGATCGTGCCGATGCTGCTGAAGATAGATTTGGCGGCACTCGGCGAAGTCAAAAGCCATTGGCGCGGCATCGCCACGACGGTCGGCATCAACTGGCTGGTGAAGCCGTTTTCGATGGCGCTGCTGGGCTGGCTCTTCATCGGCGTGCTGTTCCGGCCCTATCTTCCGGCCAATATGATCGACGGCTACATGGCCGGTCTGATCCTGCTGGCGGCCGCGCCCTGCACCGCCATGGTTTTCGTCTGGTCCAATCTCGTCGATGGCGAGCCGCATTTCACGCTGTCCCAGGTCGCGCTCAACGACATCATAATGGTCTTCGCCTTCGCGCCACTCGTGGCGCTGTTGCTCGGCCTGTCCGCGATCACCGTGCCGTGGGACACGCTGATCCTGTCGGTCGTGCTGTATATTGTCGTGCCGGTCGTCGCGGCCCAGCTCTGGCGGCGGTCGCTGCTGGCGAGAGGCGGCAAGCCCGCACTCGGCCGGACACTCCGCACGCTGGCACCGCTGTCTCTGTCGGCTCTGCTGCTGACGCTCGTGCTGCTGTTCGGGCTGCAAGGGCAGCAGATCATGCGGCAACCCGCCGTCATCGCGATGCTGGCGGTGCCAATCCTGATACAGGTCTACTTCAACGCGGGCCTCGCCTATCTCGTAAATCGTCGCCTCGGGGTCGCGTGGTGCGTCGCCGGGCCGTCCGCGCTGATCGGCGCCAGCAACTTCTTCGAGCTCGCCGTGGCCACGGCAATCGCCCTGTTCGGGTTCCAGTCGGGAGCGGCGCTTTCGACGGTCGTCGGCGTGCTCGTGGAGGTGCCTGTGATGCTGTCGGTCGTTCAGATCGTCCGCGGCTCGCGCGGTTGGTACGAGCGGGGGACGGCATAAGGCAGCCTCGCCTCAGCGGGACCGCGGCTTGCGCCGGACCGGGCCCAAGGGCATCACTGCAGCCTCGGAACCAGTGACGAATAGGCTTGAGGCGAGACGGGACATCCTATGCAGCGTGAGTCGATGGAATTCGATACGGTCATCGTGGGCGCTGGACCGGCGGGTCTCGCCGCGGCCATCCGCCTCAAACAGCTCGACCCCGCGGCCTCCGTCTGCGTCGTCGAGAAAGGCAGCGAGGTCGGCGCCCATATCCTGTCGGGCGCGGTGATCGAGCCGCGGGCCCTCGACGAGTTGCTGCCCGATTGGCGCCAGCAGGAGAGCCCGCTGAAGACCGCCGCCGCCGAGGACCGCTTCTACTTCCTGACCGAGACGAAGGCCTACAAGCTCCCGACCCCGCCGCAGATGCACAACCACGGCAACTTCATCGTCAGCCTCGGCGATGTCGTCCGCTGGCTCGGCGCGCAGGCCGAGGCGCTGGGTGTCGAGATCTACCCCGGTTTCGCGGCGGCCGAACTGCTGGAGGAGGACGGCCGCATCGTCGGCGTCGCGACCGGCGACATGGGGATTGCGAAGGATGGGGAGCCCGGGCCCAACCATCAGCCGGGCATGGAACTGCGTGCGCCCTACACGCTCTTCTCGGAAGGCTGCCGGGGCAGCCTGTCGAAGCAGCTGATGGCGCGGTTCGGGCTGCGCCAGGGCGTTGACCCGCAGACCTACGGCCTCGGCATCAAGGAGCTGTGGGAAATCCCCGCCGCGAACCACAAGCCGGGCCTGATCGAGCATACCTTCGGCTGGCCGATGGACCGCCGCACCTATGGCGGCTCCTGGCTCTATCACCTGGGCGACAACCTCGTCTCCTATGGCTTCGTCATCGGGCTCGACTACGCCAACACCTGGGTCTCGCCGTTCGACGAGATGCAGCGGCTCAAGACCCATCCGCATCTGCGCCGCCATTTCGAGGGTGGGCGGCGCATCAGCTACGGTGCGCGTGCGCTGAGCGAGGGGGGGTTGCAGTCGATCCCCCGCCTCACCTTCCCCGGCGGGGCGCTGCTGGGCGACGCGGCAGGCTTCCTCAACGTGCCCAAGATCAAGGGCACCCATGCCGCCATGAAGTCCGGCATGATGGCGGCCGAAGCGGTGGCCGAGGCGCGCGCCGCGGGTGCGGCCGAGCCTACCGGCTTCACCGACAGGCTGCGGGCAAGCTGGCTGCATGCGGAGCTATCCTCGGTGCGGAACATCCGGCCGTCCTTCGCGAAGTTCGGCAATCTCGGCGGCTTCGTCTATTCGGCGATCGACACCGTGCTGCTGCGCGGAAAGGCGCCCTGGACCTTCCACCACCCCCACGCCGATAACGAGGTGCTGACGCCCGCCGCCGATGCCACGAAGATCGCTTACCCGAAGCCGGACGGGGTGCTGACCTTCGACCGCCTCTCCTCGGTCTTCATCAGCAATACCAATCACGAGGAGGACCAGCCGGTTCACCTCAAGCTGCGCGATCCCTCCGTGTGGCTTTCGGAGAACTGGGAGAAGTATCGCAGCCCCGAGAGCCGCTACTGCCCCGCCGGCGTCTATGAGGCGGTGGGCGCCGAGGAGGGCAATCCTCACCTGCAGATCAACGCGCAGAACTGCGTGCACTGCAAGACCTGCGACATCAAGGACCCGAAGCAAAACATCGACTGGGCGGTGCCAGAGGGCGGCGGCGGCCCCAACTATCCCGGCGGCATGTAACCACAGGAGATCCTCGCCATGGACGACACGACACGCATCGAGTTGGAGGCCGCGGCCTTCCGCACCCTGGTGGCCCATCTGCGCGAGCGCAGCGACGTGCAGAACATCGACCTGATGAATTTGGCGGGTTTCTGCCGCAACTGCCTGTCGCGCTGGTATCGCGAGGCGGCGGAAGCGCGGGGGATCACGATGCCCGACGCCGAGGCGCGCGAGATCGTCTACGGCATGCCTTACAAGGAGTGGCAGGCGAAGCATCAGGCGGCCGCGACGCCCGAGCAGAAGGCTGCCTTCGAGCATAGCCGCACCGGCCACTGAGCCTTCGGGCGCGGACCGACCAGGCTGCCACGGGCCATTAAGGTCTTTCGCGTAAGCTTTCCGGCATAAGGTGTTGCCCGCCCCGGCCGCGCCGACCCGGAAGGTGGACGATGCCAAGCGCGACGATGCCCAACTCGACCACACCAAGCTCGGGCCCCGATGGCGCCGCATCCCCTGGCTGGCATGCGGCGCCGCCGCTGTCGGATGCCGCACTCGAGGGCACATTCTGGAGCTTCGGACTCTCGGGCCAACCGCCCCACGCCGACTTCCTGGTGCTCGCGCCTGACGGTCGCATCGGGAACTATCGTAACCCGAACGAGGACGGCTGGGTCGTGCTCGACGGCCGGCTTGCCCTCATGTCGCGTCAGGGCGTGCCCACGACGATCTTCGATCAGGCGCAGAGCACGAGCGGCGACATCACGGCCCTCATGGGCCGGGTGCGCATACCCGGCCCGCCGCTCATTCACGTTCTGCGGCGCGTCCCGCACCCGGCGCATCCGCTGCATGCGACACCGGTGGAGGCCGACCGCACGGCCCGCTTCCTGAAGCGTCTCACCCGGCCGTCGCGACCCAACCTCGTCGTTCTCCGCGCGGGCGAAACCTCCCTCCACCGGTCCTGGACGAAGGATATCGGCGACGACGACCGTTCCTGGGATCTCTGCATCAGCTATTACGGCGAGGATCCGGCGGCCGTACTCGCCGACGCTGACTACGTGACGCATCAGCCGGACCAGCGGAAGTTCCAGGCGCTGCACGATTGCTTTTATCCGGAGAGCCCGCTGTGGAGCTACGACCGCATCTGGTTCCCCGACGACGACCTCCGGGTCTCGTGGTCGGCGATCAACCATCTGTTCCACCTCACCCGCAGCTTCGGACTCGATCTTTCACAGCCGTCGCTCACGATCAGCCCCGAGTGCTCAATCGCGCACGGTGTGACAGCGCAACATCCAGGCAGCCTGCTGCGCTTCGGCGACTTCGTCGAGATCATGTGCCCGCTCTTCTCGGCGCGCGCGCTCCGTCTCTGCATCGGCAGCTTCCGCGACAGCGTTTCCGGCTTCGGTCTCGACCACCTCTGGCCGAGCCTGCTCGGCGGCCCGCGCGCGCGCATGGCCATCATCGACGCCGTCGGCATCATCCACACGCGACCCATCGGCTCGACCTATGACATCGACGTGGCGGTGGCCGAGAAAGACGCGCATCTCCAGGCCTACCGCTTCCATCACTACAGCTTCGGCCAGATCGCTATCCCGGCCTGACGCCCTCACGCGCGAGTAGCTGGCCGTCGGGGAAGGGCGCCGACCGCCTCAGTCCGGCGCGAGCCCGTCCGCCGCCAGGGCATCAGCAAGATCGTCATGCGGACAGAACAGGTAGGGGAGGTCGACCACTCGCAGCAAAGGGTCCTCGATCTGCTTCTGCAGCACCCAGAGGCTGAACAGGCGTTCCGAGAGGTAGCCAAGATAGCGCGACGAGCGGTCCACCGCTGCCTGCACGTTGAACATCACCTCCGACCAGAACTGCATGTACTCGTCGAAGAGCGCCGCCTTCATGATGAACATGTTGCAGTAGTGCACGCCGATCTGGGCGAAGTTGACGTAGTTCCGCCGCCCGCGCCAGAACGACGACAGCGCGATGGACTTCACGAAGGCATCCCAGGATTCGTCGGAGAAGCTGCACTGCTTCCACTGGATCTCCATGGGGGCGAAGGTGTGGCGGCGCGGCGCGATGATGTCGTGGCTGCCGATCCATGCGCCCAGCGCCTCCGTCTCGGCGCGGGTCAGGCTGCTCCTCAGCCGGATGTACTGGACGAAGGTTTCGCAGTCGGCGTCGTGGCGCCAGGAGAGCGTATCCGCGGCCATCGCGCGCCGCGCCTCGAGCACGCGCGGGAAGCGAAGGCCGCAGTCATAGGCGGGGAGCGGATCGAGCATGAACAGCCGGCGGTAATGTTCGAAGCCGATGTAATCCGAATCGGGCATCAGGTTGCGCCAGGCGAAAAACTCCTGCCGCATCTCGTTGAAGTCGGGAGCGGCGTGCAGGTTGAGGCCGCTGAGATCGGTGAGCCAGCGGCCAGCGGGGTCGACCTCCCCACCCGTCCAGATCGGCATGAAGATCTCGCCCAAAGCCGGGAAGATGGGTCGCTCGTGATGGCAGGAATAGAGCCTTATCCGCATGGCCGATCCTCGACGCCTTGTACAAGCCGGTGCGCTATGACGATAGAAGCCGCAGAATATCCGCGGCGACCAACTCGGGATTCTGCATCTCGATGCTGGTGATGAAGGCGGCCGACCCCTCCTCCACGACCCGCGATCCGGGCGGATAGAAATAGTCCACATGTAGTTTCGATGCCAGATCGATTAGAAAAAAATTGCTGTTCGGCCCGGGTGTCGGGCTGATCATGCTGACACGGCCGGGAGCGGGCCAGAAGGCCTGGGTATGCAGCGCGGAGCCCGCGATGCCGCAGATGCGTTCACGCTCGGCGAAAAGCCGGATTTGCGATGGTAGGTCGATCTGCTCGGGGAAGACGATGTCGACGCCCGCGCGCTCCAGGATCTCGACGATCCTGACTTCGTTGACGACGCGGCCGACGCCGGACGTGAGCCCGGCCTTGGAGAGATAGGCCGGGCGCGCGTCGCGCACCGCATGCTCGGCCCCGAGCAGGTTGCGGCCGATCCGCGCGCAGAGATCGCCGAAGACCGAGTGGACATAATGCTGCTCCCGCATGCTGGTCAGCGGCACGATCAGGCGGGGGATCATCGTCGGCCGATCAAAGGTGACGAGATCCGCACGCGTCAGGCCGAGAGCGTTGAAGATCGCCTTGATGAAGGGGCGGCCGAACCAATGATCGGGGTCGGCCGGCCCATGGCAGAGGACCTTCATTTTCGGCTGGGGGCTGCGCACCCGCGGCCACTGCCGGGCAAGGGAGTTGACGATGAAGTGCCCGTAATGCGGGTTGATGAATCCGCCGTAGATATAGGTGGCTTCCGACGCCTCCTCGACCCCGCCAAGCAGCGCGCGGTCCAGGCTCTCCGCCTGGTCGGGATGCCGCCCGCCTTCCGGCCCGTGCAGATCGACCGTATCCATGACGAGCGCGCCGAGAGCGTCGTAAATCCCCCAGTTCCTGCCCTGCCCGAAGGGAAGGTAGGTGACGCCGCAGTGGTGCCCCACCTCCGGATCGCCGCCAATGACCCGGCAGCTCCCCCAGCTCTCGGAGCATCTCCTCAAAAACTGCAGTGCCATGCTGGTCCCGATCCGCCCCGTTGCCCGCCGTCCCGGTCCGGGCTTTCGCCGGGCCTCGCTCTCGCCGAACCTCGTTGACCGGTCATTGGATCAATCGCGCGCGGCCTGCCCCGACGCAGAGGCGCCACCCCAATCGCATCCGAAACCCGACCAAAGCTTGTCGAAATCCGTTCCACGAGAGAATAGACAGCCGCAGTTGAACAAAAAATTAAGCCCCCCGATCCCGCGATGAACGGCCGCCGCCTGCGCCCGCCACATGTCGCGGCCTGCGTCCCTGGCGCGGGCGCCGACCGATCACCGGAGAGCTTTTGATTGACCCCCGCCCGCGGGCGGGCTAGGTCCCGCGCCCGTCGCTCCGCGACCTTCGATGAAAGGAGACTCGCCCATGGCGTTCGATGCCGCAGAGACCACCGATGCCGCTGCTCAGGGCAATATCGCCGCCGACCGGCTGCGCAGCCTCGTCGAACGGATCGAGCGGCTGGAGGAGGAACGCAAGGCCCTCGGCAGCGACATCAAGGACATCTACTCCGAGGCGAAATCGGCGGGCTTCGACGTGAAGGTGCTGCGCCAGCTCATCCGCATCCGCAAGCAGGAGCCGGCGGATGTCGAGGAACAGGAGACGCTGCTCGACGTCTATCGCCGCGCACTCGGCATGTGAGACCGGCTGGGGAGCGGCAAGCCGGCCGCCCCCACGCCCGCAATTCCCTCAAGCCGCTTCCGCGGCTCGGGGCCGCGCTCAGAGAGCCGCGAGCACAGTCTCGGCGCGGCTCGCCTCGAAGGCGCTGCCCTCCTCGACGCCGAGGAAGGTGACTATCCCGTCCTCCGCCACCAGGGCATAGCGCTGCGAGCGCATCCCGAGGCCGCGCTCGACAAGATCGAGTTCCAGGCCCATCGCCCGGGCGAATGCCCCTGAACCGTCCGCAAGCATCAGGATCTTTCCCTCGGTGCCCTGATCCTTCGCCCAGGCCCCCATGACGAAGGGGTCGTTCACGGCGATGCAGGCGATGGTCTCCACGCCCTTGGCGCGGAGCGCATCGGCATGTTCGATGAAGCCCGGCAGATGGCGGGCGCTGCAGGTCGGCGTAAAAGCGCCGGGCACGGCGAACAGCACGACCTTGTGACCCTTGAAGATGGCGTCCGTCGTCGTCGGCTCCGGCCCATCGGGCGTCGCAGCGGTCACGGGGACATTCGGAATGGCATCGCCGACCTTGATCATCAGTCCGTTCCTTGCAGGTGAAATCCTCGCCGGGCCCGAGGTCCGACCCGGCGCGTGCCGGGCCTGACGGGGGGTTGCGAGAGCGCTCGATCTCGTCCCCGGACCAGACGACGGCACTCTAGCCGCCGAGCCGGGCACTGTCATCACCGCCTCCGGAAACGTCATGGTGCCGTCCGAACCAGCGCGTTCTTGCGCGCGGACCTGAAAACGCCAGATAGTCGGGCATGAAGACACGCGCCCCCACCGACACGACCGAGCCCTCCGGGCTGGAGCAGCCCACGGCCGCGGCAGCGCCGCTTTCGAATGCCGCATCCGAGCCGCAGACCTCGGGCCTCGCCAAGCGCGCGGCCGACCGCTTCACGGGCCAGATCCTCGTGGCGATGCCGGCGCTCACGGATCCTAACTTCGCCCAGAGCGTCATTCTGGTCTGCGCCCATAGCGAGGAGGGCGCGATGGGCATCGTTCTCAACCGCGCGCTGGAGCGGCCGAGTTTCGAGGGGCTTCTCCAGCAACTCGGGATCGCGCCGGTGCCGCCGAGGCGGGAGATCCGGCTTTGCGCCGGCGGCCCGGTCGAGAATGGGCGCGGCTTCGTCGTCCACACCGCCGACTGGGTGGCCGAGAACACGCTCCGCGTGGATCATGATTTGGGGCTGACGACGAGCCTCGATGTCCTGAAGGCTATCGCGGAGGGAGACGGGCCGCGTGCCTGCCTGCTGGCACTCGGCTACGCGGGCTGGGGTCCCGGGCAGCTGGAAGCCGAGTTCGGGCAGAATGCCTGGCTGACGGTGCCGGCGGACGAGGCACTCGTCTTCGATACGGGCAACGAAACGCGCTGGCGCCGGGCCCTGCAGAAGCTGCATGTGGACCCGGCCCTGCTGTCGCCCACAGCCGGGCACGCCTGACGGACCTTCCCGCGGAGAGGCCGACCGCCCGACGCCGCCCAAGCGCCGGGACAGTCCGGGATCTAGGTCGCTACTCGGTGGCCGTGGCGGCCTTGCTCTTGCGCGCGCCCTTGGGGGCGGCATCCGTCAGCGTCGCCGCCGCTTTCGACAGCGAGGTCAGGAGGCCGATCAGCGTGTCGACCTGCTTCGGCGAGAACTCCGCCAGAAGCTGCTCCTCGCGCGCAAGGGCGGCCTGGGCGATCCGGTCATGCAGCCGCCGCCCCTTCGCGGTCAGCGCGGTCGCGCGGGACCGTCCGCTCGTGTCGCGGGACAGGACGAGACCCTGCTCCTCCATCCTCGCGAGGCTGCGGCTGACCGCCGCCTTGTCCAGCCCGGCATTCTTGCAAAGCACCGGCGAGGTGATCCAGGGATCGGCCGCGAGCGCGACGAGGATGTGCCACTCCGAGAGCCCGATGGCGTAATGCTTGCGGTAGAAGCGGGACGCGCCCCCTTCCAGCTTGTTCGCGACTGCGCGTACCAGCCCCGGCACATACCGGTCGGCGGCGACCAATGGCGCTGCCGCGGCACGGGTGGCCGCCTGCGGTTCCGTCACGCGAGACGTTTCGATCCGCTTGGCCCTACCCACTTGTCGATCCAGCACGTGCTTGCCTCCTGATGTTGTCCTGTGTCGGTCCTCGAGCCACCCTGGCCGAGGATCCGCCTAATGTTCGTCACGGACCGTCACCCGCCCTGCGGCTAAGAAAGGCAGAACTGCCCCTGGCCGCCCGGACCGTCGATCCCGTCTCGCTCACGCAACGGGCATGCCTGGATACGCGTTCGCGTCACGACGGCGATGCCCCAACGTTTGTCCAATCTTCTATCCGACCTTTTGCCGATCTTTTGTCCGACCTTTTGCCCGATCCCTTGTCCGGCATCTCACAGGCCATGCCTCATTGTCGGATCGACACATCCATGACAACCTTATTCTCCAAGCCTTACGGTAGCATGACAAGCCAACCGCCGGCTTCCCCGCTGCACTCAATGCTCCGCGACACCTGATGTCCAGACAAAAAGCGTGCTGGATGACAGTTCACAGTCGTCTCCCGAGCCACGGAACACCGGAGCGACGAAGATGCCGGAGAACGCCAAACCCCACCCCGCCGCGGTTTTGGTCAACCTCGGCTTGGTCGACGTCTCAATCTACAATTTCGATCACGGCCCAAGCTTAACCTGGATGCACGTAAACAGCGCGTTTATTTTTCGTAAGGCTCGGCATTTTTTGGCGCGGATGGTAGCGCACGCGATCAGGCAACAAGTTCGGCAACATGCTGAAACTGCTGCGCTTGGACCGTGGCCTGAGGCGCTTGGCTCGTGCAACAGGCGGGGCGGCGCCCTGGCCAGCAGGCGCCATCGCGGCAAGATCTTGTTATATCATCCCAGCGCGCGGCCGCGCCGCCGCGCCTGGCAGCAGGCCCAACAAGTTATTTCGGCTGCATGCTGAATGGGAAATACATGGCGCTCACCTTCTCGAAGGTGCCGTCCTGCCGCACGGTGTTGATC
>JABBOH010000138.1 GCA_019351895.1 Pseudomonadota bacterium
AGCCGGGTGGGTGAGCCGGGTGGGTGAGCCGGGTGGGTGAGCCGGGAAAGGTGAGATGAAGGAGGGTGGCGAGCTGGAGAGGGCGGGCCGGGAGAGGTGAGGTGAAGGAGGAGGGAGGGCGGGCCGGAAGGTCAGTCCTGGCCGTCTGTCTTTTTACCTCTCGCGACAATGACAAGGCAATCGTCAGGCAGCGGGCGTTGCAGCGCCAGCGCTTCCAGCCCAGGCGCCTCCATCCATATGTCGATTTCCGCCTGGGTGGTCAGGATGACCGGCATCGCCTTGGGATGAAATTCGGCAACGAGCTGGTTCGGTTCGGTCGTAAGAAACGCGAACAGATCATTGGTAGTCTCGCCTTCCTTCACTTTCCTGACCGAGGTCCATTGCATCCAGATCCCGGCAAAGCAGGCCAGCGGTCTGGTTTCATCAAGCGCGAACCAGATCGGCGGCCGCGATCCATCGGGTAACCTCTCGGTCTCTGAGAAACTGGTGAACGGCACCACGCACCGGTGCTCGACGCCAAGCCACAGTCGCCAGTGCGGCGATGCGGTGTTACGCACATTGGTGACGCCCGGATCGGAATTCCGGCCCTTCAGCGCGAAAGCCGGGGAGGGCATGCCCCAGCGCGCCATGGTCAATTCGCGGCCGTCCGGATGGTTGCGCACGATCGGCGCGGCATAGTCCGGGAAGATGCCAGGCAAAGGCGGGAGGTTGCCGGTCTTGTCCCGCATCGCCCGGGTCAGGTCGCGGATGGCCTGTTGCCCTTTGGTCATGCTGTAGAGGTTGCACATGCTCCGTCTATACCGCGACGGCTTGCGCAATGCCACGTGTTCCTCTTATGTTCTAGCCGTTAAGGGGAGATCGCGGTGGCCAGCTACACGGGTGGGAATACAACCGGATTTGCAAGTCCGGCCGGCGATAGCATCGAGGGGCCGATCGACCAGGACGCGGTCAGGAGCGGCAGGGCGTCCGAAGAACCTTGGAAGCACTATGACCTCGGGCACGGCTACTGCACCTACGACTTCTTCGATCAGTGCCCGCACCGGATGGCCTGTGCGCGATGCGCCTTCTACGTGCCCAAGGCGTCCAGCAAGGCGCTGTTGCTGGAGGGCAAAGCAAACCTGCTGCGGCTGCGCCAGGACATTCCGCTCACCGACGACGAGTTGCGGGCCGTGGACGAGGGGATCGCCGCCCACAATGAACTGGTGGCCAAGCTGTCAGCCGTGCCGGCCCCGGACCAGTCAGCCACGTAGCTGGCAAGCGCAGCATTGTGGAGCAGTGCAATCTTTGCCGTAGGCATCAAGCCTCAGGGCCGGATACTCCGCCACGCCGCCAGCGTTTGCGAGAAGGCTGGCGCACGCCGCCCGCAATTATGACCATGCGCGCTCGTAGTATACGGGCGGCTGAGTAGTTGACATTCCTCATAAAGCGGAAGCGAAAGCCTGCGGGATCGCGATGGGCGAGCCGTGGCATCTGATCAAGAAACGCCCCGAATGCCGTTCGGTTCTATGGCGTTCGAGCAATTACGCGCTCTACGGTGATATGAGCCGGCGCGTCTATGACGTGCTGATCGATCGCGTTCCCCAGGTGGAGCCCTATTCGATCGATGAGATGTTTCTCGACCTGGCCGGACTCCCTGATCTTGGAACATTTTGCCGGCAGCTTCGTGACGAGGTCCGGCGGGTCGCGAAGATCCCGACCTGCATCGGGATCGGTCCGACCAAGACCATCGCCAAGCTGGCGAACCGCATTGCCAAGGGACAGCCTGATTTGCGCGGCGTGTGCGACTTGCGCGATCCGGCGGATCGCCAGCGCCTTTATCGGGACTTGCCGCCGGGTGATGTGTGGGGAATCGGGAGCAAGGCCGCCGGCAAATTGACCGCGGCCGGCGCCGCGACGATCGCGGATTTTATCACGATGGATCCAAGGGCCGTCCGCGATCTTCTGACGGTGACGGGCGCGCGCGTGCAGGCTGAGTTGCGCGGCCTGTCATGTTTGTCGCTATCGCTCATGGCGCCAACCCGCCAAGGGATCGCCGTAACACGCACCTTTGGCCGCCCGGTGGAAAGCTGGGCCGAGATCCGCGAGGCGGTTGCTACCTACACCGCGCGCGCGGCGGAGAAATTACGGGCCGAAGGCTTGGAGGCGGGGCATATGCTGGTCTTCGCTCATACAAACCCGCACAATGGTGATCCGTGGCACAGCGGTCAGCGCAGTGCGGCGATCGAGCCCACGGCCGACACAGCGGCCTTGATCGGCGAGGCGGTACGGCTGCTCCAGACGGGTTGGCGATCAGGCTACCGCTATTTCAAAGCGGGGGTCATGCTCACCGCTCTGGTGCCGGCCGCACGGCAGGCCAGCCTGTTCGCCACACGAGATCCGGTTCGGTCGGCGCGCGCTATGTCTGCAATGGATGCGATCAACGCGCGCTGGGGCCGTGGGACGCTTCGACCGGCATCGACCGGGATCGAGCGACCCTGGAGCGCCCGGCAACAGCATGTTTCGCCAAGATACACCACACGGGCCGCGGAGATTATGATCGGGCAGGCGTTTTGAAAACAGAGAGGGTAAACTGGCCCGCTAAAGCGATAGTTCCAGCCTGGCCGTCTCGGCGCATCCTGTTAGGCGACTGTTCGCGTTCAACGCGACGACCTTAAGGATCATTTTGATGATAATCCGAGCCTGAGAAGCCAGCTTGGGGACACGATCAAAAGTGCATTGGCTTTGCTACTGAAATTTGGCCCAGCAGTGATGGCGAATTTTGGCCCACCTCC
>JABBOH010000016.1 GCA_019351895.1 Pseudomonadota bacterium
AGAGAAAATCTGGAGCGGGCGAAGGGATTCGAACCCTCGACCCCAACCTTGGCAAGGTTGTGCTCTACCCCTGAGCTACGCCCGCGCTCCGTGGAGCCGGGTTCTAGGCGGCTTCCCCGCCGATTGCAAGTGCAGTCCGGCCATGCCATCAACCCGCTTCCGGGCCAGCCCGATCTCGCAAGTCGGCCTCTAACTATGCAGCGCTGGCCTCGGCGGCCGAAAGACCAATGCTCGATAAACGGCCCGAACGGGTCACGATCCCGACGATCGACACCATGATCAGAGACGACGACGAAGACCACAGAGAAACGGACGATCACAGATGGACCTGATACTCGGTCAAAATGCGACCGCGGGTGGCACCGCCGCCTTCATCATGGATGGCAGCCAAGCCACCTTTATGAAGGATGTCATCGAAGCATCCCGCCAGACCCCCGTTATCGTCGACTTCTGGGCGACTTGGTGCGGCCCCTGCAAGACGCTCACGCCGACGCTCGAGAAGGTTGTGACTGCCGCCGGGGGACGGGTGCGTCTCGTCAAGATCGATACCGACAAGAACCGCGCCCTCATCCAACAGCTCAGCCAACTCGGGTTGCCTCTCCAGTCCATCCCGACGGTCGCTGCCTTCTGGCAGGGCCAGATCGCCGACCTTTTTCAGGGCGCGCTCCCGGAAAGTGAGGTGCGTCGCTTCGTCGAGGCGCTGCTCAAGCTCGCTGGCGGCACGATGCCGGCGGCCGATCTGCTGGCCGAAGCCCGAGCCGCGTTCGATGAAGGCGATTTCGAGGGGGCCGTCGAACTCTATCAGGCTCTCCTGGCGGACGAGCCCGAGAAACCCGAAGCATGGGGCGGGCTCATCCGTTGTTTCCTTGCAGCCGGGCGTGAGGATGAGGCAGAGGCGCTTCTCGCCGAGGTGCCGCCCAAGATCGCGGACCATGCCGAGGTCGCGGGTGCCCGCAGCGCTTTGGCCCTGGCGGTCGAGGGCAGGGGAGCGAGCGGGCAGCTCCGCGAGCTGGAGGCACGGCTGGCCGCCGATACGGCCGATCACCAAGCCCGCTACGACCTGGCGACGGCTTTGAACGCGCTCGACCGGCGCGATGAAGCCGCCGATGCTCTGCTCGAGATCATGAAGCGGCAGCGCGGCTGGAACGAGGATGCGGCCCGCCTCCAGTTGTTGAAGCTTTTCGAGGCTTGGGGCCTTGAAGACCCGACGACGATCGCCGCGCGCCGCCGGCTATCCGCCCTGCTGTTCAGCTGATCATGGGCAAGGGAATGCTGCCGTTCCAGCCGGCGCTCGGCGAGATCGAGCAGAGCGTCGCGGTTTTTCCGCTGCCGGGTGCGATGCTCCTGCCGCACGGCCGCATTCCCCTCAACATCTTCGAGCCGCGCTACCTCGCCCTTGTCGAGGATGCGCTCGGCGCCGGCCGCATGTTCGGCATGATACAGCCCGACAGCCTCAAGCCGCCCGTGACGAACGGGCCGGCGGTGTTCAGCGTCGGCTGTCTGGGGCGGATCACCTCCTTCACCGAGACGGAGGATGGCCGTATCGTCCTCTCGCTTCTGGGCGTCATCCGCTTCTCGGTGGTTGAGGAACTGGAGATGAGGCACGGCTACCGCCGCATGCGGATCGAGGTGAGCCCATACGCGGGCGATCTCGACCCGCCCTCCAACGACATCGCCCTGCCCCGAAAGGCGCTGCTCTCGGCGCTTCGCGGCTATTTCGATCGCCAGGGCCTGACGGCCGATTGGAACGCGATCGGCGAGATGGACGACGCGACCTTGCTCACCGCGCTCTGCATGATGTGCCCCTTCGCGCCCTCGGAGAAGCAGGCATTGCTGGAGGCCGCGTCTCCGGCCGAGCGTATCCAGATCCTGCAGGCTCTGCTCGAGTTCGGACTGCATGGTCAGGAGTCTGAGGGCGGCGCGCCTCGCCTCAGCTGAAGGAGATCACCCATGAGTGACACCAAGGGCGAAGATGCGGACGAGGTGCCGGCGTCTGATGCCGCGCCGCCTCAGCAGGCCGTCGATCCGCGCCTGCTCGAAATCCTTGTCTGCCCGCTGACGAAGCAGCCGCTGGTCTATGACCGGACGCGGAACGAGTTGATCAGCCGTGCCGCGGGCCTTGCTTATCCTATCCGCGGCGGCATCCCGATCATGCTGCCCGATGAGGCGCGGCCTCTGGACGCCTGATCCGGCTCAGCCGCCGAGCTTGGGCATGGTCCCGGCGATCAGCTCGATTTGGCGCGCGATCCGAATCAAACCGTCCGCGACAGGATCCTCAGCCGGCGTATGCAGAGGCGGCCTGGGTGGAAGCTGGAAGGCGTCACGGCCAGCTTGGGCCGACCCCAGGATGATCGCGCTGCTGTCGCGGATCCAGGCGCGCCACGCCGTTAGGTCCGCGGCCGGGAGCAGCGGCTCGGTACCCTCCGCCGCGTCCGCCTCCCGCATGATGCGGATGACGCTGAGCCGCCCCGCGATGCGGCGCAACGCCGCGTCGATGGTGAGCGCGGCGTTCAGATGGCTGCCCGTCACCAGCCTCGGTTCCAGGATGCTGCGGCTCAAGGCCGATTCGAGCGTATTGCTGGCGATCCCGGCCTGCCGGCGTGCGGCATCGGATTGTGCGGAAGGATGCTCGCCGAGAAGTTCGCCCAGCACCGCATCGGCCGAGGCCGCGTGGGCGGCGATGGCCGCCCGCACCTCCGCGACCGCCCGTTGCGGCTGACGGCCCGGCCATAGGGCAAGGCTGCAGAGCAGAGCCATGACACCGCCAAGCAACGTGTAGAGGGCTCGCATCATTGCGATGTAGATCTCCGAGGCGCCGGGCGTCCCGGATTCCACCAGCAGAATGATCATCGGCGTCAGCGCGCTCAGGAAGAGTCCGAAGCTGACCTTCCGTAAAGTGAAGGCGATGACCGCAAGCGGAAACATCGCGAGGCTGACGGTCATCGGCGTGTGGAGCGCCAAGCTCAACAGCGAGGCGATCAGACCTCCGAGCACCGTGCCGCCGATGCGCTCCAGCATCCGCTGCCAGGTCAGGCTGAAATGCGGCTGCATCGTCATCAGCAGCGTGATGGTCAGCCAGCGTTCATATTCGTGCTCGTGATGGAGCGTGTAGGCGAGACAGGCGGTCGCAGCGACACCCGCCATCGCCGCATGCCGCAGATGGGACGAGTTGCGATGGAGGTTGGCGCTGATCGGCCCGAGCAGCCGCTCCCGCCATGAGAGCGCGGAGCGGCCGTCCGGCAAGGTCCCGGCCCGGAGATTCTCGGGCGCGGTCAGGGTGGCGGCGACCGAGAGCCGTTCTGTGATCGTCTCGATGAGCCTGCGGAGCGGGTCGTGCTCATTTAGCCCGGCGACGTAGCCGCGGATGCCGTCCAGGCTCTTTTTGAGCCGAGCCGCGTCCGGAGCCTCGTCCGTGTCGACGCTGTGCGCGATGACCAGCAACTCGTTGCGGAGGTGGCGTAGCGCCCGTATTGCAGCCGCTGGCTCCGCAATCGATCGAGCCTCGAGAATATCGGCGACCCCACTGAGTGCGCCGAAGGCCTGGTCCGCTGCCTCCAACCTCAACCAAGCCCGCGCCACGCGGGGGCCGCCCCCGCCTTGCGTGCGTGCGAGCGCCAAAACATTTGCGCGGGCAGATTCGATGGCAGCCCGGCCGTTGCCACGAAAGCTGCGTCCGTTCAGCTCCCAGCGGGCGGCGGCCTCAGCCTTGCCCATCCCGGCCGCCAGGATCTCGCGCATATCCTGCGCCATCGCCGCGAGTGCGCGGTAGCAATCGCCAATCGCGCGGCGGAAGGGGGCTGTGGTCTGGATGCGCCAGATGAGGCTCGTGAGCACGATGGCCCAGAGCGAGCCGGCGCAGAACATGCCCCCGGACACGAGGGCGGATCTCAGGCTGGGCTGCGGGATATCGACCGCGACGACGATCCAGACGGAGAGCAGATTGCCGACCTGCATGCCCGAGGGTCCGTAGACTCGGGCGAAGCTCGTGGCGAAAATCGCGAGTCCCGCGAGTGGCACGGCGATGAGAAGGCCCTCGGCGCGGGCGAGGCCGAATACGACGCCGGCAGCCGCGCCCAGCAGGGAGAACGCGAGCAGCGGCGGCAGCCGCTCCTGACCGGGCGTGCCCGCATCCGCGAGGCAGGTGAGGAGCGAGCCGAGCGCGGTCAGCAGAAGGAGCGGGAAGTTCAGCCAGGCATGCAGGACGACGATCGCGGCGACCGAGAGGCCGGCGCGAAGTCCCTCCTGCACGCTGAATTCGCCGCGGTTGAGCGCGAAGGAGGATCGCGTGAGGTCAGCCACGACTACCGGTTATTGTTGGTATTGCTTAGGCCCGCGCCACTCTCATGACGCAGGCCGAGACACGGGGGGCGCCCGGCGAACCGCGCGCCCCAGGAGACGTTCAGGCGGCTTTCGCCATGCCGCGCAGCACGTATTGCAGGATGCCGCCATGCTGATAGTAGGCAACCTCGTCGAGCGTATCGACGCGGCAGAGGAGCTTGACCTCGTCGCGAGAGCCGTCCGGCCGGTGGATCACGAGCGTCACGTCCATGCGCGGCCGCAGGTCCTCAAGTCCCAGAATGTCGAGCGTCTCTTGCCCGGTGATGCCGAGCGTTTTGCGATCCACGCCGTCCTTGAAGGTGAGGGGGAGCACGCCCATCCCGACGAGGTTGGACCGGTGGATACGCTCGAAGCTCTCGGTGATGACCGCCTTCACGCCGAGCAGCATGGTGCCCTTGGCCGCCCAATCGCGCGACGAGCCAGTGCCGTATTCCTTGCCGCCGAAGACCACGAGCGGCGTCGCTTCGGCCTTGTAGAGCATGGCGGCGTCGTAGATCGGCATGACCTTGCCGGACGGAAAGTGGGTGGTGACGCCGCCCTCGGTGCCAGGCGCCGTCTCGTTCTTGATGCGGATATTGGCGAAGGTCCCGCGCATCATGACTTCATGGTTGCCGCGCCGCGCGCCGTAGCTGTTGAAGTCCTTCTGCTGGATTTGATATTTCAACAGATACTCGCCGGCGGGTGAGCTCTTCTTGATGCTGCCGGCGGGGCTGATGTGGTCGGTCGTGATGCTGTCCCCTAGCACCGCCAGAACCCGCGCACCCTTCACATCCGTGACCGGGTCCGGCGTCATGGTCATGCCCTCGAAGTAGGGCGGGTTGCGGACGTAGGTCGAGCTGTCGCTCCAGGCATAGGTCTTGGTGCCGCTCTCGACCTCGATCTCCTGCCATTGGCGCGGACCCTTGTACACGTCGGAGTAGCGCTCCTGGAACATCGAGCGGGTCAGCGTGTCGCCCACGATCGTGTTGATCTCCTGCGCGGTCGGCCAGATGTCCTTCAGGTAGACGGGCTGCCCGTCGCGGCCGCTGCCGAGCGGAGCGGTCGTGATGTCCTCGTTCATCGTGCCGAGCAGCGCATAGGCGACGACCAGCGGCGGGCTCGCCAGATAGTTCGCGCGCACGTTCGGATGCACGCGGCCCTCGAAGTTGCGGTTGCCGGAGAGGACGGACACGGCGACGAGCTTGTTCGTCTCGATAGCGTCGACGATCTCGTCATCCAGCGGACCGGAATTGCCGATGCAGGTGGTGCAGCCATAGCCGACGGTCTGGAAGCCGAGCGCGTCGAGATCCGCCGAAAGACCCGACTTGTTGAGGTATTCGGTGACGACCTGGGAGCCCGGGGCGAGGGAGGTCTTCACCCAGGGCCGGGGCGTGAGGCCAAGCGCGCGCGCCTTGCGGGCAACGAGGCCGGCCGCCACGAGAACATAGGGGTTGGAGGTATTGGTGCAGCTGGTGATGGCGGCGATCACCACGTCGCCGTGGGTGATCGCGTAGTTGCGGCTGCCGACCTTGGCCCGCGTGCCGACATCATTGGCGGGAACGCCAAGGCTCTTGGTGAGTTCGGACCTGAATGCCGAGGAGGCGTCCTTAAGCGCAACACGGTCCTGGGGCCGCTTCGGGCCCGCGATGGAAGGCACCACGGTCGACAGATCGAGTTCCAAGGTATCCGTGAAGACCGGGTCCGGCGTTTCGCTGTCGCGCCACATACCCTGAGCCTTGGTATAGGCCTCGGCCAATGCGATGCGATGATCTGACCGTCCGGTGAGGCGCATGTATTCGACCGCCATCTTGTCGAGCGGGAAGAAGCCGCAGGTCGCGCCGTATTCGGGCGCCATATTGGCAATGGTCGCGCGGTCGGCGAGGGGCAGGTGGTCCAGTCCCGGGCCGAAGAACTCGACGAACTTGCCGACGACGCCCTTGCGGCGGAGCATCTGCGTGACCGTGAGCACGAGGTCCGTCGCGGTCACGCCTTCGGTCAACTTGCCCGTGATGCGGAACCCGATCACGTCGGGGATGAGCATGGCGATCGGCTGGCCAAGCATCGCGGCCTCGGCCTCGATGCCGCCGACGCCCCAGCCGAGCACGCCGAGGCCATTGACCATCGTCGTATGGCTGTCGGTGCCGAAGAGCGTGTCGGGATAGGCGAAGGTCTCGCCATCGGCCTCGGCGGTCCAGACGTTCTGGGCGATGTATTCGAGGTTCACCTGATGGCAGATGCCGGTGCCGGGCGGCACCACGCTGAAGTTGTTGAAGGAGCCCTGGCCCCAGCGCAGGAAGGTGTAGCGCTCGCCGTTCCGCTCGAACTCGATGTCGACGTTCTTTTCGAGGCTGTCGCCCGTGCCGCTGACATCGACCTGGACCGAGTGATCGATCACGAGGTCGACGGGGACGAGCGGATTGACCTTGTCGGGATCGCCGCCGAGCTGGAGGATGCCGTCGCGCATGGCGGCGAGGTCGACCACCGCGGGGACGCCGGTGAAATCCTGCATCAGGATGCGTGCCGGGCGGAACGGCACCTCACGCGTCGATGATGCACTTGCGAGCCAGCCGCTGAGCGCCTTGGCGTCGTCCACCTTATAGGTATGGCCGTCCTCGAAGCGCAGAACGTTTTCGAGCAGGACCTTGAGGCTGACGGGAAGGCGGGAGATGTCGCCCAGGCTGCCATGGGCCTCGGGGAGCGAGAAGTAGGTGTAGGTCTTGCCGCCGACGTCGAGGGTCCGTTTGGTGCCCAGACTGTCCTGACCGCTCATTTTCATGCTGCTGTGTCCCTTGCGGAGGAGCCCTCCCGCATCGCGGGTAGGCGCCACGAATTCCATAGCGGCTTAAACCATACCCACCTGCCGGGGTCCACGCCGCACCGCGCAATCGTCAGGCGTTCGTGCTGCAGGTGCGAGCGATGCGCCGTCCTCTAGCTTTTTGCTTCCGTGCGCGTCTTTATCGCGGCAGGAATGAAACTGAGCGTTGGGCGCTCCAATAGGCGGATCAGGCGTGCTTGAGGTCAGGAGCGTGGCGGCCTTCCGCGGGGATCATCTGGTTTTCGAGGATATATCCTTTCGCCTGCAGCCGGGCGATGCGCTCGTTCTGGTGGGCCGCAACGGCTCAGGCAAGACGACACTGCTCCGGCTGGTGGCGGGGCTCATGCCACGGACGGCGGGGGATGTGCTTTGGGAGGGGCAGGATGCGCTCGCCGATTTGCCAGCGCATGGTCTGCGGCTCGCCTATCTCGGCCATCAGGATGCGCTGAAGCTCGGGCTCACGGCGGCCGAAAATCTGGGGCTCTGGGCGCGCGGACCGCAGCCGGGCCGCATCGCGGCCGTCGAAGCGGCGCTCGAGGCCGTTGGTCTCGCCGATCTCGCGCATCTGCCCGCCCGGATGCTGTCGGCAGGGCAGCGCCGCCGTGTTTCGATCGCCCGGCTGCTGGTTTCGGGCGCGGTGCTGTGGCTGTTGGATGAACCGACGACCGCGCTCGACATCGCCTCCATCGAACGGCTGGGCCGTCTCGCGGCGGCGCATCGCGCGGGGGGAGGCATGGTGATGGCGGCGACGCATCTCGACCTGCCCCTGCCGGATGCAGCCGAGCTCAGCCTGTCGTGACTGCCGCCATGATTCGCATCCTGGCGCGGGAGGTGCGGCTATCGCTGCGCCACGGTGCCGACACCCTGGCCGTGCTGCTGTTCTTCGTCCTCGCCGCGGGCCTGTTCCCGCTGGCCGTTGGGCCGGAGCCGCGCCTGCTCGGCCGGCTGGCGCCGGGCACCATCTGGGTCTGCGCGCTGCTCGCGGCGCTCCTGCCGCTCGACCGGCTTTTCGGCGCCGATTACGAGGACGGGACGCTCGACCAGCTTCTGCTCTCCGGCCTGCCGCCCTCGCTCATGGCGCTGGCCAAGGCGGCGGCGCATTGGGTGACGACCGGCCTGCCGCTGCTGATCGTCGCCGGGCCGGTCGCGATCATGCTGCGCATGCCGCCGGCCGGCCTCGGGCCGCTGCTGCTCGGGCTTCTGCCGGGAACGGTCACCCTGTCGCTGCTCGGCACGACGGGGGCGGCGCTCGTCATCGGCGCGCGGCGCGGCGGCGTCCTGCTGCCGCTGCTTGTGCTGCCGCTCGCGACGCCCGTTCTTATCTTCGGTGCCGCCGCCGCCGGTGCCTCGCTCACCGGCCGTTCCGCGCGGCCCGAGTTGCTGCTGCTCACCGCGCTCCTGGTTCTGGCCTTGCCGCTATGCCCGATCGCCGCCGGGGCGGCGGCGCGGGCGGCGGCGGAGTAGCCGGCGGCGGGCTGCGGCGGGCAACGCGCGGAGGGCGCGCGTTTAGATAAGCGTGCAGCGGCTTCTCCGGCACCTTTACGCCCGCCACATCCCCTGGCAGGGATGTGACCTTCTGGATCTATGCGGGCTTCGCGGTGCTCGCCATCCTGTTCGTTTGGAAGTTCGTGCCGGAGACGAAGGAGCGCCCGCTCGAAAGCGTCGGCGCCTATTGGAAGAACGGCCGGCGCTGGCCGGAGCCGGCGGAGTAGGAGCCCACCCGCCAGCGCTTCCGAGGGCGCTGGCGGGTGGCCGCGGATCAGACGATCTGCTCGCCGTGCAGGGTGATGTCCATGCCCTCGACTTCCTCGTCCTTCGTGATGCGAAGGCCGATCGTGATGTCGATGATCTTGAGCAGCACGAAAGACATGCCGCCGCTCCAGGCAAGGGTCGCCAGCACGCCATAGCACTGGATCAGGAGTTGGTGGGCGCTGCCACCCGCTCCGCCGTAGAGCGGGCCGAACGCAAAGACGCCGGTCAGGAGCGCACCAATGATCCCGCCCACGCCATGCACGCCCCAACAGTCCAGGCTGTCGTCATAGCCGAAGTAGTTCTTGACCGTGGTCGAGCAGAAGTAGCAGCCGACGCCGGCGGCGACGCCAATGATGATCGACGGCCCCGGCAGCACGAAGCCCGAGGCGGGGGTAATCGCGACGAGACCCGCGACCGCGCCCGAAACGATGCCGAGCAGGCTCGGCTTGCCCTTCGTCATCCACTCCGAGAACATCCAACCAAGGGCGGCGGCGGCGGTCGCGATCTGCGTCGCGGCCATCGCCATGCCCGCGCGGCCGTTGGCGGCGACCGCCGATCCGGCGTTGAAGCCGAACCAGCCGACCCACAGCAGGCTCGCGCCGATCATGGCGTAGCCGACGTTATAGGGATGCATGTTGTCGTGCCCGTAGCCGACGCGCTTGCCGAGCACCAGCGCGCACATCAGACCGGCGACACCGGCGTTGATATGCACGACGGTGCCTCCCGCGAAGTCGAGGACGCCCATCGCGCCGGCCCAGCCGGTCGTCGACCATGCCCAATGCGCGATCGGGCTGTAGACGATGATCGACCACAGCACCATGAAGATGCACATGGCGCTGAACTTCATGCGATCGGCGAAGGCGCCGCAGATCAGCGCCGGAGTGATGATCGCGAAGGTCATCTGGAACATCATGTAGACGCTCTCGGGGATCGTCGTATCGACGGTCCCGCCCAGCATGAAGTCCTTGTCCCAGGTCTTGCCGAAGCCCTGCAGCATGAATTGCGACAGATCGCCGACATAGGCGTTGCCGGCCGTGAAGGCGAGGCTGTAGCCGATGACGCACCAGACGATGGTGATGAGGCAGCAGATCGCGAAGGACTGCATGAGCGTCGCCAGCACGTTCTTCTTGCGCACCATGCCGGCGTAGAAAAGCGCCAGTCCCGGGATCGTCATGAGCAGCACGAGCGCCGTGCTGCTCAGCATCCATGCCGTGTTGCCGGTATCGATCTTCGGCGCGTCGGCAGCCTGTGCAGGCGAAGCGAGCCAGAGCAGGGAGAGGGCGAACAGCCCCGTCAGCATTGGCAGTTGCGCGCCGAGGCGACGCGGTCGCGATGGTCCAGTCATGGAGTTTTCCTTTAAAGAGCCTCGGCGTCGAGTTCGCCGGTCCGGATCCGGACCACCCGCTCGACGTCCATCAGAAAAATCTTCCCGTCGCCGATCTTGCCGGTGTGTGCGGCCTTCATGATGGCCTCGACCACCTGCTCGGCGAGGTCGGACGGCACGGCGACTTCGATCTTAACCTTGGGCAGAAAGTTGACGTGGTACTCGGCACCCCGATAGATCTCGGTCTGCCCCTTCTGGCGGCCAAAACCTTTCACCTCCGATACGGTGAGGCCCTGCACGCCCAGGGGCGTCAGCGCTTCCCGCACATCGTCGAGTTTGAAAGGTTTGATGATGGCCATGACCAACTTCATGTCGCCGTCCTCTGTTTAAGTATTCGTCTTGGCCCGCCGGCTTGGCTGAGGCTCGCGTCGCTTTAACCTACTCAGTGCCTATTCAAATCCTGTGCCATGTCCGTTTGGGGATGGTGAGGCCGCACCTTTGAGGGATGCCCGAAGCTCGGCACCGCAGATTGCACGAATTACAGGCAGGATAACTATCGCGGTGACGGAAGGTTTAGGCGCGGCCGTCTTCCGCCCCTCGGCCTCCCGACCCTATAGAAGCCTGGACAACGACGGATTCTCCATGACCGAACGAAGCGTTGACGTGTGCATTCTGGGCGCGGGGCCCGTGGGCGGTTCGCTCGCCTGCCGGTTGGCGGAGGGGGGGGCGAGCGTGCTCGTCGTCGATCGGAGCGCGCTATCACCCATGGAGCATCCCGATTTCGACGGACGCGCCTATGCGATCGCCGCTGGTTCCCAGCCATTTCTCCAAGCCGCCGGTCTCTGGCAAGCCTTGCCCTTCCAGCCCTGCGCGATCGAGCAGATCCGCATCTCGGACGGCAAGCCCGGCAGGCCCGCCTCGCCGCTGTTTCTCCATTTCGATCACCGCGAGTTGAGGCAGGGTCCTTTCGGCTGGATGATCGAGGCCCGCAGCCTGCGAATTGCGCTCAACCGCCGCCTCAACGCCGGTCGTGGCATTACGCTCGCCGCGCCCGCCGACGCCAAGATCGAGCGCGATGAGGCAGGGGTGACCGTGACAGTCGGTTCGGGCGACAAATACCGGGCGAAGCTCGTGGTGGCGGCGGAGGGGCGGGAAAGCCCGTCGCGCCGGGCAGCCGGCATCCCGACGATCCGCTACCCGTACCGGCAGAGCGGCATCGTCTGTGCGATCGCCCACGAGGAGCCGCATCGCAATACGGCGCTTGAGCACTTCCTGCCCGGGGGGCCCTTCGCGCAGCTTCCGCTGGGCCCGGCGAACGGCGCGCCGCATGTATCGGCCATCGTGTTCACGGAGGCCTCCGCCGTGGCGGCGGCACTCTCCCGGCTCGACGCTCCTGCTTTCACCCATGAGGTAGCGCGGCGGCTTGGCGATCATCTGGGTCCGATCCGCCTCCTCGGGCGGCGCTGGCACTATCCGCTGTCGGCTCTACTCGCCACGCGTTACACGGATCGGCGTCTCGCTCTGGTCGGGGACGCGGCCCACGGCATCCATCCCATCGCCGGTCAGGGCTTCAACCTTGGCCTTCGTGACGCGGGCGTGCTGGGCGATCTGGTTCTGGCGGCCCTGACCGCTGGCGAGGACGCTGGGGATGCGACGCTCCTGGCGCGGTACCAGCGGCGCAGGCGGCCCGACAATCTCGCGATGCTGGCGGCGACCGACACGCTCGACCGGCTGTTCAGCACCGACAACCCGCTCGTCCGCGCCGCGCGCGATCTCGGCATCGCCGCCGTACATCGCATGCCGCCGGCCAAGCGGTTCTTCATGCGCCGTGCGATGGGGATCGGTTAGCTTGAGTTTCAGCCGGAGCCGATGCGAGACGGCCCGCGCGCGATTGGCGCCACGAATTGCGGTGTGGAGTCCGTGTCCCAAGGGAACAGAATCCAGGTGTCCTGCGACACTTCGGTGACGAAGGTGTCGACCACGTCCTTCCCCGCAGGTTTCGAGTAGACCGTTGCGAAATGCGCCTTCGGCAGCAGGCCGCGCACCACACGGGCGGTCGTGCCGGTATCGACGAGATCGTCGATGATGAGGAACCCTTCGCCGTCGCCGGCCGCCGTGGGCGGCTTGGTGACCACGGATTGACCGATCCGCTCCTCATCATAGGTCGTGATGGAAATGCTTTCGATAAGCCGGCACTCCAGTTCGCGGGCGATGATGGCAGCCGGGATCAGCCCGCCGCGGGTGACGGCGACGATGCCGCGCCAGGGGCCGGCCTCGATCAGCCGCCACGCTAGAGCACGCGCGTCACGGTGCAACTGATCCCAGGTGACAGTGTAGTAGTGCTGCGCCATCAGAAGAGCTTCCCGCCGTTCGGAACCTTGAAGTCGGGCCGGATCAAAACGATGCCGCCCTCCGCATCCGGCAATCCCAGGGTGAGGACTTCGCTGACGAAAGGTCCGATCTGGCGCGGTGGGAAGTTCACGACGGCGCAGACCTGCCGGCCGATCAGCGTGTCGGTGTGGTAGTGCAGCGTGATCTGCGCGGAAGACTGCCGCAGGCCGATCTCCGGACCAAAATCGATCCAGAGCTTGATGGCGGGCTTGCGCGCCTCGGGGAACGGCTGCGCATCGGTGATGGTTCCGACCCGGATGTCGATGCGCTCGAAATCAGCCATGGAAATGGTCGTGCTGGTCACCGCCGGAAATCCTCTTGTCGTCGAATCGACTGCCGATGGGACAATGCCGCGGATCCGGGTGACGATACCAGCGTGGCCGAGCGCCGCTTGAAGATGAAGCAACGCATGACAGCGGGTTAAAGGTCGGAAACCGCCGCGCGATCCGGCTTGCGCCACTGGCTGAGCGAAGGACAAGTGTGAGAAGTAGCAGCATGACATCCTCCGTTCACGTTCCCGGGCGCCCGCGGGCTCCAGCAAAGCGCGGCCGCGGGCCTGCGGGGGTGGTCGCAACCGCGTTGATCGGGCTCGCCGCCTGCGGAGCGGGCTTTGCCCCGGCGGCCCAGGCGCAGAATGGTTTTCCGAGCTTCCGCCTGCTCGTGCGGAAGGTTCTCCCGGCGGTCGTCAACATCGCGGTGACCGAAAGCGCCGCCGCCGCCGCGGCGGATGGCGGGGACGACATAGGTGACGGCGATACCGGGGGAGGCGGGTCCGGCGGTCCTCCCGCGCGCGGACAAGGCAAAGTCTTCGGGGCCGGCTCCGGCTTCATCATCGACCCGAGCGGCATCATCGTGACCAACGACCATGTCGTCGGAGGCGCCAGCCGCATCACCGTCTCGCTGTCCGACGGCACGCAGCTTCCGGCCCGTATCCTTGGCATCGATCAACTGACGGACATTGCGGTCATCAAGGTCGCGGCGCATCATCCATTGCCCTACGTGCAGTGGGGTGACTCCCGGCAGGTCGAGGTGGGGGACTGGATTCTGGTTGCCGGCAATCCTTTCGGCCTCGGCGGCTCGGTGACCGCCGGCATCGTCTCCGCCCGTGGCCGTGACATCATGAGCGGCCCCTTCGACGACTTTCTGCAGCTCGATGCGCCGATCAATCCGGGCAATTCGGGCGGTCCCGCCTTCGACATGAATGGCGGCGTCGTCGGCGTGAACACGGCCATCATTTCGCCCACGGGTGGCTCGGTCGGCATCGGCTTCGCTATCCCCAGCCAGATCGCCGCGGGTGTCGTGACGGAACTCGAGCAGCACGGCCATCTCGACCGTGGCTGGCTCGGTGTTGCCGTCGCGGATGACGATGCCCGGCCCGGGGTGAAGGTGACCGCTGTCGAGCCGGATAGCCCCGCCGCACATGCCGGCCTTCGGGGCGGCGACCGCATTCTGGCGGTCGATGGCGAGCCGGTTCATTCGGCGCTCGCTCTCATTCGCGCTGTAGCCGAAATCCACCCCGGACGTTCGGCCCGGCTGACGGTCGTGCGGCGCGGCCGGAGCCTCTACGCAGCTGTGGTGGTGGGGCTCCGTCCCTCCACCGGACGCCAATGAAGCCTATGTGAGTGCCGGTCTGGTCCGGCGGTCCACGAACCGGCTGTCAGCCGGTGTCACGTGAGGGAGCTTTTGAGATGCGCATTCTGCTGGTCGAGGATGATCGCGATGTGGCCGGCTTCGTGGTCAAGGGGCTGCGGGAGGCCAATCATGTGGTGGAGCATGCCGCGAATGGCCGCGACGGCCTCTTCATGGCCGCGAGCGAGCAATTCGACGCCATCATCCTGGACCGGATGTTGCCTGGGGGCGTCGACGGGTTGAGACTTCTGGAAACGCTGCGGGCGCAGGAGAACACCGTCCCGGTGCTGTTTCTCTCGGCGCTCGGGCAGGTGGATGACCGGGTGAAGGGCCTCAAGGCCGGGGGAGACGACTACCTCACCAAGCCCTTCGCATTTGCGGAGCTCTTGGCGCGGGTGGAGGCGCTGACGCGGCGCGGCAAGGCAGATTCCCCGGTGACGCGGCTCGCGGTCGGCGACCTCGAGATGGACCTCCTTTCCCGCAGCGTGAAGCGCGCCGGGCAGAGGATCGACCTGCAGCCGCGCGAATACCGGCTGCTCGAGTATCTCATGCGGCACGCCGGTCAGGTGGTGACGCGAACGATGCTGCTGGAGGGCGTATGGGACTACCACTTCGACCCGCAGACCAATGTCATCGACGTTCACGTGTCCCGCCTCCGGCAGAAGGTCGACAAGCCATTTCCGAAGCCCCTGCTGCATACCGTCCGAAACGCCGGCTACATCATGCGGCCGGACAGCGAAGGGTGAGGTGAGCAGCGGCATCGCCGCAGCGACTCCGCCGTCGGAGAAGAACCCGGCCCGGGAGAGCAAGCGTGTCCGCCTGCTGTCGAGGCTGCGACGGTCTCCGTTGCTGCGCTCGGCGGGCCTTCGGTTCGCCGTCCTCTACGCCATCATCTTCGGCCTCAGCGCGCTGGCGCTCGCCATCTTCCTTTGGTGGGCGACGGCCGGGCTGCTGAACCGGCAGGTTGAGGCCGCGATCAATGCGGACGCACAGGGTCTCGGCGAGCGCTATCAGGAAGGAGGCATCCCGGCGCTGATCCTTACCATCCAGGACCGCCTCTCGCAGAACATCGACGAGAACGCGATCTATCTGCTGGTGGATGCCGGTTTCCGCCCCATTGCGGGCAATCTCGATAATTGGCCGAAGCAGGTTTCGGCCTCGGACAGCTGGTTCGAACTGCTGGTGAAGCGCGGCGATCACGAGGCGCTGGCGCGGATTCATCGCTACGATCTTCCGGGCGGCTTCCACCTGCTCATCGGGCGCGACATCGGCTCCCGCGCGAAGCTGCGGTCGTTGCTGACGGCCGGGCTGCTCTGGGCCGTGCTCGTCATGGTCGTGCTCGGTTCGGCGGGTGCGCTCGCGATCCAGAGTTTGTTCAAGCGCAGCCTCGCCGATGTCTCGGCCACGGCCGATGCCATCTCGCGTGGCGACCTCTCCAACCGCGTCCGGATTTCCGGGCGGGGCGACGAGTTCGATCGGCTGGCCGAAACCATCAACGACATGCTGGACCGCATCGCCCGCCTGATGGATGGGGTGCGTCAGGTCTCGAACGCCATCGCGCACGACCTCCGCACGCCCATCACCCGCGCCCGCGCCCGGCTCGAGGACGCGGCGCTCCATGCGCGGGACGCGAGCGATCTCCATGCGGCGGTCGAGCGGGCCACGTCGGACCTCGACGGCATCGTGTCGGTTTTCCAGGGCCTCCTCAGGATCGCCGAGATCGAGGCGGGCTCCCGCCGCTCAGCCTTCGCCTCGCTCGACCTTTACGAACTGCTCTCGGATTTGCACGAGCTCTATGGCGCGGCGGCGGAGGAGCAGGGGCAGCAGATCGAGCTGCTGGCGAAACCGCCTCTGCCGATGTTCGGGGACCGTGATCTCCTGCAACAGGCGGTCGCGAACCTGCTGGAGAATGCGCTGAAATTCTCTCCGCCGGGCAAGCCCATTCTGCTCGCCGCGGAGAGGCTGGGCGACCGGATCGAGATCGTCGTCGCGGATTCAGGGCCCGGTATCCCGGTCGAGGATCGCGCGCGGGTGACGGAACGCTTCTACCGCGGCGAGAGCGCCCGCAGCACGCCGGGTTCAGGACTCGGCCTATCGCTGGTGCAGGCCGTGGTGCAACTGCATAACGGCGGTTTGCGGCTCGAGGACAATCATCCGGGCGTGCGCGCGGTGCTGTCCCTGCCCGCGGAGTTGAGCGCGAACCGGCGCCTCGGCAAGACCGAGCGCCCGAACGCCACCAAGCCGGTGACGCCCGCACCAGTCTGAGAGGATCGCGGCTGTCCGGCCCCAGGTGTAGCCCACCGGGGGCGGGGCGCTCTGCTGGCGGAACCTTGGTCTGCATGGTGACATCCCCTGAGGCCCGAATCGAAGGGCGCCGAAGGAGACACGCCATGACCACTGCCGCCGCCATTGCCAGTCGGCTCGACCGGCTGCCTGCCACCCGCCGCATCTGGCTGCTGGTGGTCATCCTCTCCCTGGGCGGCTGCTTCGAATATTATGACCTGTTTCTGACGGGCTTCATCGCCCCCGGTCTGATCCGCAGTCATATCTTCACAGCGACGACGGCCGGGTTCTTCGGCAATAACGGCATCGCGAGCTTTGTTGCCGCGTTCTTTGTCGGCCTGTTTCTTGGGACGATCGCCTTCGGTTTCGTCGCCGACAGGTTCGGGCGGCGGTCGATCTTCACCGTGTCGTTGATCTGGTACAGCCTCTGCACGCTGGTGATGGCCTTCCAGACCAGTGCCGAGGATATCAACCTCTGGCGGCTTCTCGCGGGTATCGGTGTCGGGGTCGAACTGGTGACGATCGACACCTACCTTTCGGAACTCATGCCGAAGCACCTGCGCGGGCGGGCCTTCGTCGTAAACGCCGCCATCCAGTTCAGCGTGCTGCCTGTCGCAGGTGCTCTGGCTTGGTGGCTGGTGCCGGAGACGCCCCTCGGGGTCGAGGGATGGCGATGGATGGTCGGCATCGGCGCCGTCGGCGCGCTGGTCGTCTGGACCATCCGTCGGCGGCTGCCGGAATCGCCGCGCTGGCTCGCCCAGCAAGGACGGTTGGAGGAGGCCGACCGCGTTTTGTCGCTTCTCGAAGCAGGTGCAGCTTCGGGACCGGCGATGGCGTCCACGTCGCCCGCGGCGGCGGTTCGGCCATCGCCTTCAGCGCGGGGAAGCCTGATGGAGATCGCGCGGCCGCCCTATGTCGGACGCACCGTCATGTTGATCCTGTTCAACATCTTCCAGGCTGTCGGCTATTACGGGTTCGCGAACTGGGTGCCGACGCTGCTCATCCGTCATGGCATCACCATCACGCACAGCCTGCAATACACCTTCATCATTGCGATTGCGGCGCCCTTCGCACCCTTGTTGTTCTTCGGGCTCGCCGACCGGGTCGAGCGCAAGGCGCTGATCATGGCGAGCGCGCTTGCCGTGGCTGTCGTCGGGCTCGTTTTCGCGGAGGTGCGGAGTGCCGCTGCGATCATCAGCCTCGGCGTTCTCCTGACGGTGGCGAACAACGTGATGTCCTTCGCGTTCCATACCTATCAGGCGGAACTCTACCCGACGCGCATTCGAGCCGTGGCAGTAGGCTTCGTCTATTCGTGGAGCCGGCTTTCGGTCGTGTTCATGGCTTTCGTCATCGCTTTCACCCTGCGCGTATTCGGCATCTCCGGTGTCTTCGTCCTGATTGCCGGTAGCATGGCGGTGGTGATCGCAGCCGTGGGGCTGCTCGGGCCGCGGACCCGGAATCGGTCGCTCGAGGACATCGCCCGCTAGCCGCAACAGAAAAAAGGGCGCCCTCGCGGGCGCCCTTTTGCCGACATTCGTAAGCTCCCGAAGGAGAAGCTTACTTGATGATGATTTCGACGCGACGGTTCTGCGGCTCGCGCACGCCCGGGCCCGTGGGGACCAGGAGGTGAGTTTCGCCGTAGCCTGCGATCGAGATCGCGCTGGCGGGAACGCCGTCGGCGATCAGCTGAGCCTGAACGCTCTTCGCGCGGCGGATCGACAGGCCCAGGTTGTAGCTCGGCGTGCCGGACGTATCCGTGTAACCGTTGACCTGAATCTGCGTGTACTGCACGTGCGTCGAGTTCTGGGCCGCCTCGGCAATGATCTCCTTGGCGCGCGGCGTCAGGTTGTACTTATCCCAGTCGAAGAAGACGAGGTAGGTACGAGCCGGAGCCGGAGCCGGAGCCATCACAGGGGCAGGCGGCGGGGGCGGCGGGGACGGGGTGTTGAAGGCATAGCGCAGACCGAGCATCACGGTCTGGTTCACGCCCGGCCCGAAGGTGTAAGAAGCCGGAACGCCCTTATAAGTCCCGTTGTAGCTGTCCTTCTGAGTCGTGCCGATGTAGTGGTACTCGGCAGTAAGAGACAGGCCGGGAGCCGGCGGGATCGGAACCGAGAAGCCTGCGATGCCCTGATAGGCGAAGCTGCCCTCGGTGTTGGTCATGCTGGTGATTCCAGCGGAGTCAGCGCTCGAGCCGTTCCGGTTGGTCCACAGATAGCCGACGCCGGCACCGACGTAGGGGTAGAAGTACGGGATGCCCACGTCGATGTCATACAGCCCGTTCACGAACGCGCCGTACTTCTGCGTGTAGCCGTGGAAATCGTACTTCGGGGCGATGTAGCCCGGCTTCAGCTGCTTGTTGGTCGCCCGGAGGTAAATCCCTTCGACCTCGAAGCGCAAACCGTTGCCCAGGCCGTAGCCGACGCTGGCGCTGCCCGACACGCTGCCCTTGTAGTAGGCGCGGCTTCCGCCGAGCCCGCCAGGAGCGCCGGTGAGCTTCTGGGTGGGTTGATAGTCGTAGCCGGCCCCAGCGCCGACATACAGACCGCTAATCGGCTGAGCCTTCGCCAGGGTGGGAAGGGCGATAGCCGGGACCGCCAACACAGTCGCCGCCAAAAGCGCGCTGCGGAGCTTCATTCTGTTTCTCCTCTTTGACCGACGCATACCATTCAGCCCGGGCGGTCGCGCGGAGGCGTTGCCTGCTGTTCGGTGCCTATGAAACTACCACCTTCTTGCAGCTTTCACAGTCTTTTCGCTGCGTTTTCGACACACCGTGATAAAAAAGCAACATTGTGGCTGTTGAGAGCCGAAATCCAGGATTGCGAGACGAAGTCTCAGCTTTTCATCATCCTGAACCGAAAGGGCAAATTAGCCGACAAGCCCAGATGGCCATCCCAGGTAACACTAAAGCGTGAACATTAAGCAGCTGTTGGTCAGCTGCATCCATTGACCGAGATGTCGGTCGCCGGATCGTTCATCCCCGAAAGTGCGGGCTCCGCCTCGAACACCCAACCGCGAAACTCAGGGGGTGCGCCGGGCGGCGCATGGGTGTCGTTAACCTGAAGAAATGCGGCGGCATCCGGCGGCAAACTTGGCGGCCGGGTCCAGCACGCGAGGACGTCTATCGTCAGGAAGCGAACCGTAAACGGCGTGCCGACAGTCGCGGCGAGCTTCGTCGTGCTGCCATAGATTTTGTCGAGCACGGTGAGCTGCGCCTGCTTGCCCTGAACCCATTCCGCCGGTGCGCCGGCTGCGGGCGCCGCCGTTGCTGGGGCCTCTGGCGGCGGCGGGGCGGCAGGGCTCGCAACGGACCCGTTGCCTATCGCGCCGTTGCCCAGAACCCTGCTTTCATTCGTGTCGGGCGGCGGCGGCAGGGGCTGGTCCTGGATGGCGCCGGAGGACGGATCCACCTGCTGCGCTGGCGCAGGACTGAGCCCGAACACCGCGGTTAGTCCGCATGCGAGACTGCCGGCAGCCGCCAGCCGGGCAACCGGCCTCATGCGCCGTCCGGGTCGCCGACCTGGGGATCAGCGGCGTGAGGACGCGTTGTCCGCGGGTCGCGCAGCCTGTCTACCACGCCGTGGAAAAGGGCGCGCATCGCTTCCGGGTCGACGCCCATGAGTACCGCGTCGTCGAAGCAGTCCCGCAGCACCTGCTCGAATTCGGTTTGGTTATCGCGAAGGACCCGCAGCTTGTCGCGACAGTCAACGAGAGAGCCGTCCGGCCGTGGCCAGCAGTCGGCATCGGGCCGCGCGGCGCCAGGGGTGGCTCGAACGGCGCTCACGGACCCGACCCCGGACCCGGCGCCGCTGACTTCTGTCCGGTTTTCTGCAGCGACGACACGAGGTCCGTAACGCTGAAGATGAACTTGCCCAGGAGATCCTCAAGGCTCACGGACCCCTGCGTGATCGTGACGCGCCCGCCCGCCGGGATCATCGTCTCGCTGCCTCCCGGGACGAGAGAGAGGTATTTCCCGCCAAGCAGGCTCTGGCTCGCGATTGAGGCGCTGCTGTCCTTCGGCAGTTGGATATCTTTCTGCACGGTGAAGTCCACCACAGCGAGATAGGTCTTGGGGTCGATCGAGGTGTCGACTACGGAACCGACCTTGACGCCCGCCATGCGCACATCCGAGCCCGCCGTCAGACCATCGATGTGGTCGAACTCGGCGGAGAGCCGGTAGCCGGGCACGCTGGCAGCGCCGGAAGTCGCGAGGGCATAGGCAAGAAAGCCCCCCGCCACGATGAGAACCAGGAGGCCAGCCATGACCTCCGCGGCGTTACGCCGCGCCATGCCGCCTACTCTCCCGGCGACCAGGCATCGTAATCGCCCGTCGCCGGGCGCCTGCGGCCACCGCTGTAGTCATGGCCCGCCGGACGATAGCTGAAGGCGGTTCCGGTTCGGTTCGGGAGGTGCGGCTTCTGCCAGGGCAGACGCGCCACGTTGGTAAGCGGCGCATCGACCGTATAATGCAGCCAGCCATGCCACTCGGGCGGCACGGACGAGGCTTCGATGGGGCCGGCATACACCACCCAGCGGCGTGCCCGGCGTCCGCGGCCCGCGGATTTCTCCTCGAAGTAGCGGTTCCCTAGAGCGTCGGTTCCTACGCCGCGGCCGCGCAGGCGCGTGAAGAGGTCGGTGCCGATATAACCGATTTTGGCGAGCTTCATGCCGCTCATATAGGCGATGGCCGGGGGATGGTCCATCGCCTCATCCCGCTCACGGTCGGGAACGCCTTTTCGGCGGTAGGCCTGCTAGAAATTGTGGGTCAGCGGTCCCGCGGCCCCTAGATCATGCTTTCGTGCGGCTATTGTCTGCGCTAGCTTGGATCGCATGAGAACGAGCAAAGCTTGGCATGGAGTGCGCCTGCGTTGGGTCTCCGCGGCCGGCGATCCGGATAAGGCGCCGGTTCGCGTGCTGATTCCGGCCGTTTGGGATGATGACGCGGCCTCCGCCGTGGCGGCGATGGTCCCCCAGGCGCGTATGGCGTCAGTTCCTGAGCTCGCCGAAGCATGGATGGCGCCGGCTGCGAGGGGTGCCGATGAGGCAGGGCTGTTCTCCCAGACCGCATTTGCTGCGGCGCTGCATGATCTGCTGATCCGGCGCCGCGGCGTCCCTGGTTCTGCCCTTTGGCAGGCTTCGGCCCCTTTTGCCGCCGCCGAAGCGGGTGCTCCCCGCTTTGTGTTCGGCTTGCCGGCTTTTTTGGAGCCGGACGGGCGCTTCGACGTCTCTGGGTTCAGCGACGCGGTCGAGATCGCGACGGTCGCGTTGACCGTGCTGCGGCCGGAGGCGCGGCGTCTCGCCCTGGGTTTCGCGGATCTCGACGGTCTGCTGGCCGGGCTTGGCCTGGACTACGACAGCCCGTGCGCGCGCGATGTGGCGGCTTCGCTCGCATCGCTGGCGCGGGGCAGGGCCGAGACGGTCTCGGCACGGCTTGCCGGCATCACCGGGCGGAGCTTCAGCCCAGGGCATTGGGGACCGCCGCTTGCTCCGACTGTCGTGCCGGGTCTTGCCGCGGCGGCGCGACAAGCATTCGCTGAGGCCGCCTCGCTCCCGGGTTGTGGGCATGAGAGCCTCGTGGAATTGACGGAGACGGATGGCGCCGAGGCGCTGCTTGGCGTGGAGACGACCGGGCTCGCGCCGGCTTTCGCACGCACCGGGCCGAGCGGCGCGATCACCCACGCGACGCGGCTATGGCTCGTGGCGCGCGGCCTGTCGCCCGAGGCGGCGCTGGCCATGGCGTTGCAGGGCGAGGCCGTTATGCCGCTGGCGTCGGCAGAGGCGCACGCCGCCATGCATGAGGCTGTCGCCCGGATCATCCCGGTGCCACCCATGCGAAGGGCGATCGTGGCTCCGGCCCCTATAGCTGCGAAGGCCGTATCGCCTTCGCCCGCGGCAGCCGTCGACCTGCCGGTCCGCCGCAGCGGCACGATGCAGAAGGCGTCTGTGGGAGGCCACCGCCTTTACCTCCGGACGGCGGAATACGCGGATGGCAAGCTCGGCGAAATCGGCATCACCGTGCAGAAGGAGACGCCCGCCTTCCGCGCATTGATGGACGCTTTCGCGACCGCGGTCAGCATCGGCCTGCAGCATGGCGTGCCGCTCGAACCCTTTGTGGAAGCCTTCATAGGCACACGCTTCGGCACCGGCGGCGCCGTTGAAGGCGATCCTGCCGTAGGCGCCGCAACCTCGATCATCGACTATGTGTTCCGCCACTTGGCGGTCGCCCATCTCGGCCGGGCGGTTCCGGACCCCGAGGAGACCTCGGCTCCCGCCGCGAGCATGACCACGGAGCCTGCGCCGACGCTGCCGCTCGATCTGCCTCTGGAGTCCCCTGAGGGCCGCCGCCGAAGGCTTCGCCTCGTCTCATAGGGACTGGCGGCAAGAGCCCGTCGCAAAATGCGGGGGGCAGGCCATATGTCGGCCGCACGGGATCCGAGGCGCGAGCATAGATCCGTCACAAACGGCGGCTAAAGTTCGCTCATGCCATCGACCGTGGCGCGGTAATTGCTCCGTGCTCACGACGCCGTCGATGCGGCGATCTGAGCCGGCACTCTGAGGACGAAAGGGTAGAAAATGCGCGTCACCATGATCGGCGGCGGCTATGTGGGGCTCGTCTCCGGCGCCTGCCTTGCCCAGTTCGGCATGGAAGTCGTGATTGTCGAGGCGGATGAGCGCAAGCTGGCGGCTCTGAAGTCCGGCGGCATCCCGATTTTTGAACCGGGTCTGGACGATCTCGTCGCCGCCAACGTGGCGGCCGGACGGCTCACCTTCACAGGCGACATGGACGACGCGCTGAAGGAAGTGGATGTCGTCTTCATAGCGGTCGGTACGCCCACGCGACGGGGCGACGGCCACGCGGATCTCACTTATGTTTATCAGGCTGCGGAGCAGGTGGCGCGCAAGCTGCGCGGCTATGCCGTGATCGTTACGAAGTCCACCGTGCCTGTGGGCACCGGTCGGCGCGTCGCCGAGATCGTACGTGAGACGCGCCCCGACCTCGATTTCGATGTCGCGTCGAACCCTGAATTCCTCCGCGAGGGCAACGCGATCGGCGATTTCATGCGGCCGGACCGCGTGGTGATCGGTGTGGAGAGCGAGCGCGCCGAAGCCGTGCTGCGGACGCTCTACCGGCCGCTGTTTTTGATCGAGACGCCGATCATCGTGACCTCCATCGAGACGGCCGAACTCACCAAATACGCCGCCAACTCCTTCCTCGCCATGAAGGTGACCTTCATCAACGAAGTGGCGGATCTCTGCGAGCGGGTCGGCGCCGACGTGCACGACGTGGCCCGCGGCATGGGGCTGGACGGCCGCATCGGCCGCAAGTTCCTCCATCCCGGTCCCGGCTTCGGCGGCTCCTGCTTCCCTAAGGACACGCTGGCGATGGCGCGGATCGGCCAGGATGCCGGCGCGCCGCAGCGGCTGGTCGAGACTGTGGTGACGGTGAACGACGCGCGGAAGTCGACGATGGCGCGCAGGGTGACCACGGCCTGCGGCGGATCGGTGCGCGGTAAGCGCATCGCCGTCTGGGGCCTCACCTTCAAGCCCGAGACGGATGACATGCGTGATGCGCCGTCAATTCCCGTGGTATCGCGGCTTGCCGAGGAGGGCGCGGAAATCCACGTCTTCGACCCTGAGGGCATGGAGCCGGCGAAGGCGTATCTCCCCTCCGGCATCATTTATGCGGCCGATGCGCTGGATGCCGTGGCCGGCGCGGATGCGCTTGTGGTAGTGACGGAATGGAACGTGTTCCGCGCCGTCAGCCCGGCCCGCCTGAAGTCGCTGATGCGAGGCTCGGTTATCGTCGACCTCCGGAACGTCTTCGATCCGGCCGCCATGCGGACAGCGGGCTTCGCCTACACCTCGATCGGCCGGGCGGTCCCCCCGCTTCTCTGATGGTCGCCGTCAGACGAGGGCGGGCTTCATCTCCAACCGGCGGCAAGTCTCGACAAGCCGGTTGGCCGCCTCGTCCTGCCGGCTGGAAAACCGCCCGGTCGGGGCAGCGATCGTGACAATGTAGAGTGTCTGCTGCCAGGTGAACGAGGCGGACAAGGTGGTCAGCCCCTCGATGCTCTGCTCGGCACTGTGGAAGTAGCCGCGCCGGCGGCCGAGTTCTATCTGGTCGCGGATGTCGTCGACCGTCTTCGGCGTATGCGGCGTAAAAGGAACGAGACGCAGCCGCTCGAGCACTTCTGCGAGTTTTGCCTCGCTCAGACTCGCCAACAGAGCGAAGCCGCCCGAGGTTGCGTGCAGGCTGGTGATCGTGTCGCCCGGCCGAAGCTGAAACCGCAACAGATGCGATGGCTCGAATGTCAGGAGATAGGTGATCGAGAGTCCGTTGACCTTGGCGAGCAGCACCGTCTCGTCCAGCGTGTCGCGCAACTCGCGTAGCACGAGATCTGCCCTGAGTACCACCGGGTCATGCTCGGTGATGACCTTACCGAGGTCGTAGAGCCTCAGGGTCGGATAGTAGCCGCCGCGGGGGGTGATCTCGTATATGAAGCCTCGCTCCTGCATGGCCTGCAGCACGTCATGGCAACTGGAGACCGGGATCGCGAGCAGCCGGGAAATGTCGGAGAGCGAGAGCGGACGCCTCTCGCGGGCAAATAGCTCGAGAAAGTCGAGCGTTCGTTCAACGATCTTTGACACGATCCCTCCGACATTTCGTCAGGACGAAATTCGGAGTTATCGTGCGGCAATGCAACGTCATAGTGTTCATTTCTGTGTGCAGAACACCGGTGGGCGGGCGCGACCGGGGCCGGCCGCGACTGAGCGGAGGTTGCGTCTCCGCTCCCTCCGCCGACGGGCCGGACCATGGCATCAGCCGATCCCGCTACGTGAGGCGCTGCGGCCGCGCGCTTCATCAGGCTCCGCTCAGCCGCCGCGTTACTGGATGCCGTATTCCGGGTGACGCAACGGCCGCTCGGCCCAAAGCGCCGCGCCGCCGTCGATGCCGGCTTCATTGGACACGAGCGTGATCGTCTTCGGCAGGTCGCCGGTGACGTGTTTCGAGTTCCCGCCGCCAATGTAGAGATGATCGAAGTGGGTGAGCGACCGCAGCGCGTCGATCACCCGCTGCACCCGCTTGTTCCAGCGCTTCTTGCCGATCTTCAGCAGCACGGCGTTCCCAACATAGGTGTCGTAGGTGTGTTTTTTGTGGATCGGGTGGGTCGATAGCTCGAGATGCGGGGTGAGTTGGCCATCGTAGAAAATCCCCGTCCCGCAGCCGGTGCCGAGCGTCAGGATGAACTCGAGACCCTTGCCCTCGATCACGGCGAGGCCCTGCATCTCCGCGTCGTTCACGATTTTGGTCGGCACGCCGCCCAGCCGCTGCGAGATGAGCGCCGCGAGATCGACCCCGTGCCAGATATCCTCACCAAGATGCGGAGCGGTGAGAATGACGTTCCCGCGAACCGCTCCGGGAAAGCCGATCGCGACCCGATCGAAGCGGGGCAGGGGCTTCACCAACTCGGCGATGGCCTCCACCAGAACGCCCGGTGGCGAGGGGTGCGGCGTGCTGATCCTAACCTTGTCCGCGATCATCGTGCCGTGCCGGTCGATGACCGAGGCTTTCACCCCCGTGCCGCCGATGTCCACCGTCAGAATGTTCATCGGCGGCCCGTCGTCACCCGGCGTGTGCCGAGCCTTCGGGTCTTCGCTCAGATCGGCAGCCAAGCCCGTCCCTCCCGCTCGAGCAGTTCATTCGACTCTTCCGGACCCGCCGAACCGGCAGCGTAGTTCGGGAACGATGCGTCGTGACGAGCCCATCGGTCGACGACCGGCTGCACGACCTTCCACGCGGCTTCCAACTGGTCCGCGCGCTGAAACAGCGTCGCGTCGCCGATGAAACAGTCAAAGATCAGCGTCTCATATCCCGTCGCGGGCGCCTGCTTGAACCAGTCGTCATAATTGAAGCTCATGGCGACGTGCTCGAAGGTCAGCGTGGGGCCAGGGCGCTTCGCGTTGAACTGCAGCTTCATCCCTTCCTCCGGCTGGATCGAGATGATCAGCCAGTTCTCCCCGAGCGCGTCGACGCGCGTATCGCGAAACATCGCGAAGGGCGCCTGTTTGAAGCGGATGGCGATCTCGGTCTTGCGCTTCGTCATGCGTTTGCCGGTGCGCAGGTAGAAGGGCACGCCCGCCCAGCGCCAGTTGTCGATCATCAGCCTCATCGCGACGAAGGTCTCCGTGACGCTGCCCCGCGACACGTCCGGCTCCTCGCGGTAAGGCGCGACCGGCTCGCCTTTTATGGTGCCCGCGCCGTATTGCCCGCGCACCGCATCCTCCGGCTCGAGTGCATGCATTGAGGTGAAGACCTCGGCCTTCTTGGCGCGGATCGCATCCGCGTCGAAGGCGGAAGGCGGCTCCATCGCCGTCATCGCCAATAGCTGGAACACATGGTTCGGCACCATGTCTCGCAGAGCGCCGGTGCTCTCGTAGAACTTGCCGCGCCGCTCCACGCCGACCGTCTCCGCGACAGTGATCTGCACATGGTCGATGCGGTCGCGGTTCCAGATCGGCTCGAACAGACCATTGGCGAAGCGGAGCGCCATGATGTTCTGCACCGTCTCCTTCCCGAGGAAATGATCGATCCTGTAGACCTGCTCCTCGCGCAGCACCGAAAGCACCTGCTTGTCGAGCGCGATGGCCGAAGCGAGGTCGTGGCCGAAGGGCTTCTCGATGACCACGCGGCGCCAGGATTCGCCCTCCTCGACGGTCAGTCCCGCACGGCCCAGGTGGTCGACCGTCGGTCCGAAGAACCGCTCGGCGACCGCGAGGTAGAACAGCACGTTGCCGCCCAGGCCCTTCTGCCGGTCGAGTTCGCTGAGATGGTCGCTCAGCTGCTCGAAGGTCTGCTCGTTCGAGAGATCGCCCGAGAGGTAGCTCATCGTGCCGGCGAGCCGCGACCATGCCGCCTCGTCGACGGTCTCGCCCGGCTCGCTCCCTTCGCCGCCCTTCTTGATCGACGAGGCCAGGAAGTCGTGGAGGTGTTGCTGCCAATCCGAGACGGATTGCTGCACGAGATCGACCCCGACGAGCGCGAAGCTCTTTGGCAGCAGGCCGGAGCAACTGAGGTTGTAGAGCGCGGGCATGACGAGACGCTTCGTCAGGTCGCCGCCCGCGCCGAAGATCACCATCGCGCAGGGCGGTGCGACCGGTGGTTGCTTTGAAGTGGCGCTCGACGCGGTCATTCCTTGATGCTCGGCGCGACGCTGTGGCCTTCGATGTGGCCGCCGAACTTGTTCCGCATCGCCGAGAGCAGCTTGTCGCCGAAGCTGTGGTCAATGCGGGAGCGGAACCGCGCGAAAAGCGCGGCCGTCAGCACCTCGGCCGGGACGGCCTCCTCGATCGCCGCGTTGATCGTCCAGCGGCCCTCGCCGGAATCGTCCACCTTCCCGGTAAACTCCTCAAGCTCGGGGCTTTCGGCGAGCGCCATGGCGCTGAGGTCGAGGAGCCAGGAGGAGATGACGCTGCCGCGGCGCCATACCTCGGCGGTGTCGGCGAGGTTGAGCGTGAAGCGCTCGTCCTCGGGAAGGCTCTCGGACTTCTTGCCGCGTAGAATGTCGAAGCCTTCGGCATAAGCCTGCATCAGCCCGTATTCGATGCCGTTGTGCACCATCTTGACGAAGTGGCCCGAGCCCGCGGGGCCCGAGTGGATGTAGCCGTGCTCGGCGCGGCTGTCGCCGTTGTAGCCGGTGGTCCGCTCGATCGTGCCGAGCCCGGGCGCGAGAGCGGCGAAAATCGGATCGAGATGATCGACGATCGCTTTTTCCCCGCCGATCATCATGCAATAGCCGCGCTCGACACCCCAGACGCCGCCCGAGGTGCCGACATCGACGTAGTGGATGCCCTTTTCCTTGAGGGCTTTCGCGCGGCGGATGTCGTCCTTGTAGAAGCTGTTGCCTCCATCGATGACGGTGTCGCCGTTGTCGAGGATGCCGCTCAGCGTCTCTATGGTCGTCTCGGTGATGTGACCTGCGGGCAGCATGACCCAGACGGCGCGCGGCGGCGTCAGCGCCTGGACCAGCTCTTTCAGAGAATGGGCGGGCACCGCATGTTCGGCGGCCAGCGCCTCGACGCTCGCGGGGTTCACGTCGAAAACCGCCACCTCGTGCCCGTTGTTCATAAGCCGGCGTGCGATGTTGCCGCCCATCCGCCCTAAGCCGATCATACCGAGCTGCATGCGAGCCTCCTGAAGGGTCTGCCTGGAGCCGACGATATCGCGCCCGCCGTCCGGAGGCCAGTCGCCAGCCGGGATAGTCTGCCTCGGCGAAGCGCCAGGAGGGGTGAGCCGAAGCAGTCGCCTTCCATTTGTTTCGGCGCCGAAGCCGTTCGCAGCTGTCGGTATTCGTATGGTTCTCGGGAATGTGAGCGTAATCGGGTGGCCTTCATTACCAGGGGCCTTTGGAGCGTCTCGTTATCAGCACGGAAACGCCCAAGTTGAGGTCGATACCTCATATTGCTGTCGGCTTTTTCGGCCGCGGGGAAGGACTTGAATCATATGACCCTCAGGATCGCGCGGCTGATGCGTCTCGGCGCCGCCGTCGGCGCTGCCGGTTTGCTCGCCGGCTGCTACTACCCTCAAGGCGGCGCTGGATATGGCTATTCCGCCCCGGCTTATGATCCGGGCTATCAGGGGGCCGATCAGGCGGGCTACCCGGTGGCGCCGGTCATTGTCGGCGGCGGCGGCTGGAGCGGCGGCGGCTGGAGCGGCGGCGACCACGACTGGCACGGCCACCCGCCGGATGGCGGATGGGATAACCACCAGCGCCCGCCGGAAGGCTGGCACGGAGAAGGGCATCCTCCGGATCACGACGAGGGGCGTCCCCCGCCGGGCCCCGGGCCAGGGGGCTATCGTCCGCCGCCGCATGGCGATGGCGGTTACCATGGTGGCGGCGACCATGACGCGGGGCGCGGCGACCCGGGCCGGCCGCCTCACATGCCGCAGGACAACCACGGCGGCTACGGGCACTGACGGACAGCCCGCGCCGGACCGGCTTGCGGCGCGGGACGATCTGCGGTGCATTCGCTCCACGGGATTGGTCCTGTGGAGGAAAACGTGTCCGATTTCGATCGAGTGATCCGCGGCGGCCTGATCGTCACCGGCAACGATTTGGTGCGTGCCGATGTGGGGATCAGGGGCGAGACGATCGCCGCAATCGGCCTCGACCTGCCGACGACGGGTGCCGCCATTACGGATGCCGGTGGTCTTCTGGTGATGCCCGGCGGCATCGACACGCACTGCCACATCGAGCAGCTGGAGCCTGACGGGTCGTCGTATGAGGACAGCTTCGCCCACGCCTCCGCCGCCTGCTTTGCCGGAGGCACGACCAGCATCATCACCTTCGCGGCGCAGTTCAAAGGTCAGCGGCTGGGGCCGGTGGTCGCTGAATATCATCGCAGGGCCGCGCGCGGCATGGTCGACTACAGCTTCCACCAGATCATCAACGACCCCTTCGATGCGATCATCGAGCAGGACATCCCGGAGGTCGTGGGGGCAGGCATCCGCAGCCTGAAGGTCTTTCTGACCTATGACGACGTACGGGTCGATGACCGGCAGTATCTCCGGGTGCTGGCAGCAGCGCGCCGGTCGGGGGCGCTCGTCGCCGTGCATGCCGAAAACTACGACGCAATCGCCTGGATGACGGAGGCCTTGCTCAAGGCCGGGATGACCGCGCCAAAATACCATGCCTGGGGCCGTCCGACGGTAATCGAACGAGAGGCCACGCACCGGGCTATCGCGCTCGCTGAACTGATCGACCAGCCGATCCAGATATTCCACGTCTCCGGGCCGGAACCTGCTGCCGAAATCGCGCGCGCGCAGGCGCGTGGAGTGAAGGTCTGGGGGGAGACCTGCCCGCAATATCTGGTTCTGGAGGCCGCCGACATGGACCGCCCCGGCTTCGAGGGTGCCAAGTTCATCTGCAGCCCGGCTCCCCGGACCAAAGCGGAAAGCGAGGGGCTTTGGGAGGCAATCCGTGCCGGCACGATAGACATCGTCTCCTCCGACCATAGCGGCCATAGCTTCGGGAAGGAGGGGGTCGGGAAGCGGCGAAACGGCACCGACGTGCCCTTCACCCGAATTCCAAACGGCGTGCCGGGTCTTGCAGCGCGACTTCCGATCGTGTTCAGCGAAGGCGTTTCCAAGGGGCGCATCGACGTGCAGAGCTTCGTGCGCCTCACATCCACGAACCCGGCGAAGCTCTTCGGGCTTTATCCTCGGAAGGGCACCGTGGCTCCCGGCGCGGACGCCGACCTCGTGCTGTGGGATCCGGCCAAACGCGTCACGATCACCAACGGCCTCATGCAACATGCGATCGACTACACGCCCTACGAGGGGCTGGAGGTCGTGGGCTGGCCGGTCATGACGATCGCCCGCGGCCGTCTCGTGATGCGGGATGACGTGGTGACGGCGGAGCCGGGGTCAGCCCGCTTCCTGGCGCGTGGGCCTTACGACATGATCAAGCCGCGGGGCGTCTTCCCCAACGGCTTCGACACGTCGCGCGTTATGACCTAGGCGTCTTCGAGCGCGGGCGAGAGCGCGAAGGCATCGGCCAGCATCGCATACGACCGGCGCCGTGCCTCGTGATCGTACATGATGTTCAGAACCATGACTTCGGACGCCCCGTATTCTGCGGCAACGTCCTCGATCCCGGCGCGCACCATCGAGGGCGTGCCGAGGATCATCCGGCGAGACCGCGAGGACGCGCCGGACGGATCATTTTCGAGAAAGCGCAACGCGTCGTCGGGCGAGGGGACAGCGATCAGCTGGCCGCGGTGCAGCAGCCGGAACAGCATGCGGGAGCTGGCGGCCAGCCGCTCGGCCTCGGCCACGGTCTCGGCACAGATCGACCAGACAGCGACCATGATCTCGGGCTCCGTGATCGAGCGGTGGGTATTGGGTCGGAACGTCTGGCGATACTGCTCCGCGAGCGGTGCGCCGTGCGGGTTGATGAAGTCGGCGACGCAATAGGGAAGGCCGAATTCGGCGGCCCAGGCGGCACTGTCCGGGGAGGTGCCGAGCAGCCAGGGCTCGGGCGTCTCCGGGCTGCCTGGCAGCGTCTTCCCGAGCGCCGCGAATGGGTGCGTCTCCGGCATCGTATCGTCGAGATAGGCGAGTAATTCGGCAAGTTGCTGCGGGAAGTCGTCGGGCGCGCGCTCGCGCCTGTCGCGCTGGAGCGCATAGGCGGTGCGGCCATCCGATCCGGGCGCGCGGCCAAGCCCGAGGTCGACGCGCCCCGGGAACATGCCGCTCAGCATGCTGAAGGTCTCGGCCACTTTGAAAGGACTGTAGTGCGGCAGCATGATACCGCCGGTCCCAAGCCTGATGCGGCGGGTCGCCATCCCGACGGCACCCAGCAAGACCTCCGGGCTTGCCGAGGCGAGCCCTGGAGTCGCGTGATGCTCGGCGACCCAAAACCGGTTGAACCCCGAGCTTTCGGCCAATTTCGCGAGGTCCACGACCTGGCGAAGCGCCTGCCCGCCGGAGCTGCCGGCGGCAATCGGGGCCTGATCGAGAATGCTGATGCGGAGCGGTGTGCGTAAGGAGGACATAGCTAAAGAAGGTGGCCCTCGCGGCCGCAAAACTCAACCGTTCCCGGCTTCCGCGAGGGGCATGGCTGCCCAGGGCATATCCGTCTCGGAGACCAGCGCCTCGAAGGCCGGGCGCGCAAAAAAATACCCTTGCATGAACCGTCCGCCGATGGCCCGTAAGGCCTCGACCTCCTCCACGCGCTCGACTCCTTCGAGCACGACCTGAGTGCCGATTTCCCGCCCGAGGGCGACCACGTTGGCGAGGATGGCGCGCCGAATCGGGTTGCGGTCGCAGTCCATGACGAGGGCCCGATCGACTTTGATCGTGTCCGGCTGCAGTTCGGCCAGTCGCGCCAAGCCCGAGTAGCCGGTGCCGAAGTCGTCTAGCGCGATGCCGAAGCCGATCCGGCGGTAGGTCTCGATGATTCTTCGCAGATGGCCGGTTTCTGCCACATCCTCGTTCTCGACCATCTCGAAGGTGAGGCTCCGGATGGGAAATCCGGTACGGGCGGCGGCGTCTAGGGTGGCGCGGATGCAGGCCGCGGGCTCGTAGACCGCGTTCGGCAGGAAGTTGATGTTGAGGCGCGTCTGCAACCCGATCCGGCTGGCGAGGCCGATCGCGCGGGTGCGACACGCCTGATCGAAGGCGTAGACGTTCGTCTTGTCGATCCGGGACAATACGTCCTTCGCGCCCTCCCCCCCGAGACCGCGGACCAAAGCCTCGTGTGCTACGATCCTCTGGGTCTCGATATCGACGATAGGCTGGAAAGCCATGGTGAAGTCGGGTGCGGTCTGCCCGTCCTTACAGCCGGTGCACAGGGCCTTCTGCATTTGCGCCTATCTCTCCAGGAACTCCAACGGAATGCTCCACGCACAGCGGCAACCTCCCGCCGCGCCGGAAATGGGGACATGGTGATGGCGCGTGGTTCAGTTAGGCTTCGAGCGCGTCCGGCTGTCTACTGGCGTCTTCAATCATTCGTTGTCGGATGCGCAAGCTTGCCTCTCCGGCTGCCCGTGACCTGTCGTCAGAGGCCGCCTCTGTCAGCGAATGCCTGCTAGGCTCGCGCGACCCGACACGCAGCTTGCAATCACGCGGCCGATGCGCGATAGCACCGCCGCCATGCCTTCCGGTGCCGGAGGGCGGGGTAATTCGCACGCGGGGCGCCTTTCCCGGCCAACTGGCCGGGTCCGGTGCCAGTGATGGTTCGGCCCCGCGGAGGATCAACCGGACGAACAGGAAAGGAGCACGCCGATGGCGATGCCCGAATTCACCCTGCGCCAGCTTTTGGAAGCCGGCGTTCATTTTGGACATCACACGCGGCGCTGGAACCCAGCGATGGCGCCGTATCTTTTCGGTGTCCGCAATCAGGTTCACATCATCGACCTGCAACAGACCGTGCCGATGCTGGACCGCGCGCTCCGCGCGATCCGGGACACCACGGCCAACGGTGGCCGCGTGCTTTTCGTCGGCACCAAGCGGGCTGCCGCCGATCATGTGGCTGAATCGGCTCGGCGCTGCGGTCAGTACTACGTGAACCATCGGTGGCTCGGCGGCATGCTGACCAACTGGAAGACCATCACGGCCAGCATCAAGCGCCTCCGCCAGATCGAGGAGCTGGTTGCCGGCGACACCCACGGCCTCACCAAGAAAGAGGTCCTGGAGATCACCCGTGACCAGGAGAAGCTGGAGCGCGCGCTCGGCGGCATCAAGGAAATGGGCGGCCTGCCGGATATCCTGTTCATCATCGACACGAACAAGGAGAAGCTCGCGGTCCAGGAGGCCAACAAGCTCGGCATTCCGGTGGTTGCCGTCCTCGACAGCAACTCGGATCCGCAGGGCGTGACCTACCCGATCCCGGGCAATGACGATGCCATCCGCGCGATCATGATGTACTGCGAACTGGTGTCGGGTGCAGTGCTCGACGGCATCAGCGCCGAGATGGCGGCATCGGGCCGCGATATCGGCGCGGCCGAGGAACTGCCCACGGCTGTTCTGCCGGCAGCTTCCGAGGAAGTGGCCGAAGCACCGGTCGAGGCCTAAATCGGCCGAAATGACCATGGCGGGCTGACGAAAAAAAGGCTCGCCAAGCATGACTGACGGTGGTTTCACCAGCGGTGGAACCACCCAACCACACGGAGATCGATGATGGCCGAGATCACAGCCGCGTTGGTGAAGGACCTGCGCGAGAAGAGCGGCGCGGGGATGATGGACTGCAAGAAGGCGCTGACCGCGAACGACGGGGATATCGACGCCGCGATCGACTGGCTGCGCAAGAAGGGCCTGTCCGCCGCCGCCAAGAAGTCGGGACGCGTCGCGGCCGAGGGTCTGATCGGTGTCGCCAGCGCGCCTCAGGCGGCCGCAATGGTCGAGGTGAATGCCGAGACCGATTTCGTCGCCCGCAACGAGACTTTCCAGGAGTTCGTCGAGACGGTGGCGCGGGTCGCGCTTGAGGTCGGCGAGGATGTCGAGGCGATCAAGGCCGCGACGTTCCCTGGTACGCAGCAGAGCGTGGGCGAGCACCTGACGCAGCTCGTCGCGACGATCGGCGAGAACATGAACATCCGCCGCGCGCGCGTGATGCGCGTCAAGAGCGGCGTGGTGGCAACCTACGTCCACAACGCGCTGAAGCCGGGCCTGGGCAAGATCGGCGTGCTGGTGGCGCTCGACGCCGCGAGCGAACTGGACGGGCTCGAAGCGCTGGGCCGTCAGGTCGGTATGCATGTCGCCGCAACGCGGCCTGAGGCGCTGGATATCGACGCGGTCGACCCCGCGGCCCTCGAGCGTGAGCGCGACGTGCTGAGCGAGCAGGCGCGCGCATCGGGCAAGCCGGAACCGATCATCGCCAAGATGGTCGAGGGCCGGATCCGCAAATACTACGAAGAAGTCGTCCTGCTGGAGCAGGTCTGGGTCCATGACGGCGAGAGCCGGGTGCGGGCCGTTGTCTCGAAGTCCGGCGCCAACATGGCCGGGTTCGAGCGCTACCAGCTTGGCGAAGGCATTGAGAAGCAGACCTCCGACTTCGCGGCGGAAGTTGCGGCGACGGCGGGCATTCCCAAGACGCCCGAGACGGTCGACTGATCGAGACCGTCGATTGATCAGGATGCGGCGGGACGGCGGCTTGGGCCGCCACTTCTCGCGGCTGGTCTGGCGCGGTCGGATCGTGCCCGATGTGGGGGCGGGGCGGATACTTGTGGCGCCCGGTCCCTGCCTCTAGGGTGCCTCCGCTCCAGCGTCAGCCCGCCACCCAGGCCGATGGGCGAACGGCTCGCGACAGACTCCAAGGACACCATGGACGGTCACCCAATCTATAAGCGCGTACTCCTGAAGCTTTCGGGCGAGGCGCTGATGGGGCGAGCCGAATACGGTCTCGACTCTCATACGGTCAAGCAGATCGCCCAGGACATCGGGTCCGTGGTCGCCATGGGGGTGGAGGTCTGTGTCGTCATCGGCGGCGGCAACATCTTCCGCGGCGTCAAGGGCGCGGCAGCGGGCATGGATCGCGCCCAGGCCGACTACATGGGCATGCTGGCTACGGTGATGAACGCGCTCGCGATGCAGAGCGCGCTCGAACTCGCCGGATTACCAACCCGTGTGCAATCGGCAATTCCAATGGCAAGTCTCTGCGAGCCATATATCCGGCGGCGGGCGCAGAGACATATGGAAAAGGGCCGGATCGTCATCTTCGCGGCGGGCACCGGCAACCCGTTCTTCACCACCGACACAGCCGCTGCCCTTCGGGCCGCTGAAATGGGCTGCGAGGCGCTGCTGAAAGGCACCCAGGTCGACGGGGTGTATTCGGCCGATCCCCATAAAGTTGTTGATGCAAAACGATTTGACTCGCTGACCTACATGGAGGTGCTGTCGCAGGACTTGGCGGTGATGGACGCGGCTGCGATCAGCCTGGCGCGGGAAAGCCGGCTGCCGATCCTGGTTTTCAATCTTCACCGCCCCGGCGCCTTCGCCTCGGCGATGCGCGGTGAGGGCGCCTATACGATCATCAGTGACGCTTGACGAAGGAGGGGCCGGTGCCCGCTGACCTGAACGCTCTGAAGCAGGACTTGACGCGCCGCATGGAAGGCGCGGTTGAGACGCTGCGGAAGGATCAAAGCGGTCTCAGGACCGGCCGCGCCAGCCCCGCTCTGCTCGAGCCCGTGCGGGTCGAGGCCTATGGCACCGCCACGCCGTTGACGCAGGTCGGAACGATCGCCGTTCCGGAAGCCAGAATGATCACGGTGCAGGTCTGGGACCGGAGCCTGGTGAATTCCGTTGTAGCCGCTATCCGCGACTCGGGCCTTGGCCTCAACCCCGGAGCGGACGGGCAGATCGTCCGCGTGCCGATCCCCCAGCTGACGGCCGAGCGGCGCACCGAGCTCGCCAAGGCCGCCGGGCGCTACGCCGAGAACGCCCGGATCGCGGTGCGCGGCGTGCGCCGTGACGGCATGGAACAGATCAAGGCCCTTGAGAAGAAGAGTGATATCAGCAAGGACGAGGCAGAGGACTGGTCGTCCGAGGTCCAGAAGCTGACCGACGCTTTCGTCAAAAGGGTTGATGAGATGTCGGCCGAGAAAGAACGCGAGATCCGTCAGGTATGAGATCCGGCATCGATGAAGCGCGCCGTGGCGACTGAGCTGGCTGCAGCGACCATTGGCGCTGAAGCGCCATGCCGAAAGCCCGGCAGCGGCCCGAATGTTCCGCGCCATGTCGCGCTGATCATGGATGGCAACGGCCGTTGGGCCAAGGCGCGGGGCCTGCCGCGCGTGGCAGGCCACCGGGCGGGGGCCAAGGCTGTCCGCCGCTGTATCGAGGCCGCCATCGATCAGGGTGTGGAATGGCTCACGCTCTTTGCTTTCAGCAGCGAGAACTGGCGTCGTCCGGCCGGCGAGGTGATGGAGCTGACTAGCCTGCTGCGCCAGTATCTTCGGAGCGAACTGGCCGAGCTTGCGGCCAATGGCGTCTGCTTCCGCGTGATCGGCGACCGGATGCGGTTCTCCCCCGAACTGCGGGCCGAGTTCGAGCGCGCCGAGCGACAGACGGCGGGCAATCGGCGGCTCAATCTGACGGTGGCGCTTTCCTACGGCGGCCGGGCGGAGATACTCGCTGCCGCACAGTCCGTGGCGCGCGCCGCTCAAAGCGGCACGATCGACGTGGAGGCCCTGGATGAGGCGGCCTTCGGCCGCTTCCTGCCGAGCGCCATCATCCCCGACCCGGATCTGCTGATCCGCACGAGCGGCGAACAGCGGCTCTCGAATTTCCTCCTCTGGCAATGCGCCTATGCCGAGCTTGTCTTCATGGACGTGCTCTGGCCCGATTTCGGAGCCGAGAATCTCGCGGCGGCCTTGACCGAATTCGCGCGGAGGGAGCGACGATACGGTGGCAGCGTCGCCTGAACCGCCAGGCCCTTCGCCCGTAGCCGGCAGTGCCGCGGCGGCCGCGAGCGTCCCCCGGCGATCTGGACGGTGGGCCGATCTAGGCAAGCGCGTCGGCTCCGCGGTCATTCTGGCACCGCTGGCCCTCGCTTGCCTGTGGTTCGGCCAATGGCCGTGGGCGCTGCTGATCGCGCTCGGCGCTGCCGGTTCTGCTGTCGAATGGGCGCTGATGTGCGGGGCGCAGCCACGGACATGGCCGGTCTTTCTTCTGCCGCTCGGCATGGCGGCTGTGCCTCTTTTGGCGTTTGTGGCCGGTGCCGGCTGGGCATTGGCGCTGGCAGCCGCCCTGGCCATCTTGGGGTGGGTCCTGTTCGGACGCGACCGGAACGCGCTGTGGCTGACGGCTGGTTTCGTCTACTTGGCTCCGGCCGCAGTGGCGCTCGTCCGGTTGCGCCACATCCATCTGGTCGGCCGGTTGGACATGCTGTTCCTGGTGCTCATCATCTGGGCAAGCGACATCGGCGCCTACCTGGTGGGACGCCTCGTCGGAGGGCCGAAGCTCGCGCCCACGATCTCGCCGGGCAAAACGTGGTCGGGCGCGGCGGGTGGCCTCGTCGCCGCGGGACTGGTGGGTCTGGCCGTGGCTGCGGCCGCTGGAGGCGAACCCGCGCCGGTTCATGCCATGGAGATTGCCGTGATCCTCGGAGCTGCTTCCCAGATCGGGGATTTGCTGGAAAGCTGGTTCAAGCGCCACTTTGGCGTGAAGGATTCCGGCCGCTCGATACCGGGCCACGGCGGCCTGCTGGATCGGCTGGACGGCATGTTGACTGCCGCCCCGGCCGCCGGGCTCATGGCGGTCACGCTCGGGGGAGGGGTCCTGCTGTGGCAGTGAAGGCGTCGGCATGAAAACCATCACGATCCTGGGCAGCACCGGAAGCGTCGGCACCCAGACGCTCGACCTCATTCTGGCCGACCCGGATCGCTACCGGGTGCGGGCCCTTGTCGGTGGCCGCAACGTCACGCTGCTCGCCGAGCAGGCGCGGCTCTGCCGGCCGGAGGTCGCGGTGATCCATGACCACAACTGCCTCGGCGCGTTGAGCGAGGCGCTCGCGGGCACCGGCATTTCAGTGTCGGCGGGTCCAGCCGCTGTTTGCGAAGCGGCGGCGATGCCGGCCGACTGGACCATGGCGGGCATCATCGGCATGGCCGGGCTGCACCCGACCCTCGCCGCCATCCGCCGTGGGGGTGCGATCGCCTTCGCCAACAAGGAGGTCCTGGTCTCCGCCGGCAGCATCATGATGGATGCGGTTGCGGCGGCTGGCGCGCGGCTTCTGCCTGTCGATTCCGAACACAACGCCATCTTCCAGTGCCTTGAGGCTCATAACGCGAGTGCCGTGGAGCGTATCATCCTGACCGCATCGGGCGGTCCTTTCCGGCAGACGAGCCGGGAGGCGATGGGCTCGATCACACCGGAGTCTGCGCTGCGCCACCCCGTCTGGTCGATGGGCGCCAAGATCACGATCGATTCGGCCACCATGATGAACAAGGGGCTGGAGGTCATCGAGGCCGCGCGGCTCTTTGGCCTCACGAGCGAGGCGGACGAGGTCCTGGTCCACCCGCAATCCGTCGTCCACGGCATCGTCTGCTATGCCGACGGCAGCATGCTGGCGCAGATGGGCGCGCCCGACATGCATATCCCGATCGCCCATGCGCTCGGCTGGCCGGACCGGCTAACGACAAGTTCGAAGCGCCTCGATCTGACGAGTCTCGCCACACTGGAGTTTATCCTCCCCGACCCGGTGCGGTTCCCGGCGCTCCGCGTGGCGCGGGAGGTACTGGCCGCCGGGGGCGCTGCGCCTGCCATCATGAATGCGGCGAACGAGGTCGCGGTCGCGGCTTTTCTTGCGCGCCGGATCGGCTTCCTCGACATCGTCGGCACGGTGGAAGCGGTGCTCGACCGGCTCGGCGCTCCGGCCGCCAAGGATCTCGACGGCATCATCGCCTTCGATGCCGCAGCCAGACAGGCCGCTGACGCCATGATACTATCCCGCGCCGCCTGACACCGCCTCCGGTAACCGTTAGAAGCCCGTATCATGCACGACCTCATTAGTCTCATCCGCACCGTGGTGGCCTTCGCGGTCGTCCTCGGCGTTCTCGTCTTCGTCCACGAGATGGGTCACTACCTCGCGGCGCGGTGGCGCGGCGTTCATGTGGAAGCCTTCTCGATCGGCTTCGGCCAGTCCTTCGCGCGCTGGACGGATCGGCGAGGAACGGTCTGGAAGGTCGCCTGGATTCCCCTCGGCGGCTACGTGAAGCTGCACGGACAGGAGCGTCCCCAGGACGTGACGGAGGAGGAGCGGGCCGCATGGCAGAACGGCCGCACCTTTCACGAGAAGTCCGTCTGGTCGCGGATGATCGTGATCGCGGCGGGACCGATCGCCAACTTCGTGCTGGCGGCAGTGCTCTTCATCGGACTGTTCATGGTTGTCGGCAAGCCGATAGCCGAGCCCGTGGTCGGCAAAGTCCTTCCGAACACGGTGGCGGCCAGTGCCAACCTCAAGCCCGGCGACATCATCGAGAGCATCGGCGGCGTGCCGGTGAAGACATTCCTCGATGTGCAGCATCAGGTCGCTCCAAACCCCGGGAAGGAGGTCCCGCTCACCGTGCTGCGCGGCCAGGACCTCATCATGATGCGGCTCAAGATCGGCAGCACCCCGAACGGTCAGGGTGGGACGCGCGGAGAACTCGGCATCGTGGAGGGAGCGCCACGCTATCAGCGGCTCGGGCCGATCCAGGCCGTCGGCCAGGGGCTCGACGAGACCTGGACGGTAGGCAGGCAGACGCTCGGCGGCCTATGGCAGATCGTGGCGCACCGCACGGGGCTCAACGAACTCGGCGGCCCGCTGCGGATCGCCTCGCTGTCCGGCCAGGTCGCGGCCCTCGGCATCGCGAGTCTCGTCTCCTTCATCGCCATCCTCTCGGTCAATCTCGGCCTCATCAACCTTTTCCCGATTCCCGTGCTGGATGGCGGGCACCTGCTGTTCTACGTGGCGGAGGTCATCCGGGGGCGTCCAATCTCGGCCAGAGCGCAGGAATACGGCTTCCGGGCGGGCTTCGCCCTGCTGCTCTGCCTGTTCGTCTTCGCGACCTGGAATGACGTGAATCAACTCGGCTTCGTTCGCTGGGTGACGCAGCACGTTGGATGACGTAAGGGAGGGCAAGATAACGCAGCGGTGAGAAAGGCCTTGCCGCGACAACGGTGGCTGGGATAGGGCAAGGCCGCTGACGGTCTCTGCCTCTCGGAGAGTTTTACCGAGCGATCAAGGGACTACAGCGCGTTTTCTATGCCCCTCGGGGCGGCGATCGCTCTCTACGGCGCAACGCCCGATGGTCGGCCCGCCGGACTTTCTGCCAGCCTGGCCGCCGGGCCGGTTCTACTGATCGGCCCCGTGCCGGAACTGAGGGAGACGCGTTCTTTGCTTCGCACCCGTGCTGCGCTGCTCGCAACAGCCTGCCTTCTGCCCGCGCTCGTCCCCGGAGCAGCTTCGTCCCAGGTAACATCGCGCCCAGCCCATCGGGCCTCGGCTCGTCCGGTGGCACCCGTTCCTGCCGGCAACACAATCCATGCCATCGTCGTGCATGGGAACCACCGTATCGAGGCAGGGACCATCGAGTCCTACATGCTGCTATCGCCGGGCGATCAGTTCGACCAGAAGCTGATCGATCAGAGCCTCAAGACGCTCTATGCCACGGGTTTGTTTAAGAATGTGTCGATAACCCGGGCCGGAAACGACCTCGTGGTCGACGTGAGCGAGAATCCGATCATCGCCAAGGTCGCCTTCGAGGGCAACCATCAGCTTGTGAACAAGGACCTCCAGTCAATCGTCTCACTCAGGGCGAACTCGGTCTACACGCCGGAAGCGGCGGAGGCTGACCGGCAGGCGATTCTCGATGCCTACGCCCGCAAAGGCTACTACTCGACGACCGTCGTGCCGCAGATTATCCGCCTGCCCGAAAACCGGGTGGATCTCGTCTTCAAGATCCATGACGGCAAGGCGACCTTCATCAGCCGCATCACCTTCGTCGGCAACAAGCATTATAGCGAAGGCACGCTGCGGGACGTGATCAGCAGCCGCCAGAGCGCCTGGTGGCGGTTCCTGTCCACCAGCGATTCCTATGATCCCGCCCGTGTCGGGCTCGACCAGGATCTGCTCCGCCGCTTCTACCTGCGCAGCGGCTATCCAGATTATCAGCTGCTCAACACCGAGGCGGAACTGGCGCCCGACCGCTCGTCGTTCTTTCTGACCTTCGTGCTGAACGAGGGACCGCGCTTTCGCATAGGCAAGGTCTCGATCGTGTCGCATCTGCCGCACCTCGACAGCGGGTTGCTGAAGGGCGACCTCGATCTTGCCCGCGGCGACTGGTACAACGGCGATGCCATCACCCAGAGCGTCCAGGCCATCACCAGTGACGTGCAAGGCCGGGGTTACGCATTCGTCCAGGTCACCCCGGTCCAGAAGAAGCGGGTGAATGCCCGCGGCCAGCATGTTGTCGATCTGACCTTCGAAATCACCGAGGGGCCGCGCGTCTTCGTCGAGCGAATCGACATCACCGGCAATACCCGGACCGAGGACAAGGTCATCCGGCGCGAATTCCAGATCGCCGAGGGCGATGCCTTCAACCCGGAGAAGATCAAGGAGTCTCGGCAGCGCCTACAGGAGCTGCAGTATTTTAAAAGCGTGAACATGAGCACCCAGCCGGGTTCCGCGCCGGATAAGATCGTGCTCACCACGGCTGTGCAGGAGCAGGCGACAGGCTCCTTCACTATCGGCGGCGGGTTTTCAACCGATGTCGGAGCTCTCCTCAACTTTGGCCTCAACGAAAAGAATCTGATCGGCACCGGCATCGATGCCGGTATCAGTGCGGTCATCGCGCAGCGCGCGACCCAGTTCGACCTTTCGGTGACCGATCCGTACTTCCTCGACCGCAATCTTCTTCTCGGTGGCGAGATTTTCGACACCACCAACAACAACATCAGCATTTCCCAGTACGAGGAGAGCCGCGCCGGCTTCACGGTCCGCACCGGCTATGCCTTCAACAACTTCCTGTCCCAGACGGTGAACTACTCCCTGGTGGATCGCGACGTTTTCAACGTGCAGAGCACGGCGAGCCTCTACGTCAAGAACGAGGCAGGCTGGTCGCTGTTGTCGCAGCTTGGGCAGAGCATCACGCTCGACCACCGGGATAGCACGCTCGACCCGCATAGCGGCTACATTCTGCGGCTTGGTACGGACTTGGCGGGGCTCGGCGGCAATTCCGACTATCTCCGCTTCAAGCTCGACGCCGGATACTACATCCCGCTGGATTACTTCACCGGCGACCATAACTGGAGCATCGCGCTGCGCGCTGGGGCAGGATACCTCTATCGCTACGGAGGAAATAACTACATCATCGACAACTTCTTCCTCGGCGGCGAGAATATGCGTGGCTTCCAGCAGGGCGGCGCAGGTCCGCACGATGTGGCGACCGGCGACAGTCTCGGCGGTAACACCATCTTGACCGGCACGGCGGAACTTCATTTCCCGCTACCGATCTCGCCCGATATCGGCTTGTCGGGCCGTGTTTTCACCGATGTCGGCACGCTCTTCGGCGTGCAGTCGAACTATGGCCCGGTCTACGACTCGCGTAGCCCGCGCGTGGCCGTGGGCATCGGCTTCTCGTGGAACACGCCATTCGGCCTGATCAACATCGATCTCGCCGATCCGATCGTCAAATACAAGGACGACCAGACCCAAGTCTTCCGCTTCGGCTTCGGCACGACCTTTTGATGGGCTGAAAAAGAACAAAAGGATCAGTTCTTTGCCGGTGTAGCACCTGATTCGGAAATTCGCTGAGGGGCTGCTACAAGCACCGGCGATCGCCTCAGGCGCTGCACTCGTTTCACCTGGCTTCGATACAAGGTTACACGTCCCTTGCGACATATCTCTCGCTCCATCGCCGCAGCCGCGGCGGTGTTGATCCTGTCTCCGGCCGCCTCCTTCGCCCAAAGCTCCCAACCGGGCTGGTTCGTTCCTAAACAGGGGCCGCAGCACGGACCGGCTCATTCCGCCTCGGATGGGCGGAGCGTGCGGCATACGGTTCACCTCCCGGATCTGGGACCGCCGTTACCGGCGACGCCCACGCCCAACCCGGCGGCTGAGGCGGCGGCTACGGCGCAGGCCAGTGCTCCGATCCCGACCCTGCCGCCATTGATCCACGAGAACCCGCCGCCGGCGCCGATCATCGGCGTCATCGGCGTGCCCGACGTGTTGCAGGCGTCGACCGCGGCGCAGGCCGTCGACAAGGAGATCCAGAAGCGCCGGTCGGACCTGACGGCGGAAGCCAAGAAGGAGCAGGAACTCTGGCGCAAGACGCAGGAGGTCCTTGCCGATCCGCACGTGCATCTGCCCCCGGATGAGTTGCGGGCGCGGGAGCTCCAGCTCCAGAACCGCATCGCCACCGACCAGCTTGCATTTCGCAACCACGAGGCGCGCATACAGGCGGCAGCTCAAGTCGCGCTTGGTCAGGTGGAGCGGACGCTGATCGCGGTGATCCGTCAGGTCGCCACGAGCCGCGGAATGAACCTCGTGCTCCACCGGGCGCAGGTGGCGCTCAACATGAATGAGTTCGACATCACCGATGAGGTGACGAAGCAGCTCAATCAGGTCCTGCCGTCGGTGAAGGTGCCGCCCGATGATGCCTTCGCCAAGGTGACAGCGGCGTCGCTTCAGGCGCAACAACAGCAGCAGGGGCAGCAGGGGCCGTAAAAGGTTGGTGCAGCCGGTCGCCGGGGACCCGCGCTTCTTCCGGCGCGCGGGGCCCTTTCCTCTCAGCCGGATCGTCGAGTGCATTGGAGTAGCCGCCGACGCCCGTTCCGGCGGCGAGCAGTTGTTTGTGGGTATCGCGCCCCTGCAGACCGCAGGCCCTTCGGAGATCAGTTTTCTCACGAACGGGAAGTATCGGGATATCCTGACCGGTTCGCGCGCGGGGGCCGTGCTACTCGATCCGTCGCTCGCCCATCTTGTCCCCTCGGGCAGTATTCCGCTCGTGTCGAAGCAGCCCGTCATCGCCTGGGCGCGCGTCGCATCTCTTTTCCATCCGCCACCGCCCGTGCAGCCGGGCGTTCATCCGACGGCTGTAGTTGATCCCTCGGCCAGAATCGCGCCCGATACCGAGATCGGCCCTTTCGTCGTCATCGGCGCGCGGGTGGAGATCGGTCCCAGGTGCCGGATTGGCCCGCTGGTCTCGATCGGCGACGGTGTCGTGATCGGCGCTGACGCGCGGATCGGATCGCATGTTTCGATCAGCCACAGCCTGATCGGGGAACGCGTGACCATCTTCCCCGGCGCCCGTCTGGGACAGGATGGTTTCGGGTTCGACCCAACCCCGACGGCGCAAGGCTTCACGACCGTGCCGCAACTAGGCCGCGTCTTGATCGGGGACGATGTCGAGATCGGCTCCAACAGCATGATCGACCGCGGCTCCGCTCAGGACACGATCATCGGCGCGGGCTCGCGCCTCGACAATTCGGTGCAGATCGCCCATAATGTTCAGCTTGGTCGGTGCTGCGTCATCGTGGCCCAGGCTGGTATTTCCGGCTCTACGACGCTGGGCGATTACGTCACGGTAGCCGGCCAGGCAGGGATGGCGGGCCACCTCCATATCGGGCAAGGGGCGCGGATCGGGGCGCAGGCCGGCGTCATGGCGGACGTGGAGCCACACGCGTCGGTGGTCGGAAGCCCCGCTGAGCCGGTGAGGGAGTTTTTTCGGCAGGTTGCGTTCCTACGCCGGATGATGCGGCGCAACGACGCGGCCAAACATGACACGGACGCAGGCTAGGTGTGATGGATGCAGAGACGGATCACGGTCGCACCTTGACGGACGAGGCCAGTGAAAGGCGGGTCGTCGATATCGCCGGGATAATGGAAGCGATACCGCACCGCTATCCCTTCCTGCTGATCGATCGCATCGTCGACATGATCAGGAATGTCTCCGCCGTCGGTATCAAGAACGTGTCGATCAACGAGGCGTTTTTCCAGGGACATTTCCCCAATCATCCCGTCATGCCCGGGGTTCTCATCATCGAGAGCATGGCGCAGACGGCAGCGGTGCTCGTCGTCGAGACGCTTGGCCCCGAGGCGCGCGGCAAGGTCGTTTACTTCATGTCGGTGGACAGCGCGAAATTCCGCAGGCCGGTAGTGCCGGGCGATCAGGTACATGTGCATGTGGTGAAGCAGCGCCATCGCGGCAACGTGTGGAAGTTCCAGGCGGTCGCGCGTGTCGATGGTGCCTCCGTCGCGGAAGCGACCTTTGCGGCCATGATCATGGACCGCGCCGGGTGAGCCTGATCCATCCGGCGGCCATTATCGAAGACGGCGCCTCCATCGGCCAAGGGGTCGAGATCGGCCCCTGGTGCCATGTCGGTGCTCATTCGGTGCTGGAAGACGGGGTGCGCCTCATCTCCCACGTAGTGGTCGACGGACATACGCGCATCGGGGCTGGGGCCACGCTTTACCCATTCGCCAGCGTCGGCCTGCCGCCGCAGGATCTGAAGTATCGTGGCGAGCCGACGCGTTGCGAGATCGGTCTGGGTACGCAGATCCGGGAGCACTGCACGATCCATCGCGGCACGGCGACGGGCAGCGGGATCACGCGGGTGGGCTCGAAATGCCTTTTGATGGCGGTCGTCCACGTTGCTCATGACTGCTCGCTCGGCGACGGCGTCATCGTGGCGAACAACGTCGTCATGGGCGGGCACGTGACGATCGAGGATGGCGCCACGATCGGCGGCAGCGCCGCGCTCCACCAGTTTGTCAGGATCGGTCGCGGCGCCATGGTGGGAGGCGTCTCCGGCGTCGAAGCCGACGTGATCCCCTTCGGGCTGGTCATGGGCAACCGCGCGCGGCTTGTCGGCCTCAATATCATCGGTCTCCGACGCCGCGGTCTGGACCCTGCCGCGATACGCTCGCTGCGCGCGGCGTTCCGCCTATTGTTCCGTCACGACGGGGTATTTGCCGCTCGGCTCTCCGAAACGCGCCTGCGGTACGGCGCCGATCCGATCGTGACCGAGATCCTCGATTTCATCGAGGCGCCGAGTAAACGCGGTCTTGTCCGGCGGGACGCCCGTGCGGTCGAGACCGACGACGCCGCCTGATCTCTCCGCTGTGACCGCGCCGCTCGGGATCATCGCCGGAAGTGGTCCGCTTCCGGCTCAGGTGGCGCGGGCGGCTCAGGCGGCGGGGCGGGACGTCTTCATCATCGGTCTCGACGGCCACGCGGAAGCGGATCGCATCGCGCCGTTTCCGCACGCCTTCTTGCGAATGGGCGCGGCCGTGCGGATGCTCGCACTGCTGCGGGAGAAGGGATGCCGCGATCTCGTCCTCGTCGGTCCTGTCAGGCGCCCCTCCTTCCGCGACCTGCGTCCTGATGGGGAGGGCATGCGCCTTCTGACGCGCATCGGGCGTGCGGCCTTCGCGGGCGACGACGGTCTGCTGAAGGCGGTGATCCGCGTGCTGGGCGAGGAGGGTTTTCATGTGCTCGGCGCGCATGAGGTGTTGGGCGGCCTGATCGGACGGATAGGGCTGATGACCAAAGCAGCGCCGGACGAACAGGCGCGTGCCGACATCGCCCGGGGCATCGCCGTCTGCCGGGCGCTCGGTGCCGCCGATGTCGGTCAGGGCTGCGTGGTCCAGGCCGGAGTCGTGCTGGCGGTTGAGGCGGTGGAGGGCACGGATGCCATGCTCGCCCGCTGCGGTCCGCTGGCGTGGCCCGGGCCGGGGGGTGTTCTGGTGAAGCTGGTCAAACCGGGTCAGGACCGGCGGGCCGATCTGCCGACCATCGGGGAGCAGACCGTCCAGTGCGCTGTCAGTGCCGGGCTTCGAGGTCTCGCCTTCGAGGGCGGCGGCACGATCATCATGGATCGCGATCGCATGGTGGAGGCGGCGGATGCTGCGGGATTCTTCGTTCTTGGCCTCGGGCCGGAGGCACTGAAGGCCTGACCCCCAGACCGATTTCGCGGGTGCGCGGGGGCGGAGGGGCCCGCGACCACGACCGGATCTGGCGACTTGGCATCCTGGCCCGCTGGCCTCATCTTGCGCCCGGGCGCGCCAGACCGACCGGCGTCCGATATCCCAACCCAGTCACCGGCACCGAAAAAACAGGAAGACCATCATGAGCCAGGCCCAGGATTTCAGCTATCTCCACACCATGCTCCGCGTCGGCGATCTCGAGCGCAGCATCCGCTTCTATACCGAGAACCTCGGCATGAAGGAGCTTCGCCGGGCCGACGTGCCCGACGGCAAATATACCCTCGTTTTCCTCGGCTATGGCGACGAGAAGTCGAATACCGTCCTCGAGCTTACCTACAACTACGGCGTCGAGCACTATGAGATGGGTTCGGCCTTCGGCCATCTGGCCCTGGGCGTCTCGGACATCCACGCCACCTGCGAGAAGCTGCGCGCCGCGGGCGCGAAGATTTCGCGCGAGCCAGGCCCTGTGAAGTTCGGCACAACCGTCATCGCCTTCATCGAAGATCCGGATGGCTACAAGATCGAGTTGATCGAGCGCAGCTGACCACAAAGCTCCGCCTTGGGGGCAATCCGCGGATCGGTGATCCGCGGACGATCCCCCGGCGTCCGACGGGGACTCGCCTCACCACATCGTCTGAAGATCGGCCGGCAATTGCCACATCCCGCAGGAGAACCTTCCGGGGTGCGCGAGTCGCCCGGCTCACGCGGGCGGACGCCCGTCGAGCCTGATCACAGAATGTGCCAGCGCGCGATTCGGGTTCCAAAGACGCTGGGCTTCGGCGTAGGCTCGACTGGGCTGCGACACCAGGGCGTAGCTGTCAATATGCAACATCTTGTTGCTAGAGGGGTGTACTACCTACTAGATTTGGTTATCGGCGCGGTCCCTCAATGACCGGCTCCACGCCCCACCGGACTGAATGAGGACCATTGCATGCGCTTTGAGAGGGAACTGACGGCCGACGCTGACGGCCGGTATGGCGAGATCGAGTTCGTCCGCGCGACGAGCGAGATCCGCAATCCGGACGGCTCCGTCATCTTCCGCCTCGCCGATATCGAGGTACCGAAGCCTTGGTCGCAGGTTGCCTGTGACATTCTGGCCCAGAAGTATTTCCGGAAGGCGGGCGTGCCGGCGTTGCTGAAGCCGGTCGATGAGCCCGGGGTTCCTGCTTGGCTGCGGCGTCATGTGGCTGACACGGCGGCGCTGGCTGCCCTGCCGGAGGCCGAACGCACCGTGGGCGAGAAAACGGCTCAGCAGGTCTTCGACCGAATGGCCGGCACCTGGACCTATTGGGGCTGGAAGGGCGGCTATTTCGACAGCGAGGCGGATGCGCGGGCCTTCCGCGATGAGCTTTGCTTCATGCTGGCGCGGCAGATGGTCGCACCCAATTCGCCGCAATGGTTCAACACCGGGCTGCATTGGGCTTACGGCATCGACGGTCCTGCCCAGGGCCACTTCTATGTCGATCCCAAGAGCGGCAAGGTTGTCGAATCCACCAGCGCCTATGAGCATCCCCAGCCGCATGCCTGCTTCATCCAGTCGGTAGCCGATGACCTCGTGAACGAGGGCGGCATCATGGACCTCTGGGTGCGCGAGGCCCGGCTGTTCAAATACGGCTCCGGCACCGGCTCCAACTTCTCGAAGCTGCGCGGCGATGGCGAGAGGCTGTCGGGCGGCGGCCGGTCCTCCGGCCTCATGAGCTTCCTCAAGATCGGTGACCGTGCGGCGGGCGCGATCAAGTCCGGCGGCACCACCCGCCGCGCGGCCAAGATGGTATCGGTCGATGTCGATCACCCCGATATCGAGGCCTATGTCGATTGGAAGGTCATCGAGGAGCAGAAGGTCGCGGCTCTCGTCGCCGGCTCCAAGATGACGAAGCGCCAGCTTGACGCCGTGATCGTGGCCTGCCGGGAGGCGGTGCCCGATCTGGGCGAGGCCGCTTACGACGTGGCGAAGAACGCGGGCCTCAAGGCCGCCGCGCGGCGCGCCCGCGACTGCGCGATTCCTGAGAACTATATCCGACGCGCCATCGACGCCGCGAAGAACGGAGCCGAGAGCTTTGACTTCCGCACCTATGACACCGACTGGGACAGCGAAGCCTACCTGACGGTTGCGGGCCAGAACTCCAACAACTCCGTGCGGCTGACGAATGATTTCGTGCAGCGGGTGCTGGATGACGGCGAGTGGGACCTCATCCGCCGCACCGACGGTCGCGTGCACAAGACGCTGCGCGCGCGGGCCTTGTGGGACAAGATCGGTGCTGCCGCCTGGGCCTCGGCCGATCCCGGCGTGCAGTACGACACGACCATCAACGAGTGGCACACCTGCCCGGCTGGGGGACGCATCAACGCGTCGAACCCCTGCTCGGAATACATGTTCCTCGATGACACCGCCTGCAATCTCGCCTCGCTCAACCTGCTCGCCTTCCGCCGCGACGACGGCCACTTCGACACGGCGCTCTTTACTCACTGCACGCGCATCTGGACCGTGGTTCTCGAAATCTCGGTGCTCATGGCGCAGTTCCCGTCACGCGAGATCGCGCGGCTGTCCTACGACTACCGCACGCTCGGCCTCGGCTACGCCAACCTCGGCGGACTGCTCATGGCGGCCGGCCTGCCTTATGACAGCGACGAGGGCCGCTCGATCTGTGCCGCGGTGAGTGCGGTGATGACCGGCGTCGCCTATCGCACCTCGGCCGAGATGGCCGCGCAGCTGGGGCCGTTTGCGGGCTTTCCGGCCAATCGTGACGCCATGCTGCGGGTCATCCGCAACCACCGCCGGGCGGCGCTTGGGGGCGCGGAAAGCTATGAGGATCTGACGGTTGCGCCTGTGCCCTTCATCCGGACGCATTGCCCCGATCACGGCCTTGCCGGCGCCGTCGCCGATGTCTGGAACGAGGCGCTGGCAATGGGCGAGGCGCATGGCTACCGCAACGCGCAGGTCAGCGTCGTCGCGCCGACAGGCACCATCGGTCTCGTGATGGATTGCGACACCACCGGCATCGAGCCCGACTTCGCGCTGGTGAAGTTCAAGAAACTCGCGGGCGGCGGCTACTTTAAGATCATCAACCGCATCGTGCCCGAGGCGCTGAAGACTCTCGGCTATTCCCCTGCTCAGACCGATCGCATCATCCGCTATGCGGTGGGTCATGGCACGCTGGTGGGCGCGCCCGCCATCAGCCACCAGACGCTGGCCGCCAAGGGGTTCACGCCGGAGGATATCGCGAAGGTGGAGGGTGCGCTCGGCAGCGCCTTCGATATCAAGTTCGTCTTCAACAAATGGACGCTCGGCCAAGACGTGCTGACCGGCGGGCTCGGTTTCACTTCGGCCGAGATCGAGAGCCCGCGTTTCGACCTGCTGACCGCCATGGGCTTCACCCGGGCGCAGATAGAGGCCGCGAACACCTTCGTCTGCGGTGCCATGACGCTCGAAGGCGCGCCGGAAATCGACCCGGCTCATCTGCCGGTCTTCGACTGCGCGAATCCGTGCGGCCGGATCGGCGTGCGCTTCCTCTCGGCCGACAGCCACATCCGCATGATGGCGGCCTCACAGCCCTTCATCTCGGGCGCGATCTCCAAGACCATCAACATGCCGAACGCGGCGACGGTCGAGGATTGCAAGCAGGCCTACCTGCTCTCCTGGCGTCTCGGGCTGAAGGCCAATGCGCTCTATCGCGATGGTTCGAAGCTCAGCCAGCCGCTCTCCTCGCAATTGATCGACGACGAGGACGACGCCGAGGGGCTCGTCGCGCAGCCGGCGGCGGCGCAGGCCGTGGCAATGGCGGAGCGGATCGTCGAGCGGGTCATCCATCGCGCCGAGCGGCGGCGTCTCCCGGACCGCCGCAAGGGCTACACGCAGAAGGCCGCGGTCGGCGGGCACAAAGTCTATCTGCGGACCGGCGAATACGAGGATGGCAGCCTCGCCGAGGTTTTCATCGATATGCACAAGGAAGGCTCGGCCTTCCGCTCGCTGATGAACAACTTCGCGATCGCCATCTCGATCGGTCTGCAATACGGCGTGCCGCTGGAGGAGTTCGTGGAGGCCTTCACCTTCACGCGCTTTGAGCCGGCGGGGATGGTGCAGGGGAACGAGGCCATCCGTATGGCGACCTCGATCATCGACTATATCTTCCGTGAGCTTGCCATCTCCTATCTGGCGCGGAACGACCTCGCTCATGTGGGTCCCGCCGACCTCATGCCCGACACGATTGGCAATGGCGCGTCCGAGGGTAGTCTGCCTCGCACCGGCAGCCAGACGGCGGAGCAGGCGCGGTCTGTTCTGGCGGACATCCAGCGCGGGGTCAGTTTGGGCTTCGTGCGCGGAACGATGGGTGGCGCGATGGGCAGTGCTGCGCCGTCTGCTTTGTCGGCGCATGCCGTCGTGCCGGGTGAGGACCGGATGAGTCGCGTCCGTGAGGCGAAGGTGAAGGGCTACGAGGGCGACAGCTGCCCCGAATGCGGCAACTTCACGATGGTGCGGAACGGCACCTGCCTGAAATGCGTGACCTGCGGCGCCACGAGCGGCTGCTCATAACGGCACCCGTCAAGCCATACCCTCTGGGCTGGCCGACCGGTCAGACCAGAGGGAATCAGCCTTCCCGGGGCGGAGCATGACAGTCGCCGGGGGCAGTCGCGACAACGGTGACCTCGCCAAAACCCTTGAGGCTGTCGTATCACGCGCATTGGGCGGCCCAGGATCATCCGCCCGGACGGCGGAGACCTGAAGCATGGACACCCTCATCAAGCACTCGCCAGAGGCGGAGGACGCGCATCCCGAACGGCGCGGCACGGCGGCCCCGTCCCAGACCTTCGAGACGCCGGGCATCAAGCCCATGGGCCGGCCGAGCTTTACGACCCGCGCCGTCATGCGGATCGTTGCATGGATCGAGCGGCTGAACCTTCGCTCGGCAAGGCACGGCAATCCGCCCGTCTATGACCTCGAGACATTCCCCTGGGCGCGCGACCTGGAGCGGGAGTGGCAGCTAATCCGCACCGAACTCGACCGTGTTCTGGTCAGGAAGGCGGACCTTCCGAGCTTCCATGACATCTCGACCGATGTCTCCACCATCAGCACCGATGCGGGCTGGAAGACCTTCTTCCTTACCGGCTACGGCCACACCTCGGCGAACAACACGGCGCTTTGCCCGGAAACCTGGCGGATCGTGCAGAAGATCCCTGGGCTGCAGACGGCCATGTTCTCGATCTTCGAGCCGGGCAAGCATCTGCCCGCGCATCGCGGGCCCTATAATGGCGTGCTCAGGCTGCATCTCGGACTCAAGGTCCCGGACCACCCCGACAAGATCGCGATCCGCATCGACCGGGAGGTCCGCCATTGGCAGGAGGGCCGAGCGCTGATTTTCGACGACGCGTTCGAGCACGAGGCCTGGAACCACTCGGACGAGACACGCGTCGTCCTGTTCGTGGACTTCAACAAGCCGCTGCGCTTTCCGGCCAATCTCATCAACGCGTTGCTGTTGCGGATCGCGATCTTCACCCCCTTCATCAAGGAGGGCGCGGACAATCACTCGGCCTGGGAGAAGAAGTTCTACGCCGAGGCCGAAGCTCTTCGGAACGCCGCCAAGCCTCAATGACAGCAGCAAAACCCAAGGACGGATCATGACGACGAGCGCCAATTCCCGCACCGCTGACCACGAGATCGAGTCGCTGTTCCTGGAGCGTTGGTCTCCCCGGGCCTTCACCGAGGAGGAGATCCCCGAGGCCGATCTGTTTTCGATGTTCGAGGCGGCGCGGTGGGCGCCTTCTTCCTACAACTCTCAGCCGTGGACTTTCCTTTACGCCCGCCGCGGCTCGCCCAACTGGGATAGGTTCCTGGGATTGCTGATCGAGTTCAATCAGGGCTGGGCGAAGCGCGCGGGCGCGCTCGTCATCATCGCCTCGAACTCAACGATGCTGCCGCCCGGCGCCGAGAAGCCGGTGCCCTCCCATAGCCACTCCTTCGACTGCGGCGCCGCGTGGGCGCAGTTCGCGCTGCAGGGGGCGAAGCTCGGCTGGCATGCTCACGGCATGGTGGGCTTCGACATTCCGCGTGCCTTCGCCGAGCTTGGGCTCCCTGCCGGCTACCGCGTGGAAGCGGCCGCGGCCGTCGGGCGCCTCGCCGACAAGTCGATACTGCCCGAGTTCCTGCAGGCGCGCGAAGTCCCGAGCCCGCGCAAGCCGGTGAGCGAGTTCGCCTTCGACGGCAACTTCCGCGGATGAGTGACGGCTCCGCCGACCGGCAGCGCCTGCGCGCCTTGCCCAAGGCGGAGATCCACGTCCACCTCGAAGGCTGCTTCTCCCGCCCGCAGATCGTGGCCCTGGCAGCGGCGGCGGGCGAACCTCTGTCGCGTCCGCCCGAGGCGCTGTTCGACTTCAAGAACCTCGCCGAGTTCCTCGGCTTTCTCGACTGGAGCTGCGGGCTGGTGCGAACCATCCCGCAGGTCGAACTGATGGCCTACGCCTTTGCCGAGCGCCTCGCCGAGAACGGCGCGGGTTACGCAGATGCGATCATCAATCCGACGCATTGGCCGAGTTGGCGGTATCGCCTGCCTGAGATGATCGAGGCGCTCGATCGTGGCTTCAGGGCTGCCGAGCAGGACGGGCTCCCGCCGGTCGGGCTGTGCCTCAGCCTGCTGCGTCAGCAATCCGCCGATGAGGCGGTCGAACTACTGGACATGATGATCGCGCTGCGGAGCCCGCGCGTGGTCGCCCTGTCGATCGACGGGAACGAGGCCTCGGCCGGGCGCACCGGGCCGCGCTTCGCCGACACCTTTCGCCGCGCCGCCGCCGCCGGTTTCCGCCGGACCGCCCATGCGGGCGAATCAAGTGGCCCGGAGGGCATCCGGGACGCGATCCGGCTGCTCGGCGCGGAGCGCATTGACCACGGCGTGCGCGCCGTCGAGGATGCCTCCTTGATGGACGAGCTTCGAGACCTCGGCCTGCCGCTGGATATCACGCCCGCAAGCAACGTCCGGCTGGGGCTCTATCCAAGTTACGAGGAGCATCCGGTCGAGCGGCTGCGGCGGCACGGCATTCCCGTGTCGATCAGCACGGATGACCCGGAACTGCTGGAAACGACCCTCATCGGCGAATACGCGCGGATGGTGGAGACCTTCGGCTGGGACGACGAAGTGCTGCGGTCGGTGGCGCGCACTTCGATCGAGGTGTCCTTCGCGCCGCCCGAAATCAAGCGCGACCTGCTGGCGAAGCTAGCAGCCTGGTGAGCCTAGGCGTCGGTGCCTACAACGCCTGACCGGCGGCGAAGCCGCTCGCCCAGGCCCATTGGAAGTTGTAGCCGCCGAGCCAGCCGGTCACGTCCACAGCCTCGCCGATGAAGTGGAGGCCCGGCACCGTCCGCGTCTCCATCGTCCGGGATGACAGCGCGCGGGTATCGATCCCGCCGCGCGTAACCTCGGCCTTCGCATAGCCTTCGGTGCCTGATGGCGTCAGCCGCCAGCGCTTCAGCCGCTCGGCCAATGCAGCAAGCGCCCGATCAGGGGTTCCACCCAGCGGCGGCGCGTCGTCGGCGGGCGCGAGGGCTTGCGCGAGGCGTTGCGGCAAAGCCTCCGCCAGCGCCGTGCGAAGCGCGATCCGGGGACGCTCCCGTTTCCGCTCCAGCAACCACGGCAGTGCGTCCCGTTCCGGCATAAGATCGATCGTGATCTCGTCGCCGGGGGAGAGGTAGCTTGACACCTGCAGGATCGCAGGACCCGAGAGACCGCGATGAGTGAACAGCATCGCCTCCCTGAACACCGTGCGCCCGGCCGCCACGACCACCTCGCAAGCCGTGCCGGACAACGCGCGCATCATATCGACCACCGGCTCCGCGAAGGCGAGCGGCACGAGGGCGGGTGCGGGCGGCACGACGGGAACGCCGAACTGCCGGGCCACGTCATAGGCGAGGCCGGTGGCGCCGAGTTTCGGGATCGACAGGCCGCCGCTCGCGATCACCAGCGCGGGCGCGGTAAATCCGCCTTGATCGGTCTCCACCTGGAACACCCCGTCGTGGCGGAGTTGGGTCACGCGGTGAGCCAGACGCAGATCGACACGGCCAGCCGTGCATTCGCTCACCAGCATCGCCACCACCTGTCGCGCCGAGCCGTCACAGAACAGCTGACCCAAGGTCTTTTCGTGCCAGGAGATGCCATGCCGACCGAGAAGCTCGATGAAGTCCCCAGGCTGGTAGCGGCTGAGCGCGGACTTCGCGAAATGCGGATTTTGGGACAGGAAGCGCCCGGCCGGCGTCTCCCGGTTCGTGAAATTACAGCGCCCGCCGCCGGAAATGAGGATCTTGGCGCCGGGCTCGGCACCATGGTCAAGCAGCAGGATCCGGCGACCGCGCTGCCCGGCGGTCATGGCGCACATCAATCCGGCGGCCCCCGCGCCGACGACGATGGCGTCGAAGGCCTGATCAACCATCACGGGTTGCTAACCTTCGAGCAGATGCCCGAAAGCTCGGAACGGGCGCAGCCGGTCGAAGATGATCTTGACGATGGCAAGCATCGGCACCGCCAGGATGGCGCCCGCGACGCCCCACATCCAATACCAGAAGATCAGCGACAGCATGACCGCCACCGGGTTGATGGTGAAACGGTTGGCGAGCAGCATGGGCGTGATGATCTCGCCCTCGGCGATGTGGATGCCGAAATAGAGCCCTGCCGGCAGGATCGCGATCCAGGCGAACCCGGCGGTCACGATGCCGACGGCCAGGAACATCAGAATGCCGAAGAACGGTCCGAGGATCGGCACGAAGTTCAGGCAGAAGGCGACGACGCCCCACAGGATCGGTCCAGGCACGCCGCAGATCCACATCACGAGGGCGGTCGCGCAGCCCACCACGGCATTGATAATCGTGATCGTCAGCAGATAGGCGGAAAGATCGCGCTCCATGTGCATGGAGATCTCGACTGCTTCGCGCTTGTCGTCGAAGCGGGGCAGCACCTCGACAAGGCGCCGCAGGAAGGTCTCGCCGAACACCAGGAGATAGAACAGAACCAGCAGCGTCTCGAGCAGGTTGGTCGCGACCGTTCCCGTGCCGCTGAAGACGGCGGTGACCATGCTGACCGGATGCGACAGGAAGGAATCGCCGCCGTCGAGGTGGACGCCCATGGTGTCTAGCACGTGCTCGAGATGGGCGATGGGCTTCTGCAGAACCGCGAAGCGCGCCTGGAGCATCGGCCAAGCCTGCGGCAGTTGCGCGGCCCAGCGCGAGGCCGGGCTCGACAGCAGCGCGCCGAGACCGACGAAGACACCGAGAAGTACCAGCAGCGATACGAGCGCCCCGATGATCTTGGGGACGTGGATACGCTCCAGCACCTTCACCAGGGGCTGGAACAGAAGCTTGAGGACCAGCGCCAGGACGACGGGCAGAATGATGTTGCGGGCCACGTAGAGGCAGGTGAGCACCGCGATCAGGGTCAGGATGCCGAGGAACACGGTGTTCCAGTTTCGCGGTAGCGGCATTTCCTGGCTTCCGGCATCGCCGACGGTGATGCCGAGCGCCTTGCCCAGTTCGCCGCGCGGTTTTACCCGTTCGACTGCCGGCTCGGCAGGATCCTTCACGATATCCAGCGCCGGTCGTCTCGCCATCAAACCTCCGAAAAGAGCAGCTGCGGCGTCGCGCCTCGCCCTGGACATCAACTGAGCCAGGGGGGCGAGGGCAGGCCCTTCGATTGCAGGAAGATGGGGTTGAACAGCTTAGATTGATAGCGGGCGCCGCTGTCGCACAGGATCGTTGCGATGACATGGCCCGGGCCCATGGCGCGACCCAGCCTGATCGCTGCCGCGACGTTGATGCCGGCGGAACCGCCGACCGACAGCCCTTCATGCTGCAGGAGGTCGAAGACCTGGGAGAGAGCTTCCGCGTCGGGGATGCGCAGAGCGTCGTCGATCGCGGCACCTTCAAGATTTCCAGGCACGCGCGATTGCCCGATCCCTTCGGTGATCGAGCTTCCCTGCACGGTCAGGTCATTGGACTTGACCCAACCATAAAGCCCGCTCCCGTCAGGATCCGCCAGCACAATCCGCACATCGGGGTTGCGCGCCTTGAGCGCGTCTGACACGCCGGCGAGCGTGCCGCCGGTGCCGCAGGCGCAGGTGAAGGCGTCGATCCGTCCGCCGGTCTGCTCCCAGATCTCGGGACCCGTCGTCGCCGCATGGCCGGCTCGGTTGGCGCGGTTGTCGAATTGGTTGGCGTGGACGGCGCCCAACTCCTCTGCGAGCCGCCGCGCGACATGCACGTAGTTGCCGGGGTCGCGGAACGGCTTTGCCGGCACCAGACGCAGGTCGGCGCCGATCATGCGCAGGAAGTCGATCTTTTCCCGGCTCTGGGTTTCCGGCATGACGACGATCGAGCGGTAGCCGCGGGCGTTGGCGACCAGCGTAACGCCGATGCCGGTATTGCCCGCCGTGCCCTCAACGATCGTGCCGCCGGGCTTGAGCACACCTCGCTCCTCGGCATCGAGGATGATGGCGAGACCGGCGCGATCCTTCACCGAGCCGCCCGGATTCATGAACTCCGCCTTGCCGAGAATTGTGCAGCCCGTCGCCTCGGACGCACGCCGCAGGCGGATGAGCGGAGTGTTGCCGATGGCGCCGGCAAGGCCGTCCGCCATCGACGACGCTTCTCCTGCCGCCTGCCGGGTCCTGTCCGCGCTGCCGCCTGTCATCATCGGTCTATCCTTATACTTGCCTTCCGGCCTCGCACGCGGCCTTCTGAAGACGGGTCCAATCTATGGAGGAAGAGATGATAGAAGACGTGGAGGCCGGCAAGGTTTGGGAGGCGCTGGAAGCCGATCCGCGCGCTCAGCTTTGCGATGTAAGGACGGATGCCGAATGGAACTTCGTGGGTCTTCCGGATCTTCATGAGATTGGGCGCGAGCCGGTGCTGATCCCTTGGCAGGTCTACCCCAGCATGCAGCGGAACGGCGCGTTTCTCGACCATCTGCAGCAGGCGGGTTTCACGCCGGACACGCCGATCTATTTCATCTGCCGAAGCGGCGCCCGCAGCATGTCAGCCGCACAGGCGGCTGCGGCTGCCGGCTACAGCCGCGTATACAACGTTGCTGAGGGCTTCGAGGGACCGCCCGATGCGCATGGCCATCGCGGCAGCTTGGCCGGCTGGAAGGCCGCCGGACTGCCCTGGCGGCAGCGCTAGGGCGCCGGTTGCGTGGCGCCGGGCGCGGGCAGGTTATAGGCCACGCGGATCACGGTGAGCCATGGGTAGCGGCCGTCGAGCACGGTCCCATCCGGCTGCGCCAGCATACCCTGATGCGTGACCGGCACATGCGTGAGAGCAACCGCATCCTCGACATTGCCGCTGATGATGCTGACCTGATCCGCCTGCCTCGCGACCACGATGCCGCAATGGGCGGTGAAGCGGCCCGCCGGTAGATCCGCATAGGTCAGCGTCGCCGCGCCTTTTCGTCCGTAGCAGATGAGGTCGCCCGCGATCGGGGCGTAGGCGTTCGGCGGCTCCGCCTGGATCGCGTATTCGCCGAGATGGTTCACCGTCTCCGCGACCGCTGCGTCGATGTAGACGCTGTGGGATTCGGAATAGGGGAAGCTTGGGCCCGCGCCGGCCAGCCGCATGACAAAGGAGATGAATGCGGCGGACCACGCGTATTCGCCATCATTCTCTGCCGGGAAGATGGTACCGGTCGCATCATGCTCGCCGGTCCATCCGGCTGTCGGGTTGCTCTCGTTCATCCCGAGCCACCAGTAGAGGCCGACGCGCTGCCAGAAGCCGGGCTGGCGTTCGGCCTTCTTATCGGGATCGGCAGGGCCCTCATCGGCAGGATTGCCGTCGTACACGACCTCGCCCCAAGCACGCCATTCCGCCGTCGCGATCGCGACGGCGGAGGTACGGCTGAAGGTGCCGAAGCAATTGCGCACGAAGGGCGGCTCCTGCGCGTCGTCGACCTGCGCGGTGCAAGCCGCGACCGAAGGCGCACCGATCGAGATCGATGCCTGCGGCGCCTTGCCATGTCCCGCACAGGCGCTCAGGCCGAGGGCGCCGAAGAGCGCGCCCGTGGCAACCCCGGCGCGGCAGCCACGCTTGCGGCAGATCATGCGGGTGTCGCGTTCAGGCGCGTTCGGGAAAAAGCTTGAGCAGGCCCTCGGGCGAGGCGTCGCAGCGCCCGCGTTCGGTAATGAGCCCCGTCACGAGCCGCGCCGGGGTCACGTCGAAGGCAGGATTGGCGGCGCCGCTGCCCGGAGGCGTCACCTGGATGGTCGCGATGGCGCCGGTTTCGGTTTGACCCGTCATCAATGTGACCTCGGTGGCCGGCCGCTCCTCGATCGGGATTTCGGCGATGCCGTCGGTGATGGTCCAGTCGATGGTGGTGGAGGGCAGCGCCACCCAGAACGGGACGGCATTGTCGTGGGCTGCGAGCGCCTTCAGGTAGGTGCCGATCTTGTTCGCGACATCGCCGCCGCGCGTCACGCGGTCGGTTCCGACGATGACGAGATCGACCTTGCCATGCTGCATCAGATGCCCGCCGGCATTGTCCGCGATGACCGTATGGGCCACGCCGTGGCTGCCGAGTTCCCAGGCCGTGAGCGAGGCACCCTGGTTGCGAGGGCGCGTTTCATCGACCCACACGTGAACGTCGATCCCTTCGTTGTGGGCGCTGTAGATGGGCGCCAGCGCCGTCCCCCAATCGACGGTGGCGATCCAGCCTGCGTTACAATGGGTGAGAACGTTGACGGGCCTGCCGGGCTTCTGCCGGGCGCGAATGAGCTCGACGCCATGTCGTCCGATCGCCTCGTTCTGCGCCACATCCTCGTCGGCGATCGCGGCGGCTTCCGCGTAGGCGGCGGCGAGGCGGTGTTCGGGGCGCGTGTTGCGCAGGCGCGTCAGCATCCGGTCGAGCGCCCATCTGAGATTGACAGCTGTGGGTCTGGTTCCCGCGAGCATTGCTGCGTCACGCTCCATCGCTTCGGTCGAGGGATCGTCATGCAGGGCGAGGCAGAGGCCGTAGGCTGCGGCGGCTCCGATCAGCGGCGCGCCGCGCACGCGCATGGTGCGGATCGCTTCCGCCATCTCCGCGGCGGAGGAAAGCCGCAGGATGCTGAGCGACCAGGGAAGTCTGGTCTGGTCAATGATGCGGACGGACCAACCGTCTTCATCGAGCCAGATGCTGCGATAGGGAACGCCGTCGATCTTCATGCTGCCTGCTTTATGCTGAGGGGCCGGTGACGCGGTGATGCAGCACGGCGATGAGTGTGAAAAGCCGCCGAGCGGTATCGAGGTCGATCTCCACCTTGCTGTCCAGCCGTGCCGCCACCAAGGCCGCACCTTCGTTGTGGAGGCCGCGGCGACCCATATCAATGGCCTGGATCCTCGCCTCGCGCCCCTCCTGGACGGCCGTTGCGTAGCTGTCGAGCATCATCACGTAATCCTTGATGAGACGTCGCAACGGCCCGAGGGCCAGCCCGATGAGTGTGACCGGATGCATCGCCTCGTCGCGAATGTCGAACAGCAGGCGTCCGTCCCGCACCGATAGCGTCAGCACGAAAGGCCCGGGGCCAGCGCCGCGCGGCGCGAAGACATTGCCTTCCTCCAGGTCGAGGATCGCCCGGGCACGATCGGCCTCGATCATCGGCGGCAAGCCGCCCGGCAGCCCATCATCGAGCATGACCCGTGACAGATGCGGGAGAGGTGCCTGCGGCGGCGGCTTTGTCATTGCATGACCGCTCCGCCATCACCGTCACACTGACGATGTGCCGCGGACCGATGCGAGCACGGACATCCCGGCAGCCGCGCCGCGATGCGCTTTGCCTGCAGTGCGATGCTGTCCAACATCGAGACGATGTGCTCGCTCATGACGAGTGGCGGCAGGGTCGATACATCACGGAATCCGGAGCGGTTACTTCGCCAGACGCAGCGTTCAGCAAGTGAAGCCGCGGCTCTTTTAGAAGAATGCGCGGTCTGAAGGAAGCGGCACGGCTGACGCGTCGATTCCCCCATCCGGCGTCGCCGCTGACCGATGCTGGTTTCGATGTCCATCTCATGCGAGGCCCGTCCCGCCGACGAGGCGTATGGCTGCACTGCAGGGATCGCGCCCAACGAGGCGCCGGATGCGGCAGGCCGGTATGGGCGACGGAAGTGAATTCGGGAAAGGTCTGTTGCTGCCAACGACTCTGCGGACACGACGACGGTTGGGTTGACCCGTCTTTGTGGCGATCCGTCGGACGAACCCGCTGCCCGTCCGAAATAATATGCAGTTTTCACGGCCATTGTGGCGCCTTTTTCTTGACAGTATCATTTGAGACTTGAGATAGCGGAAGAACCGTCCGGCTACGCGAGTCGCGTGGGTTGCACGGTCGGCGTGGTGGAGGGATTGCGACAATCCGGTGTTACCGCATCGACAAGATGCAAATCCTTTGAGGCGTTCCACGGGACAGAGAACCTGAGGAAGCATTCTGGGGTGATCATGGTCCGCAGCGGTGGGACGTTTGGGTGGCTTGGCCTCTTAGCCGGGGTAGTGCACGCCACTGTCTGAAAAAGAGTAAGACGGCAGGACCTAAGCTCTGGCCGGTTAACAAGACGAGCATTAACGAGACAGAAGGAGTGATGCTGTGAGTGACGACAATCAGGGGGAGACGGGTTCGGCCCCGCGCGCACGCCCCATGGCGATGAGGACCTCTACCCGCCGCGCACCTGCGAAGCGGACCGCGACGACGACGCGCGCCTCCGCGACGCGCAAGCCGGCGGCGAAGGCGGCGAGCAAGGCAGCGAAGCCTGCGGCGAAGGCCACGAAGACGCCGACGCGCGCGACTGCGAAGAAGTCGACGGCGTCGACGGCGCGCAAGCCCGCCGGCAAGACGACGGCGAGCGCCGGTCGCCGCACGACGGCTTCGAAAACCGCGGCGTCCAAGACGACGACTGCGCGCAAGCCAGCCGGTCGTACAGCCGCCGCGACACGCAAGGCGGCGCCCGCCAAGCGCGGAGCGGCGAAGACGACGACTGCGGCGCGCAAGACGACGACCACCGCGCGGAAGACGACGACTGCGGCGCGCAAGACAGCGACCTCGGCCCGCAAGACGACGACGGCGCGCAAGCCGGCTGCGGCCAGCCGCAAGTCCGCGGCGCCGACCGCGCGCAAGACGTCGACGGCCCGTAAGCCGGCGGCTGCGGCCCGCAAGATCGCGTCGCCGCGCAAGACTGCGACCGCCACGCGCAAGACCTCCACGACTGCCGCTGCACGCAAACCCGCGTCGAGTTCGCGCAAGACAGCGACCGCGACGCGCGCTTCGGCCACGTCGCGCAAGGCGGTGACAGCCCGCAAGCCCGCGACCCGTGGCGCTGCGACCGCGCGCAAGTCATCCGCCGCGAAGCCGGCGACGCGTGGCCGTCGCGCCAACGCCAAGCCGGTGACGGATGTTCTGGAGCCCGTGACGCTGGCCGTGGTCGAGTTTGATGCCGCTCCGGCTGCCGAGAAGAAGACGCGTCGTGCGCGCAAGCCGAAGGCCGAAGCGAACCCAGTCACCGAGTCCGGTGAGTCCGAGACGATGGAGCCGAGCGAGGCCCATAACGAGGCGTAGACGCCTCATACGCGCGTAAAGACGGCCGGTGCGGCGCTTCGTCGCTGTGCCGGCCGTCTTTCGTTCCGCTTGTTCCAACGCCGGCCGGTTGTGGCGTCATCATCAACCGTGGAGGCAGCGCGGCTTCACCTTTGGGCCGAGCATCCTCTTGTCGGTCGAGGCACGCAGGCCTCAGCTGCGCCGTCAGCCCGTGAGGAGCGCCGCGAACCGCCGCGCCTGATCGTCCCAGGTCGAGAGTGCCCGGCCCGCCTGCCATGACGCCTCTGCCAGCTCGCGCCGCAGCGTCGCGCTGAAGACCAGTCGGCGCAACGCCTTGGATAGCTGCGCGTGGTCACCGGGCTCGACTATCACGCAGCCGTCCATCGGAATGATTTCAGGCGCCGCCGCACCATGGGTGAGGGCGAGAGGCAGGCCACGGCGGATGGCCTCGGCGACCGCCATTCCATAGCCCTCGAACCGGCTCCCCGAGATGAAGATGTCGGCCGTCCGCCAGAGCGTTTCCATGGACTCGGGCGCGCAGGCGCCGGGCCAGGTGACGCGATCGACAAGACCCAGCGTATCGACCAGAGCGCGCAACTCCGCCGCGTGGGCAGGATCGAGCGTATCGTCGCCGCAGACTGTAAGATGCCAATCCAGGTCGGGAAGCCCCGCCAGCGCCCGCAGGACGGTGTCATGCCCCTTGCGCGGTATGAGGCTACCGACTGCAAGGAGGCGGCACGTGGGGCCGCCGGAGCCTACGCTGCGGCCCGCATCGGGAATGCCGGGCGTCACGACTGTCAGCGCGTCTGGGCTAAGCGACAGCGCACTGATCATGCTGGCGCGAGTACTCTCGCTGGGCACCACGATGCGCGGGAGACACGGCAGCAACTGCCGCTCGATCAGGGCAAAGGCGTCCCGTTCAGGCGGCGGTAACTGGGGCTCGAGCGACATCGGGTGGTGGACGAGGGCGATGGCGCCGGCATCGCGCAGGCTCGCTGCGAGCGGCGCGAAGGCGTAGAGGCAGAAGCCGTCGATGATAACGCTGCCGGCGGGATTGGCGTGCCGTGCCGCAGTCCAGTGCGCGTCAGCAGCGGCCTTCGCCGCATCGTCGGGCAGCGGATGGCAGCCGGCCAAAGGCACGACTGTCACCTCGTGCCCGAGCGCGCGGAGATGGGCCGCAAGATGGGTGTCGTAGACGATCGCGCCGGCCGTGGAAGGAAAGCATCCCGGCACGAAAAAGGTCACGGACATGAGCGCTCGTCAGACCTTCAGGTGATCCGGGATGGCGAAGCCAAGGTGGTGCGGAATGCTCCACACTTCCTTGATGGCGCGGCTACGGCGGAAGCCCGCGCGCTCATAGGCCGGCAGGGCGCGTGGGTGATCGGCGGTGCAGGTGTTCACGGTCATGCCGCGGATCGGACCCGACCACGCGTTGTCGATGGCGTGCTGCAGGAAAGCCGCCCCCAGGCCTCGGCCCACGGCATGCGGCATGAGCCCGAAGTAGTTGAGGTTGATAAAGGGCCAGCTCGTCGCGTCGAGTTCGTAGAACCCTGCCTCCTCGCCGTCGAGATAGAGAACGTGTACCGCGATCTGCGGGTTCCGCAGCACCGCCGCCAGTTCGGCATCCGGCATGACGCGCCGCAGCCACCACAGGTAGGGATGCCCGACCTTCGTCTGCAACGCGCGGTAGTGGTCGTTGTCGGGCGCCCGCAGGTGGCGAACCTCAGCCTGCGCCGGAATCTCAGGGTGCGGTCCGGGGAGACGCTCCGTCATTCGGAGGAAGGTCACAGTGACCCCCACGCGCGTCACGCCTTCGGTCTCCCGCATCCCATTTCCTCGCGCTTTGCCCAACATCGCGCCCAGCACGATCAGTCGTCCAGGAAGCTGCGGAGCTTTCGGCTGCGGCTCGGATGCTTCAGCTTGCGGAGCGCCTTCGCCTCAATCTGCCGGATACGCTCGCGGGTCACGTTGAACTGCTGGCCCACCTCCTCAAGCGTATGGTCCGTGTTCATGCCGATGCCGAAGCGCATGCGAAGCACGCGTTCCTCGCGCGGCGTGAGGCTCGAAAGAACCCGCGTCGTGGCCTCGCGCAGATTGGCCTGTATCGCGGCATCGAGCGGGATGACCGCGTTCTTGTCCTCGATGAAGTCGCCAAGGTGGCTGTCCTCCTCGTCGCCGATCGGCGTTTCGAGGCTGATCGGCTCCTTGGCGATCTTGAGCACCTTCCGCACCTTCTCGAGAGGCATGCCGAGCTTCTCAGCAAGCTCCTCGGGGGCCGGTTCACGTCCGATCTCATGCAGCATCTGACGCGACGTGCGGACCAGCTTGTTGATCGTCTCGATCATGTGCACGGGGATACGGATCGTGCGGGCCTGATCGGCGATCGAACGGGTGATCGCCTGGCGGATCCACCAAGTGGCATAGGTGCTGAACTTGTAGCCGCGCCGATACTCGAATTTGTCGACCGCCTTCATCAGGCCGATATTGCCCTCCTGGATGAGGTCGAGGAACTGCAGCCCGCGATTCGTGTATTTCTTCGCGATCGAGATCACGAGGCGGAGGTTGGCCTCGATCATCTCCTTCTTGGCGCGCGCGCTGTCGCGCTCGCCGCGACTCACCGTCATGTAGACGCGACGGAACTCCTCGATCGGCAGGCTGGCGTCGTTGGCGATCGCGCCGATCTGGCCGCGCAGCGCGACGATCTGCTCGCCGTGCTTGGCGACGAAAAGCTTCCAGCCGCGGCTGTTGAGGCCCCCGATGCGCTCGAGCCAGTTCGGATCGAGTTCGTTGCCGCGGTATTCCTTGAGGAACTCGTCGCGCGGCACCTTGCAGGATTCCGCCATGCGCAGAAGCTGGCCTTCCAGCGTCGTCAGACGTTGGTTGAGCTGCTTGAACTGCGCCACCAGCTCCTCGATGCGGTTGTTGTGCAGACGAACCTGCCGCACTTTGGCGACAAGTTCCTCACGCTGCTTGGCGTAGCTCTTTTCGGAGCGGAGGTTGACCTCCTCGCCACTCGTAATCGATTCAAGCCGCTTGTGCTGGACCTTGTGCAGCTTCTTGTAGAGCGACTCGATTTCCTCGAAGGTCGCGAGGGTATCGGGTTTCAGCTTCTCCTCGAGCGCGGACAGCGAAAGACTGCTGCCTTCCCCTTCCTCTTCATCGCTGTCATCGACGGCGTCGAAGGCGGGCGGAGACGGATCGGGCTCGTCGCTCTCGCCCTCGGCCGGTGGATTGCCCATCCCTTGCGTCGCTTCGAGGTCGATCACGTCGCGCAGCAGGATCTTCCCGTTCTTCAGCGACTCATGCCAAGCGACGATCGCGCGGAAGGTCAGCGGGCTCTCGCAGAGGCCGCCGATCATCATGTCACGGCCGGCCTCGATGCGCTTGGCGATCGCGATCTCGCCTTCGCGTGACAGCAATTCAACGCTGCCCATCTCGCGCAGATACATCCGCACCGGGTCGTCGGTGCGGCCGGCGGTTTCGGCGTTGATGTTGCCGGTCTGCTCCGCCGCCTCTTCGTCCTCGGCTTCCAGCGGCTTGGGAGCGGCGGCGTCGCCTTCCTCGCTCTCCTCGCTCTCGACGACCTGAATGCCCATCTCGCTGAGCATCGACATCACATCCTCGATCTGCTCGGAGCTGTTCTGTTCCGGCGGAAGGACGGCGTTCAGCTCATCGAAGGTGATATAGCCGCGTTCCTTGCCCTTCGCGATCAGCCGCTTGACGGCGCCCGACTGGGTGTCGAGCGTAGTCTCCGCATCGGTGTCGGGGGCGGGCGCCTCGGTCGTCGCAGCAGGCTTGTTCGCCATCATTCACACCTCTCCGCCATGGATATGCAAGTCCTCGCCCAGATACTGGCCCACCACCCCGACACGATCCGCGCTCGAGGAAAACTCTCTATTGTCATGGGGTCGCGTCCATATCTCCGCGGCGAACGCGATCCCAGGATTCCTTGAGCGCGATCAACCGCCGCTGGTTCGCCTCGGTGGGCTCCGTCACGAAGTCGCGTTCCGCCACCTTCAAATCCGCCTCGATATGGGGCCCGCGCATGAACCCGTAAATCTGCCACCAGTGTGCAGCCGCATCGGCTGGAGCCGCGTCCGGCATGGCGCAGGCGGGCAGAGGGCGCGCTTCAAGGACGGCCGAAACTATCGTATCGTACCCGAGCCGGCGGAGATGGGCGTTCAACGTCTCGCTGTCAAGAACCGGGTGCGGTTCCAACCATGTGCGGAGCGCATCACGCAGCTGCGCGAGCGGCTCCGGCAGGTCCAGCATTTCGAATGCCTCCTCGAGATCCGGCAGAAGCTGCGGATGGGTAAGCAGGATTGCCAGCAGTACCCGGCCGCGCTCGGCATCGCGAGACTGAGGGCTCATGTGCGGACGCGGGCCAATCGGAACAGGCCGCGGCGCCGCCCCCTTCCTACCGGGTGCAAACCCGCCGCCGCCGGCCCTCGGCATCCCCGGAAACGCGCCTGATGCCTGCCGCCGATCCTGATACCAGCGGTCGCGGAGCGCAGCGCGATACGTGTCCGCCAGGGCGCGATCAGGGATGGTGCGCGCGGTCTCGTCGAGCCGGTTGCGCAGCTGCGCCCAACCCTCGGGCGAGAGCGGTCCCACCTCATCCTTGATCAGGCCGTAGATGGCGCTGCCGAGATCGTCCCGCTGCAGCTCCTCCGCCATGCCTTGCCGCCCGCGCTTCCCGACGACGCTGTCCGGGTCCTCGCCCTGCGGCAGAACGACGATGCCGAGGCTGCGTTCGGGCGTCAACAACGGCAAAGCGAGGCCAATCGCGCGCCGCCCCGCCTTGCGTCCGGCGCTATCGCCGTCGAAACAGAATACCGGTCGCTCATCTACCTGCCAAAGCGCATCCATCTGCTCGGTGGTGATGGCCGTGCCGAGCGGCGCCACGGCGGGAAAGCCCACCTGCGACAACGCGATCACATCCATGTAGCCTTCCACGACCACCAGACCTTGCCGCCTGCCCGGCCCACCCTGTTTCCCCCGTCTCGCAAGCTCAGGCTTCGCAAGATCGAGGCCATAGAGCGTCCGGCGTTTAGAAAACAACGCCGTTTCGGGGCCGTTCAGATACTTCGGCTGCCCGTCGCCCATGATCCGGCCGCCGAAGCTGATGACACTGCCGCGCGGATCGCGGATCGGGAACATCACGCGGCCGAAAAAAAGATCGATGAGACGGCCGTCCTCGGCCTGCTTCATGAGTCCCGCCTCAACCAACTGCCGAGGCTCTACACTCTCCCGCGCGAGATCGGCCGCCAGCGCACCACGCCCGCCGCCTGAGTAGCCGAGGCCGAAGCGGCGGATGGTCTCGTCCGTCAGGCCCCGGCGCAAGAGGTAGTCCAGCGCCGGGCGTCCCTCCGAGGTCGCCAGCCGCGCCTGGAAGCTTTTGGCGGCGAGTGCCAGCACCTCGTGCAGATCCGCCCGGCGGCGCTCGGCGGCGACGGCCTCGGGCGAAGCGCGCGGCACCTCCAGCCCAGCCTCAGCGGCGAGGCTTTCGACAGCCTCCATGAAGCCCGCGTTCTGGGTCTGCATGACGAAGCCGATCGCGTCGCCATGCGCGCCGCAGCCGAAGCAGTGATAATGGTCGGCATAGACGTAGAAAGACGGGGATTTCTCGTTATGGAAGGGGCAGCAGCCCTTCCAGTCGCGCCCTGAGCGAGTGAGTTTCGCCCGTCTGCCGATCAGCGCCGCGAGCGGCGTGCGGGCCCGGAGTTCATCGAGAAAGGATGGTGGAAGCGCCATGCTCTCCGCTTATACCGGATTTCGGCCGCCATGCGCGGCCCGCGCCACCGCTTTCACCCCGCAAGCTCGTCTTTCACGATCGCGCCGATGCGCGACATGTCGAGCGCCGCCCCATGCTGCGCCTTCAGCGCCGCCATGACGCGGCCCATATCCTTGGAACTCGCGGCGCCCGTCGCGGCGACCGCCGCCTTTGCGGCATCGCGCATCTCGTCCTCGTTCAGGGCACGCGGCAGGAACTCCTCGATCACGGCGATCTCGGCTTGTTCCTTGGCGGCGAGTTCAGGCCGGCCGCCTTTCTCGTAGAGTTCGATCGCCTCGCGCCGCGGCTTGATCATGCCGCGCAGCATCCCAAGAACCTCGTCGTCCGCGATCCGCTCTACGCCACGCGGACGGGCCGCAATGTCGGCGTCTTTTAGCTTCGCCATGATGAGCCGGATTGCCGAGAGCCGCTCTGTCTTGCCGGCTTTCATGGCCGATTTCATGCTGGCGCTTATGTCGTCCCGAACGCTCACCGTCTGATCTCCAACCGTCACGGGAAGTTTTTTCCCACCCGCGCGTCTCTACGAACTGGCCCGTTGAATTGGGAAATAACTTCCCGTATGTGGACGCCATGCCCCTCGACGTCAATGATATCGTACAACGGCTCGGCGGTCCCGAAGCAGCGGCCCGGCTGACACATGTCAGCGCCGAGGCGCTGCGCAAGTGGAAGCAGTCGGGTGTCATCCCCTCGAAACACTGGCGCACGATCATCGCCGCGACCGGGCTTTCCCTGGGCGACATGCCCGGCGGCGCGGTCGTCTCGGCGCCGCCTGTCACGTCAGCCAAGCTTGGGACTTCAGCCGCGAAGGACAGCCCGACCATGCCGGATTCCGCCGCCAGCTCCACCCCTCTCACGGACGTCCGCGATGTGGCCGTACCCGATGGGGCGACGGCGGTGCTGGTTCTGGCCGATGGCAGCCTGTGGTGGGGCAGGGGCTTCGGCGCCAACACGCCTGAAGGCGGCGCGCACGTGGGGGAGGTCTGCTTCAACACAGGCATGACCGGCTACCAGGAGACGATGACCGATCCCTCCTTCGCCGGGCAGATCGTCACCTTCACCTTTCCTCATATCGGCAATGTCGGAGCCAACCTCGAGGATGACGAGGCGACCACGCCGGCAGCCCTCGGCCTCGTCACCGCCCAGGACATCACCGTTCCCAGCAACTGGCGGGCCGCGCGGAGCTTCATTGACTGGCTGAAGGCTGCCAACCTGCCCGGCATCGGCGGCGTGGACACGCGGGCGCTCACGATCCGCATCCGGGACGGCGGCGCGCCCAGCGGCGTGCTCAGCTTCCCCGCGGACGGCCACTTCGACATCGCGGCCCTGCGGGTCCAGGCGCAGGCTTGGCCTGGGCTCGAAGGCATGGATCTGGCGGAGAGCGTTTCCTGCACCCAGACCTATGAATGGGATGAGATGGTGTGGCGCTGGGGCGAGCCGCCCGCCCGCCAGCAGGCCCCACGCCGCCACGTCGTCGCCGTCGATTACGGGGCGAAGCGCAACATCCTGCGCTGCCTCGCCTCCGCCGGCTGCCGCGTCACCGTCGTGCCGGCCACCGCGACCGCCGAGGACATCCTGCGCCACCGCCCTGACGGCGTGTTCCTCTCGAACGGTCCGGGCGATCCGGCCGCGACCGCCGCCTATGCCGTGCCCGCTATCCAGGCCGTGCTTGCCGCGCGCGTTCCGGTGTTCGGTATCTGCCTCGGTCACCAGCTGCTGGCGCGCGCGCTCGGCGCGCAAACCTTCAAGCTCGACCGCGGCCACCGCGGCGCCAACCAGCCTGTGAAGGACCTCATCACCGGGCGGGTCGAGATCACCAGCCAGAACCACGGCTTCGCGGTGGATGAGAGAACGCTGCCCGAGGGCGTGACGGTGACCCATGTCAGCCTGTTCGACGGCAGCAACGAGGGCATCTCGGCCCCCGGCAGCCGCGCCTTCTCGGTGCAGTATCACCCGGAGGCCAGTCCGGGGCCCAGCGACAGCCACCACCTGTTCCATCGTTTTGTCGCGATGATGGACGACCGGCTTCCTGAGGGGGACTCCTGAGCCATGCCGAAGCGCACCGACATCCGCTCGATCCTCATCATCGGCGCAGGCCCCATCGTCATCGGGCAGGCCTGCGAGTTCGACTATTCCGGCGCTCAGGCCTGCAAGGCGCTGCGTGAGGAAGGCTATCGCGTCATCCTCATCAACTCCAATCCGGCGACGATCATGACGGATCCGTCGCTGGCGGACGCGACGTATATCGAGCCGATCACGCCCGAGATCGTCGAGCGCATCATCATGCGCGAGAAGCCGGACGCGCTGCTGCCGACCATGGGCGGACAGACCGCGCTGAACACGGCGCTCGCACTCGACCGGGCAGGGACGCTTGCGCGCCTCGGGGTGGAACTGATCGGGGCGAAGGCCGATGTCATCGACCGCGCCGAGGACCGGCTGAAATTCCGCGATGCCATGACGGAGATCGGCATCGAGAGCCCGAAAAGTGCCATCGCGCACACCTTGGCCGAAGCGCGGGAAGCGCTCGCGGAGGTCGGGTTGCCAGCGGTCATCCGGCCGAGCTTCACCCTCGGTGGCACAGGCGGCGGGATCGCCTACAACAAGGCGGAGTTCGAGCGGATCGTCGCCGGCGGACTTGAGGCGAGCCCCACGACCGAGGTTCTCATCGAGGAGAGCGTGCTCGGCTGGAAAGAGTACGAGATGGAAGTCGTGCGCGACAGCGCCGACAATTGCATCATCATCTGCGCCATCGAGAACGTGGACCCGATGGGCGTCCATACCGGCGACAGCGTCACCGTCGCGCCCGCGCTGACGCTGACCGACAAGGAATATCAGCGGATGCGCGACGCGTCCGTCGCCTGCCTGCGCAAGATCGGCGTCGATACCGGCGGCTCCAACGTCCAGTTCGGTCTCAACCCGGCCGACGGCCGCATGGTCGTCATCGAGATGAACCCGCGGGTCTCTCGGTCCTCGGCACTCGCCTCCAAGGCGACGGGCTTCCCGATCGCCAAGATCGCGGCCAAGCTCGCGGTCGGCTACACCCTCGACGAACTCGGCAACGACATCACCCGCACGACGCCCGCGAGCTTCGAGCCCACCATCGACTACGTGGTGGTGAAAATCCCGCGCTTCACCTTCGAGAAGTTCCCCGGCACGCCGGCCTTGCTATCGACCAGCATGAAGTCGGTGGGCGAGGCGATGGCGATCGGCCGGTCCTTCGCCGAAGCCCTGCAGAAGGGGCTGCGCAGCATGGAAACGGGCTTCTCGGGTCTCGATGAAATCGAGGCGCCGGGCGACGGTACTGCCGAGGCCTTCCGCGCCGCGCTCTCGGCACCGCGTCCCGATCGTCTGGTGATGGCCGCGCAGGCGATCCGCGCGGGGTTGAGCCTCGAAGAGATCCACGATTGCTGCAAGTTCGACCCGTGGTTCCTCGGCGAGCTGAAGCGCGTGGTCGATGCCGAGCGCGATATCCGCGCGCATGGGCTGCCGGAGACCCCGCTAGGACTGCGCCGCATCAAGGCGCTGGGCTTCTCGGATCAGCAGCTGGCAAAGCTGACGGGCCAGACGGTGGATGCGATCGGCGGGCTACGCGAGCGCCTCGGGGTGCGGCCGGTCTACAAGCGTATCGACACCTGTGCCGCAGAATTCGGGTCCGCCACTCCTTATATGTACTCGACCTACGAGACGGGCTTCGGGGATCCCGTCTGCGAGAGCGATCCCACCGACCGGCAGAAGGTCATCATTCTCGGTGGCGGCCCCAACCGGATCGGCCAGGGCATTGAATTCGACTACTGCTGCGTCCACGCGGCATACGCGCTTAAGGATGCCGGCTTCGAGACCATCATGGTCAACTGCAATCCCGAAACGGTCAGCACCGACTACGACACCTCCGACCGTCTCTATTTCGAGCCGCTGACCGCCGAGGATGTCATCGCGCTCATCCGGCGCGAGCAGCAGCGGGGGACGGTGCTCGGATGCATCGTGCAGTATGGCGGGCAGACGCCGCTCAAGCTCTCCCAGGCGCTGTCGGCGGCCGGGATTCCGCTGCTCGGCACCAGCGCGGACGCCATCGACATCGCCGAGGATCGCGAACGGTTCCAGGTGCTGCTGCACAAGCTCGGGCTGCGCCAGCCGGAAAACGGCATCGCGCGCTCGACCGAGGAGGCCGAGGCGATCACCGAGCGCATCGGCTTTCCGGTCGTCATCCGGCCGAGCTACGTGCTTGGTGGCCGCGCCATGGAGATCGTCCATGACCGGACGCAGCTTGCCCGCTACATGCGGGAAGCAGTGCGCGTATCCGGTGAGAACCCGGTATTGATCGACCGCTATCTGAACGATGCGATCGAAGTCGATGTCGACTGCATCGCCGATGGCGAGCAGGTCTTCGTGGCGGGCGTCATGGAGCATATCGAGGAGGCCGGGATCCATTCGGGCGACAGCGCATGCTCGCTGCCGCCCTATTCGCTTTCGCCCGCCATCGTCGAGGAGTTGAAGGCGGAGACGGTCGCGATGGCGCGCGCGCTCCACGTCGTGGGCCTGATGAACGTTCAGTACGCCATCAAGGACGACACGATCTACGTGCTGGAGGTGAACCCGCGTGCCTCCCGCACCGTGCCGTTTGTGGCGAAGGCGACGGGCGTGCCGGTCGCGAAGATCGGCGCGCAGGTGATGGCGGGGGCGAAGCTCTCGTCCTTCGCGCTGGAGGACCATGCCGCGGGGCCGCATGTCGCGGTGAAGGAATCCGTCTTCCCCTTCGCGCGCTTTCCCGAGGTCGACACCATCCTGGGACCGGAGATGAAGTCGACCGGCGAAGTGATGGGCCTCGACACGAGCTTCGCCCGAGCTTTCGCCAAGGCGCAGCTCGGCGCCGGGGTGCGGCTGCCGATGACCGGCACGGTCTTCCTGTCGGTCAAGGAATCCGACAAGGCGGCGCTGGTGCCCCTCGCGCGGCGGCTGACGGAGATGGGGTTTGGGATACTTGCGACCCGGGGGACGGCCGCGCGTATCCGTGAGGCCGGACTTGAGGTGCGGCAGGTTGCCAAAGTGCTGGAGGGCAGGCCGCACTGCGTGGATGCGATCCAGTCGGGCGAGATCCAGATGGTGATCAACACCGCCTCTACGCCCCAATCGGTCCATGACAGCTTCGATATCCGGCGGAGCGCCCTGACCCAAGGGGTGCCGCACTTCACCACCATTGCGGGTGCCCGGGCTGCCGTTCATGCGGTAGCGGCTATGAAATCTGGGCCGCTTGAAGTCGCGCCGCTCCAGTCCTACTTTCGTTCCCCATTCTAAGGACCTGCTCCGGATGCGGGGGCAGGCGCCCCGGGTGGCGGGGAGGCAGGAGCCGGATCATTCCGTGATCCGGCTTCGTTGCATTTGTTAACACCAGTCCGAATGGGCTGACGACTGCGAGGACACCGCGTGCAGAAATTTCCGATGACCGGGCCAGGCCTTGTTCGCCTTGAGGCTGAGTTGCGCCAGCTGCGCAGCGAGGAGCGGCCTGCCGTCATTCGCGCCATTGCCGAGGCGCGCAGCCACGGCGATCTGAGCGAGAACGCCGAATATCACGCGGCGCGGGAGCGTCAGTCCTTCATCGAGGGGCGCATTCAGGAACTCGAGGAGATCGTCTCCGCCGCCGAGGTGATCGACCCCGCGACCCTCTCCGGCGACATGGTCAAGTTCGGCGCGCATGTGAAGCTCGTCGACGAGGAGACGGAGAAAGAGGCGAGCTACCAGATCGTCGGCGTGCATGAGGCTGATATCAAGCAGGGGCTGCTGTCGGTCTCCTCTCCGCTGGCGAAGTCCCTGATCGGCAAGAAGAAGGGCGACACCGTGTCTGTGCCGGCGCCGGGCGGAGACCGATCCTACGAGATCATCGCCGTCCGCTTTGGCTGATCGGCTAAGCGATGACCCCCACCTTCGCCGATATCGAGGCGGCCGCGGGCCGCATCGCCGGGCGTGTGCTGCGCACGCCCGCGGTCGCGAGCGACAGCCTGAGCCGCGCGACGGGCGCGGAGATCGTCCTCAAGCTCGATAATCTGCAGGCGACGGGCGCGTTCAAGGAGCGTGGAGCCGCCAACCGGCTGGCGCTGCTGACGCCGGATGAGAGGGAGCGCGGGGTCGTCGCGATGTCGGCCGGCAATCACGCTCAGGCGGTGGCGCGGCACGCGCATCTGCTGGGCGTTCAGTCCACCATCGTGATGCCGAAATTCACCCCCGCGACCAAGGTGACGCGCACCGCGGCCTGGGGCGCGCGCGTCGTTCTTCACGGGGAGATGCTGGCCGAGGCTGCGGCGCATGCCCACCATCTGGCCGAAACGGAGGGGCTGGTGTTCATCCATCCCTACGACGACCCTGGCATCATCGCCGGCCAGGGAACGCTGGCGCTCGAACTGCTGCAGGATGTGCCCGATCTCGACATGCTCGTGGTGCCCGTGGGCGGCGGCGGGCTCATCTCGGGCTGCGTCGTCGCCGCGCGTGCGATCAACCCGCGCATCGAGGTGCTCGGCGTCGAGGTCGAGAGTTACAGCGCGATGGCCCAGCGTCTGGCGGGCCGCCCCGTGACCGTCGGCGGATCGACCATCGCCGAAGGCATGGCGGTGCGCGATGTGGGAGAATTGCCGTTCGCGATCCTGCGGGACCTTGGGGTCGAGGTGCTGGTGGTGCCGGAATCCGCGATCGAGCAGGGCATCGCGATGCTGGCCGAGGGCGCCAAGCTCGTCGCCGAGGGAGCGGGGGCTGCGGCGCTCGCCGCCGTTCTGCACTATCCTGACCGTTTCGCCGGACGTCGCGTCGGGCTGCCGATCTGCGGCGGCAATATCGATCCCCGAATCCTGGCCAACACCCTGCTGCGGAATCTGCTGCGCGACGGGCGGATGCTCCGCCTCGTCATGGAGATGCCCGACCGTCCCGGCATGCTGGGCGACATCGCCACGCGCATAGGCAACGAGGGGGGCAACATCCTTGAGGTCGCGCATCATCGGCTGTTCACCTCGCCCACCGTCCAGGCCGCACAGCTCGAGGTGATGATCGAGGCGCGGGACGCGGCCCACGGCGCGCTGATCGAGGCGAAGCTGCGGCAGAGCTACATCGTCCGGCGGGTCTGACCGCGAGCCTGCACCGCGCGTAAAGTCAGGCGCGCACGACAGCTTTTAGAAGAAGATGATGATGATCGTGACGGAGATCGGTCCCGAGCGCCCTCAGCGCTGGTCCCACGCCGCTTTCCGGCAAACCTCGAAACGGTTCGCTGGCACGATTTCGATTGTGGTCTGACTTTCCGCATAATTACGTATGGGCGAACTTTGGGAGTCCGCGCTATCGTCAACCGACGGCGGAGCATTCTGCTGTCTCTTTAAGAGGTTCCGGCGTTTCTTGCGCCTCCGACGATTGGCCTTGAGGATCGACGATGAAGCGCAAGCGTCCCCAGCCGAAAGTAGCTCAGCCCGATTGGACGGGCGGACAGGAACCGGGTCGACGCCCAACCATCCGAGACGTGGCGCGTGTGGCGGGCGTCGCCGTCAGCACGGTTAGTTATGTCGTCAACGGTACGGGACAGGTGTCGGCGGAGACAAGGCTTCGGGTCACCAGCGCCATCCACGCACTGAGCTACGAGCCCAATCTGCTCGCCCGCAATCTGAAGGCGGGGCGCGCCGCGAGTATCGGGCTCATCGCACCCGATCTCGAGAACCCTTATTTCGTTGCCGTAGCGGCAGGGGCCCAGGAAGTCGCCCAGTCGCGCGATATGCTGCTGGTGCTCTGCACCACCCAGGCATCCCCGCATTGGGAGAGCTACTATAGCCACGTGCTGCGGGCACGGCGGGTGGACGGCCTCATCTTCCTGAGCGGGTCGGGCGTGCTGACGCCCTCCGTCATGGACCTCATCCACAAGGACAGCGTCGTTCTGGTCGACGAACGTCTGCCGGCGCCGGGTCTGCCCTCGGTCACGGCGACCAACCGTCGTGGTGCGCGTGGTATTGCCGATCATGTGCTGGAACACGGGCACCGCCGGATCGGGATCATCGGAGGTCCCTCGTCGCTCTGGACGGCGCAGCAGAGGATGACCGGATATCGGGAAGCGCTTGCGTCGCGCGGCATCGACCCGGACACCGTACCTGTAGCGACTGGAGACTATCAGCAGCCCTCCGGATACGAAGCGGCGCGCCTCCTGCTCGACCGACCGGCGGAGGCCAGGCCGACGGCGCTGCTTTGCGCCAATGATCTCATGGCCATCGGCGCGATGCTCTATTGCCGCGATCAAGGCCTGCGGGTTCCGCAGGACATTAGCATTTGCGGCTTCGACAATATCCCGCTGGCCGCCTTGATCGAACCAGGGCTCACCTCCGTCGACCAGTGCGGACGAAGCCTGGGCCGTTCCGCCTGCCGCCTGCTGCTGCGGCTGATCGCGCCGCACGACCAGCAGGACACCGATCCTATCGAGACCGATCAGCCGACACGGCTCGTGGTGCGCAGTTCGGTCGGGCCGCCGCAGCCCTGAGCGCGCTTGCTCGCGCCCCAGGTTGACCGCAGACCGGATTTGCGGCTGGTCGGCGGCAACAGGATCAGGTGACGATGCAAGTCTTGATGCGCCGCGACGTCTCGCTTCAGGCAACAGCAGCCGGGGCGCTGGCCGCCTTCGTCGGCTTCGGGTCCTCTTTCGCGGTCATCCTGCGCGGTGTGACGGCTGCGGGAGCAAGCCCGGCTGAGGCCGCGTCAGGCCTCCTTGCACTTTGTGTCGCCACAGGCCTGTGCGGTGTCTTGCTCAGTCTCAAAACCCGCATGCCGATCATCGTCGCCTGGACGACGCCGGGCGCGGCCCTCCTGGCCAGCAGCCCTCCCGTCCATGGCGGCTTCGGCTACGCGGTCGGCGCGTTCATCGTCTCGGGGCTGCTGATCATCCTGGCGGGGCTATGGCCTGCGATGAGCCGGGCGGTGGCTGCCATTCCACGATCGCTCGCGAGCGCCATGCTGGGTGGCATCGTCTTTGGACTTTGCCTCGCGCCCATTCAGGGACTGCAGGAGAAGCCCGGCTTCATTCTGATCATCCTGGCCGTATGGGCCGTGATCGGGCGCGTCCGCCGCACCCTCGCGGTGCCGGCGGCGGTCGTCGTCGCGGTGGCGCTCGCGGCACTCGACCTGCACGGCGCAGGCGCTTTGTCGCTCAAGCCCCAACTGGTCTGGGTGACACCGCGCTTCTCGCTGTCGGCGATCATCAGCCTCGCGGTGCCTCTCTTCGTGGTGACAATGGCCGGGCAGAATATCCCGGGCTTCGCCGTGTTGAACATGAACGGCTACCGCCCGCGCCACGACTTGTTGCTCGGCGCGACGGGCTTCGCGAGCCTCATCGTGGCCCCGTTCGGGGCCATCACGATCAATCTCGCGGCGATCACCGCCGCCATGTGTGCGAGCCCCGAATCTCACGTCGATCCCGGGCGGCGCTGGTGGGCGAGCACGGTGGCGGGCAGCGTCTACGTCGTCATCGGGCTATTCTCCGGCCTGATCACCACCTTCATCGCGCTCTCCTCGCCGGTGCTGATTACCGCGGTCGCCGGTATCGCCTTGTTCGGTGCCCTCGGCAGCGCGGTCGCCGGGGCGACGGCCGAGCCTGCGGAGCGCGACGCCGCCATGGTCACCTTCATCTTTGCCGCCTCGGGCTTTCGCATCCTTGGGATCGGCGGCGCCTTCTGGGGCCTCCTGGTGGGCGGCACGATCCTCGCCATCCAGCATCATCGCCGGAAAAGAGATACCTGAGATATATCTTGACTTCAACCATGTTAGATATATCTTGAGCATGTCGAAGCACAGGAGACGACATGTTCGGATATTGCAGTGAGGATGGCGGCGGTCATTGGAGCCGGCGGTTTGCGCGTGACGAGACGCCGGAGGCCGGTCGCCACGGACGCCATCGCGGCGGCCACCACGGTGGCCATCATGGTGGCGCGAGCCATCAGTTTTTCCGCGAAGGCGGGGGCGGCCGCAGCCGGGTCTTCGACCAGGGCGAGCTTCGGTTCGTCCTGCTCGCGCTGATCGCACAAGCGCCGCGCCATGGCTACGAAATCATCAAGGAGATCGAGGATCGCCTCGGCGGCAGCTATAGCCCCAGCCCGGGCGTCATCTACCCGACGCTCACCCTGCTCAATGAACTCGGCTTTGCCACGGTGAGCGAAAGCGGCGGCGGGCGGAAGCTCTATACGATCACCGAGGAGGGGCAGGCGCATCTTGCCGAGAACAAGCCGATGGTGGACGGAGTCTTTGCCCGGATGGAGCGCGCTTCGGCCTCGACCTCGGGCGGCCGGTCGCCGCAGGTCGTGCGCGCGATCGAGAACATGAAGACCGCGCTCCGGCTACGTCTGTCACGTGGGCCGCTGGCGGAATCTGAGGCCCAGGCCATCGCCGATGCCCTCGATGCCGCCGCGCGCGCCATCGAGCGTGCGTGACCGGTGCATAAAAAAGGAGAGCGCGCATGAACGACGGGACGGATGGGGCGGCACTCGGTGCCGAGGCGCGTTGGGAGACCGGGAGCGCGCCGCGCTACATGGCCCAGCTCTGCAAGCACTTCGCGCACAAGCTGCCGGTGACGCTGAACGAGCGGGACGGGCAGATCGTCTTTGCCGCCGGGACGTGCGACTTGGTGGCTGAGCGCGAGGCGCTGCGGATGCGCGTCTTGGCCGCCGACGAGGCCGGACTGGAACAGCTTCAGGGGGTGGTGGTTCGTCACCTGCAGCGGTTCGCCTTCCGCGATCTCAGCGAGGAAGAGGCCGCAGCGATCTCCTGGGTGCCGGTTTAATGTCCCGGCGAGACCCGCTCAAATCGACTGCTGGCGGCGAAAGGCGCCGGCTCTGCGGCAACACGATTCGGTCACCAGGGCGCTGAGCGGGGCAGATCGGGAGCCGCAGCATTGGGGTGATGACGCCGCCTTCCCAACTCGCAGGAGCAGACAGGAGTTCCGGCGATGCAGATCCCCATCGACAAGACCGCGGAGACTGGCGAGGACGAGCCCCATCATCTGATCGAGATCGCGCCCGATCTCGCCTACAAGCGGCTGGCGCTCGTCAACGTCGCGTTTTTCGGACCCGCAGGCGCGGGAGACGGTGGCTGGACCCTGATCGATGCGGGCCTGCCGGGCACGGCAAGCACCATCGTCAATGCGGCCAAGGCGCGGTTCGGCGGGGAGGGGCGGCCAGCGGCCATCGTGATGACCCACGGGCATTTCGACCATATTGGCGCGCTGACGACATTGGCGGAGCGGTGGGGGGTGCCGATCTACGCCCACGCGCTCGAGCAGCCTTACCTCGATGGCCGCGAGTCCTATGCGCCGCCCGATCCGGGCGTCGGTGGCGGCATCATGTCGCTGATGTCGCCGCTGTTTCCGCGGGGACCTATCGATGTCTCAGGCTGGCTCCGCCAACTGCCGGAAGATCAGGCAGTGCCGACGATGCCGGGGTGGCGCTGGATCCATACGCCGGGTCATGCTCCGGGCCATGTCTCGCTCTGGCGCGCGTCGGATCGCACGCTGATCGCAGGCGATGCCTTCATCACGACGAAGCAGGAATCGGCCTACGCTGTGGCCACGCAGGCACCGGAGCTGCACGGGCCGCCGATGTATTTCACGCCGGACTGGGTGTCGGCGAAACGGTCGGTGGAGGCGCTTGCCCGGCTTGAACCGGAGCGGGCCGTCACGGGGCATGGCCGCGCCATGGCGGGCGAGCCGTTGCGGGAGGGGCTGCACGCCCTGGCTGAGCAGTTTGATGAGGTGGCCGTGCCAGCTCATGGCCGCTACGTGCCCGCCGAGCTTCGGCGCAAGGACTAGGAGGCGTTTGGCGCCTCTGTCGAGGGCCAGACAAGATCCACGACCACCGGCACATGGTCGGACGGCTGCTCCGCCCCCCGTTCGTCCCGGTCGGGCGCGGCTGCCACGAGGCGCTCGGCGAGCCGGGGCGAGAGCAAGGCAAAATCGATCCTGAGGCCGCGATCGCGTTCCCAGCATCCGGCCTGGTAATCCCAGAAGGTATAGGCCGGCACGCTTGGGTGCAGCCCCCGTACGGCGTCGGTCAGCCCGCTATGGATCAGCCGGCGATACCGCGCCCGCGTCTCAGGGCGCAGCAGCGCGTCCGTCGGCGGCAAAGCGCCGGCTGCATAGTCGAACTCGGTCGGACAGACGTTGAAGTCGCCAGCGATGACGACGTCCCGGTCTTGGCCCAGCAGCGTCTCTGCCCGGACGCACAGGGCGTCCATCCATGCCAGTTTGTAAGCGTAGCCCGCCTCGCCGCCGGAATTGCCATTGGGCAGGTAGATGCCAACGACTGTCAGCCCTTCGGTTTCGACCTCGATGTAGCGCGCCTGTGCATCCTCGGCCGGCAGGCCCGGCAAGCTGCGGTGGCGGATGACGATGTCGCGGTGCGAGAGAGCGGCCACGCCATTATAGGCCTTTTGCCCCACGACCTCGGATTTATAGCCGAGCTCTTCGAACACGCCGGCCGGAAAGGCGTGGGCCTCGCACTTGATCTCCTGCAGCACCACGATGTCGGGACGCACGCGCTCCAGCCACCGCTTCACATGCGTCTGACGCACACGGATCGAGTTGACGTTCCAGGTGGCGATGCGCATGCGAGCGGCCCGACCGAAAAGGCTCAGTCGATCGAGAAACTGGTGCCGCAGCCACAGGACGAGGTGGCGTTCGGGTTCTTGATGGCGAAATGCGCGCCCATCAGCGCGTCCGTGTAATCAAGCTGCGCGCCGCCCAGCAGATCGAGGCTGCTCGGATCGACCAGGACCCGCGCGCCCTCCTGCTCGATCACCAGATCGTCGGCGGCCGGTGGCGCCTCGTCCAGGTCGAACTTGTACTGGAAGCCGCTGCAGCCGCCTGCCAGCACCGCCACCCGCAAGGCAGCGCTGCCGGGCTGGCTGCCCAGGATTTCGGAGATACGGGCGACCGCGCGGTCGGTCAGGCCAAAATTCGACGTCTGGGTGCTCATCGCGATAACATAGCGCTTTGAGTGATCCGGTTGAAGGGCCGCCGCACTGCCATGGAGATTGCCCCCTATGCCGTCCGAGCGGAGACATCGCGCGGACGCCTGATATCCGAACCGTCCGGCGGCATGCGCAGCCCCTATCAGCGCGACCGCGATCGCGTCATCCACTCGACCGCCTTCCGCAAGCTGCAGTACAAGACCCAGGTCTTCGTGAACCACGAAGGCGACTTCTTCCGTACGCGCCTGACGCACAGCCTGGAAGTGGCGCAGATCGCCCGCTCCATCGCGCGCGCGCTTGGGCTGGACGAGGATCTGACCGAGGCGCTGGCGCTGGCGCACGACCTCGGCCATCCGCCCTTCGGCCATACCGGCGAAACCGGACTAAATATGGCGCTCGAAGGCTTCGGCGGTTTCGACCACAATGCTCAAAGCCTTCGGATCGTGACGCTGCTGGAGGCGAGATATGCGGGCTTCGACGGGCTGAACCTCACTTGGGAGACGCTGGAGGGGTTGGTCAAACACAACGGGCCGATTGCGGCGCCGCGCGGATACGTCGCCGAATACGATGCCATCCATCCGCTCGATCTCGGGACCTACGCCTCCGCTGAAGCCCAGGTGGCCGCACTTGCGGATGACATCGCCTATCACAGCCACGACCTCGATGACGGGCTGCGTGCCCATTTGTTCACAGTCGACGATATCGCGGCGCTGCCCGTCGTCGGTGACTGTCTGGCCGAGGCGCGCGGTCTTCTGCCCGACCTCGCAGCGGCCCGGTTGCGTCATGAGACGATCCGACGCGTGCTGGATCGGCTGATCCGCGATGTTGTCGAGGAAAGTAGCGCCGCCCTGCGGCGGCTGGCGCCGCGCTCCGCTGACGACGTGCGCCGAGCCCCCGCAGCCGTGGTGGCGTTCAGCCCGGCGATGGCCGAGGCCAACCGCACGATAAAGGCCTTCCTGTTCAGCCACATGTACCGCCATTGGCGCGTCAACCGCATGGCCGCGAAAGCGCGGCGGGTGACGGCGGCGCTCGCCGGGCTGCTGCTCGAGGATCCCAGCCTGCTTCCCGAGGAGTGGGGCGCGCGCGCCGGGCGGGCCGGCAGTCAACGCGCCGCCGAAACGGTGCGCGACTACATAGCCGGCATGACCGATCGCTATGCGCGGGAGGAATATCGGCGGTTGACCGACCTCGGCGTTCAAGGCTGATACGGACCATGAGCCAGAATCTGTTTGCTGTCATGCGAGATCATGTGGTGGAGGCGCTTCGCGCGCTGCTGCCCCAACTCACACCCGAGCACCTGATCCGTGTGGAGGTTACGCCGGCCCGGGATCCGGCGCATGGCGACATGGCGACCAACGCCGCCATGGTCGCGGCCAAGCCTGCCGGGCAGAACCCGCGCGCGCTCGCTCAGTCGCTGGCCGAGAGGCTGACCGCGCATCCGCTGCTGCAAAGTGCTGAGCCCGCGGGCCCCGGCTTCGTCAATCTGCGGCTGAACGCCTCCGCGCTGCTCGACCAGATCCCGGTGATCCTGCGCGCGGCAGAGGGCTACGGCGACGGGACAGTCGGCGCGGGCGTGCGCGTCAATGTGGAATACGTCTCGGCCAATCCCACGGGTCCGATGCATATCGGCCACTGCCGGGGCGCGGTGGTCGGCGACGCGCTCGCCGCCGTCATGGCCAAGGCCGGCTACGAGGTGACGACCGAATACTACGTCAACGATGCGGGAGGGCAGGTGCAGGCGCTCGCCTGGGCTGCCTACTGGCGCTACCTGCAGGCGATCGGCAGCACGATCACCGCGGAAGAGTTCGATGCCGCGACGCCGACCGGCCTGCAATATCGCGGCGAGTATCTCATCCCCGTCGGCCGATCGCTTTACGAGCACTTCGGAACGACGCTCGCGACTGCCGATCTCGCAATCGCCGATCCATCCCTCTGGTTCGGGCCGGTGCGCGACCGGGCGCTCTCCATGATGATGGCGGAAATTCGCGAGGATCTGGCGCTTCTCGGTGTGCGCCAGGACGTTTTTTCGTCGGAACGGGCGCTGCTGGAGAGTGGCGCCGTCGATCGGGCCATCGCGGAACTCGATGCGAAGGGCCTCATCTACGAGGGCGTGCTGGAGCCGCCGAAGGGCAAGGCGCCGGATGATTGGGAGCCGCGCCCGCAGACGCTGTTCCGGGCGACCGAGTTCGGCGACGACGTGGACCGCCCGCTCCGGAAGTCGGACGGCTCCAACACGTATTTCGCCAACGACATCGCCTATCACGCGGACAAGATTGCACGCGGCTCGGACGTGCTGATCGACGTATGGGGCGCCGATCACGGCGGCTACGTGTCGCGCATGAAAGCGGTCGTGAAGGCAGTGTCCGATGGACGCGTGCCGCTCGAGATCGTGCTGTGTCAGATCGTGCATGTGATGCGCGGCGGTCAGCCGGTGCGCATGTCGAAACGGGCCGGCACCTTCGTGACGCTGCGCGACTTGCTGGACGAGGTCGGGCGGGATGCTGTGCGCTTCACCATGCTCATGCGCAAATCCGACGCGCAGATGGAGTTCGACCTCGACCAGGCGGTGGCGCAGACGCGGGAGAATCCCGTCTTCTACGTCCAGTACGCCCATGCCCGTTGCCGCAGCGTGCTGCGCGCCGCGGGCGAGAGCCTGGGTGCTGCTGCAGTCACGCCCGAGGCTTTGGCGGAGGCGGATCTCACAGGGCTCGATGACCCGCAGGAACTGGCATTGATCCGGCGGTTGATTGCCTGGCCGCGTCTGGTGGAGGGCGCGGCGATGGCGCGTGAACCGCACCGGGTCGCGTTCTTTCTCTATGACTTAGCCGGCGAATTTCATATGCTGTGGAACAAGGGCCGGGACGACTCGACGCTACGGTTTCTCCAGGCCGGGGACGAGGCCGGGACGCGGGCGCGTCTTGCTCTGGTGGCGGCGACGGCCATCGTCATCCGCTCGGGCCTCTATGTTCTGGGGGTGACCCCCGCAGAGGAGATGCGCTGAATGTTGCAGGACGATCTTCGCATTCCGCCGCCGGGCTACCGATCCTCTCCGCAGCGTCGCGCCGCCGAATCGCGCCGGATGCTGATGGCGGCAGGTGGCGTCGGCGGCGTTCTGGTGCTTGCGATCCTTGCCTACTTCGTCGCTTCGGGCGGGGGCTCGGGCAGCGTACCGGTGATCGAGCCGCCCGTCGGGCCTGTGAAGGTTAAGCCCCTCAATCCTGGTGGTCTGCAGATCAACAGCCAGACCAGCGCGGCGATGGGCGGCTCGGGGGCAGATGCGACCCTGGCGCCAGGACCGGAGGTGCCTGATCCCGCGGCGCTCGCAGCCGCCGCCAAGCAGGAGCAGGCCAGCCAGCCTGCTCCCCATGAAGCCCCGACAGCGTCTGCCGCTCCGGCTCCGGCGGCTGTTGCCGTCCCTTCGATTGCCGAAACGCCTGCACCCGCCGCGCAAGGCCAGGCCCACCAGGCCGCCATGAACGTTCCGCCCCCATCGCCCGTACCTTCATCGGCGACGGCATCGACCCGGAACCTCGCGCAGGAATACAAGCCGCCTCCGCCCCACTCCGTCGGTCATGGGAGCGTGCGCGTGCAGCTTGCGGCGCTCGACAGCCGGCAAGCGGCTGTGCGGGAATGGGATCGTCTGACGCATCGCATGCCGTCGCTGTTCGACGGGCGGCAGCCACTTTTCGTCGAGGCGCATGTCGACGGCCACACCTTTTGGCGCGTTCGCACCACAGGCTTCGCGTCCCAGGCCGAGGCGTCGCATTTCTGTGAGGCCGTTCGCGCCAAGGGGGCCGCCTGCACGGTGGCGGCATTCTGACGTCTGGACCGCAGCCCACGTCGTTGAAGCCCGCGATCCTCGGCATTTCCGGGCCGGCGCTGACGCCGGATGAGGCTGCCCTGTTCCGCCGGCTGCCGCCCGCCGGCGTGATCCTGTTTGGCCGGAACATCGTCGACCCGCCGCAGCTCGCGAAGCTGATGGCCACCCTGCGGGCTGTGCTTTCGCCGGATGCCGTTCTCATGGTCGATCAGGAAGGGGGGCGGGTCGCTCGGCTCCGTCCGCCACATTGGGCGGCGCATCCTGCAGCGGGCGTGATCGGCGCGTTGTACGACCGAAGCCCGGCAGCCGGCCTGCGCGCCGCTTGGCTGCATGGAGCCGCGATCGGTGCCGAGTGCCGTGCCGCCGGCTTAGATATGGTCGCGGCACCAGTGCTGGACCTCGCCGTGCCCGGACAGGATCGCATCGTCGGCGACCGAAGTTTTGGCGCCGATCCCGCGGCAGTTGCCGCGTTGGGCCTCGCCATGGCGGAGGGGCTGGAGGCTGGCGGCGTGATCCCTGTCGCCAAGCATGTGCCGGGCCACGGGCGCGCCCGGGTCGACAGCCATATCGGCTTGCCCCGCGTGGCGGCGGAGGGGCCCCAGTGGTCCGCGGACATCGCCCCGTTTCGCCAGACGGCCGGGCGTATTCCCTGTATGATGACGGCCCACATTCTCTACGAGGGGTTGGATGACGACCGTCCCGGCACGCTTTCACCGATCATCGTGCAGACAGTGATCCGCGAGGCGATCGGCTTCCATGGTTTGCTGCTGTCGGACGATCTGGCGATGAATGCGCTCGCGGGCACGCCCCTCTTGCGCGCCGAAGCGGCCCTGGCGGCAGGGTGCGACATTGCCCTCTACTGCCCGGGTGACGCCGCCGGCAACGCGGCCATCCTTGATGCTCTCGCCGACGATGTGGGCCTCGCCCAGCGTCTTCGCGGGTTGCGGCCGGAGCATGTCCCCGCGCCCGACTTGGTGGCCTGGCTCGCCGAGCGCGCCGCACTGCTGGAGACCGGGCGATGAGCGGCGTGCTTCTCGAAATTCTGCTCGGCGCCGCCGCGGCGATCCTTGCGATCACGCTGCACGAGGCGGCGCACGGCTATGCCGCCTGGGCGCTTGGCGACGACACCGCGAAGCTTGCGGGGCGCCTCTCGCTCAATCCGATCCGGCATATCGACCGGGTCGGCACGATCATTCTCCCGGGCATTCTGCTGATCGGGCAGCTCATCACGATCGGCCGCGTCGAATTCATGTTTGGCTGGGCCAAACCCGTACCGGTGGCGGCATGGCGGTTCCGCGACCCCCGCCGCGGCATGGCGCTGGTCGCAGCGGCGGGACCCGGGATGAACTTCCTTCTCGCATGGCTCGGCGCGCTTGGCGGGTGGCTGTTGCCCTATGTCTCGCCGCGGGCGATGGCACCTAGCGCGACCTTCATCCAGGACTTCATCCTCGCCAACGTCGTGCTTGGTTTGTTCAATCTGCTGCCGATCCCGCCGCTCGATGGCGGCCGCATCGTCGTCGGTCTGCTTCCGCTGCGTTTCGCGCAGCAATGGGCGCGGATGGAGCGCGCGGGCATCGCGATCGTGCTGCTGCTGATCTTCATCGTGCCGACGGCCGCCCGCCAGATGGGCTGGCAGTTCGACCCGATCGGCACTTTGCTGAACCGCGTCGTGCCCTGGACGATGCGCCTCGTTTTTAATCTCGCCGGCCAAAGTGTCTGAGGCCCCGGCCGAGATCGAGGCCGACAGCCACAGCCTTGTCGTGCGGCTTGAGGGGTTCGAGGGGCCGCTCGATCTGCTGCTCGAACTGGCGCGCAGCCAGAAGCTCGACCTCGCGAATATCTCGATCCTCGCCCTCGTCGACCAGTATCTCGCGATCATCGAGGGGGCGCGGCGGATCAGGCTGGAGCTGGCGGCTGATTGGCTGGTGATGGCCGCTTGGCTCGCATGGCTCAAGTCGCGGCTGCTGGTGCCCGCAGGCGTCGAGGAGGCCGAGGATACCGAGCAGCTTGCCGAGACTCTGGCGGGGCGGCTCGCGGAACTGCAAGCAATGCGACGAGCCGCGCAATGGCTGGGTGCGCGACCTCTGCTGGGACTCGATGTCTTCGCCCGGGGCATGCCCGAGGATCTGACCGAGACCGACCGCTCGGGTCTGCGGCTCGACCTGCCCGGGCTGTTGCGCGGCCATATCGCCGCCCTGAGGCGGCAGGCGGCGACCCGCCGTTACGTGCCGCGGCCGATGCTGTGGTGGAGCGTGCAGGATGCGCTGCGCCGGCTCGGCGCGATGATGGGGCAGGCGCCGGATTGGACGGAGCTGCAACGATTTCTACCCGAGGCCCCGTTGGCCGAGCCGCTGGCGCGCCGCGCAGCGGTCGCCAGCACCCTGCTCGCCGGCCTCGAAATGGCGCGCAGCGGCGCCATCGACCTCCGTCAGGAGGAGAGCTTCGGCCCGATCATGATACGGCGGGGATCGGGCTCCCCGGCGTAGCGGCTGACGGCGCGGGCGCGAGAGGCAGCGCGACGACGGGCGTTGACGCTGTGACATGCAACGCGGCTCCGAGGCGGGCGGCTGCCTTCTGCGCGATGACGGCGTCGGTGAGGCTGAAATGGCTGACCGCGTCCGGTGCCGCCTGCTTCACGTAGCCGACCATGGCTGCGAGCGCCGCGCTCTTCACGGTCACGTCGCCGAGGCGCGCATCGCCGGCTGCCTCAGCCATTTGCAGACCCATGCCGACCGCGGTGTCGAGAGCCGACGTGATTGCGGCGCGATGGCTCTGGTCGAGGTTGAGCTTGAGCATCGTGCTGAGTTTCAGCACGATGATCGGCGCGCAGGCGGCGAGAATGGCGGAGGCAAGAGTCGCCGCCGCATCTACGAAGATCGAGAGGTTCATGCTGATTTCCTGTTGTGTTGGAAACTCATCGCGAGGCACGAGCGCGACGAAGCGCTGCCTCGGCTGCCGCGGAAACTGCTTCCCTCAACGGGGCTGTTCATTCAATACTTTGAACTACAGTACGAGACCGGCTACTATTTTGGAGAATCAACCGATGTTTCAAAAAGTGCGGACGTGGTCCGTCGACCGATGTGAGCAAGATCATTCGGGCGGCGATCAACGAGGAATGGGCGACCGCCGCTCGGTTCGGGCATCTCGACCAGTGCGCGACGCGGGAACTCGGCGACATCCTGGCGCGCGAACCGGTCTTGCTTGCTTCCATCGTTTTTGGATGATCGTTCAACTTATAGGCTGGAGGCCTTCATCGGACTGCCAGTGACGTTCCGATCTTCTCAATCATCTGGCTGAGCGCTGCGAGATGCGCTTCAATGGCCGGCAGCCGGTCGACCTTATGGGCGATCTTCGCGAACTCGGTCCGCGTCTCTGCTTTGAATTCAATGAGCGTGGCCGCCAGCCTCTGTTCGACAGCTGCGAGTTCTGGTTTCGTGGCGCTCGCATCCCGTAACTGATTCACCTGCTGCTGCAACGACTGGATGACGGCTTGCAACGCCGTCGCCATCTCCTGACGTGATTTCGATTCCTGCGTCTGAATTTTGTCCAGCCCCCGCTCGCTGAGCGATTCCAGAACCTCGATGTCACGTTTTGTCTCGGATCGCAGCCGCGCGCTCTGGCCGACCAGCCAGGCCAGCGCGGATGAGTAGAGCGCGAAGACCGTGACCGTTACGGTAATCATCCCGACCCAGTCGTTGGGGCTCATGGTGGTCTCCGTGCCGCCTGGGATCATCTGGGGTTGCTACTCAGCGGGACGCCGTAGGAGGTTGCCTGCAGTGGAAAGTTCATCGTCCGGGCGCTCCCGAGATCGCCCGCCATGTCCCAGCCCGCAGGCCAGCCGACAGCGGCGAAGTTGTCCGTCACCGCATCGCCGCGGCCGATCTGTGTCGAGCCGTAGGGGTAGAAAAGCTGGCAGGTGGCGGGCGCGCTCAATGGCGCGCTTGCAAGCGTGATCAGCAGATGCGTAGCGTCGACCCGTGTCGCGGCGACCGCGGCGATGATCGGCCCCGGGGAGGCAACGGTGCCGCCGTCCATCACCGCCCAACCGGCGCCCGTTTTCGCTTGCAGCGGCAGGAGGATGTCCGTCCCCTGATCTTGAACCAGCGTCAGCAGTATTTCGGTGCTGCTCTGCTGGTAGGCGTGGGCGATGGAGGGGCCCGACAACGGCATGCCGGCGGGCACCGTAGCGAGAGTGTCGGAGATGCCGGCGGCGAGCGCCGCGCGGGCTACGACATGGGTTCCGCGCAACCCGAAATTCGCCTCATCCGTCTCGTCCCGGTGCTGCGGATCGCCACCGCTCCAACTTCCGGCGGCGGGATCGTAGACGGCACTCAGCGGAACGCTGTCCGCCGTCTGTGCGGCAAAGATGCTGATGTTCTGCGCGGGGTCGGCCGCGAGATCGGCGATGCTTTCCCGCACCATCTGCACGCCCGCATCCGCCTCGTAGGGGATGGCGTTCCACATCAGCAGCGGCAGCTGAGCCGCCGTCCGGCCGAGCATTGCGCGCGTCAACGCGGCCAGCCGCTGGACCGTCGCTGTGTAGAGCGCCTTCTGCGAATAGGGCGCCGTACTGTCCTGTTCGGTCCAGGGCCAGACGACGGCCGCGACATCGCCAAGATCGCCGGGGCTCGGGATCGCGGAGGCGCCGGTGAGATAGGCTTCGGTGGCCAAACCGTCGGCCCCCAGGCTCCAGGTCGACGGATCCGAGCCATCGCCAGGATTGGTGAGGAAGGTGCCCTGGCCGACGCCCGGCGGAAACAGCGGCGCCGTCGAGTTGGAGATGGGATGGCCGTTGACCTGCGTGTAGCGCGCCGGGCTCAGATAGCTGCCGGAGGGCTGGAAGATGATGTTCCCGGCCAGTGCACCGAGATACCAGGCGAGACCGTTCGCCATCAGTTGCGCGCCGCCGGAGGCGACGAAGTAGCTGGAGTTGGACTGTCCCATGATGAGGAGGCTGACCCCGCGGCGCGGGCCCAGCATCCAGCGCCCGCCGCAGGCGATCAGGGTCGCCATGTCGGCGGCGTCCAATGCGCGTTCCCAGCCCGCCATCTCATGGAACCACAGCTGCGCCGCGCCCTGCAGATCCATCTCATGCATCAAGACGACTGGTCCGCTCACGCCGGGGGCAAGCTGGTTGGCGATGGCGCTTGCGACCTGCACCCCGTCGAGCCAGACATCGACGCCGATGCCGGGCGTATTGCGCAGAATGACGGCATGGGTGTGCCGGCGTGTCACGGAAGTGGAAAGATCAACTGCTTCGGCCGCTGGGAACAGCGTGAGCGCACTGCCCGTCGTGGAGAGCGACAGGACGACGACACCATTGACGCAGATGAGGGCGACGGGATTGCCATTCACCGCGTATGTACCTTGCCGCAGGTTCGGGCGGCTCCACACCAGCATGCGCGTCCAGGCGACGTCCGGCGCGAGCGTGAGGCTGGGCAGTTGCAGCCCGGTGTCGGGGTCGAGCGTCGGCGCATAGGTGGCGGCGGCACCGTTGGTGGACTGCGCGATCGGTGCGCCGAGGCCGCCGAGCAGCCGGTTCAGCCGGGGTGTCGCGATCAGGGCTGCCGGAGCGACGGCAGTGCCGGTGTAGTAGTGGTAGGGCGTCATCGGCTGGTTGTTGCCGGATTGGTCAGCGAGGCTCGTGACGGCGACGTTCCAGGCGGCGGGCGTGCCCGCGTCCCACCAGCCGGAGAGGCCTGAGATAGCGGCGGGCGTGGGACCCGCGAAACCACTCGCCGGAGGGGGTGTTGTGCCGCCGCCGCCACTACCACGACCCAGTCCGGTCAGCAGCGGGACGCCGGAGGAGATCAGCAGCGGGGTGCTTGGACCGGCGAGCAGCATCAGGCCACCGCCACGCTGCCGGAGACGGCGTGCACAGCGCCGTCGACGGTCGCGACCCAGCCGTAATATCTGCCAGCCGTCCCAGGTGCGGTGAGATACGCGCCATAGAGCGCGTCGCCGTTCGATTGGGCGTTGACGTAGACGCCGGCGATCCACGCGGTGGGCGGAACGGTCGAGGATACCGACCAGCCGAACTGGATGCTGGCGGTGCTGCTGCCGGGAGCGAGAAGGGCGTTGACGCCGATATTTCCTTGGGCGGTGGTATATGTGCCGCTCGGAGGCGTCTGGAAGCTGAGGGTCGTCGTGCCACCCGAGCCTGTGCCGCCGCCTGAACCTGTGCCGCCACCCGCGCCGCTGCCGCTGCCGCTGCCGCTGCCGCTGGAGCCGGAGCCGCTAACGGCGGCTCCAGTGGCGGTAACGAGCACGCTGGCGCCGCCGTCGAGGTTCACCAGGAACTTTTCGTTTATGCCCTGATAGCGAATCTGGACGTCGGCCTGTACATAACCCAGAGCCAGCCGCGTCTTCGGATTATTCGCGGTATCGCAGAGCACGGCGAAAGGCGTCGTCCCGTCGGTGCCCCCGAGTAGACCCTGGCTTAAAAGCCCCGATAGGAAGCCCATGAGCGTGCTGCGGATGTGGCGCAGCAGCGCCGCATTGATCACCTGTCCGACATAGAGGCCCATCCCGGCCGCGAGCGTGACCGCGATGTAGTTTGTCAGGCGCGTATAGTTGTCGCCGTTGATCGCAGGGTCGCTGCTGCTGTTATGGCCGAGCCGCAGCGTCCAGATCGCCTGACCTCCGGCGCCCGGATTGGTGATGAGATCGATCCCGGCCTCGAACAGGGCGCTCAGTTCCGCAGCGCTGTAGGCGCGCGCGACGCCGGAACCCGGCAGGCCGACGGTCTGGCTGCCGGCGATCGCGAAGATCGGCTTGTTGAGCCCAGACTGCTCTGGGGACAGGTTGGAGAGGCGCCCGGCGGCGAAGGCCTGAGGACTGACCAGCCGCTGCGTCTCGTTGGCCGCGTCCCACCACCAGAGCCAGTCGCCGAACAACAGCTTGACAGCGGGGCTGTCGATGCCGGCCGAGGCCTTGGTCGCGATGGCCGAGCCCATTGTCTCGCCCGCAGGGCCTGCCACGATCGCATACAAGCCGTCGGCGGCGGCGAAGCCCTCCACATCTGGCCACTGGCTCGCATCGGTGCCGTCACAGAGGTCGAGGATGGAGCAGCCCTGGCCGCTCAGCGCATACATCCCGCGATAGGGCTGGGTCTCGCTGCCGGTGAGGCTCGCCGCGCTCATGGCGGTCGCCCCGTCAAGCCCGCCGCCGAGGGTGTAGCTCGCGGTGGAGGGGGCCGTCGTCCCTGCGGCGGCGGCAGCCGTGACGTAGGCCGAGCCGCGTGCGGCAATCTGGCCGGCGCCGGTGTTGATCGCCAACACCAAAGCAGCCCAGAAGCCCGCGCCCGTTCCCTCGATATTGTCGAAGCGCTCCAGCGGCAGGCCCGGTATGCCGATGGTGGCGGCCCAGCTACCGGCTTTGCTGCCCGCATCGAGCTTGACCGTGATCGCGTCGCCGAGAGCGCCGGGGTGAAGTGCCGTGAAGGTGATGCAGCCGGCGGGTCCAGCGCCGGTAGCGGCTGCCTCCGTGCCGTCGGTCGCGCGGACGCAGACGAAGGCGGACGCGCCTTGCTGCGCGGCGACCGCGACATGCGTTCCCATGTCGAACATCCGGTTCATCACCGGGCCGAACGCCGCGGCGTACTCTGCCATGCTGCCGAGCGTGACCGGCGTGCCGATTGGCCCCCAACTCGCTGAACCGACGACGCCGATGATGTTGCTGGGGACGCCATTGAGCGATACCGCACGTGGCGGCACGAGTTGGACGTACAGATCCGGCACGACCAGCGCGGTCGTGTTCAGGGCGCCTTGTTGCGTGATCATGGGGCTCTCGATTTTGCGGAGGATGTTCGGGCGGCCGCGAGGGGTTGTGCCGTGGCCTCGGCGGCGCGGTCAGGCGAAGCGGGAGCTATCGTCCCTTACGCAACGACGATCGAGGCGGTGATGGCCGAGGCAGCGCCCCCGACCGCTTGCGCCCAGCAGTAGTAGGTTCCGGCCGTTGTCGGCATCGTGACATAGGCGCCCCAAAAGGTGTCCCCGTTGCTCTCGGTGTTGACGAGGGTCGCGGCTGTCCAGCTTGACGGGGCGACCGATGCCGAGGTGGAGAAACCGAACTGCAGCCCCGGTGCGGCGTTGCCCGGATGCAGCGTCCCACTCACGCCGATATTCGCTTGACCCGCAGCGTAGCTGCCGGATGGGGCGGTCTGAAAGGTGACGGTGACGCCCGAAGGAGTGGAGGATCCGCCCGAGGTCACTGTGGACCCGCCGGATGTGACCGTGGACCCGCCGGAACTCACGGCGGAGCCTCCGGAGGTTGGCGAGGCAACAGTCGGGCTGTCCGCCCAGAAGACGATATTGCCGCCCGAGTAGGTGATGGCCACCAGCCGCGCCGCCATCTGTGCGGGTAGGGCGTTGGCGCCCGAACCGACCGTGATGCCGGACCCCATCGTCACCGCGCCCGCCGACAGGTTCACCACGTCGCAGACGAAGCCGGGACCCATATTGGCGAAATTCGCCGTCAGCGTCAGCGGCTGGCTGCAGACCAGGATGGCACCGTTATGCGCGGTCGCGTCCAGAACCGTGTTGGTCGTGAGCTCCACGACGCGCGCCGTCGCTATCGGCAGCTTGCCTTCGATGTAGCTCCAGACGGCCGCCATCGTCTGCCGGACGAGCGCGGCCCCGCCCTGATCGACGGCGAGTGCATCCGTGTCCTTAGGCGGCGCTCCCGGCAACAGCTGGTTCACGGTCTGACCGCCGAGGAGCGTGTCCAGCGCATCGACCGAGATGGTGCCTGAACTGAGCACGAGGCCCGCGCCGATGCCAACCGTCTCCGGACCGCCGGCGCCGAGGGAGATGCGGCCGAGCAGGCTGCCCGTGGGCGTGAGGATGGCCGGTTGCTGCCCCGCGAGGAGGCTTGCGAGCGTCACCGCATTGGTGCCGGTTCCCTGGTCTATGGGTATGGTATCGGTGGGCGACAGCGGTCCGGCCGCCGGAAGGCTGGCAATCGTCGGCATGTCGTGCTCCCGCGCGCCTCGCCGCTTCAGGACGAAGCGCGAGCTGAACTATCGAAATCTGGTACGTGATCCGCCGCTAGGCGGCCGGGGCGACCGACATGGGGGTCACCCCGTTGCCTGGAGCGGAGGTCAGCAGATAGGTGGCGAGCGCGCCGACAGCCGCGATCGTGACCGTCGCCTCCGGTCCGTACTGCGTGATCGCGCTGCGAGCCGTGGCGTCCAGCGTCCTCGCTTCTGCGATGACCACGCCACTCGGGGTCGGTGTTGCTTCGTAGACCGCAAGCGCGCTCTCTGCCACGCTGAGTGCCGTGTTGGCGTAGGTCACGGCCTTGGTGACTCCGGCGGAAGCCGCGGCGGTATCCGCGGCGAGCGTGCCGGGTAAGGACGGGCCCGCGCAGCCGGTGAGGGCCAGAGCAGCGGCGACCGTGATGGTCAGGCTACGGATCATGTGCATGGTCCTCGGGTTGATCCTGCCGGAACGGCAGGATGGAGCCTTGGGTGAGGAGAGGGATGCCGGAAGTTGATCGGGCATCTATCAAATCAGGCGAGTGCGACCCAGCCCTGGGCACCAGTGCCGGTTTGCTTGATCCAGAAGATGCTGCCCGCGGCGCCGGTGAGATTTCGGTAGTCCGATCCGGGGGGTGCCACGACCACGCCGGTCGGCGCGCCCGCGCCGATAGTCGTTGTACAGCCGGCGCCCTGCGCGTCGTTGAGCCATCGCACGCTGCCGCTGCCCGCCGGATGCAGGCGCAGGTCGCCCGTGACACTACGCAGGGTCACGCTTCCGTCGCCGAGCGGCGTCACGTAATCCGTCTGCTGATAGCGGCTCGCGTACCAACCCTGGTTCAGCCCCACCCATTCAATTTCCGAATTGCCGGGTGTCGTTATGGCAACGCCGGACCCGGTGGATTGTGGCGGATTGCTGCCGGCCGCTGCCCATTGCACCGGCACGCTGCAGAAGACCCGGAGGCGGCGATTTGCCGGCACGGGCACGCCGACAAAGGCCGTGGCGCTTGCGCCCGAACCTCCGCCGCCACTCAGGATGACGGTCGGCGGGGCGGTATAGCCCGAGCCGAGCGCGTTCATGCGGAAGCCGATCACGATGCCATTCGTGATGAAGGCGGTCGCTGTCGCGCCGGAACCACCGCCGCCGCTGAAGGTGACGGTGGGCGCTGTAGAGTAGCCGCTCCCGCCCGCGGTGAGGGTGAGGAAGGTGACATAGGGCGCGTAGTTGACCGCGTTCAGCGAGCGGATGCTGGCGACGGGGCTTCCCGCGCTCAGGATGGTGATGGCATCGGCCATGTCGGGAAAGATCAGTGTGTAGAGACCGCTCACCGGTCCTGCAGCGGAGAAAGCTGGGTCGGCGAAGTGTAAACTCTTAGCGCCGTTGAGCACGTTGCCGTCGATCGTGACGCTGTTGGTGAGTGGCAGCAGACATAGGCTGAGATCGGCACCCGTGGCGGTGATGAAGTTGTTGCGGGACACCTGCACGTTCTGCGGCCCGTCGACCAACAGGATGCCGCCTCCGCCCGGCGGCATGTCGATGAGGTTGTCGCTTATGGAAACGTCGACGGACGGGACACCGATGGGAGCGCCGCTGGCGTTGGTCTCGTTGTTGTAGATCACGATCCCATAGTAGCTTGCAGCGAAGATGGAGTTGCCGATGATCCGCGGCTCCCGCGCGCCGCCGGCGTTGATGGCGATGCGCGAGGTAGTGACCATATTGCCAGCAATCTGGGTGAAGTTCGCCGCGCCCGCGTCGATGCCGAATCCGAGGTGGTTGCTGACGATGTTGGCCGTGACCGAGCTTGCCCAGGCGTTGGCGAGAATGCCGCCGTTGTTGGCACTGGTGCCGCCGTTATTGTAGACGACGTTGCCGTGGATCAACAGGTTGTAACCCTGCGCGACGATCCCGTATTCTGTGTTGTCGTGGCATATGTTACTGGAGATGACGCAAAGAGCGCCATCAGCCGTCTGGTTGGTGATCGCCGCCGGGGACGCATAGGATGTCGCGTAGTCGCCGACGAGGATACCGATCTGGTTGTTCCGGCATTGGTTTCCGACGATTGCCGCTAGCCGTGACTTCAGCAGATGCGCCGGGTCGATGTAGTCGACATAGATGCCGGCGCCGCTGTTGTCGTGAAGGTGGCATGCATTGACCGTCAGGCCATCCGCCGCGGCGCAGCTGATGCCGTTCGCGTTGCCATAGGCCTCGCAGCTAATCACCGTGTGCCGCGACGGGCTGGGGTCCGAGGTGTTGAAAGCGAGCCCCGCGCCGCCGACGGCATTGGCGAAGGCGCAGCGCTCGAATGTGGAGCGGAGGCAGCCGGCCGCGACGGTCACGACGTTGTTGCCGCCCGACAGCCCGCTATTGCCGTCGAAAAGGATCCCCTCTGCATGGATGAGAGGCGCCGTCAGCGTCAGCCAGCTTGGGCTTCCGGTTTGCGTGAGGCGCCGCACTGTCGTCTTGCCGGCGACGCCGACCAGGGTGATGCAGCTCCCACTGGAGAGCGACAGCGCGCCGTTGACTATGTAGGTTCGGGGGCCGAGCCGGATCGGCAGACCTGCGTGCACCGCCGCCGCGAAAGCGGCGGTATCGTCGGTGACCCCGTCGCCCAGGGCGCCGAAATCCTCGACCGACACAGTGTCGCCGAGGTGCGCCGCGAGTGTGCGCGATGAGGTCCCGCCGCTCGAAAGGGCGTGCAGCAGTGATGCATCGAACCCCGGTAGTGTCGCGAGGCTCGATAGGAAGCTCGTGTAGGAGATCGCCTGGGCGACGCCGTTCTGCGACAGGGGCACAAGATCCGTCGGCGCGGGCGCGACGCCGCCCGGGAGTCCATCGATGGCGAAAGGTGCCGGGGCCGACAGCGTACCGCCGGCCAACGTGAGGTTGCTGCCGACGGCGATGGAGAGCGGGCCGCTCGCGCTACTGCCGCTATTGCCGAGCAAGGCGCCCGGCGGCACGGAGATTGCCGGCTGCAGGCCGGCCAGAAGCTGCCCCCGTGTGACCTTCCGGGCGCTTCCGCTCTGCGACGCCAGCATCTCGTCGGTGTCGGCGCTGGCGACCGCCGACTGCAGCTGATCGATTGTTGGCATGCTGTCAGCTTTCGATGAATATCGGTTTACCGGTCTGGTCCAGCAGCGGCGCGCCGGATTCCGTCACGAGTTCGGTCCCGAGCGGTGGCTCCGCCGAAAGCGGAAGGCACGGCAGCATCACGGTCCGCTGAAAGCTGCGTCCGGCCAGCGTCCCGATGGCGAGCGTCACGGCATAGGTCGTGCCGCTCTGCCCTGCACTCAACCAGAGGATGGCGAGCGAGCCGTTGCTGCTGCTGGACGCGAGCGTCAGATCGCCCGCGAGGTCGGGCGTGATCGTCACGTTGAGGAAGGCAATGCTGTCACCTTCGTCTCCGCAGATCGCCGGGGTGATGTCGTAGACATAGTCCAGCATGTCGGCTGGGTCCTTGGCGGGCCATGCGGCGGCACTTCCGGGCGGCGTCGGCGGCCACACGCCCCGCGCGCGGGGCGTGAAGCCACTGATGGTGAGCGTGCGGGCGGCGCTCGGCTTCCACGAATGCAATGCGAGAGTTGACATTTCAATATTCCAGCACGACGAGGCCGCCAGCGCCTTGGCCGCCGTTGCCCGGGCTGTTGTAGACGCCACCGGCGCCCGACCCGGGTGCCTGACCGTTCAGCGCGGGGTTGCCTGCGGTCGAGGCGCGCCCGCCGCCGCCCATTATGCTTTCGCCGCCGTGGCCGCCGATGACGATGGATCCGTTCTGACCGTCGGCACCGTAGCCGCCGAGCCCTGCAAGCTCGCCGCCGCTGCCTTGGCCGCCGCCGCCGCCGGGTGTCGACGTGAAACTCGTGAATTGGCCGCCTCCGCCGCCGGTGGCGCTGCAGAAGATGCCGAAACTCGAAGTGCCGCCGGAGCCGCCCGGGTGACCTGCACCGCCCCCAGTACCGCCTGCGCCGGCTGCGACAGCGATGGCGCTGCCGGGAGTGACCACGAAGGTGCCGCTGGAGAACCCGCCTGCGCCGCCGCCCGCGGCCGCGTAGGTGCCGTCCGTGCCGCCGCCGCCGCCGCCGCCGCCGATCACGGTCGCCCGGATCAACGTCACGCCGAGGGGCACCGTGAAGGTGGCGCTCGCAGCGAGCGCGATGCGCCGCGAGAATCCTGGCGTCAAAGATGGCAGCTTGAAGTTGACGAAGGGCGAGGCGGGATGGACAGCGATGTTCGCCGCCGTGATGGCGCTCTGGCCGTTGTTGACCGTGATGAGATAGAGGCCGGACCAGCCGCTATCGACCGCGGGCGCCGTCTCCGTGCCGGTGTTGCCGGCGGCTCCGGCTTTCAGCTGCAACTGCACGCGCTCGATCCGCTGCGTATTCTGCGCAACGCCGGAGTTAG
>JABBOH010000139.1 GCA_019351895.1 Pseudomonadota bacterium
CTCGAACCGATACCGACGATGACGGCCAACACGAGGACCTTAACGCCGGACGAGACGACGTTGCCGAGCACTTTCTCAGCGAGGAATGCGGTGCGGCCGAACAGGCCAAATGGCACCAGCACGAAGCCGGCCAGCGTGGTCAGCTTGAATTCGATCAGGCTGACGAAGAGCTGGATCGCCATGATGAAGAAGCTGATGACGACGATCATCCAGGCGACGAGCAGGATGATGATCTGCACCAGGTTCGCGAAGACGCTGGTGAAACCCATCATTCCCGAGATCGAGGTCAGGATGGGCTTGCCGGCGTCGATACCGACCTGGGCGAGCTTACCAGGTTGCAGAAGCTGCGACGCGTTCATCGTGCCGCCGCCTGCCTCGATGCCGAGGCCGGCGAAGGAATTGTAGATGATCTGGGCGAGGTTGTTGTAGTTGCCGATGACGAAGGCGAAGACGCCGATATAGAGCGTCTTCTTGATCAGCCGGGCGAGCACGTCTTCATCGGGCGCCAGCGCCCAGAACAGGCCGGCGAGCGTGATATCGATGCCGATCAGAACGCCGGCGAGCCAGCGCACGTCGCCCTGCACCAGACCGAAGCCGGAATCGATATATTGCGTGAAGGTCGCGAGGAACCCATCGATGACGCCGGTGCCGCCCATTGCGATTACCGAGCCTCCGGCGTCGGCGAATCATTGAAAAAGCGGCGGCGGTTTTCGGCCCAGGTCGCTTGGCAGACTACATCGTTCTCCGCCGCCATGCCGAGCGCCTGGCAACGTGCCATAGCTGCCCCCAATGGATCGGGACGAGATGACGCCGAAGATGTTGGCAAAGGCCGTGGCGCGCCATTGCGATGAAACTGCACAGCCGCCGCGATAATCGCCGCGGCAACCAGCAGGCATCCCGCCGCACGGCCGATTGCGGGAAAATTGAGAAGCCGGCCGCGCATCAGTGGAACATCTGCGCATTGCCTGGCTGATAGCCGGCGCCGTAATTCAGGAAGTTCTGCATCTGCTGCTGACCCTGCGCCTCGCTCTCCAGCCTCCCGGCATTGTCGAGGCTTTGCGCGCGCGCCATCGCAGCGATGACACCGGTGAGATCGGCGAGCTGCTGCGCCGCAAGGCCCATGATCTGGTTGCCGGACTGCGTGGCCTGAAGCGCGCCGCTCGCCGACTGGCTGGAAGACACCAGCGCGCTGATTTGTGTCTGCGCGTTCTGGAGGTTCTGCACGACGCCCGCCTGGACGTTCATCGAATCCTGATAGCCAGCTCGCGCGTTCTGCCAGCGCGTTTGCGCATCTGCGAGCATTTGGGGGCTGGATGTCGATCCCGAATAGCTCTGCGGATAGACCTGCGTGAACGCCTGGTCGATGGTCGTGACACTGTAAGAGATATTCTGCGCCTGCATGAGCAGTTGCTCAGTGCGCTGGATCGACGCTTCAAGCTGGGCCAGCGACGAATATGGCAGACTCGCCAGGTTCTTGGCCTGGTTGATCAGCATGGTGGCCTGGTTCTCCAGGCTTTGGATATTTTGGTTGACCTGCTGCAGCTCGCGAGCAGCGGTCAGCACATTCTGGGAGAAATTGGTCGGATCATAGACGATCCATTGGGCCCGCGCCGGGCCACTCGCCGTGGCGAGCGTGAGCACTGCAACGCCAGCGGCGAGCGCTGCGCGAAAACGATGACTGCTCATGACGATACCTCCGGATTCTCAGTGAGCATGTCGGCCGCCCAATGCAGCCCTTTGGACCGCAGCCACGCTGCGGCGAAACCGGCTGTGCCAGTCTCGGCCATAAGGGTTGCGATGGCCGCCTGATCGGTTTTTGAGGACGCGGCGGTGAAGGCGAGTGCCACTTCGGAGAGGCCCAGTTCGAACAGGCGATTGCCGCGCCGCGATTGGCAGTAATAGTCGCGCTTGGGTGTCGAGCGGCTGAGGATCTCGATCTGCCGATCGTTCAGTCCAAAGCGGCGATAGATGGTCGCGATCTGCGGTTCGAGCGCGCGTTCATTCGGCAGGAAAAGCCGCGTCGGGCAGCTTTCGATAATCGCCGGCGCGATGGCGCTGCCGTCGATATCCGCCAGCGATTGGGTCGCGAAGATGACGCTCGCATTCTTCTTCCGCAGCGTCTTCAGCCACTCGCGCAACTGGCCGGCGAACCCTTTGTCGTCGAGTGCGAGCCATCCCTCGTCGATGATGAGCAGCGTGGGCCGGCCGTCGAAACGATCCTCGATGCGGTGGAACAGGTAGGACAGCACGGCGGGCGCCGCCCCCGCGCCGATCAGGCCGTTTAGCGTATAGGGCTGCAACGCCTGCTTCAGCGCGTTGGACTGCAACAGGACGGAGAGGCCCGTGATCGTCCGTTCCGCCACCGGCGCGGAGGCGAGCGAAGTCAGCGCGGACCATAAATGCTCCTTCAGTTCCGGGGTGACCGTGACCGACTCGCGGGCCAACAGCGCCGCAACCCAATCCGCCGCCCAGGCACGGTCGCCTGCATCGTCGATCTGCGACAGCGGCTGGAGGGCGACGGGTTCGGTGATGTCATCGGCCAACGCGCCGCCGAGGTCGTGCCAGTCACCGCCCATCGACAATGCGGCGGCGCGGATAGAACCGCCGAAATCGAAAGCGAATATTTGGGCGTGCGCATAGCGGCGGAACTGGAGCGCCATCAGCGCCAGCAGCACGCTCTTGCCGGCGCCGGTCGGTCCCACGA
>JABBOH010000059.1 GCA_019351895.1 Pseudomonadota bacterium
GATAATGGTTACGAGCATCACTGGCCGCGCCCGCATCCACCCTCAAGCGGGCAATCTCCGCTTCCAGCTCTGCCTCACGCCGACGAAGGCGTTCAATCTCCGGGATCGCCGTGCTGGATGCCTCTGCCCCACTCGGATGCGCCGGTGTGATCATGCTGATATCGGAGCAGATCGAGCGTTCGATGATGGGCGTCGCGCAGCGTGCCCGAGCAGTTTTTCCCCATCTGGTCGCAGTGCGCCGCTCGGGTCCACGTGGCGGTAGAGTGTCTGGCGCGTGACGCCGAGCTCACGGCACAGGTCGCCCACCTTGGTGTCCTGCCGGCCCATGCCGGCCTGGGCCAGGCGGAGCTTGGCAGCGGTCATCTTAAACGGCCTCCCGCCGTTGCGGCCCCGGGCTCGTGCGGATGCCAGGCCGGCGCAGGTGCGCTCGACAATCAGCTCACGCTCGAACTCGGCAAGAGCTGCGAAGATGCCGAACACTAAACGGCCGTTTGGGGTCGTGGTGTCCAGGTTAGCGCCCTCGCCGGCCAGAACCTTCAGGCCGACACCACGCCCAGTCAGCTCGTGCACGAGGTTGACCAGGTGCCGCAGATCGCGGCCGATGCGGTCGAGCTTCCATGCGACCAGGGTGTCGCCCGCGCGAACCGCCTTGATGCAAGCCTCCAGCCCGGGCCGGTCATCGCGCTTGCCAGAAGCGTGGTCCTCGTAGAGGTGCCGTGCGTCCACGTCGGCGGCAAGCAGCGCGTCGCGCTGTAGGTCGAGCGCTTGGGTGGCGTCCGACTTGCTCACGCGCATGTAGCCGATCAGCACCGCGCACGCCTCATCTCTGCTCCATATACGACCGAATACGTGACAGCGCCGCGGAGGACCGCAGTCGCCTCATATGCTGTCACGTAAGCCGTCACACTGTCTATGCTCCGTAGAGGTCCTAATTCTGCCTTGCGAGACAGCCCGCAGCGCCTCGCGCTCGGTCTCGGACAACAACCAGTGGCCCGGAATTCGCCGCCTGCTCGCCAGCTTCGAGGCGGTGCTGCCGTTGTGCGAGCCGTCCGGCCTGCGCCCGCCTTGCGCGCGCCGTGTTCAAGGCCGTCGGCGTACTCATCACAGAGCGGGAGCCCCAGGAGGCCATGATGAATGAGATCAGGCGGAAATCGCGGCGGCTTTCGGGCGGTTTCAATCCGGAGATCGTGTCCTGATCCCGGCGTGCCTCCTCCTCATGCAGACGCGCGCTCCCACCTAAGTTGGTGGAATGCGGCGCCCGGGCCCTACGGTCGCCATATGCATGAGCAGACGTGGACCACCCGCTCTGGTAACCGCAAGAATGGCAGCGATCGTGCTCAGGTGCCAGACGAGGAGCTCTGTCGACGTGTCCAGTTTGTGGAAGAGTTCTAGGTCCCAAGAAGCGAGGGCCGTCACCGAAATCCCGGTCAGCATGACGGTCGCAACGGGGTTGGTAACTGAGCCTGTGCGGACCAGGAACATCGTCCCCACAATGGTCAGGAGGCCGGCCACCGCCAGGAACTCCACGCATGTCCAACTCGTGCGCATGACAATTCCGTCAGGTCCCAACGCACGGAATTCGGCGACGACACCCGACATGAGGCTGAGAATCCAAATAGCGATTGCCGCGACCGAAATAGCAACCCACCAAGACTCCCGTCCCGGAATACTGACATGGAAAGCTGCGATGCCAGTGACGAGCGCCGTCAGAAGAGCGGCACTCCACTCAGCCACGAAATGGGGATTATCAAACTGAGTCGAGAGATCAGGCCGGAACCCGTGAACGAGTGCAACAGCAAGGAATAGCGAGGCTTCGGCCATGAGCCAGAGCAGCGCGCGCAACATCGGCGGCCGCAGAGGACGGACAGGCTCGAGGCTGGCAGCAAGCTCGGCGATAAGTCGTTCGGTGTCAGTCAAGTCAGCTCCTCTGCAGGGGCAGCTGGGTGATATACACGTGCGACGGTCGCGGATGCCCAATCGACATCGATGGTTCACGGCTCCTGTCGCTTGCTGTTCAAACCGTCGTTTCGCTGCTCCGCAACCGATTGTGGATCGCGGTCGCTGCAATCGCGGCTTGACCCATGGCGACACTAATTTGATCCAGGCTACGGACCACGTCGCCCGCCGCAAACAGGCCATCGGTGGATGTGTGCTGATGGTCGTCTGTGAGCACGCAGCCCAACTCGTTGAGCTTTGTACCCAGCGGCCTGAGCAGGTCGGAACGTGCCTCGCTGCCCATCTCCACATACGCGGTCTGGAAAAATAATTTCTGTCCCTCCGCCGTGTTAAGACGCACCATATCGCCCTCTACCGCGAGGCTAACAACAGGGGCCGTGACGAACCCGATCCCAGCCGCCTTTGCCCTGCGACCATCCTCCCCGGGCAGCTCAAGAGGAGTGTCCATCGAGAAGAGCGTAATGTCCGAGCAGTAGGTCCGCATGAAGATCGCCTCACCGAGGCCGCTGCATCCGCGACCGAGAACGGCGATATTCTTGCCTGTGGACTCGTAGCCGTCGCAGATCCCGCAATAACGAATGAGGCCGCGCTGGATCGCCCCGAGCAAATCGGGCAAATCGGGATGGCGGTCGGCGACCCCAGTGGCCAGAAGGACAGTTCGTGCCACGATCTGGCTTCCGTTCGCCATCTCCGCCATGAACGACCCGCGCTCATCCTGCTGCAGGCCGGTGATCGTGCCCGGCGTGAGAGCGACGCCGTAGCGCTGCGCCTGCGCTCTCATGCGCTCCAGCAGTTCATCACCGGGAATTCCGTCTGGGAAGCCCGCGAGGTTATGCGAGATCGGTATCAAGCGGGCGCGACTATCGCCGCTGTCTACCACCGAAAGTCGACGCCTGAAGCGGGCTAGATAGATGGCGGCTGTCAGTCCCGCCGGTCCGCCCCCGATGATCAAGCAATCAAGCATCCCGCGTGTCATCGGCTAGCCTGTGGCTGGCGGATCGGCGGCAGCGCTCGAGCTTTCGTATGGAGTTCTACGTCGGATCGTGCCGTCAGAAGTTCTCGTATCTGCCTGGTCGTCATCATGCCAGCTTCCATGTGGTAGAGGTTGTCACCGTGGAAGGCCCAGCACCCCGGAGTTGTCGGCGTCATCATTGCGCAGCATCACTTCGAACGGCGTGCCGTCAGGCCGTGCGTACCGTCCGCTTGCGTGATGCCTCACACGGAAGGCCACGCGCCCTTTAATGTCGAGTGTGCGCTGGCCGACGGTGAGGATGAGCGGCGTCGTGGCCGCTTGGGCCGGGCACGTCGGCCATGCGACCATGGTGCCGAGCGCCCCGGCGGTAGCGGCCAGCAGGTACCGGTGCCTCGAAGGGCATTGGCTATGACCCTCGGAAACACAAAGATGGATGCGATTGCTAGGACATAACGGATACGCGTTAGCCGTCATGGTGATGCGCCCGTCCGGCAGGTTCATTCATCGGCGCTGACATCATGCGCAGCATCTTCGGGCCGCCGGTGCGCAGGAAGCGCCAGACCAGCACCGCTGAGAGTGCGAGAAACAGGATGTTGAGCACGGTCGTGTAATTCCATGTCACCCCCGCCTCCAGCACACGAGCGCCTCCTCTGGCCGGGATGAGGCCAAGCAGGCCAAACACGATTTCGACCACGTATCCGGCGCCCGCCATGGCGACGTAGAACAGGCCGAACAGTAGGGCCGCCATGCGGTTGCCGTAGTATCGGCGGTAGATGTTGATGATTGGTAGGATGATGAGGTCAGCGAACAGGAACGCGACCACGCCACCGAAGCTGATGCCGCCATTCCAAAGCACCGCGGCGAGCGGCACGTTGCCGACCGAGCAGACGAAGGACAGCACGGCGACCAGTGGACCGATCAGCGGACCCACGATCTTGGACCAGACCGGGTCATGCGTCAGGAATAGCGCGGCCCAGAATCCCTGCGGAACCCAGGCGGCGAGTGCGCCCGAGATCAGCAATCCAAGCGCGATGTCCTGCCAAATGCTTGCCCAATCCATGACGTAGAAATGGCTGATCGCAGTGAAGCCGCGTGGCGAGAGCGCGCGTGAGGCGATCGAGCCGCCCGATAGCGACATGTCCATTGCCGCGTGGCCCTCCATGCGCCCGGCCATGCCACGATCAGCCTGCGCGCGGGCCGCTTCCACTAATCGCGGCCGCAGCGTCGCACGGAGCAGCAGGACGAGCAGCACGATCATCACCGGCCCGCCGGTAAACTCGGCGGCGGTGAACTGCCACCCCATCAGCACGGCGAGAATGACGCCGAGCTCTAGCACCAGGTTGGTGGAGGCGAACTGGAACACCATCGCTGCGGTGAAGTCGCCACCTTTGCGGAAGATCGAGCGGGCCAGCGCCACCGCGGCATAAGAGCAGGAGGACGAGGCTGCGCCCAGCCCGCTCGCGAGCAAGATGCTGCGGGGCTGGGCGTTCGGCAGCAGGCGGACCATCTCGCCCTTGGTCACCACCGCCTGCACCACGCCCGAGAGCGTGAAGCCGAGTACCAGCGCCCACAGGATCTCCCAGCCCATCGCGAACGCCATGGACAGGGCCGTCCCAATGCTGCCGAAGAAGCTCCCATGGCCCATGGCGCCGGAGGCCCCTGCCAGTCAGCCTTGCGCCGCGAGCGACTGAGCCTTGTAGCCTTCTGCGCTGATCGCTTCGATCAGCAGGTCCGGCCTCACCTGGCTGTTGGTGCCGACGGTCCCGGCCGCCAAGTCGACATTGACTTGCGCGCCATTGTCGACGCTGTGGATGGCGTCGGTGACAGCGCGCTCGCAATGGGCGCAGGTCATGCCTTCGACCTTAAATGTCTGCATCGCGGATCTCCTTTGAGATAGACAGCTTGCAGCCTTCCATTATGGGAAGGTCAAGCCATGTTCCGCGCTTGACCTTCTCACCATAGAAAGCCCCATCTTGGCGGGCAGGCCACGGGAGTGCTCGGCCGATCAAATTCGACCTGGGAGTGAGCGGCATGAGCTGCGGGGGCCTCGTGGCGCCGTGTGGAACGGGCCATCGCTGCCCGGCGCTGGAGCCGTCTCCAACGATCTTGCGACATCGGTGTCGCCCCACGGTGATCGCAGTTCGCTACACCTACTCGATGGCACGATGTTGTGACCCGTCGTTGCCTTGACCTTCCAGTGTGGGATGGCTGCCAATAACAGTAGTTACGGACAGAAGCACCAAAGCGCGGAGAAACCGGTCTGTGACAGAACAACACTCCTTGCCCATCATTGGTCGCCGCCGTTTCATCGAGGGAACCGCAGCACTGGGCACGACAGCAGCAATCGGCCTCCGATCGTCGACGGCATCCGCGTCCGCACTCACCGGCATGAGCCAACCGTCAGTACTGTCCGGCAATCGATTTGACCTCCGCCTCGATCGCCTGATGGTCAATAAGACCGGAACGCCATCCTGGGCATACGGCATCAACGGCGGCGTACCAGGTCCGGTGCTGCATTGGCGGGAGGGCGATGTCGTCACGTTGAACGTCACCAACAACCTCCCTGTGACAACCGGCATTCATTGGCACGGGATCATTCTTCCTAATCCAATGGATGGTGTTCCGGGCATCGAGTTTCCGGGTATCAGACCTGGCGAGACCTTCACGTATCGCTTTCCCGTCGTACAGAGCGGTACCTACTGGTATCATAGCCACATGGGTTATCAGGAGCAGAAGGGCCTGATCGGCGCTCTCGTGATCGAGCCGGATGGCGAGCCGCTAATCAAGGTCGACCGTGACTACCCGATCGTCCTCGACGACTGGATGGATGGCGATCCGCTAGTCATCGCGAGCGAACTCAAGCAGAACCCCGACTACTACAATTACCGCCGCCGCACGCTCGGCACTTTCATCTCTGATGCCGAACAGAGCGGGCTTGGCATGACGATCAAAGAGCGCCTGAGCTGGGGCCAAATGCGCATGGACCCGTCCGGCCTCGCCGAGCCGACGGGAGCGCTCTACACCTATCTGATGAACGGCGCGCCGCCGGCCGCCAACTGGACGGCGCTGTTCAAGCCTGGGGAGCGCGTCCGGCTGCGCTTCATAAACGCCTCCGCCATCACCTACTATGACATCCGCATTCCGGGTCTGACCATGGAGGTGGTCCATGTCGACGGCAACGACGTGCAGCCTGTCCGGGTGGACGAACTGCGTATCGGCGTGGCCGAAACCTATGACGTGATCGTCGAACCACGGGAGAACCGCGCCTACACGATCTTTGCCCAGGACGTGGAACGCAGCGGCTATGCGCGTGGAACGTTAGCGCCGCATATGGGCATGGAAGCGCCAGTCCCGGCGATGGACCCGCGTCCGCTTCGCAGCATGGGCGACATGGGCATGCGCATGATGCCCAAGGAGATCGGGGCCTCCTACCCGGACGACACCCGGATCGGTGGCATCATGGGCAAAATGGCTCCGAAAGTCTCGACGGCCGATCGCGTTGGTGAGCAGCCGATGCACCCGAACACGCCAGATAACCCGGCGATGGGTGTGGAGGTGCAGTCGAACGCCAAGATGGTGTCGACACGGCTCGACTTGCCTGGCGACGGACTCAATCTACTCGGCCGCCGGGTGCTGACGCTTGCGGAGCTACGGTCGGTCAATCCCGGTGTCGATCCGCGACCTCCGACACGGGAGATCCTCCTGCACCTCACAGGCAACATGCAGCGGTTCATCTGGGGGTTCGACGGCAAGAAATTCAGCGAGGTCGGGCCGATCGACGTGAAGCTTGGTGAGCGCTTTCGCCTGCGCTTCATCAACGATACCATGATGAGCCATCCGATCCATCTGCATGGCATGTGGATGGAGCTGGAGAACGGGGGCGGCGAGCACAGACCCTATCTGCACACGATCAATGTGAAGCCGGCGGAGGATGTAAGCTTACTCGTGACGACCTTGGCGACCGGGCAATGGCCGCTGCACTGCCACATTCTCTACCACTTCGAGGCCGGCATGTTCCGCGTCCTGCGCGTGCTGCCAGCGTGACGCTCATATCCTTGCGCGGGCTGACGGCGTACACCGTCGTTCTAGCTTTCGCAGCCGTGCCGGCCAAAGCGCAGGTGATCGGCACCGGCCTCTCATCCGATACGCTGAATGGAGCGGCACCGTACGGCAACCCGATTCAGGACGAGCGAGTTTACATCCATGGGGTCCTAAACCAGTTCGAGGGCCGCGTCGGTGGTGGCAACTATTTTCGCTGGGACGGCGAGGCGTGGGCAGGTACCGACTGGAACCGCATTTGGCTGAAATCGGAGGGCCGCGACAACGCCGACGGCAACGGGAAAGTGTCGGACGGCGATCAGGAGCTACTCTACGATCGCCCGATCAGTCGCTATTTCGATGTGCAGGCCGGCATGCGGTATGATCTTGATTCCGGCACAGGCAGGGCATGGACGGCGCTGGGCATCCAGGGCCTGGCGATCGACTTCTGGAACGTCGAGGCAACGGTCTATGCTAGTAATGATGGGCATTATGCTCTTCGCACTAATGCCTTCTACGACCTTTACCTGACCCAGCGGCTGGTCTTGCAGCCCCAATTCGAAACTAACTGGTATACCAAGGAGGATCGTGGTCAGGGCGTCGGTTCTGGCTTATCTGACATCGACGCGGGTCTGCGGCTGCGCTATGAGATCACCCGTAAATTTGCCCCATACATTGGTGTTGCATACCAGCGCTTCTTCGGTGGCACGGCGGGCCTCACACGCGAGCAGGATGGCCGCGTGAATGATGTTCGCTTCGTCTTCGGCCTTCGCTTGTGGTACTAACCTATTAAGGCTCGGCGCTCGGCGCCGTTTTCTAGGTGTCATCACAGTAATCCGTTTTCGACGTGCTGGAAAACGAGCCAACCAGAATATCTCGCTTGAATGCTCCGCCCCTGGCCATGTCCTCAGCCGATACGTCGTAGGTGAACTCCTGGCCGTACTCGAGCCGGTACCAGCCGATCACGATCGGGCGGTTGACATGGTAGATCGCCGACCAAGGGCAGCAGTAGTAACTGCCGATCCGCCCCGTTCTCCCCTTGCTGTACTCGATGTCGCCGCGCGCCAACGCAGCCAGGATCTGCTCGTGCAGAGCCAGCGTCTGCTGCGGCGACGGGTCATGCGCCCAGAGATCGTCCACCGCTCGACGAGCCTTGGCGTCGCCCACGAACTGGCCCAGGGCGTGGGGATCGGTCAGACAGAAACGGTCGAACCCTGGCTGGCCAGGCAAGGGCAGGCTGGGCCGGGAAGCGGGCGCCGCCCAGGGCGAGGATGGCGCCGCCTGGATGTCGGCCTCCGGCATCACCGCGATCTGGCCGATACGGAACGCATCCATAATCACCGTCTTGATCGTCGTTTCAATTATCTCGTGAACCTCATTGGACGCGACACCATCACGATGCATGCTTTGCGCATAGTCGTGCGACGCTGAGATCGCCGCCATCCGCCCCTTCAAGGTGGCCACCTCCTGGTCGTGGCCGCCGCCCTTCACCGAGCGGGCGCAATCCGCGACCGCGATGCCGGCATGCTCCACGACCTTGCGCCCAGCCGCCAGCATCGCAAGGAGGTGCGCAGACGGACATGGCTCAACTTCGACAAAGGCTGGCAGGTCGAACGGCATGTGGACGGGAAGACGGAAACGCTCGTCGCTTTCGGCCTTGGCGGCGAAGCCCAGCCAGTCCGCCACCTCGTTGTAAAACAGGCCCGCCTGCTGCGCTGTGATCGCGGGCACAAAACCGACCGTGCCCGGATCGGCCTCATAATCGGCCTGAAGGAAAGCATCTCCGATCGTTTGCAAGGCGAACGCCACCCAGGCTGAAGCCAGGAAGCTGCGCTCGGCCGCGCTCATGGTCCACGGCGTTTTGCCTGCCGCGACAAGTTCGTCGCGGCGCCGCTCGGCGTCTATAAACAACTTGTAGGCCGCGCCCCCGGCGCTGCGATACGATTCCAAGGTATCGGCCGAGACCTCCGCGGTGACCAAGGCTCGCATCCGTGTCAGAATGCTGGGCGGTGCGATCGGGTGTGCGCTCATTTCCAGCTACTTCGGCTCGTGCAAGGACAGATCGCCATGCCGAACCAGCGCCACCGCCTCGTCGAGTGTCGTATCGGCATCCGGCAGGATAACGTCGGAGGGACCAAAATGATGGTCCGGTGTGGGGACGCCATGTGCTGCGACGACATGATGCAAGTCGGCCAGCGCCCGGGCGTAGGCTATGTCATCATGGGCCTCAATGGCCGTCATCAGGGCCTTGTCGAGTTGGTCCAGTTTGGCATGCTCGCGGTCGGGAATCTCGCACTGACCTTGGCCGATGGTGCGGACGATCATGATGCCTCTCCTGTGCGTCCCTTGGCGTTGGGCACCGGCTGGCTGGTCAGCTGGATGGGCGGTTGCGAGCTCGGCAGGCCGAGCTGCCCCTTCAGCCGGTCGAGGTCGCCGGCTATGGACGCCTGCGCCGACGCCTGATCGAGTTGCAGCTGCACGGGATCGATCGGCATTCCGGTGTTGAAATCGATCTGCCCCACCACCTCGTCGAGCGCCGCGGCCCGGGCGGATTGCCGGGCTATCTTCATCCGGGCACGCTCCATGGCGGCGTTGATGCTGCCCATTTCCTCTCCCACCCCAGCCAGGGAAGCCGACACCTTGACCTGGGCCGCGCTGGCGGTCGATGTCGCGGACAGGGTTTCCTTCTCGCTCCGGAATGCCTGGATTCGTGCGGCAAGGCGCTGGGCCGCCAGCTCGAGGCTGGAGCCTTTGTCGACCATCTGCTGCCTTTGGCCGTTGAGCGCCGCGATCTGTGCCTGTAGCGGCGGCCGCTTCAGCAACGCTTGCTGCGCCAGGGTCTCGTTGCCCTGAAGCAAAGCCTGCCGCGCCTGTTGGTCGATGCGGCCGTTCTGCTCGGTGAGGCCGTTGATCTGCTGCTCGATCTGCTTCCTGGCGGTAATCACTTCAACGATAGCCCGGCGAAGGTCCGTCAGCGTGTCGAGCATCTTGTTGTAGGCATGATCGAAGGTCTGCGCTGGGACCTCCGCCGCGTCGAGTACGGCATCGCCCCTGGCTGCGACAAGTTGTCCAAGTCGCTTGAAGAAACTCATATGATTACCCGCCTACCTGTTGAAAGTGTCCGGTTCCGCATCGCCTTGGTCTGTCTCACCCAACCAACACACCGCCTTGGGCCTGCAGCAGATGCATCGGAATGAATGGCCATTTTTGAGATGGACGTGCCGCTGCCTGAACGACCTCCGCTTCGTCTTCGGCCTTCGCTTGTGGTACTGACCCGCTACGGCTCGGCGCTGGGCGTCATGGTGTTGCCGGGTTGATTATGCAGCGTCCGGTGAAGCTGGCTGCAAGCCGCACCCAAACCACGATCACCCGACGCGTCGCCGCTTTGGGCCGGAACCGCCCGACAACGGTCCAGCAGAGCTTGCAGGCTGGTTGCTTGATTGCTGCCGAGATACGTAGATACTCCCGGCGTGCCGACACCCCGGACTTCGGCATTTTGCAGTGGAGGCGGCCCTGAGCAGGCTGTAGCCAACAGGGCGGTCAGAAGAGCCATGCGAGCGGCCAGCCTCCGCGGCTGCACGCCTAGCAGTACTTGATGCCAACGGCCCGAAGGTAGGTTTGTACTCATTGGATCTCACTTTGCCTATTCAGGCGTCGTAGGCCGGAGCCTGTTTCTTCGGACTGGGGCTCAGCGGCGCGGCAAAGTGCCCACCCTTCGCTTTGCACTTCAGCAAGCCGTCAACTCCAGCTTCATTGTTGGGTTTGCCTTGCCTGTCACATGCGTTCCTTGATGCCCGATTTAATCAACCACCAGTTCACTGGATAGGCGGTGATGAAGCCAAAGATCATGGCAATCTGCATCATGAACCAAAACTCGACCATGTTCGTCTGCAACGGCGTGCCAAGGACAGTCCGGAACAGGTAGAAGTATGCGAAGGCCATGAAGCCGTACATCCCGACCTGCCAAGCCGTCAGCGAGAGCGTGTCTGCCTTGATCGCGGCCGCCAAGCCTGGTCCGAAGGACAGGCCGCGCATCGGCGCTATGGTAAAATACTGAAAGAAGATGCCGAAGGCGTAGGCGAAGATGTAGTCCACGATCCAGACAGCAAAGATTTTGTCACCGAACAGGCCTTTGTAGCCAAACCAGACTGCGATCGTGGGCACCGCGAACACCAGCCACTCGGCAACGATATCGCCCAGCGTGCAGCCGCTGCCGCAATGCAGGGCACCATTAGCGACCACGACGGGAAACGGCGTCTCACGCTTGTTGGGCGGCTCCTGCTTCCGTTGCATGGCCGCGTGCATCTTTTCATGCGTCGCGAGCCGACCATAGACGAAGTACTGCCAGACGATCCACACTGTCCCGAAGAGCGCCGTCACCGGCCAGACGACGTTCATGATCCACATATGCTGGGGATGGCGCGAAACATCGACCGCGACAATTGCCGCGCACAGACCTCCCAACAGCAGGTAGGCGATCGACAGGTCGTGGAGCCAGGACGGAATCATCGAAACTCAATCGTTCGGAAGGCTTGAGCGGCGCGCAGACAGCGAATTCAGATGCCCCGGAACCGACTGTCATTCGGGCCCGACCGGCATCAAGCAGCGGACTGGACTTCATACCCGGCATTGGCGATGACCGCGCGCACAGCCGCCTCATCCGGTGCGCCTTTAACACGCACCTCGCCCCGTCCAAGATCGACGCTCACCGCGTCTACGGCAGGAACAGCCTCCACGGCCTTGGTGACCGCAGCGACGCAATGCCCACACGTCATTCCAGAGACTTTCAACCGAAGCATTAGCCTTCTCCTCCATAGCTCGATCGAGAGATGGAGCTTCCAATATGGGAAGGTCAACGGGTCGGCGGCAGGTTCAGGAGACAGTGACCGAAGCTTTGACAACTTTGCAGCTTTTCCCTTGACCTTCCCATAAGGGGAAGCCCCACGTGAGGGGCATCGAACGTCGATGGAGGCGCAGATGGACACCCTTGTTGCCCAGGATCAGGCCCGCGTGGCCGCCACGGAGATCGATGTCGGCATCGAGGGCATGACCTGCGCCTCCTGCGCCGGCCGGGTGGAACGGGCGTTGAAGCGCCTACCCGATGTCGTCGACGCGACGGTCAATTTCGCCACCGAGCGGGCCCATGTCGCCTTCGCAGGGGCGGCCGACTCTCAGGCCGTCATCGCGGCGGTGCAGGCCGCCGGCTACGGCGCGTCGCTGGCCGCCTTCGACCTGGTGATCGGGGGCATGACCTGCGCCTCCTGCGTAAACCGGGTGGAACGGGCGCTGCTGCGAGTGCCGGGCGTGGTCGGCGCGGAGGTGAACCTCGCGACCGAGCAAGCCCGGGTGCAGGCGGTTCAGGGTGCCGTCACGATCGAACAGCTCGTAGCCGCGGTCGGGGACGCCGGATACGAAGCCGGCTCGGCCGGGGTGACCCAAGATGCCGGCGCAGCCGCCGCGGCCCGGGGACAGCGCGACCTGGTGCGCTTGGGCGCGGCCGCCGCGCTGTCGGCGCCGCTGCTGGCCGGGATGGTCGTCCATCTGTTCGACGCCCGCTGGATGCTGCCCGGCTGGTTCCAGTTCGCGCTGGCGACGCCGGTGCAGTTCTGGCTCGGCGCGCGGTTCTATGTCGCCGGTTGGAAGGCGGTGCGGGCGGGAGCGGGCAACATGGACCTGCTGGTCGCACTCGGCACCACCGCGGCCTGGGGCCTCAGCGTGTTCGAGTTGCTGGTCACGCCGCCGGGCCAAGCGCAGGCGCTGTATTTCGAAAGTTCCGCGTTGATAGTGACCTTCATCCTGTTCGGAAAATGGATGGAGAGCCGCGCCAAAGGGCAGACTGCGTCGGCGATCCGCGCGCTCAGCGACTTGCGGCCCGCCACGGCGCGGTTGCGCCGCGGCAACGCCGAGATCGAGGCGCCGCTCGCCTCGGTGCGGGTGGGAGACGTGGTGGTGATGCGGCCCGGTGAGCGCATCCCAGTCGATGGGCGCGTCATCGAAGGCGGCGGCAGCGTGGACGAGTCCATGCTGACCGGCGAGAGTCTGCCGATGGAAAAGATGGTCGGCGCCCAGGTGACGGGCGGCTCGATCAATGTCGATGGGCAGCTGATCCTGGAGACGACCGCCATCGGCGCCGAGACCACGCTCGCCCGCATCGTCCGGCTCGTGGAAGGAGCGCAGGCCTCGAAGGCGCCGATCCAGCGCCTGGTGGACCGTGTGAGCGCAGTCTTCGTCCCCGTCGTGCTCGGCGTGGCGTTGCTTACGTTCGTGGCCTGGTGGGCTGTGACCGGCGACCCTACGCAAGCTTTGCTGAACGCCGTGGCAGTGATGGTCATCGCCTGTCCCTGCGCACTGGGTCTGGCGACGCCGACCGCCATCATGGTGGGCACCGGGGCTGCGGCGCGGCATGGCATTCTGATCAAGGACGCCGAGGCACTGGAGCGCGCCCATGCGGTGACGGCGGTAGCCTTCGACAAGACCGGCACCCTGACCGAAGGCCGGCCGCGCGTGACCGACATCGTGCCGGTCCGGGGGGTCGATGCCTCGGAGGTGTTGCGGCTCGCCGGGTCGCTGCAAGCCGGCAGCGAGCACCCGCTGGCCGCCGCCGTGCGCAGCCGGGTTACGGAAGACAGTGTGCGGCCGCCCCATGCCGATGACTTCCGGTCCTTGGCCGGCCGGGGCGTTTCGGCCCGGGTCGAAGGGCGAGGTCTCCTCTTCGGCAATCTCCGCTTACTTGAGGAGAACGGCCTCGCCTCTGCCGAACTCGACGCCGAGGCCATGGCCCTGACAACGAGCGGCCGGACGGTGTCCTGGCTGGCCGAGGCCTCTGTGCCGCCGCGCCTGCTGGGCCTGATCGCCTTCGGCGATAGGCTGAAGCCGGCGTCCCGCGCGGCGGTGTCTGATCTGCGACGGCAGCATGTGAGAACGATCATGCTCACCGGCGATGGCAAGGGGGCAGCCGCCTCGGTCGCCGCGTCGCTCGGCATCGACGAGGTCTTCGCCGAGGTGCTTCCGGACGGCAAGGCCGCCGCGATCGCTAGGCTGCGGCAACAGGGGCATGTCGTCGCCATGGTCGGCGACGGCATCAACGACGCGCCCGCTCTGGCCGCCGCCGATATCGGCATCGCAATGGCGACCGGGACGGATGTGGCGATGCACACGGCCGGGATCACACTGATGCGGGGCGATCCGGCTTTGGTGGCGGGAGCGATCGATATCTCGCGGCAGACCTGGCGCAAAATTCGCCAGGGCTTGTTCTGGGCCTTCGCCTACAATGCCGTGGGCATTCCTCTCGCGGCCTTCGGCTTGCTCAGCCCGGTTCTTGCGGGGGCCGCCATGGCGCTCAGCAGCGTCAGCGTAGTGACCAATGCATTGCTTCTACGCGGCTGGCGTCCGCGCGCGAGGGAAGACGTGTCATGAACATCGGGGAAGCCGCTCGCGCTTCCGGCGTGTCGGCAAAGATGATCCGCTACTACGAGAGCGTGGGCCTGATCCCCGCGGTCGGCCGCACCGAGGCCGGCTACAGGCAATACTCACCGACCGACCTGAACACTCTGCGCTTCATCGGCCGGGCGCGAGAGTTCGGCCTATCGATGCAGCGCATCAAGCTGTTGGTGAGCCTCTGGCAGGACCGCAACCGAGCCAGTCGAGACGTGAAGCGGATCGCGCTGGAGCACGTGGCCGACCTGCGCCGCAGGATCGCCGAACTGACCGCGATGGCCGACACTCTGCGGGATCTCGCCGACGCATGTCAGGGCGATCATCGCCCGGAGTGCCCGATCCTGGAGGATTTGGAGGAGAGTGCCGATGCTGCCTCACGCGGGAGGGTTGCGTCGTGATGCATGGCGGCATTGGTGCGATGATGGCCGGCATGGAGCTGGTCTGGCTGCTCGCCATCGTCGTGCTCCTGCTCGCGAGCGTGGCGCTGATAAAATATCTGAGGGAACGCTAACCATGTCACTTGCCATAAGCCGCCGCAGCCTGCTGCTGACCGCAGCCGGCGGCACGCTCGCCGGATTTGCGGCGCCGATGCCATCATGGGCCGCCGGCGCGAGCGCCAGCCCCACCATTCTGACCGCCGGCCGTCGCACGCTCGAGGTAAACGGTCGGGCGGCAACGGTGTTCGGCATCACCCAGCCTGACGGCACGCCCGGCCTTTATACGGAGGTCGGCAAACCGTTCCTGGTGACGCTGCGCAACGACATCGGCAAGGAGACCTTGGTCCACTGGCATGGTCTGACCCCGCCCTACCAGCAGGATGGCGTACCCGGCATCTCCGGGCCGCCGGTGGCCGCAGGCGGAACCGCGGATTACGACTTCCCCCTGAACTTCAGCGGTACATTCTGGATGCATTCGCATCAGGGTTTGCAGGAGCAGGCGCTCATGAGCGCGCCGCTCATCATCCGCGAGCGCAAAGCTGTGGATCGGCAGGAGGTTGTGCTTCTGCTGCATGATTTCTCGTTCAAGTCGCCTGCGGAAATCTTTGCCAGTCTGCGCCATGCCACCGCCTCGATGAGTGGGACGAGCATGGACCAGACGATGGGGATGGCAGCCAACCAGACTATGGCGATGGGCGGCCAGGGGGGCAGCATGCCGGGAATGTCCGGCATGTCGATGGGTCAGACGAGCGGGCATGCCGCCGACGCCGGACCTGCCGGCATGGCGCTGGATCTGAACGACGTGGTCTATGATGCCTTCCTCGCCAACGACCGCACCCTCGCGGATCCGGAGGTGGTCCGGGTCGAACCGCGCGGCCGCGTGTTGCTGCGCGTCATCAACGCCTCGGCCGCCAGCAATTTCCAGATCGATCTCGGCCAGGTTCAGGCGAAGCTCGTCGCGGTCGACGGCCGCCCGGTGCAGCCGCTGACCGGGTCGGTGTTCCCGGTCGCGATCGCCCAACGCCTTGATCTGGAGTTTCAACTCACCAGCGATCAGACAGTCGTGCCGGTACTGGCGGGGCTGGAGGGCGAGCGCAAACGAACCGGGATCGTGCTGGCAACGGCACATGGGCAGGTGCCGAAACTCACGGAGTTGGCGTCCAACTCCGTGCCGCCGCTGAATTTCATTGTGGAACAGACTTTGCGCGCGGCGAAGCCGCTGACCCTGAAATCGGCCGACCGCGTGCATCGGGTGGACCTTACCGGTTCGATGGCGGGCTATGTCTGGTCGCTCAACGGGCTCACCTACGGCCACGACAAGCCGCTGATGGTGGCGAAGGGGCAGCGTGTGGAACTGCTGATGACCAACCGCACCATGATGTCGCACCCGATGCACCTGCACGGACATCCGTTCCAAGTCGTGGCCTTCAATGGACGGCGGTTTGCGGGCGCGGTGCGTGACACCGTGCTGGTGCCGCCGATGCAATCCGTGACGGTCGCCTTTGACGCAGACAATCCGGGCCGCTGGGCCTTCCACTGCCATAACCTGTACCACATGGCGGCCGGCATGATGACGACGGTGCAATACGAGAGCTTCTAGATCTCGCCTGCAATCCCCTGAATCTCTTGGCCTGCCGGCTTCCGCAAAAAGCACGGGTTGCGAACCTATCGTTGCAGCGTCTGTCTGGGAACCAACGGTGTCGGCTGAAGAGACCCGTGCCGATTTGCCTCCTGCTAGCAGATCCAGCACCTTTTATTCGTCGATAGCTCCGCTAGATCGCTGCGCTGGAGCTGTCTTTTCGCGCCACGTCAACGTCCTGTTCCCGCCATCGGACTGGACATCCTAACAGGATGCGGAAATAGGCCTTGTTGATGCGGCTCCGATCGGATTCTCTATCGCAGGCGGTGGCGGGGAGTGCGGCGGATGCGCGGAACGGATCGGCAGACCA
>JABBOH010000140.1 GCA_019351895.1 Pseudomonadota bacterium
CCGTCGGCCGGATGAAGAGCGAGGGCATGTCGATCCTGCTGGTCGAACAGAACGCCTTTCTCGCCCTCGAACTCGCCGACCGTGCCTATGTCCTCTCGGACGGCGAGGTGGTGTACGACGGCGCCGCCGCGACGCTCGCTGACGATCGGGCCCGGATGGAACAGCTGGCCGGCGTCAGCCACGCGGCGGTCGATATCCGGCACTGACGGACGGAGCTGGCGAGCGGGAACTGGCGATCTGGCACGACCTCGTTCGATCAAGATATGTTCGATCAAACCATGGAGGACACGGCGATGCACCTGACCGATCAGCAGATCGAGGATTTCCATCGCGAGGGCTGGTTGTTCCTGCCCGAATTGTTCACCCCTGCCGAAGTCGAGGTCCTGAAACGCGAATCCCAGGCGATTTACGACCAGGAGCGGCCGGAAGTCTGGCGGGAAACCAACGGCGCGCCCCGCACCGCCTTCGCCGCCCATACCTATAACGAGGCGTTTCGCGTCCTCGGCGCGCACCCGCGGCTGATCCGCCCGGTCGAACAGATCTTCGGCGAGCCGGTCTACATGCATCAATACAAAATCAACGCCAAAGCCGCCTTCACCGGCGAGGTCTGGCAGTGGCACCAGGACTACGGCACCTGGAAGCGCGACGACGGTATGCCCGCGCCCAAGGCGATGAACATTTCGGTGTTCCTCGACGAGGTGATGCCGATCAACGGGCCGCTCCTGCTCGTGCCGAAGAGCCACGAAGCCGGCGACCTCGAGGCGCGGCACGATGTCGAGACCACCTCGTACCCGCTCTGGACGCTGGATGATGCCACCGTCACCCGCCTGGTTGCCGCCGGTGGCATTGTGGCCCCGACCGGCAAGCCCGGCGGCGTGCTGATGTTCCACGGCAATCTGGTGCATGGTTCGGCCGGCAACATCACGCCATTTCCGCGCCGCATCGTGTATCTGACGCTGAATGCGGTTTCCAATGCGATCAGAACGCCGACGCGGCCTTCGTTCATCGCACACCGCGACTTCACGCCGATCGACCCGGTCGGGGACGATGCCCTGGCCCAGATGGCGCAGACCTACCGCGTGGCCGCGGAATAGCCGGATGAACCTGCACCGCCTGCTCGCCGCCCGCGCCGATGCCGGGCGGCCGGTTCGCGTCACCTTGATCGGGGCCGGCAAATTCGGCGCGATGTTTCTCGCCCAGGTGCCCCATACCAGAGGTCTCGAGGTCGCCTGCATCGCCGATCTCGCGCCGGATCGCGCACGGCGCACCTGTGCCGGCGTCGGCTGGAGTGACGACCTGATCGCGGCCACGGTATTCACCGACGATGCACAGGCCGCGATCGCGCGGCCGGACATCGACCTGGTGATCGAGGCGACCGGCAGCCCGGCCCACGGCATTCTGCACGCGCGCGCCGCAATCCGCGCCGGCCGTGCGATCGTGATGGTCAATGTCGAGGCAGACGCGCTGGCCGGCCCGCTTCTGGCGGCCGAAGCGCGGGCCGCCGGCGTGGTCTATTCGCTCGCCTATGGCGACCAGCCGGCGCTGACAGCCGAACTGGTCGATTGGGCGCGCGCCTGCGGTTTTACCGTGGTTGCGGCCGGCAAGGGCACCAAATATCTGCCGCTCTATCATGGCGTGACGCCAGACACGGTCTGGCAGCATTATGGCTTGCAACCCGAGGCGGCGCGCGCGGCGGGAATGAACCCGCAGATGTTCAACTCCTTCCTCGATGGCACCAAATCCGCGATCGAGATGGCCGCGATCGCGAACGCAACCGGGCTCGACGTGCCGGATGGCGGCCTCGGGTTTCCGCCCTGCGGCGTCGATGATCTGCCGCACGTGCTGCGCCCCCGCGCGGCGGGCGGCATGCTCGAGCGCACCGGCATGGTCGAGGTGGTATCCTCCCTGGAGCGTGACGGCAGACCGGTGTTCCGCGACCTGCGGTGGGGCGTGTACGTCGTGCTCGAGGCGCCGAACGACTACGCCGCCGCCTGCTTTGCGCAATACGGGCTGAAGACCGACAGCACGGGGCGCTATGCCGCGATGTACAAGCCGTTTCATCTGATCGGGCTGGAGTTGAACGTATCGGTCCTGTCCGCCGTGCTGCGCCATGAACCGACCGGCGCGCCGCACGCGTTTCGCGGCGATGTCACCGCCACGGCCAAGCGCGATCTGCGCGTGGGCGAGGTGCTGGACGGCGAAGGCGGCTACACCGTGTGGGGCCGGTTGATGCCGGCGCAGGCGAGCCTGGCATGCGGCGCCCTGCCGATCGGCCTGGCGCACCACGCGCGGCTGCGGCGCGATATCCCGGCGGGCGAGACCGTGCTGTGGGCCGATGTCGATTTCGCCCACGCCGATTCCATCATGCAGGACGCCATCGCGACGCGCCGCGCGATGGAGGCGGGTCTGTTATCCGCTGCGGGGTCGTTTCGCCTGCAGCAACGCGCAGCGGTTGACTGATCGGATCATGCGGCCATCGCACATATGTCGCGCGTCAACGGCGCCAGCTTCAGATCGGCGGTGTGTGCCGGATCGACCCAGATGATCTCGGCGATTTCGGCGGCGGCCTCCGGCGTTTCGC
>JABBOH010000017.1:0-49963 GCA_019351895.1 Pseudomonadota bacterium
CAAATGGCTGGACGAGACGGAGTAGCGGCCGCGCTCGGCGGTTGACGCGGACTAGGGTTTGAATTGCGGGCGCGGCGGAAACGCGTGTCAGTGGTTGGTCGATGACGACGCAAAACCTCGCGTCAGTTCACGGCGGAGACCGGCGACACGCCCGCGCGTGCCGTCGAGCGCCTGCGCTGCGAGCCGCGCTGCCGCTGATCGAAGGGACGAGCGAGCCGCTCGACCAGATCGCGCTGCAAGTCGGCTTCGGAGACATGGAGCGCATGCGCCGGGTGTGCGTCCGGATCTACGGGCATTCACCGCAGGCGCTGCGCCGGAGGAGCCGCGCCCAATAATGCGCGCCCGCTGCCATACCGAGTTCGTCGTAGGAGGGCCGGCCCGCGGGCAACGCGCAGTTGGCAGCGGGCGCGATGGGTGGTCTTCTACGCGGCACTGCAGCATCGCGAGGGACCGGCCGTTGAGATATCGAACCAGGCGCTCCGCCATCCTGTCCGCGGCGACTGCTATCGCTGCGACCACCCTCGCCCTTCTGCCGGGCGGCGCTGCGCTTGCTGGGCCGCCGGATACGCTGACGCTCGGCATCCCGTTGGAGCCGCCGGGGCTCGACCCCACGGCAGGCGCCGCCTCGGCCATCCGCGAGGTGACCTACGCCAATATCTTCCAGGGCCTCACCCGCATCGACCCGAAAGGCGAGGTCGTCCCTGACCTCGCCAAGTCCTGGACCGTCTCGCCCGACGGCCTGACCTACACCTTCAGCCTGCAGAGCGGCGTGACCTTCCAGGACGGCACGCCCTTCGACTGTTCCATCGTCCGGTTCAGCTACGACCGCGCCCGCGCGCCCGACAGCATCAACGCCCAGAAGCAGCTTTTCGAGCCGATCGCCAAGGTCGCCTGCCCGAACCCCGCTACAGCGGCGGTGACGCTGAAGCGCCCGACCTCGACCTTCCTCTATGACATGGCATGGGGCGATGCGGTCATGGTGGCGCCCAAGACGGCGGCGACCAACAAGACGCATCCCGTGGGCACCGGACCCTTCAGCTTCAGCCGCTGGGTTCCCGGCGACCGGATCGAGCTTGTCCGCAACCCGCACTACTGGGGACCGGAACCCAGGCTCGCCTCCGTCACCTTCCGCGTCATCGGCGACCCCGCCGCCGCGACCGCCGCCCTGCTCTCCGGCGCGCTCGACGCGTATCCGAACTTCCCGGCGCCCGAGGCGGTGCCGAAGTTCCGGCATGACCCGCGCTTCACCGTCGATATCGGCACGACCGAGGGTAAGGTCATCCTGGCTCTCAACGACGCCCGCAAGCCCTTCGACGATGTGCGCGTGCGCCGCGCGCTCGCCTATGCCATCGACAAGAAGGCCATCATCGAGGGCGCCTATTCCGGTCTCGGCACGCCCATCGGGTCGCACTACACGCCGCAGGACCCCGGCTATGTCGACCTCGCCAACACCTATCCCTATGACCCGGCGAAGGCGAAGGCGCTGCTGGCACAGGCGGGGGTGAAGCCGGGCACGAGCTTCACCATCATGCTCCCGCCGCCGAGCTACGCTCAGCGCGGGGGCGAACTGATCGCCGCCTATCTGCAGCAGGTCGGGCTGAACGCGAAGCTCTCATCCGTCGAATGGGCGAAGTGGCTGTCCCAGGTCTTCACGCAATCGGACTTCGACGCGACGGTGATCGCGCATACGGAATCGCGCGACCTCGATATCTATGCCCGCCCGCACTACTACTTCAACTACCATAGCGCCAAGTATGACGCGCTCTACGCGCAGTACATCGCGGCGACGGACCCGGCAAAGCAGATCGCGCTGGCGCAGGATTTGCAGCGTCAACTGGCGACCGACGAGCCGAACATCTTCCTGTTCGCGCTCCCCAAGATCGGCATCTGGAACGCGAAGCTGCGCGGCATGTGGTCGAACGACCCAATGCCGATCAACGACGTGACCGGCGTTTACTGGGCGAAGTAATGAAAGTCTTTTGGTTCTTTTCGCCAGAAAGGAACGCGCCTGCCTTGTTCCGGACGGCCGCTTGACCGGATTCCTGCTGCGCCGGTTGGCGAGCCTCTGCGCGGCGTTGCTCGTTGCGTCCCTCGTCGTCTTCATCGTGCTGCAGATCCTGCCTGGCGATCCGGCGCTCGTCATCCTGGGGCCGGACGCGCAGCCCGACACGCTGGCGGCCTTGCGGCATCAACTGGGTCTCGATCTGCCGGTCTGGCTGCGCTACCTGCGCTGGGCGGCCGATCTGCTGACGGGCGATTTCGGCCGCAGCACGGCCTATGACACTTCGGTCGCCTCTCTCATTCTCCAGCGCATCGGCGTCACGCTGCCGCTCGCGGGGATGGCCATGCTGCTCGCGACGGCGCTCGGCATTCCGCTCGGCGTCTGGGCGGCACATCGGCGGGGCGCCGTCGATGGCGGCATCATGGGCGTCACGCAGATCGGCGTGGCGGTGCCGGATTTCTGGCTGGCGCTGCTGCTCATCCTGGTCTTCGGTGTGCATTTCGCGTGGTTCCCGACGGGCGGCTTTCCCGGCTGGTGGCACGGCGCCGGCGCGTCGCTCCGCGCGCTCATCCTGCCGACCATCGCACTCGCCATTCCACAGGCCGCGATCCTCGCCCGCGTCACGCGCGGCGCGGTGCTCGACGTGGGCGTGAGAGAGTTCCTGCGCACCGCGCGCGCCAAGGGCCTCGGCGAAGGCACGATCCTCTGGCGGCATACGGTGCCCAACGCGCTCATTCCCGTGATCACGCTGATGGGGCTGCAGTTCTCGTTTCTTCTCGCGGGCACCATCATCATGGAGAACGTCTTCGCGCTGCCCGGATTGGGCTCGTTGTTATTTCAGGCCATCGGCCAGCGCGATCTGGTGCTGGTGCAGGATCTCGTCCTGCTCTTCGCGGCCTTCGTCATCGTCATCAACTTCGCGGTCGACCTTCTGAACGCGGCGATCGATCCGCGTTTGCGGGGGCGGCAGGCGTGACGCGGCTCCGCTTGTTTCTCGGCGGCGGCATCACCGCGACCGTGCTGCTCATCGCGGCGGTTTCGCTCGTCTGGACGCCCTATGCGCCGACCGGCATCGACATCATCCACCGCCTCGCGCCGCCGTCCGTCGCGCATCCCTTCGGCACCGATCCCTTCGGCCGCGACGTCCTCTCGATGATCATGGTGGGCGCGCAGAATTCGATCGCCGTCGCCGCGGTCGCGGTCGCGATCGGCAGCGCCATCGGAATTCCCACGGGCCTCGTCGCCGCCGCGCGACGCGGCTGGACGGAGGAGGTGCTGATGCGCGGCGCCGACCTCACCTTCGCCTTTCCCGCGCTGCTCACGGCGGTGATGCTGACGGCGCTGCGCGGCCCCGGCGCCGCCACCGCCATGATCGCGATCGGCGTCTTCACGGCGCCCGTGCTCGCCCGCGTCACGCGCGCGGCGGCGGCGGTGATCTGGGTGCAGGACTTCGCCCGCGCGGCGCGCGCGCTCGGGCGCGGCAAGCCTGCCGTCACGCTCATTCATATCCTGCCCAACATCGTCAGCGTGCTGATCGTGCAGATCACGATCCAGCTCTCGCTCGCCGTTCTGGCCGAGGCAGCGCTGTCGTTCCTGGGTCTCGGCGCGCAGCCGCCCGCGCCGAGTTGGGGCCGGATGCTGAACGACGCGCAGACCTATATCTACACCGCCCCGCTGCTGGCGGTGTTCCCCGGCATGGCCATCGCGCTCGCCGTCCTCGGCCTCAACATGCTAGGGGACGGGTTGCGGGATGTTCTTGATGCAAAACGGCGGAGACGCAAATGACCGCGCCCTGGACGGTGCAGATGCTGACGGCGGCGCTCGCGCGCGGGGAGACGACGGCGGAGGCGGTGGCCGAACAGTCGCTCGCCCGCATCGCGGCGGAGGATGTGCGGCTCAATGCCGTCATCACGCCCAATCCCGAGGTGCTCGCGGATGCGCGGCGCATCGATGCGCAGCGCGCGGCGGGGGAGGCGGTCGGTCCGCTCGCGGGTGTGCCCGTGCTGGTCAAGGACACCATGGATATGGCCGGGCTGCCAACGACGGGCGGCTGGTCGCGGCTCTCGGCGCGCGCGGGCGGGATCGATCTCATCCCCACGCGCGATTCCGCCGTAGTGGCGCGCATGAGGCGCGCCGGGGCGTTGCTGCTCGGCAAGACCAACGTGCCGGTGATGAGTGCGAGCGGCACCAATGCGAATGACAGCTGGGCCGGGCCGACGCTGAATGCCATCGCGCCGGACCGCGCGCCCGGCGGCAGCAGCGCGGGCAGCGCCACCGGGGTTGCGGCGGGCTATGCCGTCATCGGTCTCGCGGAGGAGACCGGCGGCTCCATCCAGAACCCGGCGGCGGCGCAAGGCTTGGTCGGCATCAAGCCGAGCTTCGCGCTCGTGCCGAATTCGGGCGTCATGCCGCTCGCCGCCAGCACGCGGGACGTGGTCGGGCCGGTCGCGATGACCGTCGCGGACGCCGCGATCGCGCTCGATGTCCTCGCCGGCTATTCGGCGGATGACCCGAAGACCGTCGCCGGCATCGGCCACCGGCCACCGGGCGGCTACCTCGCCGCCCTCAAGCCCGGCGCGCTGCTGGGCAAGCGGCTCGGACTCTACGGACCCGGCTGGCGGGATGCGCCGCTCGCGTCCGCCACGCATGCGCTGTTCGCCCAGGCCTGCGCGGGCCTCCGTGAACTCGGTGCGACGCTGGTGGCCGACCCCTTCGCGGGTTCGGGCTTCGCGGCTGTGGCGCGCTTCGTCCGCGCCATCCCCTATGACGCGCGGGGCGAGGAGAGCGTGGTGCATGACTTCGAGCGGTATCTGGCGGGCTTCGGGCGGCAGAGCGCGATCCATTCCATCGAGACCCTGCGGCGTGTGGCGGGGGCCGATCCCTTCGATCCCGCGGGGCCATTGCCCTATCTATGGGAGATGGAGGACTTCCCGGCCCTGCTGGCCGACTACGCCCAGCCGCCCGATCTCTCCGGCTTCGTCGCGGTGCGCGAGGACTACCTGCGGATCTTCGACGCGGTGATGACCCGTCATGGGCTCGACGCGATCGTCATGCCGCAGACGCGGGCGGAGCCGCCGCCGCTGTTTTCGAGTGAGCCCATCCTCGAGACCGCCGTGTCTGAAATCAATATCGCCGGCCTGCCGGGCGTGACGGTGCCGGCCGGGCTCTATCCCTCCGGCGCCGGGTTCGGCCTGCTCTTCGTCGGCCGCCTGTGGAGCGAGGGCGCGCTTCTTTCCTATGCCGCCGAATACGAGGCGATCACGTGAACAGCGAACGCCAGTCGGGCAGGGCCTCGGGGTAGGGGAGGGACGAGCCCTCGAACACGCCGCGCGCGACGGCGCGGGCCATCACCATGGTGGCGGCGTGGCAGAGCAGGGTCAGCTTGTGCCCGTCGATGGGCTTGCCCTCGCCGGTGGCGGCCGCGAACATCGTGTCGCCGTCGAATGGAAGATGCGCCGACAGCACCGCCCGCACCACGCCGTCCTGGGCCGCGATCGCGAGCCGCTTCGCCTGCGATTTGGTGAGCGGCGCATCCGTCACGACAAGGCCGATCGTGGTGCCGGTTTCGGGGGAGGGGTTGGGCAATCCCTTGAGGCGCGGCAGCAGCGCGTCGGGCGGCAGGGGGCCGGTGGGCCAGCCCTTGCCGCCGAACTCGTCGCCCTGCTCGAAGGGGCCCGCCCAGAAATGGGGGCCGGTGCCGATCAGCGGATTGCCGACCGAGTTGGCGACCGCGATGGCCGCGACGCGGTAGCCTTCGGGTGTCAGCGCGCTCGCCGAGCCCATGCCGCCCTTGACGAGCGGCGTGGTGGCGCCCGTCCCGGCGCCGGCCGTGCCGAGCGCGAAGGGAGCGGCGCGGGCCGCTTCCGCCGCCGCGTATCCCATCTCCCGGTAGGGCGAGAATTTGCCCCAGCGCTTGTTGCCGCCATTGGTAAGGTCGAAGACGATCGCCTGCGGCACGATCGGGATGAGGATGTTGCCGAAGGGCGAGCCGCGCTCCTGGGCGCGGAGCCAGGCCTGCACACCGCCCGCCGCGTCCAATCCGAAGCAGGAGCCGCCCGAGAGCACGATCGCATCGACGCGTTCGACGGCCATCTCGGGTTCGAGCATCGTCGTGTCGCGGCTGCCGGGCGCGCCGCCCAGCACGCTGACCGAGGCGATCGCCGGCTGGTCGAAGATGATGGCGGTGACGCCGGAGCCGAGCGACAGGTCGGTGGCGTGGCCGACCGAGATGCCGGAGATGTCGGTGAGGAGATTGGGCATACGGCTTCTCTCAAATGGCCGCGCTCGGACACGTGGGAACGCGGCGGCGGGCGAGCGTCAGCTCTCGGGCCGCCCGAGCAGCGCCAGATACTCCCAGATCACCGTCGCGGCGGCGAGGGCCGTGATCTCGCTCACGTCATGGGCTGGCAGCACTTCCACCACATCCATGCCGACGAAGGATACGTCGACGAGACGGCGGAGGACGGCCTGGGTCTGCCAGGAGGCGAGGCCGCCGATTTCCGGCGTCCCGGTGCCGGGGGCGAAGGCTGGATCGAGGCAGTCGATATCGAAGGTGAGGTAGGCCGGCGCATCCCGCCCGACGACGCCCCGGATGCGCGCCGCGACTTCGGCTGGCCCGATCTCATGCACCTCCTGCGCGGTGATGATCCGGACCCCCCGCTCGATGGTCCAATCCCAGATGCCGCGCTGGATGGGCGAGCGGATGCCGATCTGGATCATCCGCCGGGGATCGACGAGGCCCTCGTTGATGGCGTGGTAGAAGACCGAGCCGTGCCCGTAAACCTGACCGAAGCTCTCGTCCCAGGTGTCGGCGTGCGCGTCGAAATGCACGAGTGCCAGCGGCTCGCCGAGGCGTTTGCGCAGGGCGCGCAGCAGCGGCAGCGTCACGCCATGCTCGCCGCCCATGGCGATCAGGTGCGGGATTGGGCGGGCTTGCTGCTCGATGAGAGCGAGGCTGCCCGGCAGATCGCCCAGCATGATCTCGAACTCGCCCATGTCGGCGATCGCCATGCCGCCGACATCGGTCCAGAAATGCGGATGGTCGCCATCGACCAGCATGCGGCTTGCCTGCCGGATGGCGGCGGGGCCGGAGCGCGCGCCGGCCCGGTTGGTCACGCCGATGTCGAGGGGGATGCCGGCGACGGTGAAGCTGGGGCCGATGCCGGTGATGCGCCGGCCAAGAAAGCCGGGTCCGGTCGCGAAGGTCGGAACGCCCGCCATGTGGTGCCCTTGCCCGTTGTTGCGGCGGCCGAAGCGACCGTTTCCCTGCATAGACCAGCCGCGTGGCTATGGCGACGATTCCGGCAAATGCCCATGGCCGGTTATGCCGGCGCTCCGGCGAGAGGCGCGGCCTCAGCCGGCTGGCGTCACACCTGCACGGCGAGCGACGGCTTCAGGCGCCGCGGTTTGGGCTCGGCGACGATCGAGACCGGTGTGCGTCGCACGGGGGCGATGACCGGCGCCAGGATTTCCTGCGGCGCCAGGAGGATCCGGTTCAGCTTCACCACCTGTTCCTCCAGCCAGTCGAGGACCCGGCGCGTCTCGGCGGGGTCGGCATCCGCGACCAGGGCGGTGAGGTCTATCTGGGTGAGCGCGCTCGACGGGTGGCGGGGCGCCAGTTCGACCGGGCAGCCGGGCAGCGCCAGCCCGTCGGCCGCCCGGCGGACGACGAGACGATGAGGGATGCGCGGATCGAGCGGCGCGGGCAGATCGACGTGGAAAGCGTGGCGGCCGTCCCCGATCCCGGCGCGGCGAAGCTCGGCGCTGAAACCGTCGGCGACCGCGATCGCGATCAACTCTCCCCGGTCCAGCACTTCGAGCACGACCGGCGTGTTCCTGTAGTCGGGCAGCCATGCCCAGCCTGAGACGACGGCGTGATCCGCCCACTCGACCTTGCCGATCAGCGGGCCGCCCTGGGGCCGGTCCATGATGTCGGTGGGCGTCAGCCCGGCACGGAGGGCGATGCGCGCCCGGACGCGGTCGACCCCATGGCCGTCGCGCATGATGGGCGCGCAGGCGGCCCAGCTTGGTGGCGGGCCGTCGCTGAGCGCGTTCGGGCTGGCGGAGACGAACTTGGCGCGATCGCCCCGATCGAGGTAGCTTTCCGCAGGCGTATCCTCGGCGAGCAGGATCGCGTGCTGGGGCAGTTCAATGTGGAAGTAGGAGATCGGGTCCATCTCGGCATGGGTCAGGATGCTGCTGCCGTTGACCAGTTGGCCCGCCGGTATCAGCACGCCGTCGATATGGAGGTTATGGAGCGGCGACAGGCAGAGATCCCGCGACGGCACCCCGTCGGCGAGCGCGCCTGCCTTTATAATGACGGGGACGCTGTTGGGGTTGAGCCGGGCGAAGTGGCGTCCGTAGATGCGCCGGCCGATCCAGAGAATCGGAAGGGTAGCGCCCGAGACCGTGATCGCCTGATCACCGAGGCGCAGCTTTTCGACACGCACCCGTCCGCGTGTGGTGAGTATCCGGGTGCTGGCACAGAAACTCGCGCACATCCTGTATCATCGCTCCGCTTTGGCTCTCGTCGAACTGGCAAACGATTGCGGGGGCACATCCTGATGCGCCATCCGTGATCGACCTTAAGGCTCTCTTACCACCATATTCCGGCGCCGATATGACCAAATGCAATTTCGGATAATGCTGCGTCAATCGTACAACAAGGCGGAATCTTGTAATGTTCGCGATAAGAGGCGGCGTTGCGGCATAAGGCAGCTTGGCAGTGCAGATAACGGCTTTTGATCAGGAGTTTCAGCCGCACTTTTCCGCAGTACGCTCCGATGCAGCCATTCCTATTCGGTGCAAAATCGAAACGAATGAACTGGGCTGCGCGTGTTGGCATGCGCGCCGCTCATGTCCGGGTTGCGATGGTTCCGGCGCGGCGCAACTCTCCTGCGCAGGCCGCGGAGGAGCGGCCCGCTCGGCATGCGCCGACTCCGCCGCATCACGCGCCTCAGAGTTCCCGGCCAGGCAATTCCCGGGTTGGAGGGAGGCCCCGGCCACCTGCTAAAGATGTTCCATGCAGATTCCTAGTGCCGAGGGGGCCTCCCCATCCATGGCTCAGTGGTTCGCCATGAAGGCCGACCACCCGAACGCCCTGCTGTTTTTCCGAATGGGCGACTTCTACGAGCTTTTCTTCGCCGACGCCGAGGCGGCCGCCGCGGCGCTCGACATCGCCCTCACCGCGCGCGGCGAGCATGGCGGCGCGCCGATCCCGATGTGCGGCGTGCCCGTGCAGACGAAGGATGCCTATCTCGCGCGGCTCATCCGCCGTGGCTTCCGGGTCGCACTTGCCGAGCAGATGGAGGACCCGAAGAAGCGCAGCGGCAAGGGCCCGCTCCGGCGCGCGGTCGTGCGGATCGTCACGCCCGGCACGCTGACCGAAGATGCCTTGCTCGACGCGGCAAGCCCCAACCTGCTGCTGGCCATCGCCCAGACGGAGAGCCCGCGCGGCGGGCGGCAGTCGCCCGCGCCCAGGCTCGGCGCCGCCTGGCTCGATATCTCGACCGGCCAGTTCGAAACCTGTGCCCTGTCGCGGGCCGATCTGCCGGCTCTGCTGGGGCGGCTCGACCCCGCCGAAATTCTCGCCGACGAGGCGATCCCCCTCGGCCCCTGGAACGATCGGCGCGGCGCGGACGCGCTCGCTCCGGCGCCGCCCGCCGAGGATGCGCGGGCGCGGGTCGCGGAGGCTTTCACGGTCGCGAGCCTCGACGCCTTCGGCAGTTTCGAGGACGGCGAGGCGGTCGCGGCGGCGCTTGCGCTCGACTATGTCCGGCGAACCCAGGCGGGCCGCCTGCCGCATCTCGCTCGGCCGCAGCCGCAGGGCGAGCGGGGCGTGCTCGCCATGGACGCCGCCACGCGCGCGAGCCTCGAAATCAGTGAGACGAGGAGCGGCGAGCAGAACCGCCACACGCTTCTCGCGGCGGTGCGCCGCACCATGACGCCGGCCGGGGCGCGGCTGCTCGCGGGCTGGCTACACGCGCCGCTCGCCGATCGGGCCGCCATTCTCGAGCGGCAGGACGGCTGGGATTTCCTGCTCTCCCAAGCGGCGCTCGCGGACCGGCTGCGGCAGCATCTGCGCGCGGCGCCCGACCTCGCGCGGGCCCTGGCCCGGCTCGCGCTCGGCCAGGGCGGCCCGCGCGATCTGGCGGCGATCGCGGACGGGCTGCGGATCGCGGCGGAGGTCGCCCGCCTGCTGCCCGAGGACCCGCCGCCGCTGCTGGGCCGATCCCGCGCGGCGCTCGGCGCTCTCCCCGATCTCGCGCACTATCTGGCAAGCGCGCTGGCGGACCCTGTGCCGGTGCGACTGGACGACGGCCGCGCGATCGCCCTTGGTTTCGACGGCGAACTCGACGCCGAACGCCGGCTGCGGGACGAGCAGAGGCAGATTCTCGCCCGCGTGCAACTCGACTATGCGGAGCGCTACGGCGTGGCCAGCCTCAAGATCAAGCATCACAGCCAGCTCGGCTATGTCATCGAGGTGCCGGCGGCGGCGGCGGACCGGCTCCGCGAACGGCCGGAGCTGATCCTGCGGCAGGGCATGGCGAACGGCGCGCGCTTCACCAGCACCGAACTCAGCGAACTCGACCAGAAGATCGCGTCAGCGGCCGAACGCGCGACCGCCCGCGAGCGGGTGATCTTCGACCATCTCGTCAGCCGGACGCTGGAGGCGCGGGCGATGATCTCGGACTGCGCGGCGGCCCTCGCCTCGGTCGATGTGCTGCAGGGCGCGGCGCGGCTTGCCGAGGGGGTGGGCTGGTGCCGACCTGTGGTCACCGAGGATGAGGAGTTCCAGATCCTCGGCGGGCGGCATCCCGTGGTGGAAGCCGCCCTCTCCGGCCGCGCGGCCTTCGTGCCCAATGATTGCGACCTCTCCACAGGGCAGCGCCTCATGCTGCTGACCGGCCCCAACATGGCGGGCAAGTCGACGTTTCTGCGCCAGAACGCGCTCATCGTCGTCATGGCTCAGGCGGGACTGCCGGCGCCCGCCGCGAGCGCGCGCATCGGCGTCGTCGACCGGCTGTTCTCCCGCGTCGGCGCCGCGGACGATCTGGCGCGCGGCCGCAGCACCTTCATGGTCGAGATGACCGAAACCGCCGCCATCCTCAACCAGGGCGGGCCTCGGAGTCTTGTCGTGGTCGATGAGATCGGGCGAGGCACCGCGACGTTGGATGGCCTCGCGATCGCCTGGGCCGTTTTGGAGGCCTTACACAACACGGTCCGCTGCCGCGCGATCTTCGCCACTCATTTTCATGAATTAGCTCGATTGTCGGGGATCATGCCGCGATTGCAGCCTGCTACGATGCGGGTGAAGGACTGGAAGGGCAGTGTCATTTTCCTCCATGAGGTGACGAAGGGCGCGGCCGGGCGGAGCTGGGGCGTGCATGTAGCGGCACTCGCCGGCGTGCCTGCGCCCGTCGTCAAACGCGCGGCGGGGCTGTTGGCGACGCTCGAAAAATCCGGCCCGCTCACGCAATCCGCCGAATTGCCCTTGTTCGCTGCAGCGCAACCGCAACATGGTGAGGCGCATGGCGATCTTGCCGGCCCGGCCTTCGAAGCGCCGCCGGCCGACCCGCTGCGGGACGCCCTGGCCGGGATCGACCCGGAGCGCCTGACCCCGCGTCAGGCGCTGGAGTGCCTGTATCATCTGAAGGATTTGCTTTCTGGCCCTCCAGCCGCGGACTCTTTAGCATCGTGACCATGTCGAACCACAAAGCCGTGAAATGCCCCGATTTGGGCGCGACCTTGACCGACGCTCTGGCGGAGATCGCGAGCGACGACGGCCTTCTGCCGCGCGATGCGGCGCTCGCGGCCTTCCGGCGTCATCTGGCGCGGATGCAGCACCAGCTGCAGAACGCTTTCGAGCGCGATGAGCTATCTGGTCTGACGGCCGCGGCGACGCTCGCCGCACAGATGGACGGCGTGATCGCGGCGTTGATGACCTATACGACGACGGTCGCGTTGCCTGCGCCGGCGGATCGCATGACGATCGTGGCTACGGGCGGCTACGGCCGCGGCTACCTCGCGCCGTTCAGCGACATCGACCTGCTGTTTCTGACCGAGGCCGATCCTTCGCCGCGCACGCTCGCGGCGGTCGAGTTCATGCTCTATTTCCTCTGGGACCTCGGGCTAAAGGTCGGTCACGCCACGCGCTCGGTCGAGGAATGCCTGTCGGAGGCGCGCGGCGACGCGACGATCCGCACGACGCTGCTCGACGCCCGACGGCTCATCGGCGAGGAGCCATTGTTCACGGATTTCCGGCGCCGGTTTCGCGCGCTCTGCGTTGAACTCGGCGCGGCCGATTTCATCCGCCTGAAGCAGGCCGAGCGCGCCGCCCGCCACCGGCGCTACGGCGACAGCCCGTTCCTGGTCGAGCCGAATGTGAAGGAGGGGCGGGGCGCGCTACGCGATCTGCACTTCCTGCACTGGATCGCGACCTACGTTTTCGACACGGACGAAATCTCGGATCTGCTGTCGAAGGAAGGCCCTTTCGGTCCCATGCTGACACCGCGCGAGGCGCGCCACTTCAACCGCGCCTCGGACTTCCTCTGGACGGTGCGGTTTCACCTCCACTACGTCGCGGGTCGGCCCGAGGAGCGGCTGACCTTCGACCTGCAGCCCATCGTCGGGGCCCGCATGGGCTACACGCGCCACGGCGTGCAGGATGGCGTCGAACGCTTCATGCGCCACTACTTCCTGACCGCGCGCGACGTGGCCCGCCTCAGTCATGTGCTGGAGCCCGAGCTTGTGCGGATCGCGCGCGGCTCGCCCGCCGTGGTTGCGCCCACAGACGAGCTATTGCGGCAGGCCGGGCTCATGCTCGCGGACGGACAGCTGATCACCGCGGAGATCGACGCGGCGGCCGCGAACCCGATGATCATGCTGCGGCTGATGCAGTTCGCGCGCGACCGGCACCTCAGGATCCACCCCCTCGCGCTGCGCTCGATGATCCGCAATGAGCGGAGCGCGATCCAGCTGCGGCGCGAGCCGCCGGCAATGGCGCTGTTCCTCGATCTGCTCTGCGGCAAGGATGGCGAAACCGGGCGCTCCGATGGCGCGCGCTGGATGTCGCTGATGAACGAGACCGGCATTCTGAGCCGCCTCGTGCCCGACTGGGCGCGCATCGTCGGACAGATGCAGTTCGACACCTACCATGTCTTCACGGTGGACGAGCACACGATCGAAGCGCTGCGTGTCGTCTCGGCGCTGGAGCGCGGGGAACTGACGGATGCGGCGCCCGTCGCATCCAGCATCGTCGATCACCTGCAGTCGCGGCGCGCGCTTTATACCGCCGTGCTGCTGCACGACATCGCCAAGGGCCGCGGCGGCGACCATTCGGTTCTGGGCGCGGAAATCGCGCTGACCCTCTGTCCGCTGTTCGGGTTGTCGGCCGAGGAGACCGAGATGGTATCCTGGCTCGTGCTGCATCACCTGCTGCTCAGCCAGACCGCCTTCAAGCGCGACATCGACGACCCGAAGACGATCCTCGACCTCGTCGATACGGTGCAATCGCCGGAGCGGCTGAAGCTGCTTCTGGTGCTGACGGTCGCCGACATGCGTGCGGTGTCGCCGAAGGTCTGGAACGGTTGGAAGGCGACGCTGCTGCGCGAGCTTTATACGCGCGTCGCCGAGGTGCTCGCGGGGGGGCTCGCCACGACCGAGCGCGACGTGCGTGTGGCGCGCGCGAAGGAAGCGGCGGCCGAGCGCCTCTCCGACTGGACGGCCGAGGATATTGACGCCTTCCTCGACCTCGGCTACCCCGCCTACTGGCTGAGCTTCGACCCGGCGACGCATGAGCGCCATGGCCGGATGATCCGGGACGCGCGGCTGCACAATGCTCCGCTGAGCGTGCAGCATGAGGTGCTGCATAACCGCGCCGTGACCGAGGTCACGGTCTATGCCGCCGACCATGCCGGGCTGTTCAGCCGCATCGCGGGCGCCCTTGCGATCGCCGGCGCCTCCATCGTCGACGCGCGCATCCACACGCTCACCAACGGCATGGCGCTCGACACCTTCTGGATCCAGGATGCCGCCGGCGGCATCTTCGCATCTCCGCCGCGCCTCGCACGGCTCTCGGTGCTGATCGAACAGGCGCTCTCGGGGCGGCTGCGCATGGCGAGCGAAATCCGCAGCCTGTCGGATGCGTTGCTCGGTCAACGTATGCGGGCTATCCATGTGCCGCCCCGTGTCGTGCTCGACAATCACGCCTCGAACACGCACACGGTGGTGGAGGTCAACGGCCGCGACCGCCCCGGGCTGCTGCACGACGTGACGGCCGCCATTACCGCGCAGGGGATGCAGATCGCGTCGGCCCATGTCAGCACCTACGGCGTGCGCGCGATCGACGTCTTCTACGTGAAGGACGTCTTCGGGCTTAAAATCCAGAACGAGCGCAAACTCGAGAATTTGCGGCAGGCGATCCTGGGCGCGCTGACGGCGGGCGATGAGACCACGCCGGAACCGGATCTGGAGCGCGGGCGTGCCAAGGTGGACGCCGCCTGACGCGCATGTGGCATTTGTCCGCTCAACCGCAGGTAGACAGGAGCGACCGTGGCACGCCCATCCCCTGAACTCGTCTGGGACTGTCGTTGCGGGACCGGGGAATGCCCGACATGGGACGAGCAGTCCGAGGCGCTGTTCTTCTGCGACATACCAGGCGGGCGCCTGCACCGTTTCCATCCCGCTTCAGGCGGCAAGACAAGCTGGCAACTGCCTGAGGTTCTGGGAAGCTTCGCGCTCTGCCGCTCCGGCCGGGTTCTCGTCTGCCAGAAGCAGAAGCTCATGATGTTCGATCTCCGGACGGAGGAACTGACGCCCTTCGCCCACATCGAGGAGCCCATCGCGAACCGGCTGAACGACGGCAAGGTCGGCCCCGACGGCTGCTTCTGGGTAGGCACGATCAACGAGGGGTCGGACGGGCTGCCGAGCGGCAAGCTGTACCGGGTGAGGCCGACGGGGGAGGTCGAGATCAAGGTCGAGGGGTTGAAGAACGCGAACGGGCTCGCCTGGAGCGCGGACGGCCGAACGATGTATCACTCGGATACCCGTGGTCCCTGGATCGACTGCTGGGACTTCGACGCGGCTAGCGGCGCCATCGCCAACCGCCGCCGCTTTGCGGACGTGTCGAACGAGGAGGGGCGCCCGGATGGCGCCGCCTTGGACACCGATGGCGTCTACTGGTCGGCAGGCTCCGGCATGGGCGTGATCAACCGCTTCGCGCCGGACGGGCGGCTGATCGAGAAGATCGCGATGCCCATCCCTAACGCCACGATGCCCTGCTTCGCCGGTAACCGTCTCTTCATCACATCTGCGATACCGGGTGATGAGGAAAAGCGGCGCGCCTTTCCGAACGCGGGCGGCCTTTTCGCGATGCCGGTAGAGGCGCGCGGCGTGCCGATCGGCCGTTTCGCAGACTAGACGGTCCCGCGCCAGGACATTGCGGCCGCATTGTGCAAGCAATGCCCTACAACGGACGCAACCGCACTATATTGCAAAGGATGAGCAGTGCGCCGGGCGTGCCTGTCATCATCCGATCACGGGCCGCCCGAAACTTCGCGCTGAAAGGAGACGAGTTATGGCAAGTCGTTCGCGTTTCCGTCTTTCGCACGTCACGGCAGCGGCCGCCCTCGTATTTGGCCTCGCCGTTCCCTTGGCGCTGACTGCGCCTGCGGCGCAGGCGCAGGATTGGCGCCACGGCGGCTGGCATGGCGGCGGGTGGGGCGACCATGATGGGTGGGGCGACCATGATGGGTGGCGTGACCATGATGGCGGCTGGCGCGGTGGTGATCGTGGCTATTACGGCCCGGGGCCGGGAGCCGCGATTGCGACCGGCATCCTGGGCCTTGCCGTTGGTGCGGCCGTCGGCAGCGTGTTCGCGCCGCCGACGGTCTACGCGGCGCCCCCGCCGACCTACTATCAGGCTCCGCCCGTAATCTACGCGGCACCGCCGCCCGTCTACTACGCGCCGCCGCCGCCGCCCGTTTACTACCCGCCGCAGGGCTGAGCGGCTTCGAGAGCGAGGAGTAGAGTGGGTGGATGCTATCCGCCCGCTCGTCGGCGGGCCGAACATCGCTCTTTGCTTCGCGGGTCCGGCGAGTTTCCCAGCCTGACGCCCGCTTCGACCGCCGCCATCGTCCCGCGCAAGAAGGCGCGGCCCAGGTGCAGCTCGTCGGCGTCAGCGTGGACCGGTAATGGTCCCTCTCCACGTCACTCATCAAGCGGTTCAGAGCGCGTACGGCATCGGGCGTCGCGGTCGCAGCGGGAGACGCCGGGTCATGAGGGGCGTGGCTCCACGGGCGCTCGCCAAGCTGTGCTTCAATGAAAAAGGGCGCCTCGCGGCGCCCTTTCTTCTGGTCCGGAACGTCGGCTCAGCGCGAGTAGAACTCGACGACGAGGTTTGGCTCCATCTGCACCGGGAAGGGTACATCCGCGAGTTTCGGCGCGCGGAGGTAGCGGCCCTTCATCGCGCGATGGTCCACCTCGATATACTCCGGAATATCGCGCTCGCCGCTCTGCGCGGCGTCCAGCACCACGGCAAGCTGCTTGGACTTGTCCCGCACCTCGATCACGTCGTCATTCGCGACGAGGTAGGAGGCGATGTTCACCCGCCGGCCATTCACCAGCAGATGCCCGTGGGACACGAACTGCCGCGCCGCGAAAGGGGTGACCGCGAATTTCATGCGGTAGATGACGGTGTCGAGCCGGCGCTCCAGCAACTCGATGAGGTTCTCGCTGGTGTCGCCCTTACGGCGCACAGCCTCCTCATAGTATTTGCGGAACTGCTTCTCGCTGATGTTGCCGTAGTAGAACTTGAGCTTCTGCTTGGCCATCAGCTGCACGCCGTAGTCCGTCGGCTTCTTGCGGCGCTGACCGTGCTGGCCGGGACCGTAATCGCGCTTGGATATGGGCGACTTGGCGCGGCCCCACAGGTTCACACCGAGGCGGCGGTTGACTTTATACTTGCTCTCGAGGCGCTTGGTCATGCGCGGCTCCTTCTCGTATGGCGCCAGTAGTCCATCCCGGCCCCCGACGATCGATGAGCGATCGGAGACAGCGAAAAGGCGGCAGAGCCCGGCCAAACTGGCAGGCACCGTCGCCTGGAATCGCTTTGGGTGGCGGGGCGGTCCTCGGAAGGCCTCGGATCGTCCACGTTCCCGGCAATGGCGGGCTTCTAGGGGCCGCCTCACGCGCTGTCAAACGGCGGCAGCCATGCGCGGCCGCCGGTGAGGCCGGGTCAGGCCTCCTCCGGCTTGCCCTTGTTCGAGGTGGCGCCGCCCCGCGCCGCCGACCATGCGGCCGGTGCCTCGAGAAAGCGGTGGACCTCGGCCATGGCAGCCTCCGGGAAGTAGGGGCGCTCGCGGCAGGCCTCCAGCACGTCCCACCAGGTTGCCAGGTAGTGGAGCGCGATGTCGTTCTCCGCCAGCGTCTCCAGGCTGCCGTCGAAGACGCCGTAGAAGAACACCACGAAGGCGTGGTGGCAGATGGCGCCGGCCTCGCGCAGCGAATGGGCGAAGCGGATCTTGGACTGGCCGTCGGTCGTCAGATCCTCGACCAGCAGCGTCTGCTTCCCCTCGGGCACGTCGCCTTCAATGAGGGCGTTGCGGCCGAAGCCCTTGGGCTTCTTTCGCACATAGGCCATCGGGAGGCCCATCCGGTCCGAAATCCACGCGGCATAGGGGATGCCGGCGGTCTCGCCGCCGGCGATGGCCTCGATTGTCTCATAACCGATATGGCGCTGGATCTTCTCGACCGCGAGCTGGCAGATCCGGGCGCGCGCCTGCGGGAAATAGATGATCCGGCGGCAGTCGATATAGACGGGAGACTTCCAGCCCGACGTGAAGGTGTAGGGCTCTTCCGGCCGGAAGTTGATGGCCTTGATCTCGAGCAGGATCCGGGCCGCCGTCATCGCCGCGTCACGGTCCCAATCGCTGGCATGGCCGGCGAGCTTGCGGGAAAGCGCCGTCATTCTCTGCTCCGTCTCATGGGGAGCGGCGACTTCTAACGTATTGGCCGCCGGCCGCAAGGCACAGCGGAAGTGCTAGCTTGCGTTGCCTTGAATGAAGGGTCACATGGCGGTAGAGCATGACACGAGGCTGTCGTCCGCGCCGCGGGCGGCTCGGCGCGGTTTTGGCAAGCAGGAGCTTTTGCAGGATGGGGCGTGAGTCCAGCACAATCGCTCGCCGTTGTGAGCGCGCTGTCGTCACCGCGTATCGGGAGCTTCGCGTCCACGGGAACGGGGACCTGGAATCCTTCCGGGCCTGCACCACGCTCTATCGCATCCATCATCCGGAATCCTCCATCGACGAGGCTCGGCGCCTCGTCGCCGAATGGATCGACCATCACGTCGTACGTGCGGATAAAGGCCCGACACCCGGCTGCGACTGCGACTGACGCCACCGTGCCCGGAGGGCGTCCGCGCCTTATGGCCGCCGGCCGCTGATGGCGCAGCCTTTCGAGTTGCATGGCCATCGCGGCGCGCGTGGTCTGTTCCCGGAGAACACCATCCCCGGATTTCGCGGCGCGCTCGGCCTTGGAGTGACCGCGCTCGAGATGGACGTGGCGCTGACGGCGGACGGCGTCGTCGTCCTCAGCCATGATCCGATCCTCGATCCCGCTCTGACGCGCGATCCCGAGGGTTGCTGGCTGGAGCCCCCGGGGCCCATGCTGCGCGACCTCGATGCGGCCACGGTCGCGCGCTTCGACGTGGGGCGCGTCCGGCCCGGCACGGCGCAGGCGGCGGCCTTTCCCGAGCAACTGGGGCTGGACCATGTGCGGCTGCCCCGCCTCGACGAGGTGGCCGCCCTGGAGCCCAGGGCGATGCTCGCGATCGAACTCAAGACCTTCCCCGATCACCCGGACCGGACGGTTTCGCCGGAGGCCATGGCCGATGCGGTTCTGGCAGTGCTGGATGCGGCGGGTGCCGTGGGGCGGGCGCGTATCATCTCCTTCGACTGGCGCGGGCTGCGCTATCTGCGCCGCATCCGCCCGTCGCTCAGCCTCGGCTATCTGACCGATGCCGAGACGGTCGCGGCGGCTCGCCTTTGGTGGGACGGTTCTTCGCCCGAAGATTTTGGCGGCTCAGTGCCCCGGGCCGTTGCGGCCGAGGGCGGCGCTGTCTGGGGACCCGATCATGCGACGCTGACGCGCGCGCAGGTGGAGGAGGCGGCGACACTGGGGCTGCTGGTCAACCCCTGGACGGTGAACGAGGCCGCCGACATGGCCCGGCTGATCGATTGGGGCGTCGGTGCGCTGACCACGGATTATCCGGATCGGGCGCGCGCGGTCATCCCGGGCGCGCCCTGATCTCAGGGCCGGCTTAGCCGCGCTCGCTCGCCGGCACGTAGTCCCGCTGCGGGGCGCCGGTGTAGATCTGGCGGGGCCGCCCGATGCGGTTCGCCGGGTCTTCCACCATCTCCTTCCACTGGCTGATCCAGCCCACGGTGCGCGCCACCGCGAATAGCACCGTGAACATGCTCGTCGGGAAGCCCATCGCCTTCAGGATGATGCCCGAATAGAAATCGACATTCGGGTAGAGCTTGCGCTCAACGAAATAGGGGTCGGTGGTGGCGATGTGCTCCAACTCCATCGCGAGGTCGAGTAAGGGCTCGTCGCGGATGCCGAGTTCGTTCAGCACCTCGTGGCAGGTCCGCTCCATGATCTTCGCGCGCGGATCGTAGTTGCGATAGACGCGGTGGCCGAATCCCATCAGCCGGATGTGGCTCGTCTTGTCCTTCACCTTGGCGATGAACTCGGGGATGTTGTCCTTGTGCCCGATCTCGCCGAGCATCTTGAGCACTGCCTCGTTGGCGCCGCCATGCGCGGGACCCCAAAGAGAGGCGATGCCCGCCGCGATGCACGCGAAGGGATTGGCGCCGGTCGAACCCGCAAGGCGCACGGTGCTGGTGGATGCGTTTTGCTCGTGATCGGCGTGCAGGATCAGGATGCGGTCCATCGCGCGGGCGAGGATCGGATTGACAACGTAATCCTCCGCCGGCACGGCGTTCATCATGTAGAGGAAATTCGCCGCGTATCCCAGGTCGTTGCGCGGATACATGAAGGGCTGGCCGATGGAATATTTGTAGGCCCAGGCGGCGATCGTCGGCAGCTTCGCGATCAGGCGGAAGGCGCTGATGCGGCGATGCTCGGGGTTATTGATGTCAAGGCTGTCGTGGTAGAAGGCCGATAGCGCGCCGACGACGCCGCAGAGGACCGCCATGGGATGCGCGTCGCGGCGGAAGCCCTGGAAGAAGCTGCGCAGCTGCTCATGCACCATGGTGTGGTGCGTGACGCCTTTGTGAAAATCTTCCATCTCCGCCGCGTTCGGCAACTCGCCGTTAACCAGGAGATAGGCGACTTCCAGAAAATTCGAATTCTCGGCCAACTGCTCGATGGGATAGCCGCGATGCAGCAGCACGCCCTCGTCGCCGTCGATATAGGTGATCTTGCTGTCGCAGGCGGCGGTGCCGCCGTATCCCGGGTCGAAGGTAAAAATTCCGAGGTCGCTGTAAAGCTTGCGGATGTCCGCGACCGGCGGCCCGAGGGTGCCATGAAGCAGCGGAAGGGTGGCGCTTCGGTTCGAGCCCTCCCACGAGACCGTCACCGCGTCCTTGGCCGTGTCGCTCATTCCGCCGCCCTTCATGCTTCAGGTTGTGCATGTAACCGGCGCCTCGGGGGCGGGAACACGCCACCGTGGGGCCGGGTCCGAGAGCCCCGTACATAGGGGGCACCACTAATCCTGGCAACGTTCGCGGTTGCAGCATAGGGGCGCATCCGGGGCAGGACAACTCGCGCGCTCAGCCGGAAGAGACGTTGCTTCGTCAGAAGGGATTATGCCGGACGAGCTTCCGCCAAGCCTGCATCACGGCCTCCCGGCTGTCTCGGGCATGACCGATGCCATAGCCGCGAATGAGGCCGATGGCCTCGGCGGCCAGAAGCTCATCCGCGTTGCCCGAGGGCTCGGAGCGCAGACTGCGCACCAGTTCGGTCGCGACCGCGCCATCGTTCAGCAGCCCCATGCTCGCCTGCGCGTTGGTCAGACGCTTGATCAGCCGCCGGCCGCTTTTGCCGGGGACGAGGTCCTGGAACATCTCCGCCTGATAGCGCAGCTTCTTGCACTTGATGCGAAGCCCATGCAGCTCGGGCGCCGGCATGTCGAGAAGCTCCCGCGTCGGCCGTGCCGTCTTCTTCCAGCGATGCTCGAGGCATCTGATGGTGTAGGGTCCGATCAGATCGGGCTGCGCCTCAGCCTCGGGCGCCGCCTCGATTGCCGGTTCGGCGGCGGGCGCACCCTCCACGGTCGCCAGCGCGGCAGTCGTATCGTCGTGCGACACCGCCGCCTGATCCGCCACGACCCAGTCGTGCCCAAGTCCAAGGCCGACGAGCCGCCAGGCCAGATCCCGATAGGCCGGGCTCCGCAGCCACTCGATGAGCCTCTGATAGGCCGCCTCGCGGCGGACCTCGGCGGCCTTTCTGAGCCAGCCGGTCACCACATCGTCGTCGTCGAGGCTGCGGGCGATGGGATCGACGGTTTCCGAGAGGAACACGTCCCAGTCGCGGGCGGGCCCCAGAACCTCCTTGAGTTCCGCGAGCGGCGGCTTCAGCGCCATCTCGATGTCGCGCAGGATCGGTCGGAAGGCGAGCATCAGCGCGCGTATCCGGCGCAGCGTCACCCGCGCCTGATGCACCGGCTCGGTGCCCGCGCGGGATTGGATCTGCTCCAACCGCGCGAGAAACGTCGAGACAAAGCCGGAGATGAGGACGGCGAGCGCCGTGTCGGTCGGCATGTCGGGATCGAGCGCCGGCACCGGGGGCGGCCGAAGCTTGGCGCCGCCGCGTTGCAAGGCGTCCAGTGGGAGGGTGGTGAGACTCGGTGTCACGGGCAAGTCGCGAGCCAGCCGTTGCGCCAGCGCCAGCGCCTCCGGCAACGGACCCTCGATTTCCGCCCGCATCAGGCTGCGTGCGCCGCTTTCCGCGCCGAAAGCGTCGATCCCGGTGAGCGTGCCGCTCATGATGCGGCACTCGATCTGCTGGCCGTCGAGGGTGAGGCCGAGACGGCGCAACTCCCCGGTGAAGCGCGCGATCGGCCGCAAGGGGCCGGGCAGGGCCTGTCCGAGCTTGGCTTCGAGACCCGCCGGATGAACCGACGAGGCGAGCACCGTCGACGGTGTTCCGGGCCGTCTCGGCCAGCCCATGCCGAGACGCTCGGTCACCCAGAGCCCGGCGGACTCCACGAGAGAGAGGTCCTCGGCCGCCAGCCTGTGATCGGGCGTGTCGTGCCAGATCCGGTTTATGACACGTGCCCGGGGACGCCGCCCCTTCGGTCGCTTCAGCGCCGGGTGCTGCGCGAGGGCGACCGCAACCTCATACGGCCCGACAAGCTCAAGGATGACGGGATGACGAGCCGAACTTCGATCTCTGGGCATTCAGGTTGCTGCTTGCTGCAAGTCGGCCGGCGTGAGGAATCGTATCAGTCTCGCACCATCCGGCAGCGTCCGCCATTCGCCCGCGACCGAGAATTCTGCGAGTGCCGCCGGCGGGAACCCGCGCGCGAGCCTCCGGCTTCCCGGACCGCCCAGCGTCATCCCATGCGCGCCCGTCAGCATCATCGCCAGATCGTGTAGGCCCGGATTGTGGGCGATCACCAGCACGCTGGTCGCGTCGGCGGCGAGTTCTGCCAGTTGGTCGAGGATCTGCCGGGGGCTTGCCAGGTAGAGTTCCGTCGAGCGCAGGACGCGCGGGTTGCCGGGCAGGGGCTCCATGAGTTCGAGGGTTTCCCGGGTCCGGCGAGCGGAGGATACGAGCACCAGCTGCGGCGCGATGCCAAGCCGCTCGATCGTCGCGAGGATGGCGCGGGCCGCGCATCGGCCTTCGGGGTCAAGCGGGCGGTCGTGGTCGGTCAGGGCCGCATCCGCCCAACTGGACTTGGCGTGGCGCAGGAGAAGTAGCTGGCGCATGGCGGCGACTCTGGCACGAAATGGGGTCGCTGTCGCCAGCCTCCTCGCTTGGCGGCGCGCAGGGCTTCACCCATTTGCGAAGAGACGCCTGCATCCGAACGGGAAGCGACCCGCTATCCTGTCCAGGCCAGCGGGTCGTGGTAGGGGGCGCGCCGGCGGAAGACGCGCCGGTTGCGCCGCCGTGGCGGGTCAGTGCATGCCTGTCGGGGCTTAACCATCCGCGTCCGGCGAGAGGCCGGCGCCAGCCCCGGCGCACGGGATGTTCCAGAGGGAGTGACTGCCTGATGAAGAAAGACGGACGCCGCATTTTCGGTGAGTGGGATGGATGCGCCTCCATGGCGGACACCGAGGCCCCCACTGCTGGGCTGGCTGGATGATCGGGGCGCGTGCAACGACCCCGGTCCGGGGCGTGTATGGGCGGCGCGCGGTGCTCGGGGCGGTTGTGGGCAGTGCCGGCTGGGCGTTGACGCCCTGGCGGGCGCTGGCGCAGAGCGTGCCCCCGGCGGGCCAACTGGCTTTCGACATTCTGCGCCGCGGCAGCCGCATCGGCCAGGAGACGCTGACCTTCCGGCAGGCCGGTAACCGCCTCATCGTGGATGTGGAGGTCTCGATCCGCGTTACGATGGCGATGATCCCGATCTACCGGCTGCATCACCACGAGACGGAAACCTGGCAGGCGGGCCAGCTCCTCAGCTTCGCCGCGACCACCGAGAAGAACGGCTCGCAATACTATGCGCAGGGCTGGCGGGACGGCGAAGCGTTCATGGCCCGCGGCACGGCGTGCCCCAAAGCTTACGTCGCGCCCGCCCATGCCTTGCCGACCTCGCAGTGGAACCACAGGATGCTCAACGGCCCGATGATCAACACGGAGGATGCGAAGCTCATGCGTCCCGTGGTGACGGATCTGGGCTTTGCGGAGGTGCCGCTCGCGGATGGCGGCACTGTCCGGGCCCGGCACTACCGGGCCCGCGGCGACCTCCGGTTCGACACGTTTTTCAGCGAGAACTGGGAATGGGTGGGCTTGTCTTTTCATGCGCCAGACGGTTCGTTGGTGACCTATCGGAAGGCGTGAGGAGCGGGCGTGGGCCAGTTGAAGATCGCGATCGAGCCGGTCACGCCGTTCCGCCAGAACTGCGCGATGATCTGGGACGACGAGACGATGCACGGCGTGGTCATCGACCCCGGCGGGGACGTGGACCAGCTGCTCGAGACGATCGGAACGCTCGGCCTCCACATCGACCGCATTCTCCTGACCCACGGCCATATCGACCATGCCGGGGGCGCCGCGCGGCTGCGGGAGGAGTTGACGGCGCGCGAGGGCGCGCTCGTGCCGCTCTGGGGGCCCGATGAGCGCGACCGCTTCCTGCTCGATGGGCTGAAGACCACGGGGGAGGGCTACGGCATCACGGATGCGCGTCCCGTGACGCCGGATCGCTGGTTGCACGAGGGCGACGCGGTGGAGATCGCAGGGCACAGCTTCGAGGTGCTGCACTGCCCAGGGCATACGCCGGGCCACATCGTCTTCATCGAGCGGCGACTCGGCTTCGGCATATTTGGCGATGTGCTGTTTCGTGGCTCGGTCGGACGCACGGATTTCCCCTACGCCAGCACGGCGGACCTGCTCACGGCGATCCGCACGAAGCTCATGGTGCTCGACGACCGGACGGTGTTCATCTGCGGTCACGGCGCGCGTTCGACCATCGGCGAGGAGCGGCGTGACAACCCCTTCATCGGAGAGCGGGCATGACGACGGGTCGCTGGCGCGAGGACGGCGTGCGGGTCATTCCCGGAGACCGGCTCGATGCCAATACGGCGCAGACGCCGGGCATGGAGCGGGCGGCGGCGATCAACGCCGCGCGTGTGGGCGCGCAAAAGATCTGGGCAGGCACGGTGAAGATCGCTCCCGACGCAAAGACGGGCGCACATCATCACGGCGATCTTGAAAGCGTCATCTACGTGCTGCGCGGCCGGGCGCGGATGCGGTGGGGCGATGCGCTGGAATTCGTCGCCGAAGCCGGCCCGGGGGACTTCATCTTCGTGCCGCCGTTCGTGCCGCATCAGGAGATCAACGCGGCCGCCGACGAGCCGCTGGAGTGCGTGCTCATGCGTAGCGGCGGCGAGGCGGTGGTTGTGAACCTCGACATCGAGCCGGTCGAGAAGCCCGAGGCGGTCGCCTGGGTCGATCCCATCCATCGCCGCCCCTAGCGGCGTCTCGCCGCTTGTCTTGGCAAGATTCCCCAAAACTGACACGATACCGATAACAACCGGCATCCGGGCCGTCGCTCGGCGCGACCGGCCGATCTAGCGGGGAACGCATGTCCGACACTCAGAACGCCAGGAACGTCGTGCTGGCCGCCTATCTTGGCTGGACGCTCGACGCCTTCGACTTCTTCATCATGATTTTCGTCTTCGACGATGTCGCCAAGACGTTCGGCGTTGGCCTGACGACGGCGAGCTTCGCGATCACGCTCACTCTGCTGATGCGCTGCTTCGGGGCGCTGATTTTCGGGCGGCTCGCGGACAGGTACGGCCGCCGCCCGATCATGATGTTCAACATCCTCTGCTTCTCGGGTCTCGAGCTGCTGTCGGGCCTCGCGCCGACGCTGATCTCGTTCATGATCCTGCGCGCGCTGTTCGGCATCGCCATGGGGGGCGAGTGGGGTGTCGGGTCTTCTCTGACCATGGAGACGATCCCGGCCAAGTGGCGCGGCTGGGTCTCGGGACTGCTGCAGGCGGGCTACCCCAGCGGCTACCTGCTGGCGACGCTCGCCTATGGCATCCTCGGGCCCTATGTCGGCTGGCGCGGCCTGTTCATCGTCGGCGCCATACCGGCCCTTCTCGTCGTCTATATCCGGCGCAACGTGCCCGAGAGCCCGGATTGGCACGCGCGCCAGAGCCAGCCCCGTCTGCCCATCATGGAGATCCTCCGGCGTCACGCGGGCCTCACGATCTACGCCGTGATCCTGATGACGGCCTTCAACTTCTTCAGCCACGGCACGCAGGACATCTACCCGAAGGCGTTCCTGAAGGTGCAGCATGGCTTCAGCCATGACACCATCACGGTGATCGCGCTCGTCTACAATGTCGGCGCGATCCTGGGCGGGCTGACCTTCGGCTCGATCTCTCAGATCATTGGACGCCGCAAGGCCATCGTGACTGCCGCCGTGCTGTCGCTGCCGGTCATCCCGCTCTGGGCCTTCTCATCCTCGCCCTGGGTGCTCGGGCTCGGCGCGTTCCTCATGCAGTTCATGGTCCAGGGCGCCTGGGGCGTTATTCCCGCCCATCTCAACGAGCTTTCCCCGGGCGCCATCCGAGGCACCTTCCCGGGCTTCGTCTACCAGCTCGGCAACTTCCTGGCCTCCTACAACGCCACGCTGCAGACGGCGATCGGCGCCCGCTACCATCACGACTACAGCTACGCGCTGGCGGGCGTCGCCGGTGTGGTGGCCGTCGTCATCGCGCTGCTGGTGGGCTTCGGCGTCGAGAACCGCGACCTCAAGATGGGCACCGAGGCGGGCTACCGATCGATACCTGCCGATTAGAAATCGGTCAGCGGGCGAGCGCGGGCAGGCTGAGGACGATGCAGGTGAGGCTCTCGGCCTCGCCCGTGCGGATCGTGATCCGTCCGCCATGCGCCTCGATCAGGTCGCGGGCGATGACGAAGCCGAGGCCGGTGCTGCCGTAGCGGAAGGCGCCGGAGAAGGGGCGGAACACGGCCGCCGCCGCGCAGTCGCGAAACGGGCGCCCGTCGTCGGTCAGGACGATGTCGACGGTCGCCGCCTGCTCCTCCGCATGCACGACGACGCGGCGCGCCTGCGCCATGGCGGCCAGCCGCAGCAGATGCCCGATCGCGCGCCGGAGATGCTTCCTGTCGGCCTGCAGATGCAGGTGGCCGGGGGCAACATTCTCGATCACGCAGGCTGCGTGCTCTGCGCGCAACTCCTCGACGATTTCCTCGATCAGGGCCGCGAGGGGAAACCGCTGGGGCGAGAGCAGCGGCGCCGCCTCCGCCGCGAAGTTCAGGGTGGTCGCGATCAGGGCGGTTGTCTGCTCGATGGCCGTCACGAGCGTCCGGCCGGAGCGGCTGACCTTTGGATCGGGCGAGGTCTGCAGGCGGTCCGCGACCATCAGGGCGGAGGTCATGAGGTTGCGGAGGTCATGGTTGATCTTGGCCTGGGCGACGCCGAGTTCGGCCAGCCGGCGCAACCGCCAGACATCCTCGCCGAGCATGGCCCGCAGCGCCGCCACCTCGGCCCGCAAAGCTTCGATCTCAGTGGTCGTATCGGTTGGGGTCATGGTCCGGGTCATCGCGCCTCGCCATCATCGAAGCGGGTAGCGGCCATCGCGCGCTCCGCTGCTGTTCTGCCCGCCGCGAAAAGCTCCATCAGGAAAGGCGGGTCGGTGTTGAACTTGCTCGAAATCGGCAATTCTCCGAGCGCCGGGTCGGCGTCGACCGCCACCAGCCGAACGCCCGGCGGCAGGGCGCCAAGCTCCGTCTCCAGGACCGTATGGCAGGCGATCTCATTGAGCCGGTTCATGATTTCCGCGGGGGTGCGGGGCACACCCGGGCGGCGTTCCGGCTGGCCGCGGATCAGCACGAGCTCGCGGGGCAGGGGGTCGAGCAGCGGCTGCAACGGCGGGTTTCCGCTATACCCGCCGTCCCAATAGGCGCGGCCCGCGATCTCGACCGCCGGGAAGATCAGCGGGAGGCAGGCGGATGCGAGCAGCACGTCGACCGTGATCGCGGCGCCCGAGAAGATCACGGGCGATCCGGTCTCGACATCGGTCACGCCCACGAAAAGGCGCGGCGCGTCCGGATGGCCCAGCAGGTCCGGGCGCAGCAGCCCTTCGAGCAGCGGCCGCAGCGGGTTGTGGCCGAGCGGATTGAGCTGGTGCGGGCTGAACAGGCGCATCGTCGTCTCGAGTCCCGCCCAGACGACGTTGCTGCTGAGATCCGCGCCATAGAGCCAGCGTTCCAGCGGTGAGCGCTGCACCGGGCTCATCGCGCCGACGGCCCCGATGCCGTCCCACAGCCGGCGCATGGCGGCGCGCGCGCCGGGGATGCCGTTCTCGACGAGCCCCTGCACCATGGCGACGCCCAGAATGGCCCCCGCCGAGACGCCGCAGACGGCGTCGAAGCGGCGACCGGTCTCGAGGAACCGGTCGAGCGCGCCCCAGGCGAATGCGCCATGGGCCGAGCCGCCCTGCAAGGCGAGCACGACACCGGCCTCCGGCTTCGCGGGTTTGGAGGCGGCTGAGGGACTTCGACGCGTCATCCAGTCATAAATGAGTGATCGGCGGCGTCTGGCAACGCCTGTTTGGGCGTTGACGCCCGTGCGACCCGAACCCTATACCGCGCTCTCTCACGGGGCCCCGTCTCAGAAGCAGGGTGCGCCCGCGAATTTTGTTGTCGCCCATTATCGTGGCGGATCGGGCCGGACCAAGCCCGGCCGCTGGGAAGACTGGAGAGTATTGTGAAGCGCACCTACCAACCCTCGAAGATCGTCCGCAAGCGGCGGCACGGCTTCCGTGCCCGCATGGAGACTGTCGGCGGCCGCAAGGTGATCGCCAACCGGCGCGCCAAGGGCCGGAAGCGCCTCTCGGCCTAATTGCCCTCGGGCTTGAAGGTACCGATGTGGCGACGACTCGGATGAGCCAGCCGCCACGCCTGAAGAAACGGGCGGAGTTCCTGGCGGTCGCGGGCAAGGGCGCCAAGGTGCCCATGCCCGGCCTCGTCATGCAGCTCATGCCCCGGGCTGACGATGCGCCGTTTCGGGTCGGCTTCACCGTGACCAAGAAGGTGGGCAACGCCGTCGTCCGCAACCGGACGAAGCGGCGGCTGCGGGAGGCGGTGCGGCTGGCGCTGGACCCCGCCGCGCTCCATGGCTTCGACATGGTGGTAATCGGGCGCGACCGGACCGCCGCCCGCCCCTTCGCCGACCTCATCGACGATCTGCGGCGGGCCACGGCCAAAGCACGGCAGGCCGTCGCCAGGGGAGAGGCTTCAAGACGCCGGACGCCCCAAGTCATCGAGCCGTGCCATGAATGACATGCTGGCGACACTCCTGCGCGCGCTTCTGATGGGGTTGATCCACGCTTATCAGCTTGTCGTTCGCCCGATCCTCGGCTCCAACTGCCGCTTCACCCCAAGCTGCAGCGACTATGCATTGCAGGCCGTGCGGGAGTATGGGGCGGTGCGGGGCGGGTATCTCGCCAGCCGACGTATCCTGCGGTGCAACCCCTGGCATCCCGGCGGCGACGATCCTGTGCCACCGCGCGACGGCTGCGACCACCATGCTCATGCTTGCGACAGCGGGCATGCTCACGGACACGAAGGCACGCCGCTGGGCCATGCCCGGCATTCAACCTGGGACCCTATCGGCTGATGGAACAGAAGCGCCTCTTTATCGCGATCGCGGTCTCCATCGCGATCCTGCTCGGCTTCGAGTTCCTGGTGCAGCCGCATCTGCCGCACCCGCCGCCGCCACCTCATGTGGCCGCCAGTCATACAGCCGCGACCCCGGGTTCTACGGCCGCCACGCCGGGCGTCAGCGCCTCGGCCGTCGGTGCGCCGGGCGTGAGCGCCCCGTCCACGACGGCATCCTCCGCCCCCTCGCCCAAGGTCGCGATCAAGGCGCCGAGCCTCGACGGCAGCATCAACCTGCGCGGTGCTCTGCTCGATAACCTCGTCCTCACCGACTATCACGACACGGTCGACCCGAAGTCGCCGCTCGTGCAGCTTCTGGCTCCGACGAGTGACCCGAAGCCCTACTACATCCAATACGGCTGGACCGCCGCCCCCGGTGCGACCATCGGCGGCGCGCCCGTGAAGCTGCCCGATTCCAACACGCTCTGGACCGCTTCCGAGCCGACGCTGACGCCCGATCATCCGCTGACGCTCACCTGGGCGAACGGCCAGGGCCTGACCTTCGCCATCAAGTTCACCGTCGACGACCACTACATGTTCGCCGTCGACCAGACCGTGTCGAGCACGGCGAAGGAGCCGGTGTCGCTCTACCCGTGGTCGCGCATCCGCCGCGACTACATGCCGCCGACCTCTGGCTATTACCTGCTGTACGAAGGCCCGATCGGCGTCTTCAAGGGCACGCTGCACGAGATCGGCTACAAGCACGTCAAGAACGAGGGGGCGCATAGCGACGGCGTCGGCTACTCGGAATCGAGTGACGGCGGCTGGCTCGGCTTCACCGACAAATACTGGCTGACGGCGCTGATCCCCGACCAGCACGACGCCATGACCGGCAAGGTGCGGGCCATCAGCGTCAACGGGACGGACGGCTTCCAGGCGGACTTCCTGACGGACCAGCCGCAGACCGTCACGCCGGGGTCGAGCGTCTCCCTCGGCAGCCACGTCTTCACCGGCGCCAAGGTCGTCAACCTGCTCGACCACTACGAGAGCGAATTCGGCATCCCGAGCTTCGACAAGGCCGTCGACTTCGGCATCTTCTACTTCCTGACGAAGCCGATCTTCTTCGCGCTCGACTACCTGTATCACCTGCTGGGCAACTTCGGCCTGGCCATCATGGCCTTCACGCTGCTGGTGAAGCTGCTGTTCTTCCCGCTGGCCAACAAGTCCTACAAGTCCATGAGCAAGATGAAGCTGCTCGCACCGAAGATGCAGGAGGTGCGGGAGCGGTTCAAAGACGACCCGGCCAAGCAGCAGAGCGAGATCATGGCCCTATACCGGTCCGAGAAGGTCAATCCGGCATCGGGCTGCCTGCCCATGGTCATCCAGATTCCGGTCTTCTTCTGCCTCTACAAGGTCATCTTCGTGACCATCGAGATGCGGCACGCGCCCTTCTTCGGCTGGATTCACGACCTCTCGGCGACCGATCCCACCAACATCTTCACGCTCTTCGGCCTCATCCCCTGGGACCCGACGGCGATCGCGCCGTTCCTCCATCTCGGCGCATGGCCCCTGATCATGGGCGTCACCATGGTGCTGCAGCAGCGGCTCAACCCGCCGCCGCCCGACCCCACCCAGGCGCGGCTGTTCCAGCTCATGCCCATCATCTTCACCTTCATGCTGGCCCGTTTCCCTGCCGGTCTGGTGATCTACTGGAGCTGGAACAACCTGCTCTCGGTCGCCCAGCAGTGGTTCATCATGCGGCGCACGCGGCTTGAGCGTCCGCGTATGCTGAGGACCGCCCGCAAGGGCGCCTGAGGCCCGCATGGGCGGGAGCGACGAGGCGGCGCCCGAGGACCTGCGGCTCGAGATCATGCCGCCGGGTGAGGAGCAGCTGGAGGCGGCGCGGCTGATCTTCGCCGCGCCCTGCCGCTTTTTCTTCGCCGCCCAGCGGCTCGACCAGTTGCCGCCGCCCGCGGGCATCGAGATCGCCTTCGCCGGGCGGTCGAACGTCGGCAAATCGTCGCTGATCAACGCGCTCACCGGGCAGAACGCGCTCGCCCGCGCATCGAACACGCCGGGCCGCACCCGCCAGCTCAACTTCTTCGACCTTGGCGGCCGCCTCACCCTCGTGGACATGCCGGGCTACGGCTACGCCCAGGCCGAGAAGAAGGTGAAGGAGGATTGGCAGGGCCTTATGTTCGAATATCTGCGTGGGCGCCCGAATCTCCGCCGCGTCGCGCTGCTCATGGACGCCCGGGTCGAGGTCAAGGAATCCGACGAGGCGGTGATGGACCTGCTGGACAAGGCTGCCGTCACCTTTCAGATCGTGGTGACGAAGGCGGACGGGCTGAAACCGCCGGGTCTCGCGCGGAAAATCGAGGCTCTCTCGGTGCTCGCCCGTGCGCATGCGGCGGGCTATCCGCAGGTGCTGGTGACGAGCGCGCGGTCCGGCCTCGGTATTCCCGAGGCTCGCGCGACGCTCGCGGCGCTGGCGCCCTGAAGACTGGGCGTGTTGCAGAACGACGCGCCGACGAATGGACCACGCTGCTCGCTGAGGAAAGGGATGAGCGGATGAGCATTGCCTCCGAACGCTATCGGCTCGCCGCCGAGCAGGCCTCCACCGTCTCCCGCGCGCTCCCCTATCTGCGACGGTATGCCGGGGCCACCATCGTCGTGAAATACGGCGGCCACGCGATGGGGGACGAGAGCCTTGCGGCAGGGTTCGGGCGCGACATCGCCGCGCTGAAGCAGGTTGGCATCAACCCGGTGGTGGTGCATGGCGGCGGGCCGCAGATCAACACCATGCTCACCCGGCTCAAGATCCAGTCGACCTTCGTGGACGGCCTCCGCGTCACCAATGCCGAGATGGTGGAGGTGGTCGAGATGGTGCTCGCGGGGTCCGTCAACAAGCATGTGGCATCGCTCATTACCCAGGCGGGCGCGCTCGCGGTCGGCATCTGCGGCAAGGATGGCGGCCTGATCCGGGCGCGGAAGCTCACCCGCCTCGTGCGCGACCCGGACAGTCATATCGAGCGCGCGCTCGACCTCGGCTACGTCGGCGAGCCCGCGCAGATCGACATCCGCGTCATCCACGCGCTGACCGGCGCGGGGCTCATCCCGGTGATCGCGCCGGTCGGCATCGGCGAGCATGGCGAGACCTACAACATCAACGCCGATACCGTGGCGAGCGCCATCGCCGCCGCGCTGCAGGCGCACCGCCTGCTGATGCTGACGGATGTGCCGGGCGTGCTTGACGAGAACAAGGAGCTCATCCCCGAGCTGACGGTCGCCCAGGTCGAGGCGGGGATCGCGAGCGGCATGATCACCGGCGGCATGATCCCCAAGGTAGAGAACTGCGTGGCCGCGGTGCGGGGCGGGGTGAAGGGCGCCACCATCCTCGATGGCCGCGTCGAGCACGCCTGTTTGCTGGAGCTCTTCACGGAAGGTGGCGTCGGCACCATGATCCTTGGATGAGACATCCGAGTCGTCCGGCAAGGGACAGAAAGATCATGGTCTGGTTCCGGCGTGGCTTGGCGGCGACAGGCCTTGTGGCCGCGCTCTCCCTCGGAGCGGTGACGGCTCAGGCCGAGCACGGCGAGATGGACTTCCCCGGCATCGGTCCGGTGACGATCCGGACGATTAAGGCCGTGGGAGCGCTGCCCAGCATCGCGCTCGCCGATGCGCATGGCCGGGTGCTGCTGAATGCGACGGTGGGCGGCACGCAGTCCGAGTATTTCCGGGTCGCCAAGGGTGCGAATGGCAAGCTGAACCCGACAGTGCATTACGCCGTGCTCCCGGGGCCGGACCCCAGTTCCCGCGCGGTCCTCGCCGTTGCCGCCGCGACCGGCGGCTCGGATTGCGCCTACGAGGCGATCGTCTTCGGCTCCGACCACGGAAAGCTCAGCCTGTGGACGCCGAAGACGCTGGACACGATGGCCGAGGGCGGCATTTTCGTGGGCGATCTCGGTGCGCGGCGCGGCTACGGCCTCGCCGTCTGGAACTTCATCTGGGGCGATGAGCCGCATGTGGCGCCGCATCGCTACCGGGTCTGGCTCTACCACTTGAACCGGCGGCGGATGAAGTTCTACCCGACCGCGACCCTGACGACGCACGGCCACTACGCCGACGACACGGCGGCGCTGCGAGAGTTGCGGCTGACCTTCCCGAACCTCACCCACGCGATACCCCGGCTATCCTGCTGACTGGCGGCTAGTGGCTAGTGGCTAGTGGCCAGGGGCAAGGAGGCCGGGCAGGCCGGGCGAAAGCTCCGTATGACGAAGATTTCAGCCAGGGGAAGATGCCTCTGACAGGGCGCGGTTTCTATGTCGGTGGAGCGTCAACTCCAGCGGAAGAGGAGCTTCGGATGACCCTTTTCAAACCGCTTCTTTTGGCGGGCATTACGGCTGTGGCTCTCGGGGGAGGCTTGACCCTCGCCCACGCCGCCACCGCGCCGCACTTCAAGACGATGGCGGTGCAGCTGCCCGGCGGCGGGATCGAGCAGATAGAATACACGGGCGATGTCCCGCCACAGGTGATCCTGGCACCCGCGATGCCTGCGGATGCCGCCCAAATGCCCATGCCCATGCCCATGGGGATCGGCATGCCCGTCGCGAGCGCGGATCCCTTCACGATGCTCGACCGGATCTCGGTCGAGATGGCCCGGCAGGAGGCCGCGATGATCAATGCGGTAGATGCCATCACGGCCGGCGCTCTGACGGCGCCGGGCAATCTGGTGCCGGCGGTCCTCACGCAGCGCCAGCCCCTGCCGCCCGGCGGCGTCAGCTATTCCTTCGTCTCCTCGGTCGGCGGCGGCGGCCATGGCGTCTGCACGCAGAGCCTGCAGATTACGGCAATGGGCGCCGGTCAGGCGCCCCGTGTCGTGCGCAGCCGCGCGGGCGACTGCGGCGGCATGCCGTCGATGAACGGGCCGGCCGATCTGGGGGTGGGCGTGGCTCCCCCGGAGCGCACCGTGCCGGCGGCGCTGCCATCCGCGCCGATCCCGAGCCATCAGCCGCAACTGATCCCCGCACGCTACCTGATGCCCCGGACAGGGACCGCTGGCCCGGCCATCCACTCCGGCTCAAGCTGACGCCCAGTGGCATCGCACGACCTCCCGGCCGCCGGGAGGTCGTGCCCATCTGTCGCGCCCATCTCTTGATGACGCCGTGAATCGCCTCATCTCGGTTCGGCACCGTCACCAGGAGGGCCGAGACCTATGGCGTTTGGAGGCCTGAGCCGACTGAAGACGCTAGGCGTCTGGGCTATGATCAAGGATACGTTGAACGGCTTCATCAACGACGAATGTCTCAGCCGCGGCGCCTCCATCGCCTATTTCACGATTTTCTCACTCGCTCCCATCCTCGTCGTCATGATCGCGATCGCGGGCTTCGTCTTCGGACAGGAGGCGGCGCGCGGCGAAATCTTCACCAAGCTGCGCGGCATGGTGGGCTCCGATGCGGCGGGCATGGTGCAGTCCATGCTCCAGAGCGCCGCCAACCGGCGATCGAGCACGATTGCCACGATCTTCTCCATCATCATGCTGATCCTGACGGCGACGGGCGTCTTCAGCGAACTTCAGGGCTCGCTCAACCTGATCTGGAAGGCCGACCCGTCCGCCCATTCCACGGTCACGCGGCTCATCAAGGCGCGCGCGCAGAGCCTGGGGCTGGTGGTGACGCTGGGCTTCCTGTTGCTCGTCTCGCTCGCGATCAGCGCCGCGCTCACGGCGGCCTGGCACCGGATCGACCGCGTGGTGCCGGATGCGAGCTTCGTGCTGAGGCTTGTCAACCTCGGCATCTCCTTCGTCATCACGACGATCCTGTTCGGGGCCATCTACAAGGTCTTGCCGGATAAGCAGCTGCAATGGCGCGATGTTCTTGCAGGGTCTGTCTTTACCTCGCTGCTTTACATGGTCGGGAAGATGGCGATCGCGGCCTATGTCGGCGACAGCGGCGTCTCGTCCTACTACGGGGCGGCGAGCGCGCTCATCGTGCTGCTGGTCTGGATCTACTACTCGGCGTTGATCTTTCTCCTCGGCGCCGAATTCACCAAGGTCTACGCGCATCGCCACGGCAGCCACGCGAGGGCGGGAGCCCAGCCCGGTTTCGATGCCACGGCGCGCGCGGGCGTGCCGCCGCGCACGCAGCCGGTCCCGGCCGAGCAACTTCGGCGCAAATAATCCGGCGGCGAAGGTCCGCCCGGTATCCAGGCGGGCGCGCGATTGTCATGATGGATCCCCGCGCCCGGCGGCCATCGCCCGGGCCTTCGGAAGGAACGAGATGACCGAGGACGACAGAACATTCATGGCGCGCGCGATTGCTCTTTCGGAGGAGACGTCGCTGGTGGAGCAGGCGGGCGGGGCCTTCGGCTGCGTCATCGCGCAGGACGGGCAGATCATCGGCGAGGGTGCCAATCGCGTGGTCGCCGAGAACGATGCCACTTGGCACGCGGAAATGGCAGCAATCCGCAACGCCTGCCGGTCGCAGGGGAGCTTCAAACTTCGCGCCGCGAAGCTCTACACCAGCGCCGAGCCCTGCCCGATGTGCCTCGCCGCCTGCTATTGGGCGGGCATCGAGGTGATCTACTACGCCTCGCAGGTGGAGGACGCGCTGGAATACGGCAACTTCAGCGATGCGTTGCTGTACGACGAGATCCGCAAGCCCATCGCGGAACGTACAATCCCGGCCCGGCAGATCATGCGGGCCGAGGCGGTCGAGGTCTGGAAGAAATACGCGGCCAAGGATGACCGCGTTCCCTATTGAGGCCTGATTGACGCCGGCGGTCGCGGAACCCCGTGGCTCCGCGATTGTCGGTGTCAGGCGGCGAGGGCCGCGACCTTCTCCGGCGACATCTGCACCAGCGCCTCGTAGTCGTGCAGGAGGCGTTCGGTGATCGGCCCTGGGGTGAAGCTCAACTCCCCGATCTGGCGCACGGGCGTGACTTCGGCCGCCGTGCCCGCCAGGAAGACCTCGCTCGCGCTGGCCATCTCGTCCGGCATGATCGTGCGCTCGACCACCTTTATCTGATGCCGGCGGGCGATGCTCATCACAGTGCGGCGGGTGATGCCGTCGAGGAAGCAATCCGGTGTCGGCGTATGCAGTTCGCCGTCCATGACGAAAAAGACGTTGGCGCCCGTCGCCTCGGAGACGTGGCCGCGCCAATCCAGCATCAGCGCGTCGTCGAAGCCCTCGTCCTCGGCCTGATGCTTGGACATGGTGCCGATCATGTAGAGCCCGGCGGCCTTGGAGGCGGTGGGCGCCGTTTCCGGATGCGGCCGCTTCCAGGCGGCGTGGCCCAGGCGCACGCCCTGCATGCGGTTGGCGCCGAACAGGTTCGGCCACGCCCAGACGGCGATGGCGAGGTTGATCGAGGTGAGCTTGGCGGAAACCGCGAGCTGCTCCGAGCCGCGCCACGCGATGGGGCGGACATAGGCATTGGCGAGGCCATTGGCCGCGAGGGTGGCGCGGCACGCCTCGTCGATAGCCTCGACCGACCAGGGGATCGTGTAACCGAGAAGCTCCGCCGACCGCTTGAGGCGTTCGCTATGCTCGCGGAGCTTGAAGATATTGCCGCCATAGGCACGCTCGCCCTCGAACACGGCGCTGCCGTAGTGCAGCCCGTGGCTTAGAACGTGCAGCTTTGCATCCCGCCAAGGGCGAAGATGCCCGTTCCACCAGATCATGCCGTCGCGGTCATCGAAAGGAACGAGCGTCATCAGGGGCAATTCCGAAATATTGTTGCGTGGAATGCCCCCAAGTTATGATCCGCTTTCTTGTTAAGTCAATGAACCTGCCTTAAAATGCTGGTATGTCAGCTATGCCCCCCAGCACGCATTCCAACGCCGGCGCCGGTCTGCTGTTCCTGCGGGAGGAGGAGATCCGGCTCGCCCAGGACATGTTGTTCTTCGCCTACCGCGATTTCACCCGGGCGGCGGACGAAGTGCTGGACGGGCTGGAACTCGGCCGCGCGCATCACCGGGCGCTGCACTTCATCGGCCGTATGCCTGGCATGAATGTCAGTGACCTCCTCGCGATCCTCGGCATCACCAAGCAGAGCCTGTCGCGCGTGCTGACGACGCTGGTGGAGGAAGGATACGTGACGCAATCGCCCGGCCGCGCCGACCGCCGGCAACGCCTGCTCAGCCTCACCCCCAAGGGCGTCGCGCTGGAGCGGCGGCTGTTCGAGCGGCAGCGCGATGTGCTGCTGCGCGCCTACCGCGAGGCGGGCGGCCCCGCCGTCGAGGGCTTCCGCCGTGTGCTGAAGGCGCTGACCGACGAAGCAGGCCGTGCCCAACTCGCCGGCATGGAGGCCGCGGCGCGGGAGCCGCGGGCTCGCTCGGCCTGACGGTCATGAGCGGAGCCCCTCCCGCCGCGTCTGACGTGGCCGTCCACGCCCATGTGCTCGTGGTCGACGACGACGAGCGGTTGCGCCGCCTTCTGGTGCGCTACCTCACGGATCACGGCTTCCGCGTCACGGCGGCGGCCGATGCGGCGGAGGCGCGGGCCTGTCTGCGCTCGCTCCGGCCCGACCTCATGATCCTCGACGTGACGATGCCGGGCGAGACCGGGCTCGACCTCGTCGATGACCTCCGCCGGGGCGGCGACGCCGAGCTGCCGGTGCTGCTGCTGACGGCGCGCGGCGCGCCCGAGGATCGTATCGCGGGCTTCGAGGCCGGGGCGGACGACTATCTCGGCAAGCCGTTCGACCCCTATGAACTCGTGCTAAGGGCCAGAGCGCTGCTCCGCCGCGTCGGCGCGGTTCTGGCCCCTACCGTGCTCGACGCCGGTCCGGTGCGGCTTGGCGAGGCGGAATTCGATCCCACGCGCGGCGAGCTTCGCAATGCCGCCGGGCCCATCCGCCTGACCGGGGGCGAGGTCGCGCTGCTGTCGGCGCTGGCGCGGAAACCCAACGAGATCCTCTCGCGCGAGGAGATTGCCGAGGCGCTTGGCATGGAAGAGCCGGGCGAGCGCGCGATCGACGTGCAGGTGACGCGCCTGCGCCGGAAGATCGAGCGCGACAGCCGCGAGCCTCGCTTCCTGCACACCGTGCGGGGACGAGGCTACGTGCTCAAGCCGGGGATATGAGCGGGCAGGAGGCTGCCGGCCCGCCGCGCCGGCGGATCGCCGGTGGCCCCGAGCGTGTCCTCCGCAAATTCCTGCCGCGCGGCCTCTTCGCCCGCAGCCTCCTCATCATCCTGTTGCCGGTGCTTTTGCTGGAAGCGGTGATGCTGCAGGTCTTCTACGGCAGCCACCTCGGCATCATCTCCCGCCGCTTCGCCTTCAGCATCGCGGGCGAGATCGCCTTCAGCCTGGACCAAATCGACCGCAGCCGGGACCCCGCGGCGCAGTTCCGGATCATCGACGAGGTGCAGCAGCAGTTCGAGTTGCGGATGATCTTCCACCCCGGCGCGAAGCTCGTGCCGCGCCGGGCCGTCAACGTGCTCGGACCGATGGACGATGATCTGGCGCAGGCGCTGCGGCAGCATGTCAGCCTGCCCTTCACCATGGACTGGCTGGCGAGCCCGGATTTCGTGCTGGTGAGCATCCAGCTGCACACCGGGGTGGTGAATGTCGAGATCCCCCGCAAGCGGCTCTGGGCGGGCTCGCTCTACATCTTCGCGAGTTGGGTGGGGGGCACCTCCATCCTCCTCATCGTGATCGCGAGCCTGTTCCTGCGCATCCAGGTGCGCGGGATCCGCAGGCTGGCGCGCGCGGCCGAGACCTTCGGCATGGGGCGTGACCGGGGGCCCATCAAGCCCGAGGGCGCGCGCGAGGTGCGGCGTGCCGCCATCGCCTTCAACCGCATGCAGGAGCGCATCCTGCGGTTCCTCTCGCAGCGGACCGACATGCTGGCCGGCGTCTCCCACGATCTGCGCACGCCGCTCACCCGGCTGAGGCTCACCCTCGCGATGCTGCCGCAGTCGCCCGAACTCGCGCCCGACGTCGCCGACATGACGGCGGATCTGGAGGAGATGGAGCGGATGATCAGCGGCTACCTCGCCTTCGCGCGTGGCGAGGGCGAGGAGAAGACGGTGCTGACCAACCTCTCCGCGACGCTGGAGGAGGTGGTGAACTCGGCCCGCCGGTCGGGCGCGCGGATCACGCTGCATGGCACGCCGGACCTCGTGCTGCCGTTGAGGGCGGATGCGATGCGGCGGGCGATCATGAACCTCGTCGACAACGCGCGGCGGCACGCGCCCCATGTGGTGGTGGGCGTCGCGGCGGAAGGCACGCAGGCGGTTGAGGTGACGGTGGACGACGACGGCCCCGGCATTCCGCCCGACCAGCTGGAGAGCGTGTTCCGCCCCTTCGAGAGCGGCGCGCATCCGGGCGGCTCGGGTCTCGGACTGACGATCGCGCGGGACATCGTGCGCGCCCATGGCGGCGATATCCGGCTGTCGCAGAGCCCGCTCGGCGGCCTGCGGGCGACGATCCGTCTGCCGGTGTAGAGGCTGGTCTAGCCCGCCAGGACCGCGTCGGCGCCGGGATGTCCGGGCGCGGTGGCCCAGGCCAATTCCACCAGGGTCACGATCCGGCGGCCGGCGCCATCGGTCTGGCAGACGATGAGGCCCTGCTCCTCCATATAAGCGAGCAGTCGCCGCGCGCGCCCCAGGGAGCGCGTGCCGTAGGCGCGGGCGAGGGTGCCGTCGCTGGGGCAGGGGAGCCCATCGCGCGCGGCCCGGGCGAGCATCAGAAAGATACCCTGCATATCCTCGGGCAGAACGGCCCCGCGCGCTGCGACCTCCTGCCAGCCGGCATCCTCGGCCGCCTCCGCGCCGACGCCCGCCCGAGCATGCGTCAGCATGCGGCGGAACGCCGGCAGGTCGGGCGCACCCGCGCCGATGCCCTCGATCCGGCAGCGCACGAGGAAATCCTGGTAGAGCACGCCGATGGCGCGGAACCCCGCCTCGGGGTCGGCCAGGATCGCGCGGAGGATGGCGTCCAGCCGGGCCCGGCGCTCGGCCAAAATTGCCGGGCTCATGGGCGCGGCGGCGGCCTCGGCCCGGGCTTCGGTCAGTATGGGCTTCGCCGCCATCAGCTGGCTGAGCAGGTCGGGCGGCGGTGGCGGCGGCGAGCGGCGGGGCGGCCGCTGCGCCTCGGGCGGCGGGGCGGCCAGGATCACCGCCCGCATGTCCTCGGTCGGGCCACCGGGCAGCGGCAGAAGGCGCGGCGTCGGGTTGCGCGCCTCGGTCTCCGTCCCGCCAATGGTCACGCCGAGCGGCCGCCGCGACAAAGCCGGGCCGAGGGCGATGAAATGCCCGCGGGCGAGATCGCGGAAGGCCTCCGCCTGCCGCCGCTCCATGCCCAGGAGATCGGCGGCGCGCGCCATGTCGATATCGAGGAAGGTGCGGCCCATCAGGAAGTTGGACGCCTCGGCGGCGACGTTCTTGGCGAGCTTGGCGAGGCGCTGGGTCGCAATTACGCCGGCGAGGCCCCGCTTGCGACCCCGGCACATGAGGTTGGTCATGGCGCCGAGCGAGAGCTTCCGCGCCTCGTCCGAAACCTCGCCCGCCACGGCGGGGGCGAAAAGCTGCGCCTCATCGACGACGACGAGCATCGGATACCAGTGGTCGCGCCCGGTCTCGAACAACCCGCCCAGGAAGGCGGCGGCACGGCGCATCTGCCCCTCGGAGTCGAGCCCCTCCAGGTTGAGCACCGTCGAGACGCGGTGGATGCGGGCGCGCTCCCCCGCCAACTGCAGCGCCTGCTCGGTCTGCGCCTCGGCGTCGATCACGAGGTGGCCGAAGCGCTCGCCGAGCGTCACGAAATCGCCCTCCGGGTCGATCACGCATTGCTGCACCCAGGGCGCGCTCTGCTCCAGCAGGCGGCGCAGCAGATGGGATTTGCCGGACCCGGAATTGCCCTGGACGAGGAGGCGCGTCGCCAGCAGTTCCTCGAGGTCGAGGGTGGCCGGCGCGCTGCCTCCATTCAGGCCGGTCGTCGTGTGGCCCAACTCGATTGCAACGGTCATGCCGACTCGAAATCTCCAATCAGCGTTGGGCTTATCAACCCGTCCTCAGCCAGTCGAGCATGCCATGTCCGGCAGCGGCGCCCGTGGCCAGCGACGCCTGCAGCAGGTAGCCGCCGGTCGGCGCGTCCCAGTCCAGCATCTCGCCCGCGACGAAGACGCCGGGTAGCCGCCGCAGCATGAACCGCTCGTCCACCTCGGCCCAGCAAACGCCGCCGGAGGAGGAGATGGCGCGGTCCAGCCCCTGCGTGCCGGTAACCCTGAGCGGCACCGCCTTGACGAGCGCCGCCAGCGCCGTCGGGTGGCGCGGCGGCACGCGCTCCACCTCGCGCAGCAGGTTGATCGCGGCGGGTGCGAGGGACAGCACGCGGCGGAGGCCGGTGGAGAGACTGTCGCTCCCCCGTACCCGAGCGATTTTTTCCGCGACCACCGGCTCGGGCATATCGGGCCGAAGGTCGAGCGTCACCGGAACAGCGCCCTCCGCCCCGCCCGCGGCCCGGATCGCGCTGCTCAGCGTATAGACCGCACCGCCTTCGATCCCATAGGAGGTGATGACGGCATCGCCTCTGGAGACCTGCCCCTGCCACTGAAACGCAACGGCTTTCAGCGGCGTGCCCGCGAACCTCTGACGGAACATCTCCGTCCAGTCGATGTTGAGGCCGCAATTCGAAGGTTCGAGCGCCGCGACCGCGATGCCTCGGTCCTGAAGCGCCGACGTCCAGCCGCCGTCGCTGCCGAGGCGTGGCCAGGAGGCGCCGCCCAGTGCGAGCACGACGCCCGCCGCCGCCACCGGCTCATGGCCTTCGAACAACAGGCTCCGCGCGTCGTCACCACCGAAGCCGGTCCAGCGCTGGCGCAGCGCGAGACGCACGCCGAGGTCGCCGAGCCGCCTCAGCCATGCCCGCAGCAGCGGCGATGCCTTCATCGCCTGGGGAAACACCCGGCCGCTGCTGCCGATGAACAGGCTCTGCCCCAGCTCCTCGGCCCAGGCGCGCAGCGCGGTGGGTGGGAAGTCCCCGATCGCGGGCGCGAGGCGTGCCGCGCCCACGCCGTAGCGCCTCAGCAGCGTCTCCAGCGGCTCGGAATGGGTAAGGTTGAGCCCGCCGCGCCCGGCCATCAGCAGCTTGCGGCCAACCGAGGGCATGCGGTCGTACACGGTGACGCTGTTGCCGGCGCGGGCCAAAACCTCGGCCGCCATCAGCCCTGCCGGGCCCGCACCGATGACGGCGATCATGCCCGGCGCCCCGCGGGTCCGGTTGCCGAATATTCGGATCGTCCCACCTCGGTGCTACGCAGCTTGTCGAGATGCAGCTTGTCGAAAGAGGATCCCATCCTTGGATAAACGCCAGAGAGGCCGCCATGCGTAAACCCCTCGTCGGGACCGGCTGGAAGATGAACCACGGCATCGCCGAGACCGAGGGCTACGCGCGGCGGCTCGCGCCCCTGCTGGCGGCGGAGGATCTGCGCGGACTCGACCTCTTTGTGCTGCCGCCCTTCGTCTCTCTCACCACGGCGGCGCGCGCTTTCGCGGGCACGCCGGTCGCGATCGGTGGCCAGAACATGCACTGGGAGGCGTCGGGTGCCTGGACCGGCGAGGTTTCGGCCCCGATGTTGCGCGAGGCCGGCTGCCGCTTTGTGGAACTCGCACATTCCGAACGCCTCGAGCATTTCGGCGAAACCTACGAACTGGTGCGGCTCAAGGTCGATGCCGCCATCCGGGCCGGGCTCGAGCCGATCCTCTGTCTCGGCGAGAGCGCGGAGGACCGGCGAATGGAGCAGTCGGACAGCGTCCTGCACGAGCAGGTGATGACGGCGCTGGCCGGTCAGACGGCGCAGACCCTGCCGCGCGTGGTCCTGGCCTATGAGCCGCGCTGGGCGATCGGCGGCGCGGAGGCGGCACCGCCCGCCTATGTGGCACGCCGGCATGGGGCCCTGCGGGCGGCTCTGATCGAGGGCTGGGGCGAGGCCGCGGCGATGGCGACGCGGATCATCTATGGCGGCTCGGTGTCCCCTGCGAACGGGGCGTCGCTGATTGGGCTGCCGGATGTCGACGGCCTCTTCATCGGCCGCGCCGCGTGGACGCCCGAAGGCTTCGCCGCAATGGTCCGCATCGTCGCGGCGGAAAAGCTACGCGATTGACCTGACGATCGCGCGGTGCGCGGCGGGGTAGCTCGCATCGAGCGCCTTCAGATGCGGGCGCAGCATTGCGTGTAGCTTCGGCAGCGCATGGAACGGCACTCCGGGCGCGAAGTGGTGCTCGATATGGAGATTGGCGTTCCAGAACAGCAGCCCGAAGGCGCGGCCGGCGAGCGTTGTGCGGGTATTGGCCATGCGGTCGTCATTTTCCGGGCAGCCCTTGTGCTCCGCCATCAGCACCGCGCGCAGCACCGGTTGGCCGAGCACCGCCGGGATCACCCAGAGGATCAGCGGCAGCGCGCTGCCAAAGCCCAGCGCCACTATGCCGGCCACGAAATACGCCGCGAGGTAGACGCGGGCCTCCCGCACCACGCCGGGGCGCGATGCGGCGGGGATCCAGGGCGCGTCGGCCCGTCCGGCGGCGGTCGAGACGAGGCCGCGGATCTGGCTCGCCCAGTAGGGCAGGCCCGTGAGCAGCCAGAGATAGCGCGTGCGGGTGAGGGGCATCGCGCCGATCAGCTCCGGGTCACGCTCAGGGTCCTGAGTATGCCGGTGATGGGCCATGTGGAACAGCCGGAAGCCCTCGGGCGGCAGGATCAGCACGAAGCCCGCCAGCCCGCCGACCGCGCGGTTGAGCCAGAGCGACCGGAAGGGCGTGCGGTGCGTGCTTTCATGCAGGGGCGTGAAGAGCGCCACCTCCAACACGCCCAGCACGGCCATGGCCGGCCAGATCGGCCAGCATCCGCCCGCGGCCAGCACCAGCGCCATCGCGACGCCGATCGTCGCGAGATGGCCACCGATGTGCAGAAGCCCGCGCAGGTCCGAGCGGACCGAAAGCGGCTTCAGGTCGCGCGCGGTGACGGGCAGGCGGCTCGTGATGACGGCTTCGCTCATCTCAGCCGGAGACCGTGACGCCTTTCCAGAAGGCAACGCGGTCGCGGATCTGGGCGGCGGCGTCCTTCGGCTCCGGGTAGTACCAGGCGGCGTTCGCGTTGGTTTCCCCGCCCACCGTCACGCTGTAGTAGTGCGCGGTGCCCTTCCACGGGCAGACGCTGGTATGATCGCTCGGGCGGATGAGATCGGCCCGCACCGACTTCGCCGGGAAGTAGGCGTTGCCCTCGACGGTCACGATGTCGTCGCTCTCGGCGATCGTCTCGCCCTTCCAGATTGCCTTCATGCTGTCCGTCCGTCCTCGTCCTGAGTGTTGCCCGTTTTGGGAAGCGCATCGATCTTGGCCGCAAGCACGAAATCCGCCCGCTGCAGCCCCTTTATGGCATGGGTATGGAGCGACACCTCGACATAGCCCCAGCCGAAGGCGATGTCCGGGTGATGGCCGGCGCTTTCGGCGACCGCGCCCACGCGCACGACGAAATCGAGCGCCGTCTGGAAGTCGGGGAAGCGCCAGCGGCGAATGATCCGGGCCGGGTCGGCCGCGAGATTCCAGGTCGGCACTTCCGGCAGAAGCGCTGCGATTTCGCTCGTGTCCAATGGCGGCACCCCGCCCTGGCAAGGCACACACTCCTCCTGCTGAAGCGCGGACATGGCATTTTCCCTTTTTTCTACCGCGGAACGCCGCCGCTTTCCGTCGGCTGCTCATTGCTTGGCGACTGGCCTTCAAAGCTGGGCCGGGGGAGCCACATACGCAAGCCTAATCCAGACTCACTCCGAAGGCGGGACAGCCCATGCCGCAAGCCATCATCTTCGACATCGACGGCACGCTCGTCGATTCCGTCGATCTCCATGCCGAAAGCTGGGCGCGCAGCTTCCGCCACTTCGGCTTCTCGATCCCGGTCGCCGATATCCGCTTCCAGATCGGCAAGGGGGGCGACCAGCTCTTGCCGCATCTGCTGGGCCAAGAGGTGGCCGATGCGCAGGGACCGGCCATCGCCGAGTACCGCGCCGACCTTTTCGAGCGGGAATTTCGGTCCCGGGTGCAGCCCTTTCCGCGCGTGGCGGACCTCTTCGCGCATATTCGCAAGCGGGGGCAGCGCATCGCGCTCGCGTCCTCCGGCAAGGCGAAGGACGCGGCCGTCTACAAGAAGCTGCTCGGCATCGAGGGTCTCGTCGACGTGGAGACGACCTCGGACGACGCCGACAAGTCGAAGCCGCACCCCGACATCTTCGTCGCCGCGCTGGAGCGTTTGAACCTGCCGCCGGATCAGGTCGTGGTGGTCGGCGATACCCATTACGACGTCGAGGCGGCGCGCAAGGCCGGCATGGGCACGGTCGGGCTGCTCTGCGGCGGCTTTCCCGAGGAGGTGCTGCGTGAGGCCGGCTGCGTCGCGATCTACCGCGACCCCGCGGCTTTGCTGACGGGTTATGCGGCCTCCCCTCTGGCGCAATGAGCCAGGGGCATTAGGGTCTCGCCCGTCAGCCGCACAAGACGATCGGGCCGCTCCGGACGGGGGCGGCCCCCAGATCCCGCACAGGAAAAAGGTAAGCAGCATGAGCGACCAAGCGCACACCGGTAAGGCCGATATCGGCGTTCTCGGATTGGCGGTGATGGGGGCGAACCTGGCGCGCAATGCCGCCCGCAAAGGCTTCGGCGTCGCGTTGTTCAACCGCAACCATGAGCGCACCGACAAGCTGATGGCGGAGCACGGGTCCGAGGGCCGCTTCCACCCGGCCAAGACCATCGAGGAATTCGTAGCCGCGCTCGCCAAGCCGCGCGCCATCATCATCATGGTGAAGGCCGGCAAGCCCGTCGACGACATGATCGAGGATCTGATCGGCCAGCTGGAGCCGGACGACATCATCATCGACGGCGGCAACTCGCTTTTCACCGACACCGCCCGCCGCTTCAAACGCTGCCGCGACGCCAATATCCGCTTCATCGGCATGGGCATCTCCGGCGGCGAGGAAGGCGCGCTCGAAGGCCCGAGCATGATGCCGGGCGGCGAGCGCTCGGCCTATGACCGCATCGCGCCGATGGTGACGAAGATGGCGGTCTCGGTCGATGGCACGCCCTGCTGCACCTACATCGGGCCGGAAGGCGCCGGCCATTACGTGAAGATGGTCCATAACGGCATCGAGTATGCCGACATGCAGCTGATCACCGAGGCTTATGACCTCATGAAGACGCTGTACGGCCTCGACGCCGCCGCCATGGCCGACATCTTCACCGATTGGAAGGCGGGGGACCTCGACAGCTACCTCATCGAGATCACCGCCGCCGTGCTGCGCAAGGTCGACGGCACCGGCAAGCCGCTGATCGACGCGATCGTCGACGAGGCGGAGCAGAAGGGCACCGGCCGCTGGACGGCGCAGAACGCGCTCGAACTCGGGGTACCTGTCACGGCCATCACCGAGGCGGTCTTCGCGCGCGCCCTGTCCGGCCGGCGCGGGATGCGTGGGGAGGCGGAGAAGAAGCTGCCGCATCCGGCAGTCTCGACCCGCAAGCCGAGCCCGGAGGAGATCAACGCGATCCGCGACGCGCTCTACGCCTCCAAGATCATCGCCTATGCCCAGGGCTTCGAGCAGATGACGGTTGCCGCCCAGACCTTTGGCTGGGATCTGCATCTCGGCGAGATCGCCACCATCTGGCGTGGCGGCTGCATCATCCGCGCGCGCTTCCTCAACCGCATCCGCGAGGCCTATGACCGCGACCCGAAGCTCTCCAACCTGCTGCTCGACGACTACTTCCGGGACGCGGTCGTGAAAGCCGAGGAGGCATGGCGGCGGGTGATCGTGCTGGCGGTCGAGAATGGCGTGGCGGTGCCGGCCTTCTCCTCGTCGCTCGCCTATTACGACGGTCTGCGCCGCGCGCGGGGGCCGGCCAACCTGCTGCAGGGCCTGCGCGACTATTTCGGCGCGCATACCTATCGCCGTCTCGACAAGGAGGGGAGCTTCCACACCCGCTGGGGTCAGGACGGCAGCGAAATTGAGGCCTGAGGCTTGCTGCAGGCTCTGCGCCGCCGCTTGACGGGGCAGAGCCGGTCACGGAACGCTGGTCCGCCTGCTGAAGGACCTACGGGCACCGCATCCTCGGCGCGCGGCGCCCGCAGGTCGCTGCCGAGGGACATGCGGACGACGGCGCTGATCGTCGCCAGCGCGCTCTTCATGCAGAACCTCGACTCCACCGTCGTCACGACGGCGCTGCCGGCGATGGCCCGGGCCTTCGACGTCTCGGCGGTGACAATGAATATCGTCGTCACCTCCTACCTCGTGAGCCTCGCCGCCTTCATCCCGGCCAGCGGCTGGGTCGCCGACCGCTTCGGCGCGCGGAACGTCTTCCGGGCGGCGATCCTCGTCTTCACCCTCGCCTCCGTTCTCTGCGGCATCTCGGACAGCCTCGGCACGCTGATCGCCGCGCGGGTTCTGCAGGGCATCGGGGGTGCCATGATGGTGCCCGTGGGACGGCTGCTGCTGCTGCGGCGCGTCGGCAAGGCCGATCTGGTGGCCGCGATGTCCTGGCTCACCATGCCGGCGCTGCTGGGCCCCGTGCTCGGGCCGCCGGTGGGCGGCTTCCTGGTGACCGCGCTTTCGTGGCACTGGATCTTCGACGTGAATATTCCGATCGGGCTCATCGGCATCGTCGCCGTCACCGTGTTCATCCGGGAGGACGAGCCGGTCGAGGCCGCGCGGTTCGACATTCGCGGGCAGGTTCTGGCGGGCATCGGCATGGCGGGTCTCATCATGGGCCTGTCCTCCTTCGGGCGCGGCGCGCTGCCCCCCGCGGAGGCGATCGCCCTGGCCGCGGTCGGCGCCGTCGCGGCCCTGGCCTACGCGCTTCATGCGCGGCATCACGCGACCCCGCTCCTCGACCTCTCGCTGCTGCGCATCCCGACCTTCGCGACCTCGGTCATCGCGGGCTCGATGTTCCGCATCGGCGTCGGCGCGCTGCCGTTTCTGCTGCCCCTGATGCTGCAGCTCGGCTTCGGGCTGAGCCCCCTGCGGAGCGGGCTGATCACCTTCGTGAGCGCGGCGGGCGCGCTGACAGTGAAGCCCATAGCGCGGCCGCTGCTGCAGACGTTCGGTTTCCGCACCGTGCTGTCGGTGAACGCGGCCCTGTCGGCGGCGGCGGTCGCGCTGACGGCGGCGTTCCGTCCGGCCTGGCCGATGATCGTCATCTACGGCGTGCTGCTGGCGGGCGGGGTGTTCCGCTCGCTTCAGTTCACCGCCTATAATACGATCGCTTACGCCGACATCCCGCCGCTGCGGATGAGCCGGGCGACGAGCCTCTACAGCACGCTGCAGCAACTGTCGCTGACGCTGGGCGTCACGCTCGGGGCGGCGGTGCTCGCCGTCGTCGGCGCCGGCCGCGGGCCTAGGCATCCGAGCCTGGCGGACTTTTCGCTCGCCTTTCTGGTCGTGGCGGCGGTCATGGTGCCGGCTGCCTGGCTTGCGCTCCGCCTACCCCAAACGGCGGGCGAGGAGATGTCGGGTCATCACGCCGCGCCGCGATAGGCGCGTCCTTCGTCCGAACGGAGGGCGTCACTTGGAAACCATTGTCGAAAAACAACGGCTTCCTGCTGGTGAAACGCTGATGTCGCCGAAATTTCCTAGGGCTAAAGTTGAGCCGTGCCTAATCCGAAAGGTGGATGACAAAGAAGGAGACTCAGCGCACTGATCTTCGGCATCGGCGCTTCAGGCAGTTGATTGTCGGCGCCGTTCTGGACACAAGGTTAGGGCCCCGGCAAACTTGTTTCGGTGCTGCGTTCTTTTGATGAGGGCTGCAAATGGCAACGACCACCGTCTCTGAATCGCGGCAGAACGCCGAGGATGCCGGCCCGGAACGGGGGGCGGCATTCATCGCCGCGCCCGACCCTCATCTGGCCGTGCAGCGCCCCCGGCGAGGACGGCCGCCGGTCGCCGAGCCTCGTCCCAAGGTCACGATCCGGCTGCCGCAGAAGACCCTGGAGGCGCTGCGCCAATCCGGGCGTGGATGGCAGACGCGCCTCGCGCGGCTCGCGGGGGAAATGGTGGCGGCGGAGCAGGCCGCGGGGGCATCCTCCGCCCCGGACATGATGCAAGCCGCCATGACCTCCGAAGGCGAAGCGAACGGTGCAGCCGAACATCCGGCCGGCAAGCATCACGCGCGATAAGCTGAGCGGCGCGCCAGCGCGCCGGAGCAAGCAGCCCTCCTGCCCTGACGGTCAGGGCGAGGACTGGGTTTCCAGGAAGGCGCTCAGCCTGTCGATGGCGAGGCTCGTGAGGTCCAGCACCTCGCTGAGATCGTCCTTGGGACCCATGTCGTTGCTCTTGGCGCCCTTCGGCAGGGGAAAGATCTGCCGCCCGCCTGCCACCAGCCGCGAGCCGGGCATCTGCGCGAAGCAACTGATATCGACCGCGTTCTGGCCCTTCGGGTGAAAGCGGAGGCAGTCGATCGTCACCGGCTTGCTCGGGTGGTCGCCGTTCCCTTCGTCCGCTGCCGAGGCGGTCGAGAAGAACCCCGCGCCGCGGTGTTCGTGGACGAAGCTCGTCCGCAGATCGGACGAGAGGGAGACATGCGCGGCCGCTGCCGCGGCTGTCGGGAAGATCCGGTAGAGCAGCGCCGCGCCGGGGCCGACCGTGGCCGCGTCCGGGTGGGCGATGACC
>JABBOH010000017.1:49973-94047 GCA_019351895.1 Pseudomonadota bacterium
CTCGCTGTAGAGGGGGCCGGGGGCGGGCGCCGCCGCTGCGTGGCCCTCCACGCCGGTCATCTTGATGGTGACGCCGTTATACTGCAGCGGCTCCGCCGCGAGGGTGCGAATCGTGTCATACAGCTGCCCCTGGGTGAGCGGTGTCGCGTGTTCGGCGGCGGCGGTCTTGGTGAATGCGGCCTGATCGGCGCAGCGCTCCTTGAGAACGATCGACGATCCGTCAGACCAAGCGACCGCCTGGTTCGCGACGGCGAGCGCGAAGCGCCCTGACTTGTCGCCCTGCGTGAAGGTGATGGTGTTGCCATCGACGCTGTAGGTCGTGCGCGGCGTTCCCAGCACCGCGCCCGTGTCGATGACGCTGCCGTCCGGCCGGAAGACGACCACGTCGGCGGTGCAGCTGCTGTCCGATCCCCAGGCGCCGAGCAGCCCCGCGGGGATTGTCGTCTGTGCCGCGGCGGGCTGGGGGGTCGTGATGGCGAGCGCCGCCAGAGCGACGGCGGAGGCGGCAGCGAGATGATGGCGGCGCATGGCGAAGCACTCCTGATGCGAACAGTAGGGTGGGCTGGGGCGAGCCTTAGCCTGTCCGGCCGGCCGCGGCGAACTCTGTTGATATGGGTCCGATTAGCGGCTCAGATGGCTCGCTGCCGCCTTACACCGATGGATCGAGACACTGGACATGATGCCGGCACGTGCCGCTAGCAGGATGATGGTTGTCTGTCGGGCGTGGCGCCCGGCAGCGGCAGGCCCGGCGATCGCCTTCGCGCTGAGCCTGATCGTCTCCGCGCTGGGCGGGGTAGCCGCGCCCGCCCGGGCGGACCAGCCGCGCAAGCCGGGCCCCATAGGCTACTGGGTGCTGGAACAAAATCAGGGGGTGGTGCAGATCTATTCGTGCGGCTGGCAAACGCTCTGCGGCGCGCTGGTCGGCATCGAAGTGGATCATCCGGCGGATCCGATACCGATGACCTGGGATCGCCGCAGCCAGTGCCGTTTCGTCCTCATCGCCGACCTCAAGCCGCGCGGCGACGCCTGGGTGGGGTCGATCACCGATCCCAAGAACGGGCATAGCTACGACGTCCGGGTCTCCATGGCGTCTCCCGGAGTCCTGAAGGTCCGGGGCTACCTGCTGTTCGCGGCATTCGGTCAGACCCAGACCTGGACGCGCTTCCCCGGAATTCCGCCCGCCGACTGCCGCATGTCCCCCAACGCCTTCACCCGGTAGCCCGCGGAGTTGCCGCCGTTCCCCGCCTCGGCTAAACCGCTGCTGCGTCAACACCGAGGGCGGGAGGGTCAGATGTATCGACTGACGCAGCGCCACCCGCTGAAGCCCCGAGGATACGCCGCGATCTCCGGTGGCCGCTGGTCCGGGGCTCCGCTGACGCCACTGCGTCGGTAGCACGCCGGAGCGGCCACCCAGGTTATCGCCCGCACCGGTAGGCGTGGCGCGACGGCTTTCCCGGGTTTCGCAGATGCGCCGGCCATCCACCACGGCCGGGGTGAACGACAGGTTTCCCCATGACGACCCAAGCCTCGGCCTTCGCCAACCCGCGCCCGGTTCTGCGCGAGGTGCAGGCTCTCGTTCCGCTGGCGCTGCCGCTCATTCTCGGCCAGCTCTTCGGCATTGGAACTGATGTCATCATCTCGATCGTCGCGGGCCACATCGGCGCCGATGTCATGGCCGCCGTGGCGCTCGGCAGCAGCCTCTGGATCGTCGTCTTCATGGCCGTCGTCGGGCTCATGATGTCCCTGCAGCCGGCGGTCTCCACGCTCGACGGCGCTGGCCGGGGCCACGAGGCAGGGCATCTGCTGGCCCAGGGCCTCATGCTCGGGCTCCTGGCGGGCACGCTCGCCGGCCTGCTGCTGGCTCTCGCCGGCCCGGCCTTCGCGCGTGAGACCGGGATGCCGCGCGCGATCCTCTCCGGCGTCGATGCCTTCCTGCACGGCGCGGCGTGGTCCCTGCCGGCGCTCGGCGTGCTCGCGGCCTGCCGTGGCGTGTCCGAAGGACTGTCGATGACCCGCCCGACGATGATCTGCGGCGGGCTCGGCCTGATCGCGCTGGGGCCGAGCGCCTACGGTCTGATGCATGGGATCGTCCTGCCGGCGATGGGGCCGATGGGCGGTTTCGGCGCGGAGGGCGCGGGTTTCGCGATCGCCGTCATCTTCTGGCTGCAGGCCGTCGCCTATCTTGGCTGGATCAGGATGTCGGGCCGCTACCCGGCTGACGCCTGGAGAGGCCGCGCCTGGGCGCCGGATCTCCGCGTCCTCGCCCGTCTTGTCCGCGTGGGCGCGCCCATCGCCGTCACCATCGTGCTCGAGGTCTGCATGTTCTCGGTCGCGACGCTGATGGCGGGACGGTTCGGCGCGGTCGCCGTTGCTGGACATCAGGTCGCGCTTATGACCTCCGCCGTGTTCTTCATGGTGCCGCTCGGCCTGTCGCTCGCGGTGACCGTGCGGGTCGGCCGCGCGGTGGGGCAGCGCGATCCGGTCGCGGTCCGCCGCGCCGGTCTCGCGGGTTTCACGGTCATGCTGGTGGCGCAAGGCATCAGCGCGGTCGCGATGTTCTCGGCGTCCGGCACCATCGCCGGGCTGTTCACCCAGGTGCCGCCTGTCGTCACCCTGGCATCGACGCTGCTGACGATCGCCGCCTTCTTCCAGTTCGCCGACGGCACACAATGCGTGGCGATGGCCGCCCTCCGCGGGCTGCAGGACACGCGGGTGCCGATGCTGCTCGCCATGCTCTCCTACTGGCTGCTGGGCGTGCCGCTTGGCGCGTGGCTCGCCTTCGACCGTGGCTTCGGCGTGCCCGGCATCTGGATCGGCCTGATGGCGGGGCTGACGGTCGCGGCGATCCTGTTGACGACGCGGTTCCTGTGCAGGACGGCTCTGCCCGCCGGACGGTGACCTGGGGACGGTCTATCAGGCGGCGGTGGCGCGGGCTGCCGTCAGGGCCGCGACCGCGGGCACGCGCCGGATGGCGCCGATCACGTGATGCGCCGTGATGAGCCGGCTGCACTCGAACATGCGCGGCGTGTCTTTATGGCGCGGGCACCAGAGGAAATCGCCGCTCTCGAATGGCGCCGTGTCGTCATTCCAGCAGGAGTTGCAGGCGTGCCAGTTGATGACGCGGTAGGGCGTGCTGAACTCGTTCGTCGGGTGGGTGAAGCCGGAGATCATCACGACCGGCGCGCCCGCCGCCCAGGCGAGCCACGAGAGGCCGGATGAGAGGCCGACAAACAGCGTCGCGTGGCGCAGCCAGAGTGCACGCTCGACGAGCGGGCGGTCGCCGGTCTGGTCCTCGGCCGCGCGCGGCATGCTGTTGCGGATGAAGCCCACGGAGGTCACGGGCTTCTGGTCGATGCAGATGACCCGCAGGCCGAGGCCCTGGAGGAAGGCGACCACCTGATCCCAGCCATCCGGGTTGTTCCAGTATTTCGCCTGACCCGTCGCCTGGGTGGCGATGCAGACGTAGGGCTCTGGGATCGGGCGCGCCTCGTCCGGCAGTGCCAGCATCGGACGCCGCTCCTCTGGGTCGACGCCGAGCAGATAAGCCGCATTCTGCTGCAGGCTGAGCGTCCGGCCCTCGCAGGTGTTCCACAGCCGGTCGCGGTCGCCGAAGAACATCATGACCTTGTACGTGGCGTAGTAGGGGCGGTCACTGGCGGCGTCGGGCGTCACGAAGCGAATCGCGGGATAGACGTCGCGGAACAGGGGAATGAGCAGCTCCGACATGCTGCAGGTCAGCCGGCAGCCGTGCAAACGGGCGAACTCCGCCGCATAGGGGAACCACGCGAGAATGTCGCCCAGCGTGCCGACGTGGAAACGGATCAGCACATCCTGGCCGCGTGCATCATAGCTGTGGTCGAGCACAGGCTTGTCGCCGTCGAAGACCTCGATACGGCCTCGGAAGAACCATTTCTTGGCGCTCATCACCATGCCCCCCGCGGCGGTCGACTCATAGAGCGTGTTGCCGGTGCCGATGTCTGAAAGCCGCACCCGCCACACCCCGGAGGCGCGGGACGGAAGTGCGACCCGGGCACCCTCGTTGAAGTCGAAGCGGATGCCTGCGGCGGCTTCTATGACCGGCGTCGGAGGCGGCGCGTCGGTCTGGGCCATGAACGCGACCTCCTCGTTGTCATTCCAGCGTCGCCCGCGAGCGGCCCGGCAGCGGCTGGTTCGTCAGCCGCTCGATCAGCCGGACAAAATCGTCGAGATGCGCGCGGCGGTCCAGATGCGCCTCGGCATGGAGGCGCGCACGGCGCCGCAACCTCCGGCTGAGCGTCGGGTCGTCGAGCAGGCGGAGGATGCTGTCGGCAAGCCGGTCGGGTTCCAGGAAGGGCGTGAGCAGCCCGGTTTCCTCATGGGTGATGAATTCCCGCACAGGCGCGGTATCGCTGCCGACGATCGCAACGCCGATCGCCATGGCCTCCCGCAGAGACCAGGAGGCGACGAAGGGGTAGCTCAGATAGACATGTGCGTCGGACCGGCGCATCAGCGCCACATGGGTGTCGTAGGGCACCTGCCCGAGGAAATGCACGCGCTCGAGGTCGAGCTTCCCCGCCATCTCGCGCATCATCGTCTCCCGCCACGTCGTGCCGTCGGCGGGCAGCGCGCCATAGCCGGGCTGGTCGTGGCCGACGAGCGTCACGTGCAGGTCGGGCCGCGCCACCTGAAGCCTGGGCAGCGCGCGCATGAACACATGGAAGCCGCGATAGGGCTCGAGGTTGCGCGACATGAAGGTGATGAGCTGGTGCTTCGGCTCCAGCCTGAAGCCGTCGGGCAGGGTGAAGCGCCGGCTCGCACGCGGCGCGGCCGGGCTGCAGTGTTCGAGATCGACGCCTTCGCGCAGCAGCGCGATCTGCGGGCGGGCCCATGCCGGATAGGTGCTTCGCTGCCATTCCGTCGGCGTCTGGCCATGCGCATCGGGAAGCGAAAGGGCCGCGAGATTGACCGCGTTCTTCGCCCGCACCATGGGAAGGCGGTGCTCGGGCACGGGGAACTCGGGGTCGAAATTCACATCCTGGCCCACGAGATTGTAGAAGAACTCGAAATAGCCGAGCAGCGGCGTGCCGGGGAAGACATCTTGCATGTTGAGCAGTTCACCCCAGCCGTGATGCCCGATGATGATGTCCGGCACGAAGCCGAGCGCCTTGATCTGGCGCGCGGCGTTCGCGGCCGCCTCCGCGCGGCGGACCGCCATCTCGAACTCGCGCGCATTCTCATGCGTGCGCTCATCGGATGCGCGCGGCGAGACATAGGCGATCTTCCGCACATCGGGGAGCTGGTTCGCGTTGGGTTCGCTCAGGAACACCACGTCGTGCAGCTCCCGCGTCAGATGGCGGACGATATGCACATACTGTCCGGGAAAGTTCTGATGGACAAAGAGAAAGCGCAACGAGGCGTGTCCTATTCCAATGCCTCAATGAAGTTCGGCGGCAGGTCGGCCGGCCCGGCACGCATGGTCGCCGACCGCCACGCCGATGATGACGCTACCGCGTCGCTGCCTTGGATGACTTGGCACCTTTCGCGGCGGGTTTGACGGGAGCCGCTGGCGGGGAGGGGCGGCTTGCATCCGCCTTCGTCCCCGCTTTCGGCGGTGCGGCGAGTGGCGCCGATGTCTTGGCGGCCGTCGCTCTCTTCGGGGCGAGTTCGATGCGCATGGCTTCCAGCGCCGCGAGCGCCGGGGTCTCGCAGCTTTCATCGCTGCCGACATCCTCGAGCCGCGTGCCGTCGACGAAGGTCGCCGACAGGCGAAGGTCATAGCGCTTGGCAGCCGCCTCGGTGAGCTTGATCCTGAGGCCGAGTATGGGGAGCGCCATGCCCCGGCTGCCGCAGAACTGGCCCGACTCCGACCACGGCGACATCCAGCCGCGGCCGAGGACGGCCTGGTAGCTCAGGTCGCCAGGTGCCAGATCCTCTGGCGCGGTGATGCTGAAGCCTTCGATCGCGGCCTTGCTGCCGGGCGTGCCGATCCAATCCCCGAAGGCGTGGCCCACGTCGCCCGCGCGTTGGACATGGGCGATGATGTCATGCGCCTCCGTCAGCACCATCACCGGACGCCGTGCGGCCCCAGCCGCCAAGGGGGCGACGGCTTCAGGCGCGCTCGCGGGGACCGCCTCGGCGGGCGGGGCCGCGTCCGACAGGCGCAGCACGCGCAGCTTCGGCGCGCCGTCCGTGGCGCCAGCGGGCTGATAGATGGTAATGAGGATCTGTGCCGGGCCCCGTCCGACCCGGATGAGGGCAGAATCGCCGTCCCCCGCGAGCCAGCCGTCGGGCCGCAGCGCCGCTATTGCGACGTTCGGATCGAAGGGATCGGTCGCGGAGACCCGCACGCCGAAGATCACGCCATCGGCGGGACGGGGGGAGCCGTTCACCAGGCAGAACGTGCCGGTCTCGAGCGTCATGAGATGGGCGGAGGCCCTCAGCTCCTGCACCCGGCCATCGGCGGGCCGGGCCGGGACTTGCCGTTCGGACGGGGACATTGGGAGCCTCACATTCATCTCGCCCGGGCGAATGGCCGGGCAGGCGGCAGGGGTTTCATGGGACGACGCTTATCGGTGCCAGCTATGTGCTACGCCCGGCGGGAAGCCGCAATATGAATCGTATTGTTAATGGTATGCCTCTGCAAATGCGATGAGGCTGTTGTTGATTCCCGAGACGGGGAGAGCCAAGGGCAGAACCCAGCCGCGTTCCGCCGCGCGCATACGTTCCGCCTGCGTTCCTATATCGAAGACTGCCGCGCGCAGCCCGGCGGCCCATGCGTCGCTGAGGGCGAAGCACCATGTTTCTGGCCAGATCGAGGGGATGAATGCGATATCGGCTGCCTGCGCGGTGATTTCGGCCACCGCCGTCTCGGGGGCGAAGCGGTAGGTGATCTGCACCCGGCCGGTGTCGATCAGCCGCATGTCGTCATGGGTATAGCCGATGATGACGAAATCCATCGGAAGGTTCCGCTGGGCCGCGTCCCGCGCGCAGGCGAGCACCACGTCGTAGCCTTTCTCGGTGCCGATCGCGCCGATGATGGCGATGCGGCTCCGGCGGCCGGCGAGCGGCGCGTGCCGATGCTGCGTCCTGCCCATCGGGGCGGCATCGTCCTCCCAGGGCCTGATCTCGCCACGCAGCCGCGGAACATAGCGGCGCAGCCGCTTCTCGGCGTCCCCCGAGGGGAAGACGACGCGCCGCGCCGCCGCGAACTCGGACGCCGTCCAGCGGCGGAGATGCGCGACCGGGATGTCCTCCCGCAGCCGGCTGCCGAGATCGGCGATGCAGGTCTCGCACTGCGCCGCCTCGGGTTCGCCGCAGTAGCGGTTGGTGGTCGTCACCAGCGTCATGCGCGGGCAGATGGCGGCGTAGTCGTGAACCACGATGTCCAACGGCACATCGAGCCGCTCGGGTAGTGTCAGCAAGGCCTGGCTGTGGCCGAGACGATGATGCAACTCGACATGATCAGGCCGCTCGCGCCGCAGCAGGGTCGCGAGGGCGGCCAGCTCATCCGGCACGCGGTATCGGAGATTGGGAAACTCCGAGCGCCATGCGTCGGGCCCTGACACACCCATCGCGACGCGGCAGATGCCCTCGCCGCCCGGCCTCAGGAGGATCGGGCGAAAACCCGCCGCCGCAAGCGAGCGCGAACGCGCGCCGATCTGCCGCTCGACGCCGCCGCCCTCGTCGTGGGTGATGAGGATGACCGAAGGTTTGCTGGACCGGCCCATCCCCCTCCAGCGCGCGAGGTCGAGCCGGCGGCGTGCCTCCGCGAGCGGGTCTGCCGCGACATGGGCTGCGATGAGGTCGTGGTAGCCGGGATGCAGCCGCTCCAGCAGGGTCAGGTTGCGGCGGAGCAGGTGCTCGCGCGCGGCGCGGAAGGATTGACCGCCGACATGGCTGACGAAGACGCCGGCCGCCGCCATGTGACGCCAGCCGAGATGGCGCGAGCGCAGGCAGAAGTCGTTCTCCTCGCCGTAGCCCTGAGCAAAGACATCCTCCCGCAGCGGGCCGGTTTCGGCGAGGCAGTCGCGGCGGATATACATGCAGAAGCCGACGCTGGTCGGGATCTCGACGAGGAGACCCGCATTGACGCGGGCCGCCATCCGGTCGATCCGGCCAAGCATCGGAGGTTCCGGCGGCGGCTCGGCGCGGTTCACGTGGGGGTAGCTGAGGATCGTGGCGTCGTTCGACAGCGGGGCGACGGTGCCGATATCGCGCGCCGACCAAGCCGCGTCCCGCAGCCGCTCGAGCCAGCCCGCCGGGACCATGGCATCGCTGTTGAGCAGCACGACATCGCGCGATCCCGCCGCGGCGATGCCGGCGTTGGCGCTGCCGGGGAAGCCGAGATTGCGCGGGTTGCGGATCAGCGTGATGCGGCGGTCGCGCGCCAGGGTGGTCAGCGCCGCCACCAGCGCCGGTTCGGGCGAGGCATCCTCGACCACGATGACCGGCGTTCCGGCGGGCACCGTCGCCAGCACACGGGCAAGGCAGAGCCGGGTCGTCTCAAGCCCACGAAAGACAGGAACGACCACGGCGGGGGCGAGGCTTCCTCGGAGCGCGGCTTTCTTGCCCGCGTCGCGCATGGGACGCCGCGTATCGGCCCAGATCGCCACCAGCGCCGGCCCTTCGGCCCGGCTTCGCCCTTTGCGCCCGCTCGGCCCCATCATACGCGCGGCGGCGGTGGCGGCGTCCTCCCATTGATGAGGATCGAGCGGGCTGCCGGTGAGGTCGTGGCCCCACGTGTCGGTGACATGCAGAAGGCCGCGCCGCCGTTGCAACACCTTGGGCGGGACCTGGAAAGCCCTGGGTGCCGTGAGCCCGTCCATGTTCGGGAAGCGCGCCGGTCCGTCCGGTGCGATGACAAGCGCCGCGGGACGCCCGCTTTCCGTCGTCAGCCGCAGGCGGATGGGCGCATCCGCATCGGCGGGGTTCCAGGCCCAGCCGCTCAGGCCGCCGCCCTCGGCTCCGGGCGGGCTTTCGACGAAACCCTCGACCAGCCGCCGCCGCTCGAGGTCGATCGGACTGCCGAGCAGGTGGCGGCCGCCGGCCATGACCGAAAGCGCGGCGGCCGCCATCCAGGCGCGTGGCAAAACGAGGCTGCCATCCGGCTGCCGGCGGGCTGTGACGGCTACACCGTCCAGCGCCAGCGTGACGGTGCCGGAGGCCATGACAGTGACGCGTCCGCAGGCATCGGCTCCGCACCACCCGGGGAGCGAGGCCGCGTCAGCGATCCGGCTCGCAAATTGGCGGAAATCGGGGTCGGAGGGTGGGGCGAAACGCGACAGCAGAGCGGCCGTGGCGTCCCTCCGCAGCGCAGGATCGGCGACGAGGCTCGCGGCGGTCGCGACGCCCCGATGCGCCGGCGCGGTGTCCGAGATCGCGGCGAGGCGGCGGAAGACGCCCAGAGCCTCGGGGTCCCGCTCGCGCAGCAGCACGATGCCGAGCAGAAAACGGACCTGCGTATCGTCCGGCCCGAGACGTGCGGCGCGCTCCGCCCAATATCGGGCATTCGCTACATCGCCCGCCGCGAGCGCGTCATGGCCGCGCTTCCAGGCATCGAGCGCGAGGTCGAGCGCCTCGGGCCGCATCGCTGTCCGCCGATCGGTCAGCAGCCAGTCGAAGCCAGGCTGCTCGTGGCTGTGCATCGCTCAGTTGTGGATGAGCTGAGGACCCGGAGGGCTTCTGGCAGGCGCGCGGACGCGGTCCGCCTCGCTGAGTTCAAGCGGTGCGGGCCGCTCCTGCGGTGGCTCGGCGGCATTGAGAACCGCAAGCTCGGTCGCGGCCTCGCTGAGGCCGCTGTCGAGCGCGCGCTTGAACCAGATCCGGGCTTCCGCGACATCGGCGGGCCCTGCGAGGCCCAGCCGGAGGTAGCGGCCGAGCATAAGCTGCGCCTGAGGGTGGCTGCGCTCCGCCGCCTTGCGGAACCAACGGAAGGCGGCAGGCCGGTCCATCGGCACATCGTGGCCGCCGCCGTACAGCGCGCCCAAGCCGAACATCGCCCCGCCATGGCCGAGTTCGGCCGCCCGGGCGAAAAGACGGGCGGCTTCGAAATGGTCGCGCGCGCCGCCACGGCCGTTCACCATCATCTCGGCGAGGACCACCAGCGCGTCGGCCATGCCGGCATCGCCGGCTTTCGCGAACCATGTGCGCGCTGCCGCAGCGTCGGCCGGCACGCCGGTGCCTTCCAGCAGCATGCGCCCGTATTGGAACTGGGCATTGACGATGCCGTCCGCGGCGCGATGCATCCAGAAGGCGGCGCGCTCCGGGTCTCGTTCCACCCCGAAGCCGCGCGACAGGCAGACGCTGAAATTGAAGGCGGCGATGAGGTCGCCGCTTTCCGCCGCCTGCTCGAACCAGGAGCGCATGCGGTCCGGATCGGCGTCGCGGACGCTGCCCTGAAGCACGAGGTTGGCGAGATCGACCTGCGAGTGGGCGTGCCCGGCACTGGCCGCACGTTCGAACCAGACGGCGGCCTCGTCGGCATTGCGGCCGACGCCGGCGCCGGTGAGGTAGAGCATGCCGAGCGCGCGAGCGGCCATGGTGTGACCGCCCTCGGCGGCGCGCTGAAACCAGACGGCGGCCTCAGCATAATTGGGCGGAAGCGAACCGCCCTTGGCGTAGATGTCGCCGACCATGGCCGCGGCTTCGATGTCGCCGGCCAGGGCCGCGCGCCGCAGCCAGGATTCGCCGCCGACGGGGTCGGGCTTGGTGCCGCGACCCTCGATCAGCGCGAGTCCCAGGCGAGCCATAGCCGATCGCAGCCCCGTCGCCGCCGACTTCTGATAGAGCTTGACCGCGCGCGGCATGTCCTTCTCGACGCCGACCCCATGCTCGAGCAACACGCCATGGAGATACTGCGCCATCGGCAATCCGAGATCGGCTGCCTCGGCGATCTCCTTGATGCCGTCGGTCTGTAGCGACGGGTCGCTGCCGGCGCGCCTGAGCATGGCGAGCCCGAGCCCGAGCTTGCCCTGTGCGCTACCACCCTGAGCCGCGCGCTTGTACCAGCCTTCGCTCTGTTCCGGGTTGCGAATGCCCTCGGGGCCGACGCTGAGGATGTAGCCGAGCAGCGCCTGGCCATCGGCCGAGCCCTTTTCGGCGGCGCGGCGCGCCCAGCCTTCCGCCGCCATGAAGTCGGGCTGTGCCGGCGTCTCCTCCGTGAAGAGGGCGCTGCGTCCGGTCGCCGATGCTTCTTCGGCATGCCCGGTGATGAGGAGGGTCGCGAGCGCCGCCTGCGCTTCGCCATGGCCTTGTGTCGCGGCGAGTTCAAGCCACCGCCGGCCCTCGGCGCGGCTGGGGGGTACGCCTTTGCCCTGGAGGTAGCAGAGGCCGACGCGATATTCGGCTGCGGCGAGCTTCGCCTGCGCGGCGCGAGCGACGAGCTTGAAACCGCCATCGGGATCGCCGCCATCGAGCGCGGCCTCTCCCTTCTTGAGAAGCCCCATTGCTCCGCCGAACTTAAGCCAGCCGAAAACCAACGGATTTGTCCTTCTGGTCGGGAAATTCTGAGGCGGAACGGCGGCGACCGCCACCGGTCGCCGCCGTTCCGGGCTCAGGCGTCGTCGCGCGTGAGGTCAATCGGGCTCCCGCATGCCGGTAGTGAAGGCCGGCAGAACACGCTTCAGCAGGTAGGCGACGATCGTCCGCTTGCCGATGTTGATGTCGCCGGTGAGCGGCATGCCCGGCGTCAGCTCGAAACCCGCCGGCGTGTTATGGAGCTTGTTGTCCACGATCTTCACGCGAACCCGGTAGAACAGGCCGGTCGGCTCGCCCCCAGAGATATTGGAGATGCTGCCAGACTGGACCTGCTGCGGATCGAATGAGTTCGAACTGACGGATTCCACGACGCCCTTCAGATCGCCGTACATCGTGAACGGCAGGGTATCGAGCTTCAGGTCGACCGTGTCGCCGACGTGGACATAGCCGGAGCTTTGGCCCGAGATGTCGACCTCGCCCTCGAGCGGCGCGTCGAGGGGCGTCAGGCTGATGAACTTCTCGCCGGCCTGAAGCACCGAACCCACCGAGACGTTGGCGAGGTTGAGAACGACGCTGTCGCTCGGTGCCTTCAGCATGACGAGTTGGTGGATCTTGCGATCCTTCGTCAGCGCCTGCTGCGCGGGCGCGAGGCTGATCTCGGCCTGCTGCAGCTGCTGGCCGAGGTTCGAGAACCACTGCTTGATGAACGCCTCTCGCTGCGCCTCGATCGACGCGATGTCGCTCTGGGCCTTCTTGGCGGATGCCTCAGCGTCGGCAAGATTGCCCGCCATGCTGATGCGGTTGTCGGCTGCGGCGAGCGAGTCGAGGCGGCTGCCAACCTGCATCTGCTGCAACTTGCTGCGCATCGCCTCCACGTTGTTCGCGAGGGCGAGACGCGCCGCATATTGGCGCGAGTCGGACACGGACTGCTGCAACTGCGCTTGCAGGCTCCCGATCTGCTGGTCGAAATTCGAGACGCCCGCCTGATATTGGGCCTGCAACGCGTTGTAGGTCTGCAGCTGCAGCGCCGTCTGGCTATTCGTGCTCACCGGCAGATAGGGCTTCTCGGCAAGCTGTGCCTTCAGCCGGTCAATCAACGCCGTGTAGTTCGCAACCTGCTCCTGGTCCGAATTCATGTCGGCGCCGGAGAAGGTCGGATCGAGTTCCGCGAGCAACTGGCCCTTTTTCACATGCTCGCCCGGATGCACGAGAATGTTGCGCACGATCGCCTCGTTGAGCGGCTGGATCTGCGTGGTCTCTTCGGTCGAGGAGAGGCTGCCCTGCGCGCTCACGACCTTGTCGGTCTTGATGACGCAAGCGGCCGTAACCGCGGCGATCGTCGCGATGCCGAACCAGAGCGTGACGCTCCGGGCCGAACGCGGAACGGGCGTGGCGATCAGGGCGGAGGTGGGGGACTGGAATTCCAGTACCGCCAGCGCATCGCCCTGAGGATCAGTCGCCTTGCGCGAGGACAGGAGTTGGCGAGCCATGGCGAGTATTTCCCTGGTTTTCCGTCAGATGGCGATTCTGCTGCAGCCACAGCATGCGATAGACCGAGCAGCGCTCCACAAGCTCGGCATGGGTGCCGACATCGAGCACGGTGCCCTTGTCCATCACGATGATCGCGTTGCAGTCGACAAGGGAGGCGAGCCGGTGGGAGACGATTACCATCGTCCGCCCGGCGCCGATCCGCTTGAGGTTCGCGTTCACCAGGGCCTCGCTCTCCGGGTCGAGGGCGGAGGTCGCCTCGTCGAGGATCATCAGCTTCGGATCGACTATGAGCGCGCGGGCGATCGCGATGCGCTGGCGCTGGCCGCCGGAGAGGTTAGGCGACCCCTCCTGGATGAAGGTGTCGTAGCCGGCCGGCAGACGCTCGATGAATTCCTCGGCGCCGGCGAGGCGCGCGGCGCGCACCACATCCTCCATCGTCAGACCCGGACGGCCGCCGATGATGTTGTCCCGGATCGAGCCGCGAAACAGGAAGTTCTCCTGCAAGACGACGCCGAAGTTGCGCCGCAGATGGCGCAGGTTGATGGACCGCAGTTCGACGCCGTCGATCTTCACGAAGCCCGTATAGTCCCGGCTGATGCCCTGCAGCAGACGGGTGACCGTCGACTTCCCCGAGCCGCTGCGGCCGACGAGGCCGAGCATTGTGCCGGGCGGCACCGAGAACTGCACGTCGTCGAGCGCCGGGCGCTGCGACCCCTGATACGTGAAGGAGACGCCGTCGAACTCGATCGCACCCTCGAACGCCGGCCGCAGGCCGCGATCGATGCCGCGGATTTCCGGCGGGTTGTTCAGCACCGCCTGAGCCTCGGCCATTGTTGCGCGGACATCCTCGAAATCCTGGATCAGCTTGGCGAAGCTGATCAGCGGCGAGGCGACGCGCATCGAGATGAGCGTGAAGGCCATCATCGAGCCGATCTCGGCCTGGCTTTTGCTCGTCACGGCGATGTAGGCCCCGAGCAGGATGACGCCATATTGGCAGTAGCGCTGCAGCGGGATCGTGAGGGTCGCCGGCCAGAGGGCAAGGCGGCCAGCCTGCAGGCGAAGGTCGCCAGCCTGGGCCACGTATTCGTCCCAGGCGCTGTAGCGCGCGGATTCGAGGGCGAGGGACTTGACCGTCTTGATGCCGTGCAGCGTCTCGACCAACACCGAGAATTTGCGCGACTCAGCCGCCGAGACCTTGCCGGACAGGATGCGGATGGGCCGCAGGAACACTGCGATGACCAGCATGATGAGCCCGGCCGCCGCCACGATCGTCCAGGAGAGGGTCGGCGACATGAAGAACATGATCGGCAGCATCACGAGCAGCATCGTGCCGTCGATGAAGGTCGTCAGCAGGCGGCCCGTGATGAACTCGCGGATCTGGTAGATTTTGCTGATCGCCTGCCCGATGACGCCGGTCTGGTTGCGCTCGAAGTAGTCGAGCGGCAGCGCGAGCACTCGCTTGAAGACATAGAGCTGGATCTTGGCGTCGATCCGGGTCGACACGACCTGCAGCAGACTGCCGCGCGCATGCTCCAGGATCGCATCCATGATGGTGACGATCACCATGATGATCACGATGAGCAGCAGCGTGCTCATGCTGTGATATTCGATGATGCGCTGGACCGAGGAGAAGACGAACAGAATCGGAATGATCGTCAGGAAGGTTATGATGAAGGACGAGAAGGCGATGGAGCGCAGGATGCTCCTCTCCATCATCACGAGCTTTGTCAGAAAGCCGAAGCTGAGCGGGGCATCCTCGTCGCTATCGCTGCGCTGCGGCCGGAGTAGCACGACCTCGCCGTCCCAGACCTGGGAGAGGCGCAGCTCGTCGACCGGAACGGCCACGCCGCCGCCGCCGATCGTTGGTTCCTTGACGAAGACGACGTTCTTGACCGCATCGGCCTCCACCACGAGGACGGCGCCGCCGTCCTTCATCAGCAGCATGACCGGGCCGGAGGTTTCCAGGCGCAGAAGCTGCTGCCATTTGAGCCGCACGGCCTTCGCCCACATGCCCTGTTCCCGTACCCATTCGACCAGCACGGCGGGCGAGGGCACGGGAATGGCTGGATCGAGACGGAATGTACTGGGATCGAGATCAATGCCGTGATAGCGCGCGATCGCCAGCGCGCCGACGAGCCAGGTATGAAGGCCGGGCTCGCGTCCGACGGATTTCTCGTCGATGCGGCCGGAGCCCTCGGGTTCAGGACGGCTCGCTGTGTCCATGTCTTTCTTTCACCTTCTCACTGCGCACCGCGCTCGCATCCAGGTTTGACGCAGGTCCCGTAACTTTTTGGCGGGAACGCAAAGCACTTTCTGCGCTTCCGTGCGGGCTGATTGAGAGCCGCGGGCCTCTATACCGCTTTAGAGGTGTACGCGATACTAATAAGTGTTAACTCACATGACAAAAAGGCGTAGATGCCAGTTAAGCGGGCGAGGACGGATCGTTATCGTTACAAATCCCGTTGAATGCAAGTCAGTTCGGGAGACGCGCCCGAGCCAACAATGCCGAACCGAGAACGCGGGTCCCGGCGGCGAGTTGAGATGCCGTCGTAAATTCGGCAGGATTATGGCTGATTCCATTATGACTTGGCACGAATATCATGGCGCTCGGCGCGACCGCCGCCACGAGCTGGGCGTCATGAAAAGCCCCCGAGGGCATATCCGTCCATCGCAGATCCAAGACATTTGCCGCCGACCGGATGCTGTGGAGGACCCCGTCGTCGAAGGCGAGCGGCGGCGCGTTGAAACGCTCCTCGACGATGGCGGCGACCGGAGCCGCCGCCTCGGCGACGGCCGCCGCGATAGCATCGCCGCGCGCCGCCAGGATCGCGCCGTCGGGGTGGCGCAGGTCGATCGTGAAGCGAACGCGCCCAGCGACGCTGTTGGACGAGCCGGGCTCCACCACGAGGCTGCCGATGGTGAAGCGCAGCCGGTCGGCAGGATCGTCCATCAGCAGGTTCAGCGCGTTGATCGCCCGGACCGCTGCCTGTAGCGCGTCCCGCCGGCGCGAAACCGGGGTCGTGCCGGCATGGGCCGAGGCACCGGTGAGGGTGGCGGTGAACCAGCGGCTGCCCTGGATGCCGGTAACCACGCCGATATCGAAGCCCTCGGCCTCCAATCGCGGCCCCTGCTCGATATGCGCCTCTATGTAGGCGTGCGGACGACCGCCCAGCGGCCGGTGGGGCAGGTCGACCTCGGCCGCGAGGTGCGTGGCCAGGGCGTCGGCGAAGCGCACCCCCTCTGCGTCGGCGATGTCGGCGAAATCCCCGAGCGGCCGTGTGCCGGCCCACGCCATGCTGCCCATGCAGCCGGGGGCGAAGCGGCTGCCCTCCTCATTCGTCCAGGCGACGACCTCCAACGGCCGGCCCGGCACGATGCCGCTGTCCCTGAGCGCGCAGATCACCTCGAGCCCGGCGACGACGCCGTAGATGCCGTCGAAGCGGCCGCCCTGGGGCTGGCTGTCCATGTGGCTGCCGGTCAGAACCGGGGCGGCGCCCGGCTCGGCGCCTTCAAGCCGGAGCCAGAGATTGGCAGCGTCGTCGACCGATACCTCGGCCCCGGCTTCCCGCGCCCAGCCGATGACGAGGCGGCGCGCCTCACGGTCCGGCGCCGTCAGGGCCTGACGGTTGACGCCGTCGCCGGGGATGGCGCCGATCTTGGCCAAGGCCATCAGCCGGTCCCATTGCCGCGTCTCATCCACCGCCGCCGCCAAGGTGCGCGCCTGTTCCATACCGTCTCCCGAGCTTGTCCTGGCGCCGGAGCCGGCCGCCACCCCGAGTTTAGACGCAGCAATTCGCTAGCCGCAAAGCGCTGAAGCGTCCCTGAAGCTTGCTAAACGGGCGTCCGTGGCGCAAAAGACGCCCACGAAAACACCGGCAATGGGCTGGGACGTGACTGAGCGCGCGGGGCCGCTTCCCCTGCCGCGCTTTTCTTGCATGGAGGCAGATCGTGACCAGCACACCGCCGCTTGGCCTTATCCGAAATATCGGCATCACCGCGCATATCGATGCCGGCAAGACGACCACGACCGAGCGGATTCTCCACTACACCGGCGTGTCGCACAAGATCGGCGAGGTCCATGACGGTAACACCACGACCGACTACATGGACCAGGAGCGCGAGCGCGGGATCACCATAACCTCCGCCGCCGTGACCTGCGAGTGGAAGGGTCACCGCATCAACATCATCGACACGCCCGGCCACATCGACTTCAATATCGAGGTCAACCGGTCGCTCCGCGTGCTGGATGGCGCCATCTTCATCATCGAGGGCGTCGCCGGCGTGCAGCCGCAGTCCGAGACCAACTGGCGCCTGGCCGACCGCTACAACGTGCCGCGCATCATCTTCATCAATAAGCTTGATCGGACCGGCGCTGACTTCTATCGCGCCTTCGACACGCTGAAGGAGAAGCTCGACATCGTGGCGCTGCCGCTGCAGCTGCCGATCGGGATCGAGGAGAACTTCATCGGCGTTGTCGACCTCGTGGAGATGAAAGCGATCATCTGGGAAGGCGGCGATCTGGGCGCGGCCTTCCATGACGAGCCGATCCCGGCCGATCTGGCCGACAAGGCCGCCGAGTATCGCGAGCTCCTGCTGGACACGGCGCTCTCGGTCGATACGGTCGCGATGGAAGAGTATTTCGAGAAGGGCGATGTCTCGGTCGAGACCCTGAAGCGCTGCATCAAGGCGGGCGCCATCAGCGGCGCGTTCCGCCCGGTCCTGTGCGGCACGGCCTTCAAGAACAAAGGCGTGCAGCCGTTGCTCGATGCCGTGCTCGACTATCTGCCGTCGCCGATCGACGTGCCGGGCATCAAGGTCGCGGCCGAGGAAGACGAGGAGGACACCCCCGAGGCGCTCGCCAAGCGCCGCGTGATCCCGGCCAACCCGAATGCGCCCTTCGCCGGCCTCGCCTTCAAGATCATCAACGACAAATACGGCACCCTGACCTTCGTGCGCGTCTATTCCGGCACCCTGAAGTCGGGCGACACGGTGATGAACACGACCAAGGACTCCAAGGAGCGTATCGGCCGCATGTTCCAGATGCACGCCGATAAGCGCGCGGAGATCAAGGAAGTTTCGGCCGGTGACATCGCGGCCTTCGTCGGCCTGAAGGATACCGGCACGGGCGACACGCTGGCCTCCGCCGACGATCCGGTGGTGCTGGAGCGCATGGCTTTCCCGGTGCCGGTCATCGACATCTCGGTCGAGCCGAAGACCAAGGAAGGCGTCGAGAAGATGACGCTCGGGCTGCAGAAGCTGGCCGGCGAAGACCCGTCTCTGCGTCTCAAGACTGACCAGGAAACCGGTCAGACGATCCTTTCCGGCATGGGCGAGTTGCATCTCGAGATCATCATCGACCGTCTGCGGCGCGAATACGGCGTGGACGCCAACATCGGCGCGCCGCAGGTGGCGTATCGCGAGACGATCTCGCGCGCGCACACCGAGACCTATACGCACAAGAAGCAGTCCGGCGGTTCGGGCCAGTATGCCGAGGTGAAGATCATCTTCGAGCCTCAGGAATGGAACCAGGGCGTTCTGTTTGAGAATAAGGTCGTCGGCGGCTCGATCCCGAAGGAATACATCCCGGCGGTCGAAAAGGGCATCCGGGTGCAGGCCGATACGGGCGTGCTCGCCGGCTTCCAGACGGTCGACTTCAAGTACACGCTGATCGACGGCAAGTACCATGACGTTGACTCGTCAGCGCTGGCCTTCGAGATCGCCGCCAAGGCGTGTTTCCGTGAAGGCATGAAGAAGGCCGGGCCGATCATCCTGGAGCCCATCATGGACGTGGAGGTCACGACCCCGAACGACCATGTCGGCGACGTCGTGGGCGACCTCAACCGCCGCCGCGGGATGATCCAGAACCAGGAAAGCTCGGGCTCCACGGTCATCGTGCGGGCGCATGTGCCGCTCAAGGAGATGTTCGGCTACATCTCGCATCTGCGCAGCATGACGAAGGGCCGGGCGTCCTTCACCATGCAGTTCCACCACTACGATCCGGTGCCGCGCAATGTGGCCGACGAGATCATGGCCAAGAGCGCGTAAGCGTCTCGGGGCGACTGTAGAAAAGCCGGCGGAGGGGAAACCCTCCGCCGGCTTTTTCTTTGGTGCCCGGTGCCCGTGCCCGTGCCTGTGTCGGTCGACCGAGCGGAACGGATGTGGCGGGTCATAAGGGCACGGCGCCGGACGTGGGCCTTGAGCCGCCGGGCTCAAGTCAGATCGGCTGCCGCCTCCGGGTTGGAGCGGCGGCCGGAGGATTATGAGCGACCGTCAGGGCGAAGTGCGACGAGCCGTCCCGCGATGGCCGAGCCGGATGAAACGCTGCTCCACATAGGTGAAGGAGAGCCAAGCGAGGCTGGTTGTCAGGGCAAAGGCGCAGACGAAGAGAAGGATATGGGCGGCATAGGATGCCGGGCCCATGACCGGCGCCTGAAACATCGGCACCAGGGCGGCAAGGACGATCAGAACCGGGGGGTGGAACAGGTAACCGCCATAGGAGATGCGGCCGATCGCTTGCAGGCCGGGCAAACGGCAGAATTTCAGAAGGTGAGGCTGGCCCGCGAGGATCGCGATCAGCAGCGCAGCGCTGATAGAGGTTGGAACGAAATACACCAGCACCTCCCGGCCCTGGCCGAACAAAATTCCTGAGATGATGTTTCGCATGGCCCCGACCGAGACGTGGCCGGCTAGCCTCGCGTTGATGACGAAATACCCAGCCACGTAGCAGGCAACCAAGGCAGCGGTGATGACGACCGAGATGGCGATCAGCTGCCTGTGGCGCTCGATCTCGTGCCGCCACATCGCGATGAGCGAGCCGACGGCGAAGGCGTCGAACTGCGCCGGGCCGAATATGTAGACAGCCAAGGCGGCACGCGGCGAGTCGAACCCATGCGCCAAGGCCCACCGCCCCGTCGCATAACGGATGATTGGAGCGATCGCGATGACCCCGAGCAAGGCGAGGCTGCGGAGGTGGCGCCCCGGCAAAAACAGCAGAAAGGGAAAGACCACATAGAACTGCTGCTCCACTGACAGCGTCCAGAGATGCCCGAACCCGCCCCAGAAGGTGCCCGGCGCGTAGCTCGCGATGATCATCTCCATGTTCTCAGTGAAGGTGACCAGCCAGGGCAGCTGCCTGAACGTGCCCCATTCGCCGATCGCGATGAGGAAGGCGAAGCCTGCTGCGACATAGGCGAAGTAGATCGGCCAGATGCGGAGAGCCCGACGGATGTAGAAGGAGCGGATCCTGGACCAGATGCCGAGCTGGCTCGCTTTAGCCGACATGAGCGACGAGGTCACCGCGAAGCCGGAGACGACGAAGAAAAGCCAGACGCCCATCCAGCCCAAGGGGAAGAGGTCGCAATGAAGGGCTATGACCGCCGTCATGGCGAGACAGCGCAACGCGTCCACTTCGTGAACATAGCGGCTTGAACGGGGGGCCGCTTTGGCCGTCTCGATATGGTCGGCTCTTGCCCGTCGATCCGCTACAGCCCGTGTGGGTGAGCCAAAGGCCGCAGATGTCATGGGCAGACCTCCGAACGGTCGCGGAACCGCGCGCGCCCAATATCCTTACCATCCAGCGCTACAGGACCGTCGGCGGTCTCGTAACTCCTACGAAAGGTCTATGATCGGAAGGGTAACGGACGTAGGAGCGGAGTGGTATCGCCCCGCCCACCGTCCGATCAGCCCCGCGCTAGGCGTCCAACAGCTTGTCCAGCGTCATCGGGAAACTGCGCAGGCGGGTGCCGGTCGCGTGCCAGACGGCATTGGCGATGGCGGCGACCGTCCCGGTGACGCCAATCTCGCCGACACCCTTGATCCCGAGCGCGTTGACGTAGGGATCGTCTTCCTCGACCAGGATCGCTTCGAGCGAGGGCACGTCCGCGTTCAGCGATACATGATACTCCCCGAGATTGGGGTTCATCGGCCGCCCCGACTGGGGATCCAGCACCGCCTTTTCGTGCAGGGCGAAGGACACGCCCCAGATCATGCCCCCGAAATACTGGCTCTCCACCAGCCTCGGATTGATGATCCGCCCGGCCGCGAAAGCGCCGACGAGACGTGTGACCCGGATCTGTCCAAGAAGAGGGTCCACCTTCACCTCGGCAAAGACCGCGCCATGCGCATGCATGGCGTAACGCTCCTGCGCCGAAGGCTCGCGCGAGGCCTGACCACGGCTTTCGATCATAGGGCGTCCCGCGCGCGCGAGGATCTCCGCATAGGTCTCGCCACGGCTTTCGTCGTCCCGCCGGTGCAGGCGTCCATTCCGCGCAGCGACGCCCGCGTTTCCGGCGCCATACAGCGGGGAGCGCTGGTCCGCCGTCGCGATCGCCGCGAGTTGCGCGATGACCTCACCACCCGCGTTGTGGATGGCCGATCCCGCGGTCGCGGTGAAGGCCGAGCCCCCCGCGATGCCACCATTCGGCAGGTCGGACGTGCCGGTGCGAAACTCGACACGATCAACGTCGAGGGCAAGGCCATCGGCCGCGATCTGGGCCAGCGCCGTCAGCGCACCCTGGCCCATGTCCATGGCGCCGATCTCGACCGTCGCGGAACCGTCCGCGCGTAGCTCGGCCCGGGCCTCGGCCTGGAACACGAGCGCCGGGAAGGTCGCGGTGCCCATCCCCCAGCCGACCAGAAGCCCCGCATCGTCCCGCATCTGGCGGGGCGTAGGCGGGCGACCTGCCCATCCGAAGCGGGCCGCGCCCTGGGCGTAGCATTCGCGGAGCGCCTTCGACGAGAACGGCCTGCCCGACATCGGCTCGGCCTCGGCATAGTTCTTGAGGCGGAAGGCGAGCGGGTCCATGCCGCAAGCCACCGCCAATTCGTCGATCGCACTTTCGAGCGCGGCGCTGCCGGTCGCTTCGCCGGGCGCGCGCATGAAGGTGGGCGTGCCGGTGTCGAGGCGAACGGCCTCGTATGAGGTGCGCAACGCCGGCGTCGTATAGAGGGTGTGAGAGACGCCGCCGGCAGGCTCGAAAAAGTCGTCGAAGGTGCTGGAGGCGGTGAGCGTGTGGTGGTGGACGGCGGTCAGCGTGCCGTCCGCCTCGGCTCCGAGCCGGACCGTCTGCCGGGTGGGCGGACGATGGCCCACCGGGCCGAACATCTGCTCCCGCCGCATGACGAGCTTCACCGGCTTGCCGACTATGCGGGCGGCCATGATGCCGAGCACCTGTGGCGACCAGATCACGCCCTTGCAGCCGAAACCGCCGCCCAAAAACGGGCTCCGGAGGTGGATCTTGGACGGGTCGATGCCGAAGAGGCCCGCGATGCGCCCGAGTGCCATCGCGAAGCCCTGGCTCGGCGTATCGAGGGTGAGGCTGTCGCCGTCCCAGGCCGCGATCACCGCGTGCGGTTCGAGCGGGTTGTGATACTGCGCCGGCGTCTCATAAGTCGCCTCTATCCGCGTCTGGGCGGCCGCCAGTCCCGCGACGACATCTCCGTAGCCGGCTTCGGCCTCCTGTCCGACGCCGACAGCCTGCGGCACGAAGTGTTCGGCGCCATCGAGACCGACCCGAGCGGGCTCGCTCTCATAGGTCGGGCGGAGCAGCGCCGCGCCTTCCGTCGCCGCTTCCAGCGTCTCCGCGATGACCACCGCGATCGGCTGGCCGGGATAGCGGACGCCGTTGTCCTGCAGCAGGTCGAGCTTGAAGGTGAAGGGCGCGTTGATCTCATCGGGATGCTGGGCAAGCCTGGGGGCATTCTCCGGCGTCATCACCTCGACGACACCCGGGTGGGCGCGGGCGGCCGCGAGATCAAGAGACGCCACCCGCCCGCGCGCGATGGTGCTGACCGCCATCGCGGCGTGCAGCATGCCGGGCGGGTGGTGGTCGGCGGCGTAGAGCGCTGCACCCGTGACCTTGAGGATGCCTTCGCGGCGCGTCTGCGGCTGGCCGATGTTGGAGCCGTGGCGGATATGGACGGGACCGCTGTCAGGCATAAGCTGGCACTCCGGATTGGACGGCGAACGGCGAGGCAGGTAGCGCGGGCAGCCGGTCCGGCGTTCCGGCGGCGGCCAGCGTGAGCGCCCGGCGGATAACGCGCCGGGCAAGCTCGATCTTGAAGGCGTTGTCGCCGGATGGGCGGGCTTCGGTCAGGGCGGCCTCGGCCGCCGCGCGGAATGCGGCCTCGTCGGGAGCGGCCCCCAGGAGAACCGCTTCCGCCGCCCGGGCGCGCCACGGTTTCAGCGCCACGCCGCCGAGCGCGACGCGTGCCTCGGCGATCCTGCCGCCCTCGAGCCGAAGGGCAGCGGCGGCCGAAACGACGGCGAAGGCGTAGGAGGTGCGGTCGCGCACCTTGAGGTAGCGGGCATGGCCGGAGAAGACGGCGGCCGCAGGCGGGAGGCGGATGGCGACGATCAGCTCGCCCGGTGAGAGGACGGTTTCGATCTGCGGCGTGTCTCCGGGGAGTTGGTGGAACGCCTCGAGCGGAACCTCACGCCGGCCGGCTGCGCTCTCGATCTCGACGACCGCGTCGAGCGCGACGAGCGGCACGCAGAAGTCGGATGGGTGCGTCGCGACGCAGTGCTCGCTCCAGCCGAGGATCGCATTGAGACGGGTCTCGCCGCCGCGCGCATCGCATCCGGCGCCGGGGTCGCGTTTGTTGCAGGCGCTCGCCGTGTCGTAGAAATAGGCGCAGCGCGTGCGCTGCATGACGTTGCCGCCGGTGGTCGCGGCGTTGCGAAGCTGCGCCGAGGCGCCTGACAGCAGGGCCTCCGCCACCGCCGGGTAGCGTTTCGCGAAGTCCCGGTCGTGGGCGAGGTCGCTGTTGCGGACAAGTGCGCCGATGCGCGAGCCCCCGTCGGGGAGTGTCTCGATCCGGTCGAGGCCGGGGAGGCGCGTGATGTCGATCAGGCGGTCCGGACGGGTGACGCCGCCCTTCATCAGGTCGAGGAGGTTGGTGCCTGCGGCGAGGAACGTCGCACCGGGCGATACCCCGGCCGCGACCGCCTCGGCGACGCTGCCGGCGCGGGTATAGTCGAAGGGGTTCATGCAGCTTCTCCCTGCACGGACGGCTGCATCCGTTGCTCGGCCTTCAGGATCGCTTCGGTGATGCCGGCATAGGCTCCGCAACGGCAGAGATTGCCGCTCATGGCTTCGCGGATGCGTTCCGGGTCGCCATCGGTCTGGGCTTCTTCAAGCAGCGCGACAGCACTCATGATCTGGCCGGGGGTGCAGAAGCCGCACTGGAAGGCGTCGTTTTCGATGAAGGCCTGCTGCACCGGGTGAAGGGCGTCGCCCACGGCCAAGCCTTCGATCGTGCGGATTTCCGCGCCGTCGTGGCTGATGGCAAGCGCCAAGCAGGAGTTGATCCGCCGGCCGCCGATATGGACCGTGCAGGCGCCGCACTGGCCGCGATCGCAACCCTTCTTGGTGCCGGTCAGATCCAGGCGCTCGCGCAGCACGTCGAGAATGGTGGCTCGGGCGTCCTCCAGCACGAGGTGCTGCGGAGTGCCGTTGACGATGAGGGTGATCGGAAAGGCCAAGGTGTTCCTCCGCGGCGTGTCGGTGTTCGCACGGTAGGGCTTCGGGGCGACAAGTCGACTGGGCCGGAGCGGGTTCTCACGGAGGCGTGATCGCCGCTGCCTGTGACAAAAGCGCTGTCATGGTTCTGCCGCGAACGCGCGTGGTGGCCCCGGGTGACGCGCGGCTCAATGCCGGTTGGCGAATACGACCGTGAGGCTGCGCACGCCCTGGGCGCCGCGGATCATGACGCCCTCGATATCAGCCGTCGCCGAGGGGCCCGTCATCAGCGACACGTAGCGCGCGTCGGCAAAGTCCGGCCGCAAATAGGCATCCGCGATCCCCGGCACGATGGCCGCGGGGTCCAGCAGCACGATAAGATGCTGCGCCAGATAGGCGATCGTGTTCACCCGCAGCTCACGGTCGCTGAGGAAGACAGACCCGGTTTCGGCCACTCCAAAGCGCGCCCGCACTATCGCTACATCGACATTCTCGAGATCGCGCGGATGGTTCACCGCGTCGACGCGCGGAAAATCCGGCAATTCGTCCGTGGCCGAGCGGATCAGCGGCCCGTCGCCCACCCGCGCCCGGATGAAGGCACCCAGAGCGTCGCCTTCGGGCAGCCTCACCCATTGGCCGCCCATGACGGCGAGGCTCGACTGGAAGGCCGCCAGCAGATCGCCCTCGATCCCCGGGAAGCAAGGCAAGTCGGGCAGCGGGTGCTCGCCCGCCGGTCGCGCCGCGCGCAGCGCCGTCAGGATATCCTCCCGCGCGCTCACGGGCGTCGGGCGTTCGGTTGCGCCGGCCGGTTTCGTGCGGCCCAGGCGGCGAAGCTTTCGCGCGGGGCGGCCGGTACCTCGCGGTCGCGTCCCCAGGCGTTGAGGCGGCTGTAGAGCAGCGGGCGCGGCAAGACCCGCACGGCGAGACGCGCGCTGGCCGTCGCCAGCCGGTAGAGCCGGGGCGATGCCAGGACAACGCCCATCACCCGCAGGCCGAGCACCTTCTTCCTCGGCAGCAATCCCCCCTCGGCGATCAGGCGGCGCCATTTGTAGAGCTGGTCGTGAATGTCGATCCTGACCGGACAGACGTTGGTGCAGCTTCCGTTGAGCGTCGAGGCGAAGGGGAGGGCCGCGTAACGCGCCGGATCATAGGCCGGGTTGATGATCGCGCCGATCGGGCCCGAATAGACGGCGCCATAGCTGAGGCCGCCCGAGCGGCGATAGACCGGGCAGGTGTTCATGCAGGCGCCGCAGCGGATGCATTTCAGCGAGGTCCAAAAATCCGCCTGGCCCAGTCGCTTGGAGCGGCCGTTGTCGACAAGGATGATATGCATCTCGGCCCCGTCGCGCGGACCGCGGAAGTGCGAGGTGTATTGCGTGATCGGCGAACCGAGCGCGCTGCGTGACAGCAGGCGGATGAAGACGCCGAGGTCGGCCTGGCGCGGGATGAGCTTCTCCACCCCTGCCGAGACGATATGGACTTTCGGCAGATTGGCGCTGAGATCGGCATTGCCCTCGTTCGTGCAGACGACGACGGCGCCCGTTTCAGCCACTAGGAAGTTGGCGCCCGTCATGCCGGCATCGGCATCCAGCATCAGCGGTCGTGTCGTCATCCGCGCATGTTCGGCGAGCGCATTGGGATCGGAATTGTTGGGGTCGCCGCCGATCGTGCGGGCGAAGACGCGCGCCACATCCGCACGCAGCTTGTGCACTGCGGGCACCACGATGTGGCTCGGAGATTGACCGTCCAGCTGCTGGATGCGCTCGCCGAGATCGGTCTCGGTGATGGTGATGCCATGACGCTCCAGGAAGGGCGCCATCTCGCATTCCTCTGTCAGCATCGACTTCGACTTGGCCAGCGTCCTCGCGTCATGCGCCCGCAGGATGCGCAGCACCGTCGCGTTGTGCTCCTCGGCGTCACGCGCCCAATGGACGTGGATGCCGTTGGCGCGGGCCTGGGCCTCGAACCGCTCCAGATATTCTGGCAGCTGGCTCAGCGTGTGCTCCTTGATGGCTGAGGCGAGGTCACGAAGCTCCTGCCACTCGGCCACGCCGTGCATCTGCCCGTCGCGCTTCTGTCTCAGCTCCCACAGCCGCTTGTCGTGGAAGGCGAGGTGCGGCGCATCGGCGACGAACACCGCAGCGGCGGCGGCGTGATCCACGGGCTTGTGCCGGACGGTGGTGCTCATGCGCGCGCGCCGTTCAGGATCTGCGCGATATGGATGAAGCGCAGCGGCACCCCGGCACGCCGCGCACAGCCCTGTTGATGCATCAGGCAGGAGGTATCGGCGGAGACGATATACTCCGCCCCTGCCGCCTGATGATCGCGCACCTTGTCGAGCCCCATGCGCCCCGAGACCGCGTCTTCGGCGACAGAGAAGGTGCCGCCGAAGCCGCAGCATTCGTCCGGCCGCGCCGGCATCACGAATTCGATGCCCGGGACCTTTGAGAGCAGGTCCAGCGGCTTTGAAAACGGTGGCTCGCCCAGTTCCGACATGCTGGCGTGGCGAAGGCTGCGAAGCGTGCCGCAGCTGTTGTGCAGGCCGACCTTGTGCGGGAACTCCGCCCACGGGAACTCCCGCACATCGAGCACGTCGTGCAGGTATTCGACAAGCTCATAGGTACTGGCCCGCAGATGGCGGACGCGGTCGGTCTGCGGGATCGCATCGAAATGCGAGCGGAGATGGTGCACGCAACTGCCGGACGGCATCACCACCGCGTCGAAATCCGCGAAGACCTCTATGAAATGCGCCTCGGCGCCACGGGCGGCACCTTGGCATCCGTTGTTGGCCATCGGCTGCCCGCAGCAGGTCTGCCCCTGCGGGTATACGACATCGACGCCCAGCCTTTCCAACAGCTCCAGCGTGGCGATGCCGACTTCCGGGAAGAAGGCGTCGACGAAGCAGGGAATGGCAAGGCCTATCGTCATGCGGCGGAGGCGGTCCAGGCGACGACCTGCTGCCGCTGGTCGCCCAGCTTCTCGATCCCGAGCCTGATGACATCGCCGGGCTTGAGAAACACGGGCTCAGGCTTCATCCCCATGCCGACACCGGGCGGCGTGCCGGTGGTGATGATGTCGCCGGGCATCAGCGTCATGAACTGGCTGACGTAGCTCACCAGTACCGCCGCGCCGAAGATCATCGTGCTGGTGTTGCCGGTCTGCATCCGCTTCCCGTTCACGTCGAGCCACATGCCGAGGGATTGCACATCGCCGACCTCGTCCTTCGTCACGAGCCATGGCCCTGTGGGTCCGAAGGTGTCGCAGCCCTTGCCCTTGTCCCAGGTGCCCCCGCGCTCGATCTGCCACTCGCGCTCGGAAACATCATTGACCAGGCAATAGCCGGCGACATGCGCGAGTGCGTTCGCCTCGTCGACATACTGAGCCTTCGTGCCGACAACGATGCCGAGCTCGACTTCCCAGTCGGACTTCTTCGACCCCTTGGGGATGACGACCGTGTCGTTCGGTCCGCAGAGGGAGGTGATCGCCTTCATGAAGACGATCGGCTCCTTGGGGATGGGCAGGTTGGATTCGGCCGCGTGGTCGGCGTAGTTGAGGCCGATGGCGATGAACTTGCCCGAACCGCTGACGGGCACGCCGTAGCGTGGCGAGCCTTCGACCAAAGGCAGGCTCCCGGGGTCGACCGTTGCGAGCTTCGCAAGAGCGTCCTTGGAGAGTTGGGCCGGGGTGATATCGTCGATGTGACCGGAGAGGTCGCGGATTCGGCCTTGGGCGTCGAGCAGGCCAGGTTTTTCCGAGCCCATGGGGCCGTAGCGCAGCAGTTTCATCGAAGTCCGTCTCCCGGTTTTCGGGGCAGCCGCCCCGTATCCGCGATTATCGGACAGGGGCGGGCAGGCGGCAAGGCACGCGCCCTTACACGATCCCGCCGCTGCCGCCCGTCTTGACGGGCCTGATGCGGGCGACGGCCGCGCGGTAGCCGCTCGCACGGTAGGCCGCCACCGGATCGATCGCGGCGCCCTTGCGGTTGCGCGCCATCGCCAGGATCGGCTGCACATCGGTCGTGTAGGCGCGCTTCAGCGTCTGGCTCGCCATCAGCGGATCGTTCGCCGTCTGGAACTCGTCGAGCGCCGTACGGTCAACCAGCAGCGCCTGCGCATAGGCACGCTGCACTTCGACGGCGCTCGTCATCAGGCTCTCGATCGGGTCGGTGACGTTGTGCGACTGGTCGAGCATGTAGGAAGGCTGGAAGCCGGGTGTGCGGCGCTGCTCGGCGTCGACGAGTTCGTTGAAGACGAGAAAGAGGCGATAGGGATCGATGGCGCCCGCATCCAGATCGTCATCGCCATATTTCGAGTCGTTGAAGTGGAAGCCCGCAAGCTTCCGCGCGTGCACGAGCCGCGCCACGATCATCTCGATGTTGACGTTCGCAGCATGGTGGCCGAGGTCGACGAGGCAAAGGCAGCGGTCGCCGACCGCCTGCGCCGCGAGCAGCGAAGAACCCCAGTCTTGGATCACCGTCGCATAGAAGGCGGGCTCATACATCTTGTGTTCCAGGAACAGGCGGAACGTCTCCGGCATGCCGGCATAGATCGCCTGCACGCTCTCGATGTATCGGTCGAAGGCGCGGCCGAAATGCTGCTGGCCCGGAAAGTTGGCGCCGTCGCCGATCCAGACCGTCAGCGCCTTGCTGCCGAGCGCTTCACCGATCTCGGCGCAGCGCAGGTTATGCTCGATTGCTTGGGCCCGCACCGCCGGATCCGTATGGCTCAGGCTGCCATACTTATAGGAAAGCGGGTGCCGCGGATCGTTCGGATGATCCTGAAAGGTGTTGGAGTTGACGGCATCGAAGCCGAGCCCAAGCGAGGCGGCCAACTCCTTCAGCGCCGGAAGATCGGAGGTCTCGTCCCATGGGAAGTGCGGGGAGATCGTGGGCGTGGCGCCCGCCAGCGCGTTCACGACCGCGCAGTCTTCGAGCTTGTCGAAGATGTCGCGGGGTTCTCCCGCCATCGGGAAACGCGCGAAGCGGGTGCCGCCCGAGCCGACGGCCCAGGTCGGCGCCGCGACCGCGAATGCGCTGACAGCCTTGGTGATCGCCTCTATATCGATGCCGCGGCGGTCGAGCGCACGTCCGAGGGCCGCATAGTCATCGTCGAGCGCAGCCGTCAGCGGCGCGTTCTGAGCCGCGACAAAATCCTGATCCAGAGCCAATGTCGTGATCTGATCCATGATGCTCACCGCGTGAAGGCGTTGGCGTTGCCGGCATCGATATTGATGATGTTGCCGGTCGACTTCGACGAGATGTCGGACGCGAAGAAGGCGATGCCTTCTGCGATGTCCTCGGGATAGACGCTCCGCTTGAGCAAGCTTCGCTCGCGGTAGACGGCTTCCAACTCATCGAGAGAGCTTTTCTTGTAGCTGGCCGCGCGCTGGTCGCCCCACTCGCCCTTCCAGATCCGCGAGCCGCGCAGAACGGCGTCAGGGTTGACCACGTTCGAGCGGATGCCGAGCGGTGCGCCCTCCAGCGCGATGCAGCGCGACAGATGCAGTTCCGACGCTTTGGCCGTGCAATAGGCCGACGCGCCGGGGGACGCCACGAGCGCGTTCTTGCTCGCGACCATGATGATGGACCCGCCGAGCGCCTGCTCCTTCATCAGCCGGAAGGCTTCGCGCGCGGTCAGGAAATACCCGGTCGCCAGAATGTCGATGTTCTTCTGCCAGAGCGCGATAGACGTATCCTCCAGCGGGGCTGCGGAGGCGATGCCAGCATTGCACACGCAAATGTCGAGCCCGCCGAAGGCCGCCGCTGCTTCGCGGAAGGCCGCTACTATCGCATCTTCCTTGGTGACGTCGGCCCAGACGGTCGCGACCACGTCGCGTCCGAATGTCTTCGTAAGCTCATCCTTCGAGGTGGCTAGCACGTCGCGGTCGATATCGCAGAGCACGACACATGCGCCGTCCTGCATCAGCCGCCGCGCGGTCGCCATTCCGATGCCGCCCGCGCCGCCAGTGATGAAGGCGATCTTCCCGGCCAGGACGCGAGGCTTTGGCATCCGTTGTAGCTTCGCTTCCTCCAGCAGCCAGTATTCGATGTCGAATGCCTCCTGCTCGGGCAGGCCGCGATAGGTGGAGACGGTGCTCGATCCGCGCATCACGTTGATGGCGTTGAGGTAGAACTCGCCGGCGATCCGTGCGGTTGCCTTGTCGCCGGCAAAAGTCAGCATGCCGACGCCGGGGATGAGATAGACGACGGCATTCGGATCGCGCATCGGGGGGCTGTTCGGGCGGCGGCAGCGCTCGTAATAGGCGGCGTAGCTCTGGCGGTAGCCTTCCAGCGCCGCCGGCAGACCCGGCAGCAGATCGGTCGCGGTCTGTGTGGCGGGATCGAAGTCCAGCACCAGCGGCGCAATCTTGGTGCGCAGGAAGTGATCGGGGCAGGAGGTGCCGAGCGGTGCCAGCTTCGGCAGATCCTGGCTGCCGACGAACTCCAGAACCTCCGGGCTGTCGTCGAAGTGCCCGAGTTTGAGCGGTCCGTCGCGACTGATGAGCCCGCGGATGACCGGCATGACAACCGCGGCGACGGCGCGGCGCTGAGCGGGTGCGGCGGCGGCGATGCGCTGGCCACCGAACATGGTCTTGCCGCGACTGCGCTCGGCGAGGAAGGCGATCGCCTTGTTGATGACCGAGAGCGTCGTCTCGTAGCAGTCCTTCTGCGTCTCGCCCCAGGTGAACAGGCCGTGCGCCTCCAGCACCAGCCCCTTCGCGCGAGGGTTGTCATCGGAAAACCTTTTGAGCCATAGCCCAAGCTCGAAGCCGGGGCGCCGCCACGGCACCCATCCCACCGTGTCGCCGAAGATCTCCCGCGTCAGCGACCGGCTATCCTCCGAGGCGGCGATCGCGATGATGGCGTCCGGGTGGACGTGATCGACATGCGGGTGGTCGATGAAGCCATGCAGCGCAGTATCGATACTGGTGGCGCGCGGGTTCAGGTTGAAGGTGCAATGATTGTAGAGCCCGACCATCTCGTCTTCCTGATCGGTGCCTTTGTAGATCGACCGCAGGCGATGGAGCTTGTCCATATAGAGCGTCGCGAAGCCGTCGAGCGTGATGCTGCCGATATCGCCACCCGAGCCCTTGACCCACAGCACCTTCACCATCTCGCCGGTCAGCGGGTCGCGCATGTAAAGCTTGGACGAGGTGTTTCCGCCGCCGTAATTCGTGATCCGCTTGTCGGAGCCAAGAAGGTTCGAGCGATAGACGAGCAGCGCCTCGGGGCTCAGGCTATCGGCGATCGCATCGTCCCAGCGGTTTTCCAGCAGTGATACATGGTCGAGCGCGTCCATCCGATCCTCCCGCGAGAGCCCTTCTTCTGGAAGCCGGGTCGGCCAGGGCTTGGCCCCCTTCCTAGTCCAGTCGGGCACCTCGATCAACCATCTTCGATAGAAAACCGTCAAGGAGTGAAAGAAGCTGCTTGACGGATGATCGTTTCTGACGCCTTCTTGGGTCAAGCAATAGGAAACCTCCAACCGTGCTCGAACGCGAGCGTCACCGCATCATCCGCAATCTGGTCGAGGACCGGTCCGTCGTCTCCGTCACGGAGCTGGTGGAGTTGCTCACGGCGTCCGAGGCCACGATCCGCCGCGACATCAATGCGATGGCCGACCGTGGCGAGCTGCGGCGTGTGCGCGGCGGGGCGGAGGCGTTGCGCCCGCGCCACCAGACCCATCTGGGAGCAGCGCATTTCGCGACCGAGGAGCGGGTCTGCTTCGCCGAAAAGCGCGCGATCGCCCGCGCGGCGGCGGCAATGATCGAAGACGGCGACAGCGTCGTCATCAATGGCGGGACGACGACCTACCGGCTGGTCGAGTTTCTCGGCGACCTCAAGCTCGACATCCTCACGAACTCCTTTCCGATCGCGAGCGAGCTGATGCAGAGTCATCGGCATCGCATCACGATCCCCGGTGGTACGATCTATCCCCAGCAGAGCATCGTGCTGAGCCCCTTCAGCCAGGACACCACCAAACACTTCTGGGGCCGCACGCTGTTCACCGGCTGCTACGGACTGAACAGCTTCGGCATGATGGAGACGGACCCCCTCGTCGTGCAGGCCGAGATGAAGCTGCTGGAATGCGCCGAGCGTCTCGTCATCATGGCTGACAGCCGCAAGCTTCGTCAGAGGTCTTCGATGGTTGTGGCGCCGCTCGCGCGTATCGCGACCGTGGTGACGGATAGCGGCGCTGCCGCGGAGGAGTTGGAGATGCTGCGCGCGGCAGGGATAGAGACGGTGGTGGTGACTGCCGAGGAGCCCGCCGCCGAACCCGGAGCAAAAGGATTTCTGCACGTCGCGTAAGCGAGGTTGACGAACAAGACCACCAAACGACGGCAGAAGCGTCGGATCAAACAGGGAGGAAAGATCATGGACCGTAGAGGCTTTATCAAGACGACCGCCGCCATGGCGGGTGTTGCCGCAATCCCCGCGGCCTTTGCGCTGCCGGCGCGCGCCGCCGGCGAGATCCGCCTGGGTCTGGTGGCCAAGTCGCTCGGCAACGGGTTCTTCGTGGCCGTGGACAAGGGCGCCGAGGAAGCCGCGAAGCAGATCGGCAATGTGAAGGTGATCTTCACCGGCCCGACTTCGACTACGGCCGAAGGCCAGATCGAGGTCATCCAATCCCTGATCGATCAGCATGTCGATGCGATTGCAATTTCTGCCAACGATCCGGATGCGCTCGTCCCCATCTGCAAGCGTGCGATGGCGCGAGGCATAAAGGTGATGTCCTATGACAGCGCCGTCAGCCCGGCCGGCCGTATCGTGCATCTGGCGCCCTCATCCGACGAGTTGATTGGCGAGGCGCTGGACAAGCTCGCCGCTGCCTCGCTGCCCGGCGGCAAGGGGCAGATCGCGCTTGTGTCGGCTACCCCGACCTCCACGAACCAGAACGCCTGGATCGCGGTGATGAAGCAGCATCTGTCGCAGTATCCGGGCCTCGATCTTGTCGCCACGACTTATGGCAATGACCTTGCCGACGACAGCTACCGCGAGGCGACTGCGCTCCTGCAGAAGTATCCCCACCTCAAGGTGATCGTCTCGCCGAGCTCCGTCGGCATCGTGGCGAGCGCCAAAGCGGTCGAGGATGCGAAGAAGGTCGGCCAAGTGTATGTCACGGGTCTCGGTCTGCCCTCCGAATGCGCGGGTCACGTCATGGCGGGTTCCATCAAGGAGTTCGCGATCTGGAACCCGATCGACCTCGGCTACTCGGTCACCTATGTTGCGGTCGATCTGGTGAAGGGCATGAAGGGACCGGGCAACAGCCTGCCCGCTGGCAAGATGGGCAAGATCGCCTTCAACTCTGACGGCATCGGCGCGATGGCGGTTCCGTTCACTTACGACAAGTCGAACGTCGAGCAGTTCGCGAAGGTGTTCTGAGCAGCTGCTCTCACGTCACACCGTCATGCGCGGATAAGCCCTGCGCATGACGGCGATCAGGTGGTAGGTCCATGGCCGAGCCGGTTCTCAGCATGTCGGGCGTCACGAAATCCTTCTCGGGAGTTCGCGCGCTGGTGAAGGGTGAACTCGACCTCTATGCGGGCGAGGTGACGGCGCTGATCGGCGAGAACGGCGCAGGCAAATCCACGCTGGTGAAGATCCTGACGGGTGTTCACCACGCCGACGAGGGCACGATCCGCCTCAACGGGCAGCCGGTGCGGATCGGGTCGGCCGATGGCGCAGGGCGGCTCGGCATCAGCGCGATCTTCCAGGAGGCCGTGGTCTTCGACGACCTGTCGGTGGCGGAGAACATCTTCGTCACCGATCGGCCTCGCCGGCACGGCATGGTTGATTGGGCGACCATGCAGAGCCGCGCTAGGACGATCCTGGCGGGGCTCGACCCGCGCATCGACCCCAGCGTGCCGATGCGCCAGCTCAGCGTGGCGCAGAAGCATCTCGTGCAGATCGCCCGCGCGCTTTCGGTCGAGGCGCGCATCGTCATCATGGACGAGCCGACGGCGGCCTTGTCGCATCGCGAGGTGGACGAGCTGTTCACCATCGTCCGGCGGTTGAAGGCCGAGGGCCGCGCCGTGCTCTTCATCAGCCACAAGTTCGAGGAGATCTTCGACGTGGCGGATCGCTACGCGGTATTCCGCGACGGTGCGGCGGTGGGGCAGGGCTTTATCCGCGACGTGGACCGCGACACGCTGATCTCGCTGATGGTCGGCCGCTCGGTGGATCACATATTCCCCAAGGTCGAAGTACCCATCGGTGAGGAACTGTTTCGCGTCGACGGGTTCTCCCGCGGCGAGGAGTTCGCCGATGTCAGCTTCGCCCTTCGCCGCGGCGAGATCCTCGGCGTCTACGGGCTTGTCGGCGCTGGGCGCAGCGAGGTCATGCAGGCGCTGTTCGGGCTGACACGCGCGGATGCGGGGCGCGTGACGCTGGAGGGCCATAGCCTCGTCATTCATTCCCCTGAGGATGCGATCCGCGCAGGCATCGCCTATGTGCCCGAGGACAGGCAGATACAGGGCGGCATCCTCCGCTTCCCCATAAGCAGCAATATTGTGCTGCCATCGCTGGGACACCTGTCCCATCGCGGGTTCCTCCGCCGGTCGGAGGAGCGGGCGCTGGCGGGCAACTACGTGACGCAGCTGCAGATCAAGACCTCAGGCGTCGGCCAGAGGCTCGAGGAACTTTCCGGCGGCAACCAGCAGAAGGTCGTCATCGCGAAGTGGCTGGCGACGAACCCGCGCGTGCTGATCATGGACGAGCCGACCAAGGGCATCGACGTGGGCGCCAAGACCGCGGTCTACCGGCTGATGGGCGAGATGGTGGCACAGGGTCTGGGGATCATCATGGTGTCCTCTGAACTGCCTGAGGTATTGGGCATGGCCGACCGGATCCTGGTCATGCGGCGCGGCAGGCTGCGCGCGAACTTCAGCAGGGCCGAGGCGACACCGGAATCCATCGTGAAGGCGGCGACCGATGCATAAGCTGTCCGCCCGGCTGAGGGCGCTGCCGCATGAGGCAGGGCTGGCGTTGCTCACCGTGCTGCTTCTGGCGCTGGTGACGAGCGCCTTCCCGCGCTTCCTGACCGTGGACAACGTCAAGTCCCTTTTCGATGACACCGCCTTGCTGATCATGCTCGCGGTAGGCGAGATGTTCGTTTTGCTGACGCGCAGCGTCGATTTGTCGGTTGCGGCCAACGCGGCGCTCACCGGCATGGTCGTTGCTCTTTTCAATGCTCACCACCCTGGCGCGGGCATTGTCCCGGTTCTGATCATCGCCGTGGTCATGGGCGGCGCGCTTGGCCTCATCAACGGGTTGCTGGTCTGGCGCGTCAACATCCCCTCGATCGTGGTGACGCTCGGCACGCTCTCGGTCTATCGCGGCTGCGTCTATGTCGTCTCGGGCGGCGCCTGGGTGAACAGCGGGCAGATGTCGCCGTTCTTCCTCGGTTTTGTGCGCGTGCCCATCCTCGGCATCAGCGTGCTGAGCTGGATCGGCATCATCGTCGCCGTGCTGGCCTATCTGTTCCTGCGCTACACGGTTCCGGGCCGCAACCTCTACGCGGCCGGCAACAACCCGAACGCCGCCGCCTATGCGGGCATCGACGTGGGCCGCATGCAGTGCATGGCCTTCGTCCTCTCGGGCGCCATCGCCGGCCTCGCCGGGTACCTCTGGGTGGCGCGCTTCGCCGTCGCCTATACCGATATCGCCTCGGGCTTCGAGCTTCAGGTCATCGCCGCCTGCGTCATCGGCGGCGTCTCCATCACCGGCGGCGTCGGCGGGGTCGTGGGCGTGGTGCTGGGCGGGCTGTTCCTCGGCATCATCAAGAACGCGTTGCCCGTCGTGGGCATCTCGCCCTTCTTCCAGATGGCGGTGAGCGGTCTCGTGATCACCATCGCCGTCATCCTCAACGCCGGCACCTATCGCAAGAGCCACGGCCGCAAGATACTTGAGCGTGCGGAGGCGGGTCCGTGAGCATCTCGTCGCCTCCGGTCGCGGCGCGCGAGACGGTGCGCCAGCCCTTTTCCTGGCGCCGGCTGATGCGGTGGGAGGTGTTGCTCGGTCTCGTCGTCATCGCGGACTTCCTGCTCAACACGCGGCTCTCGCCCTACTTTCTCAGCCCCTGGACGCTGTCGGACGCGAGCTTCAACTTCACCGAGCGCGCCATCATGGCGCTGCCGATGGCTTTTCTCATCATCGCGGGCGAGATCGACATCTCTGTCGGCTCGACGATGGCGATGGCCTCGGTCTTCATGGGTCTGGTGGCGCAGGCGGGTTTCGGCACGCCGCTGGTTATCGTCACTGGCCTCGTCGTCGGGTTCATCGCCGGCTGCTTCAACGGCGTGCTCGTCACCATCTTCCGGGTGCCGTCCATCGTCGCGACCATCGGCACGCTCAGCCTGTTCCGCGGCATCGCCTACGCCATCATCGGCGATGGGGTGCTGAAGGCCTACAGGCCGGACTTCGCCTATCTCGGGCAGGGTTATGTCTGGGGCCCGGTCTCCTTCGAACTCGTGCTCTTTGCCGTGCTGGCTGTCATCTTCGCGATCGTCTTGCATACGACCGTCATCGGCCGGCGCATCTACGCGATCGGCGCCAACCCCATCGCCGCCCGGCTCTCGGGCATTCGGGTCGATAGCTACAAGTTCTGGATCTTCGCGCTGCTCGGCATGACGGCGGGCTTGGGCTCCGTGCTGCTGACCTCGCGGCTGGGTTCGACACGCCCCTCCATCGCGACGGGGTGGGAGCTTGAGGTCATCACCATGGTCATTCTCGGCGGCATCTCGATCGACGGCGGCCAGGGCTCCATCGTCGGCGTCGTGTTGTCGGCCTTGCTGATCGGCTGCGTGACCTTCGGGCTTTCGCTGCTCAACGTGCCCGGCATCGTGCTCGCCATCGTCACCGGCTCGCTGCTGATCTTCGTGGTCGCCCTCTCATCCCTCGTCGGCTATTCCGGCCGTCGGCGGCGGCACTAGGACGCGCGGCGCATGGAACAGATCGCCTTCCGCATGATGCTCAACCCGGGTCAGGCGAAAGCCTATCGCCACCGCCACGATGAGATTTGGCCGGAACTCGTGGCAGTGCTACGTGAGGCCGGGATCAGCGACTACAGCATCTTCCTCGACCCGGAGACGAACGCCCTGTTCGCGGTGCTGCGCCGCGCGGCGGATCATCGGATGGAGGCGCTGCCCCGGCACGAGGTGATGCAGCGCTGGTGGGCCTTCATGGGCGACATCATGGCGACGAATGCCGATGGCTCGCCAGTCGTGGTGCATCTGCAACCTGTTTTCCATCTGGACTAGCCGCCGATGTCCGAGCTGCTCGCCGTCATCGACATCGGCAAGACGAACGCCAAGCTGATGCTGGTCGATGACGGCAGCGGGGCCACCGTCTGGTCGCGCGAGCGCGCCTCTCCCGCGATCGCGGTTCCGGGCTTCGGCACGCTCGCGCGGCAACTCGACGTGCACGGGATCGAGGGCTGGCTCGTCGCCCAACTCAAAGCCACGCCCGAGAAGCACCGCATCCGGGCGATCCTGCCCGTGGCTCACGGCGCGGCGATGGCGCTGGTGGACGGCGAGGGCGAGACACTGATCGCGCCTGATTACGAGGACACCTGCTTCGACGCCTTGCGCAGGCAATATCGGGCGAGCCGACCCGCCTATGCCGAGACGCTGTCGCCCGCGCTGCCCGCGGGCCTCAACCTCGGCGCGCAGATCTTCTTCGTCCAGGAAACGCTGCCCGAGGTCTTCCTGCGCGCGCGCACGATCCTCACCTATCCGCAATACTGGTCCTGGCGCCTCAGCGGCATCGCGGCCAGCGAGGTGACATCGCTCGGCTGTCACAGCGATCTGTGGAATCCCGCGAGCCAGACCTTCTCGAAGCTCGTCGCCGATCAGGGCTGGGGCGGCCTGATGCCACCGCTGCGGCCCGCGCGGGCGGTGCTCGGGCCGCTGCGGCAGCTGTTGACGGAGGCCACCGGCCTGCCGGCCGATTGCGCCGTCATCTGCGGCATCCACGACAGCAACGCATCCTACCTGTCGCATCGCGTGGCGCGCGGGGAGGATGAGGCGTTCTCCGTCATCTCCACCGGCACTTGGTGCATCGTGCTCTCCCATGGGGCCGACCTCGCCCGGCTGCGCGAAGGCGAGGACATGCTCGCCAATGTCGACGCGCTCGGCGTGCCGACGGCAACCGCGCGGTTCATGGGCGGGCGGGAATACGCCGCGATCGCGGGGGACGCCGCCGTTGTGCCGCCAACCGCCGCCGGTCTCTCGGCGGTGCTCGAGGCGGGCGCAATTGCCTTGCCAAGCTTCGCGCTCGGCGGTCCGTGCCAGGGCCAAGAGGGCCGGGTGATGCGCGCGGAAGCGCTGACGGCGGAGGCGCGGGCGGCGCTCGCCACGCTTTACTGCGCGCTGATGGCCGATCTCATTCTCGACCGGCTCGATGTTTCCGGTCCTGTCCTTGTGGACGGACCCTTCGCCGCCAATCCGCTGTTCCCGGCCGTGCTGCAAAGCCTGCGTCCCGAGGACCGGGTCGCGGCCAGCGGCACGCGCGGCGGCATCACGGCGGCCGTTCTGTGGCTGGCGGGCTCCGCACTTCCGGCCGAGCCGCCCGCGGCGTCTCTGGCGCCATTGCCTCAGGCGCGGGCGCTGCGCGGCTATCGCGACCGCTGGCGGGGCATGCTAACCGCCTGAGGATGGCGCCCCTTCCGAACTGGCATCCCGAAAGCCTCACCGCGCGGCTGCCGTTTTTGCGGCGTCGGAACCTGTTGCTCGCCGCGACCCGCGCCTTTTTCGCCGCGCGCGGCTATACCGAGGTCGAGACGCCCTACGCGGTCACGGCGCCGGGCGAGGAGGTGCATCTCGCTGCCTTCGCCACCGAGCGGATCGGGCCGGACGGCGCGCGGACGCCGCTCTGGCTGCACACGAGCCCCGAATTCGCGATGAAGCGGCTGCTGGTGGCGGGGGCGGGGCCAATTTTTCAAATCGCGCGCGTCTGGCGGAACGGCGAGGGCAGCGCGCGCCACGCCGCCGAGTTCACCATGCTCGAATGGTATCGGCCCGGCGCGTCGATGGACGAGCTGATTGCCGAGACAGCGGCGTTTCTCCGGGCTGTGCTACCGCCTGTGGTGACGAGCCAGGGCGTCACGACGGCGCTGCACACGGTCGAGCGGCTGACGCTGGCCGAGGCTTTCGCGCGCCATATGTGCGCCGATCTTCTCGCCACGGCGGGGGACGCTGCGGCCTTGGCGGCGGCGGCCGGCGCGCGGCTCCGCGCGGGCGAGACCTGGGAGGATCTGTTCTTCCGGCTGCTGCTCGCGCATGTGGAGCCGCATCTGGGGCAGGCGCATCCGACGTTTCTCACGCATTGGCCTGCGGCGCAGGCGGCACTGGCGCGGCGCGACCCCGCCGACCCCCGCGTCGCGGAGCGGTTCGAGCTTTTCGTCTGCGGCATGGAACTCGCGAACGCCTTCGTGGAACTCACGGACGCCGCGGAGCAGCGGGCGCGGTTCCTGGAGGACCGGGCGCGGCGACAGGCGCTCTATGGCGCGGCGGGCTGGCCGCTCGACGAGGATTTCCTGGCGGCGATGTCGCATGGCATGCCGCCGGCGGCCGGGATCGCGCTCGGTTTCGACCGGCTGGCGATGATCGCTTCCGGCGCCGACCGCGTGGATCAGGTGCAGTGGCTGCCGGAGGCGCGGGAGGCTAGGCCTTGAGGACCTTGCGCAGCGAGGCTTCGATCTGGCCGCCGCAATAGGCGTCGCCGTAATCCTCTCGCGCCTTGGCGGCAAGCTGGGCCAGCGGCGGCAGATCGGAAACGCGTCGGGCCAAAGCGGCCGTCTTGGGCGCGGCTTCTTTCAGGATCGCCTCGATCTTTGGCAAGCGGTCGGTCATGGTCGTCCACAGGGTCGCTGTCACCACGTCGGCGATCCCGGGTGCATCGCCGCCGAGCAGAAAGCCGGATTGCGCCTTCAAGCCGTGGCGGCGGCCGGTCTCCTCCCAGAACGACATCCACTTCTGCAGGCGGGGGACGAACTCCGCCCACTTCTTCTCCGTCCACATTTCGCGGCCGCCATCCTGGGTGATCTCGTCGATCACGTCGTTGGCATCGTTGACGATCTTCATCGTCATGGCGCGAAGGGCGGGGGTGGCGGGCAACAGGTCCAGCGTCTCGCCCAGATAGAGGACGATGGCCGGCATCTGCGCGATGGCGACATCCGCCTTTCTGTCGATCAGCAGAGGCGGCCCCATGAAGGGGACCGGCATGTGCCTGGCCGTGTCGCTCATCAGCTTCGAGATCGCCGCGGCGTCGCCTTCGGTCCACGCCTTTCCGGCATGGGCGAGGACAGCGCGCACGAACTGGCCTCGGAATGGCACCGGCCAGTAGTAGAGATCGTAGTCGGGCATCTCGTCGGCTCCGAGTGATTGGGTCGTCACCGCTCATACCATGACGCTCTCGGCGCCCGCTGAGGGCCGGTCGTGCCAATGCCGTGTGCTGCCGCCACTTCAACGGCTTGCCCGACGATTTGTCATTTATCAGGCTTTGGGCGGTCGTGCGGATCCAGTAGAAGAATCGCATGCCATCCCTGTCCAGCTTCAGCATCGTCGTTCCCGCAATCGTGTCGCTCGCGCTCGCGGGCTGCGCCGTAGGTCCGACGCTTCCCCAGCGCCTGGAGGCTTATGTCGGGCAGCCGGAATCGGTGCTCGTGCAGGGTCTCGGCGTGCCGACGCGCAGCATCACCACCGGCGGCATCAAGTTCCTGGCCTATGACTGGCAGTCGCAGACCGTCATTCCCGGCAGCCCGGGCTATGTCGGCTGGGGCTGGGGCGGTTATGGCCCCGGCTTTGGCGTTTTGGGCGCCGGATGGCCGACGCCTCCGGCGGTCATCACCACGGGTTGCGAGGCGACCTTCCAGATGTCGCCCGCCGATACGGTGGTGGCCTTCACCCTCAGGGGAAACGCCTGCCGATGAGCGGGGTCGCGGCGCCGCGCATCCAAACAGTGACCGGCGAGGCTTTACGGCCATACATCCCGGCGCTCGCCCGGCTGAGGATCGCCGTCTTCCGCGACTGGCCCTATCTTTATGAGGGCGCGCCGGACTACGAGGAGACTTATCTGCCCGTCTATGCGGACAGCCCGCGCGCGGCGGTCGTGCTGGCGCTCGATGGCGAGAGCGTGGTCGGCGCCTCCACCTGCCTGCCGCTCGCGGACGAATCTGCCAACGTGCAGGCGCCCTTCCGGATCGCCGGCATCGGCATCGACCGCGTCTTTTATTTTGGCGAGTCCGTCCTGCTTCGCCCGTATCGCGGGACCGGACTCGGCGTCCGCTTCTTCGAGGAGCGGGAGGCCCATGCACGCCGCGTCTCCGCTTGCGACTTCGCGGCCTTCTGCGCGGTCGAGCGGCCCGCCGATCATCCGGCGCGCCCCGCCGATGCCGTGCCGCTCGACGGCTTCTGGCGGCGCCGCGGCTTCACGCCTTATCCAAGCCTCGCCTGCGAGATGCGCTGGCGCGAGGTCGGCGCGACGGATCAGACGCCGCACCGGCTCGTCTTCTGGCTGAAAAGCCTGACCGGAGCGCCCTTGCCATGACCCGCCTTCGCCTCGCCCTGGCGCAATATCCCGTGGAGAAGCTTGCGGGCATCGAGGATTTCGAGGTCAAGCTCGACGCCATCCTCAGCGCCGCAGGGCAGGACGGGGCCGATCTTCTGGTGCTGCCCGAATACGCGGTGATGGAACTGGCCTCTGCCTTCACGCACCCTGCCGCCCAGGATGCGGCCGACGCGGTCGCGGAGCGCGACGCGATCGTCGAGCGCGCCGATGTCATCGTCGAGGTGATGCGCGAGGCCGCTCGCCGCCACCGCATCTGGCTGCTCGGCGGTTCTGTGCCGATGCTTCGGGATGGCGCCGTGCGCAATCGCGCGCCCCTGATCTCGGCCCAGGGTCGCGTGGCTTTCCAGGAGAAGCGGGTCATGACCCGGTTCGAGACCGAGCAGTGGCAGGTCTCGGCGGGGGATGAGCCCGTCGTGTTCGACACGCCCTGGGGCCGGATCGGCATCGCCATCTGCTACGACGTGGAGTTCCCGATGCTGGCGCGCGCGCAGGTCGAGGCAGGGGCGTGGCTCATCCTCGCGCCGTCCTGCACCGACACGCTCTGGGGCTTCAACCGGGTGCATATCTCCGCCCGAGCGCGGGCTATCGAAAACCAGTGCTTCGTCGCCATTGCGCCGACCGTGGGCGATGCGCCGTGGTCGGCGACCCTCGACCGCAACCGCGGCTATGCCGGCGTCTTCGGCCCCTGCGACCGGGGCTTTCCGGAGGACGGCGTCATCGCTCGCGGCCAGATGGATGAGCCGGGCCTCGTCTTCGCGGAGCTTGACCCCGCATTGCTGGAGGCGGTGCGCCAGGACGGCGGGGTTCGCAACCACCGGGATTGGCCGGCCCATCCGGCAGGCTGCCGCAACGCCACGCCTGCATGATCGACGACCCGGCATGAGCGCCAGCCCGGCATGAGCGCAAGCCCGGCGCTCGTCTACATCGTGGCGGGCGAGGCGAGCGGCGACGTGCTCGGCGCGCGGCTCATGCACGCGATGCGCGCCCAGCGTCCCGACCTCGCCTTCGCGGGTATCGGCGGCCCACGCATGGCGGAGGAGGGGCTGCACAGTCTCTTTCCCATGCACGAACTGGCGCTCATGGGTCTGGCCGAGGTGCTGCCCAAAATCCGCCAACTCAAGCGGCGGATGGAGGAAACGGTCGCGGACATCGCGGCCCGTCGCCCGGGCGTCGTGGTGACCATCGACAGCCCAGGATTTGCGCTCAGGCTGCTGCGGCGGATCGCGCCGCTCGGCCTGCGGCGCGTGCATTACGTGGCGCCCCAGGTCTGGGCGTGGCGCGAGAGCCGCGTGCGACATTATCCGGGGCTCTGGGACCGGCTGCTCTGCCTGCTGCCCTTCGAGCCGGCGTTCTTCGCGGGGCACGGCCTCGCGGCGGATTTCGTCGGCCATCCGGTGCTGGAGTCGGGCGCGGAGACGGGCGATGCCGCGCGGTTCCGCGCCGCCCACGGCATCGCGCCCGAGGCCATGCCCGTCATCCTGATGCCCGGCAGCCGCGTCACCGAGATCAACCGCCTCATGCCGATCTTCGCCGAAACGCTCCGCCGTCTGGAGGCGCGCTTCCCCAACCTCGTGCCGGTCATGCCCATCGCCGCTGCGATCGAGCCGCGCGTGCTGGCCGCGCTGGACGGCTGGCCGCGCAAGCCGATCCTGGTGACCGACGTGGTGGGGAAGCACGATGCCTTCGCCGCCGCGCGGGTGGCGCTGACGAAATCGGGCACCTCAACGCTGGAGCTTGCGCTCGCGGGCGTGCCAATGGTGGTGGCCTACCGCGTCAACCCGATCACGGCGGCCATCGTGCGCCGCGTCGTGAAAGTCTCCTACGCCGCGATGGTCAACCTGCTGGCGGGGCGGGAGGTCGTGCCTGAACTGATCCAGCAGCACTGCACGCCCGAGCGTCTGGCGGCCGAGGTGGCGCGGCTGATCGAGACGCCGGTGGCTGCCGAGGCGCAGCGTGCCGCCTTCGCGGAGGTGATGGAGGGTCTTCGGCCGCCGCAGGGGCTGCCGTCGGAGGCGGCGGCCGCTGCCGTGCTGGCTTTGCTGGACACCCGCACCGAGGCATAGGAACGTCAGCACGTGACGAGCCCGGACATGATCTACACGCGCGA
>JABBOH010000141.1 GCA_019351895.1 Pseudomonadota bacterium
GCCTCGTATGAGAAGATGGTGACGCTCTACAACACCTGCGGTCAGCAGACGCTGGCGTTCTGCCAAGAGGCCATCGCCGCGAAAACCCTCAGCAGCGCCGAGCCAGCACGGCAGCGACGCGAGCAGCGACCGTGACGTGTCTAGCCGAAGCATCCACCGACCACGATAATTGCCATCGGTAACCGCATGGCTCTTGTCGTCGATAAGACCGAACTGGCCGCTGATCGCGATGTCTGCGGAAATCGATGCCACTGAAGAATCAGCGTCGGCTGCCGGGTGTTGCCATCGTCATTTTGGCCGCGCGCGGCCTTCGTAGAGGAACGTGTGGGTGCGCGGCCCCGGCAGACGTGCGTGCGTCAGCGTGTCCAGCCGGAAGCCGTTGCGGGAAATCAGGTCATCGATCTTGCGATTGAGGTGGCACCCACCGGCAACGCCCTGCCACAGTGGGTCGAGCCGGTCCTGCCAGCGCGCCACAACAGGTTCCGGTGCACGGCCATGCTCGACGAACAGCAATGCGCCGCCGGGCTTGAGGACGCGGCGCATTTCACCCAAGGCGCGGTGCGCGTCGGGGATAGTGCAGAGCGTCCAGGTCGTTATCACGGTGTCGATGCTGGCATCGTCAAGCGGCACGGCTTCGGCCGACGCCTCCAGCAGCTCGATCGGCACAAGCGCCGCGGCAGCCTGTTCGCGCGCCATGCGCAGCAGCTCGGGTGACGGGTCCAGTCCGATGACGGAGCGCGTTGCGGGCCCGTAGAGCGGCAGGTTGAGGCCCGAGCCGATGCCGACTTCCAGAACCCGTCCCTCGGCCGCACCGATCACCCGCCTGCGGAACGGCAGCAGCGCCTCCTGCCGCATCGCCAGGTGCAGGAGTCGTGGCAGGACGTGGCGCTGATAGACACTCATTGTGCAGCCGCCCGGCGCTTCGCGCGGGCGCGGCGGAGCGCGTCCATCACCGCCTGCTGCGTCAGCAATTCTGGCAGGGCGATGCCGTTGGATGCGCCAGGTCCGTACACCACGTCAAGCGGGACGCCAAAACGGCCAGAGCTTTGCAGATAGGCGGCGACGATGGAGTCGGGGCGCGTCCAGTCGGCGCGCATCGCTTCCACGCCGGTGCTGCGGAGTTGGTCGATGACCGGCGCCCGGTCCAGCACGGTCAACTCGTTGACCTTGCAGGTCAGGCACCAGGCGGCAGAAACATCGACGAACACGATTTTTTGCCCCGCGGTTGCCTCGACCACGGAGATCAGCCCGGCGGCCGCTACCGCCCCTCATGCCGCGGCTCCTCTGGTCGCCACCGGTCATGCCGCCATGCTTTGGTTCGGGACGGTTTTGGCGTCGTCCAGCGTCTGTGCGAGCGCGGGCAGGACCAGCCCGCCAATGCGGACAGCAAATCCCGCTACGGCTAGGGCGTGTCGGATGCCCATGTCATGTTTCCTTCGGAGCAGGAGGGCTCCAGGACGGATTGATCGAAATGCCACTTTGTGATGACGAACCGCACGAACGGCCGCCCGAGCGGTGCATGCAGGCAGAACCCGCACATGGCGGCGCAAAAACCGACACTCAACAGCAACGGCCCGATGCCGATCGCCCCCAGCCATGCTATGCCGCGCCGGCGGCAATCACCACGAGTACGACGCCGTCGATCACATGGCGGTTGCCGCCGATAGTGGGCGTCTTCATGCGGTGATCACGCGTGTCGGGTGCTTGGCGCGAGCGTAGATGACGAAGCCAATGCCGGCGAAGATCATTGGGATCGACAGAATCTGGCCCATGGTGAGACCAAACCAGAGGAAGCCAAGGAACGCGTCTGGTTGCCGAAAGCATTCTCCAATGATGCGTGCGATGCCGTAGCCGACCAGGAAAATGCCGGTCAACATCCCTGCGCGCGACCGCAACTTCGGGCGGCGTGCCAATGAAAGCATAATCACGAGCAGCACTAGCCCCTCAAGAAACGCCTGATAGAGTTCACTTGGGAACCGCGGCTGCATGTCCACACGCGGATAGATCATCGGAAAAGGCCACCAGGCGGGTGCTGGGCGCCCCCAAAGCTCGCCATTGATGAAGTTGGCGATGCGCCCGAAACCCAAACCGATTGGTGCCGCGATCGCGATGCGGTCCGCGAAACCAAGGATACTGATCCCGTTGCGGCGGCAGAACCAGATGATCGCAATGGCCACGCCGAGCATCCCGCCATGGAAACTCATGCCGCCGTCCCAGACTGCGACGATGCTGAGCGGATGGCGGAAGAAGTTGCCCGGCTGATAAAACAGCACGTAGCCCATGCGACCACCGAGAACGACGCCGAGCGTTGCCCAGGAAAGGAAGTCGTCGACCAGAGCCGGCGTCGCGACAGCCGGCTCCCAGCCCGACAGGCGGCGTACCAGGCGCCAGCCGAGCACTAAACCCGCGATATAGGCAAGCGCATACCAATGGATCGCGAAGGGTCCGATCTTGATAAGGATCGGGTTAAAATCAGGGAAAATAAGCGGGTGATTCATGGGACAAGCCTGGGTGAGATTTTCGGATTAG
>JABBOH010000060.1 GCA_019351895.1 Pseudomonadota bacterium
AGCCCTCTGCGCAGGCAGTTCGTAGCTGGGTTGCCAAAGCTGATCGGCAATAGGGGCCGGCGGGAGGCGAAGCCCGCAGTGACCAACCGAGGCGACCCGAAGGTCTCGAGCGAGGTCGCATGCACGTTCCGGGTCCGTTTCGGCGCCGCATCAGCCTCGGCATGCCCGGACGCCGGGTGGTGCATTCAGGCCCGGCTGGTGCACTCCAGCCCGGCTGGTGCACTCCAGCCCGGCTGGTGCGCTCAAGCATGGAAAGCCGTCGCGGGACACGCCGAGCGTGCGCGCAAACCAGGCGACGGCTCGAGAGAGAAATGTCGCGCTCCTCGCGGAGCCTCCAGTTCTCTCGCCTCCCGCCGGCCCTTGCCGATCCGCCTTGGCGACCCAGTTACGAATAGCCCGCGCGAAAGGCTAGAACGCGCAGGTGAGTTTGCGGCCTGCACCGTGCTCGTTCTTGACGCGCCGGCGGCCGAGTGTGGGTCGGACCGCCGTTCACAGCAAGGTGACTTCCTCAAACAGGGTGAGGCTGAATGCCGCGTCGTTGGGTTTGGCTCGGATGCGGCTTCGTCGTCGTGCTCTGTGCGGGCGTTGCCTATTACCTTCTGGGATTTCCACCCTTTGGTGGGACCGGACACTCCCAGCAAGCCGCTGCCAAGCCGCTTCAGGTCAAGGCCACCCAGGTTCGCGAAGCCAGTCTTCCGGTCGAGTCCAGTTATACAGGGGTCGTCATCTCTCCTCGCGATACGGAGATCAAAGCGCGCGTCTCGGGTTACGTGATGAGCCGGCCGTTTTTGCCCGGCTCGATGGTCAAAGCCAATGACGTGTTGTTCACCATCGATCCGCGACCGTACGAGGTTCAACTTGCCCAGGATGTGGGGAAACGCAAACAGGCGCAGTCCCTGATCACGTATTATTCGGACGAGGTCGCACGCTACAAGCCACTGGAACGGAGAGGCTACGCGACGCAGGAACGGCTGGAGCTCGCTCGCAAGAACCTCGGGCAGGCGGAAGGGCAGCTATCGGTGGCGGAGGCTCAGATTGCTCAACAGGAGCTCAACCTCGCCTATGCGACGGTGCGGGCGCCCTACAGCGGACGGACAGGGGTCACAGACGTGAACGTGGGCGACCTGGTCTCGGCGGATCAGACAAACCTCGTTCGACTGACACAGGTTAACCCAATTCTTATCCAGGTCGCGCTGTCGGAATCTGACGTGCGCGCCGTGCAAGCTGTCCTGAAGCGGAATGCGCCAGCGACGCTGGAAATTGTCCACCGGGACGGCACCAGGGAGCGACATGAAGCCCGCATCGTCATGGTCGACAATCAGTTCAACTCTTCGACAGCCCGGCTGCGCGTCCGCGCAGTGATCGACAATGCCGATGACAGCCTGATCCCCGGAGCGTTTCTAAACGTCCGGCTCGAACTCGGGCATGAGCAGAAGCTTGTGGTGCCGACCCGAGCCCTGACTGCGCAGCTCGATCAACATCTGGTTTATCTTCTCAACGACGGCAAGGCCCATGTCCGGCAGGTGCAGACTGGCCGCCAATATCATGACGACACCGTGATCAACAAAGGCGTGAAGGCGGGTGACGTGATCGCGATCAACCATCTGCAAAATCTCAACGACGGCACAGCGGTCACGATCGAGGCCAGCAGCGGTGCCGCAGCAGACAACAGCCCACAGGAGCAAGCCGACAGTGGGAGCAACGATTGAGGTAGCGATCAGCCCCTGCAGTGGCGGCACAGCCATGTCGATCGAAGCGGCAGCTCAGATAATTGCGGTATCGGTTCGATCCGGGGGCAGGTCTTCTTCCATTAGCCGCTTCGGTCAACGCCGGCGGTCCCACATGACCGGGACCAGGATCGCGGCGAGGAGCGTGGCGGCGCCGATCAGCCCCGCCGGCGTGGTTCGGATGGACGCTCGCAGGATCACGTGGTCGGTGATGCGAAGCTCGACGCTGCCCTTCATCTCGTGGGATGCGCGGCGCTCTCGGTGAGGTGGCCAGTCTTTGGTGCGGCAGGTTCGGGCGGGGCAACACTGGGCGGGGCAACACTGGGCGGGGCGAGCGGCACCTCCGCGTCGCCGTCAGCTTCGGCAACGTTCTGCAGGGCCCGCTCCTTGTTCCGCTTCTTCGACCCCACCAGCCGTCTCCTTAGTCGTCGCTGCAAGCCTTGTAGCTTAGCGCCTGCGGCGGCCGGCAGTCAGACGCCCAGGAGCAGAAGCAGAGGGACGGGCATGATCTTCGTCCTCACCGACCATGGACATGGCGGGTTCACATGTAAATGCGCATGGATTGGCGGTGGTGGCAGGCGATGACCATCGGACCCCGAGGCTTGCGCGGGGTAGGGGTCCGAAGTATCCGAAACCATCCTCTGAGGCCGCCGCCCCGCTCCCGCGGCTCGACCGAGGGATATCCTCCAGACACAGGTCGGGTTTTGTCCGAGTCTCCGCCAACTGACCCGCCTACCGGAGAGTTGGATCTGTTCCCTGCCGAGGCCAAACGGCAACTTACCTTGCTCCGGGCCAAGATCAGGCGCCTCTCGGGGCAACTCGACCGGAAGTCGGCCGAACTCGAGGCGGCGCTGGCCCGGAGCGCGGAGCTTGAAGCGGCCTTCGCCATCGCCCTGGCAGAGCGCGACAAGATCCTGACATCGACGGCATGGCGTGCCACTCGTGCCATGCAAAAGGCGATAGGCGGCCCACGAAGGGCTCTGTCGCGCCTCCTTCCCACTGGCACAACCAGCCAGCCGCCCATAGAGGAACCGGCCACGGAGCCTGCGCCGCCTCCGGCTGAGCCGCGTCTGGCCGAGGCGGCTGGATACGAGCGATGGGTCGACGCCTATGGCAGCCTCTCTGGCGAGGACCGGCGCGCGATCGCGGCCGGGATCAAAGGTCTCGGATATCGGCCGGCGATCTCGATCGTCGTGGCGAACAGCGGAACGCCCGCGCGGCGCCATCGGACGGTCACCTCGCTCGAAAGCCAGCTTTATCCTGGTTGGGACCTTTGTTCCGGCGGTCCCGGGACAGGCACCGGCGACTTCCTCGCCTTCATGGAGGCCGGGGATCGTCTGGCCGAACAGGCCCTGTTCGAAGTCGCCCTGACGCTCGACGCCCATCCCGACGCGGACATCGTCTATACCGACGAGGACGTGATCGGCGACGACGACCGTCGCCGCGACCCTGTCTTCAAGCCGGCCTTCAGCCTCGATCTGCTGCTCGGAACCAATATGATCGGCCGGCTGGCCGTCTATCGGCGCTCGCTTCTCGAGGCGCATGGCCTGCCCCGGGGCGACATGAACCGGGAGCAGGAGCACGACCTTGCGTTGCGGGCGGCGATGGCGACCGTGCCGGCCCGGATCCGCCATATCGCCGCCGTGCTCTATCACCGGGCTGCCTCAGGAAGCGCTGAGCAATCCGCCCGGCCTGATGAGGCCGAACCGCCGCCGATCCTGGACGTGCCGGGGCTGCCGGGCGTGCAGCGCGTGCCAATGGCCGGGCATCCCGGCTGGAGCCGCGTCATCTGGCCGCTGCCGGACCCGCCCCCGCGCGTCAGCCTGATCGTCCCGACGCGCGACCGGGCCGATCTGCTGGCGCGTTGCGTCGTGGGTCTGCTCCACCGCACCGACTACCCCGATTTCGAGGTTCTGATCATCGACAATGATAGTCAGGAAGCCGGAACCTTGTCCCTGTTCCGGATGCTCCTGATGGACCACCGTGTCCGTGTCATCCGGGCCCCCGGGGCCTTCAACTTCTCGGCCCTGAACAACCTCGGCTTCCGCGCGGCCACCGGCACGGTGATCGTCATGATCAACAACGACATCGACGTGATCGATGACGGCTGGCTCCGGGAGATGGTCTCCCACGCCGTCCGGCCGGATGTCGGCGCTGTCGGCGCGAAGCTGCTTTATGGCGACGGCCGTATCCAGCACGCCGGGATCGTCCTCGGCGTTGGCCGCCATGACGGCGGCCCCGGCATCGCCGGACATTTCGGTCATTACGCCGAAGGCGATGACGACGGTTATCTCGGCCAGTTCGCACTGACCCGCGAAGTCTCGGCCGTGACCGGAGCCTGCCTCGCCCTCCGCCGCGAGGTCTGGAACGCCGTCGGCGGGCTCAACGAAACAGACCTTCCTGTTGCCTATAACGACGTGGAGCTCTGCATCCGCATCCGCGCCTGCGGGTTGCGCATCATCTGGACGCCTTTCGCGCAGCTCTACCACCTGGAATCGGCGTCCCGTGCGCGCGAGGAAACGCCGGAGCAGCATGCGCGCGCCAGGCGCGAAGCGCGATACATGCGCGACCAGTGGGGCCCTGTCCTGGACGACGATCCCTTCTACAATCTGAACTTCGATCGCAAGGACCACCTCTTCGAACTGGCACCATGCCGGCCACGCCCATGGCTCAGCGAGACCGTCGCGGCGCCAAAGCTCACGGAATGAGCGTGCTCGCTGTCAGATCCCGGCCCGGCGTTGTTCGTGCGCTGAGATCGCTGTATCGCAGCGCGCGCGGCCTCGACGCCACATCTGCGAAACCGAGACTGGGGACCTTGCTAGCTTGATTGCCAAGAACGGGCACGACAGAATTCTGATGGTGATCCCCTCCGTGAACGGGGGCGGGCTGCTTGCCCGGATGTTGCCGACGCTCCGCTTTCCAAGCTCGAACATCGTCGTGCTGGATCAGGGGAGCACCGACGACACCGCCGCGATCTGCGCCGCACACGACGTGCATCTCATGCAGCTCGGGCGGCCGCACACCTACACTGAAGCCTGCAACATCGGCGCGGACCTTGCGCGTGAGCGGGGCGCCGACTTCGTCTGCGTGTCGAACAACGACATCATCTTCCGCACACCTGTCCTGGACGAGATGCTGGCCGAGATGGAGCGCGATCCACGCCTCGGGATCGTCGCGCCTTCGCAGGTCATAGTCGATACATCGCGCGATGATCAGCCGGTCTCCTATCGTGTATCCTGGCATCTCGACGATGTCGAATTTGCCCATCAGACTATGCTCGACGACCCTGCGGCCGTGCGTCTGGAAGCGGATTTCTGTGAGCTGACATGCGCTCTCGTTCGCATGTCGGCGATCGCGGAGATCGGTTTTCTTGACGACGAATACGGCTTCTATCATGAGGACGCCGATTTCGGTTTCCAGCTTGGCCGTGCAGGCTACAGCTGCGCCTACCTTCCCAGATCCCAGATCGTCCACTTCTCCAGCTCGACGATCAACCGCGAGAAGATATCGGCGAAGGCTCGCTACATCGCGCGCAACAAGCTCTATTTTGCCCGGAAGCATCTGGGGTACGGCGTCAACCACCGGCTCACGACACCTGGCCTCGGCGAGGACTGGTCGTTGTTCACGCAATCGGCGCATGGCTGCTTCCGCCGCTACGGTCTCCTCGACAACGAGGCGCCCGAGTTGATGACCTCATATCCTGGCGTCGAGACGTCGGGATACCTCTATACCCCATTCGATGCAGCGGGACTGCCCGAGGTGTGGAAAGGACTGCAGCAGAGATATCGCGGCATCTTCACGACCTCGGAAGCGATGCGAGCCGTCTTCGAGCGGAACGGCGTACGATACAGCTTCCACGTGCCCCCGGGCATCGAGACCGATCGGTTCAATCCCTGGATCTCGGTGCCGCGGATCGCTGATGGCACAACCTTCCTCGCGGTCGTCGAGCGGCAGCAGGAACAGTTTCTCCGTGTTCTCCTCGACTGTTGGAACCGCTTCTCCGCGCACCGGCCCGATGCGCGGCTGGTCGTGTTGGGACGCGACATCGGCAATGTTCTGGGTCGGCCACCGGACACGCGCTATCAGCTCGGCCCCATCGAGATCGCGCACCATGAAGCCGCGGGCGTGGTGATCTACAACGCCCTGAAGCCTCTCTCGGACCGGGAGCTGGCGCTCCTGTATCGCGCGGCCGACTACTCGATTGTCCGGTCGAGCAGCGATAACCCGGCACTTCCGGCGCTTCAGTCGGTTGCTTGCGGCACGCCGTGCATCCAGGTGCGGCAGACGGCAATGACGGGGCAAGCGGAAACCGACCTCCTCGGCACGGGCCTGCTCGCCGTCGCCCCCCGCGACGCCCTAGCGGCCCGGCTGACCGCCATCCTCGAGCAGTGCTACGGCATGAGCGGGACGGATCGCGATGCCTTGGCTACCAGCGGCCTCTACGCGATCCGCAGCCGGTTCACGCTCAGACACACCGCCATTGCACTCTACGGCGCCCTGTCGCACCTCCAGATTAGGAGCCCGAGCAAGATCGTCAGCCGGCTCGAGCAGCGCGCGCCATCGGGGCAGGCGGTCAGCATCGGCCTCGGAAACCCAGCCGCCCCAGCACCGATCGAGATTGCGCCGATGCCGTGGACCTTTCGCCGTCGGCTGAGCGGTCTGGCGGCCCGCCGCGTCAGGGCAGTGGGGAACCTGACGGCCGATTTCGGCCAGACCTGGCAGGAAAAAGGGATGCGCGCAGCCGGGCGGGGGCTTCAGGCAAATCTGACGCATATCGTCGGACGCCGGACAGGTCGCATCGCCCGCACCGCGACCATATCAGCGGCCGCAGCCGATCAGGCTAGACCGGCGCGTCTTGGGGCCGCCGCGTCACAGGTCGTCCGCGCGCCTGAGAATTCGGTGCTGCTGATCGGCTATATCGACGCGCAACTCGGCCTCGGCCAGTCACTGCGGGGTCTGGCCCTTGCCATGTCGCATACCGATCTTCCCTTCGGCATCTATCCTTTTGGTGTCGGTGTCGAAGGGAGGCGGTCCGGCTCCTACATGCCCGAGCGCTATGACGAGGTGCGGACGCATCCGATCAATGTCATCGAAGTCGGGACGAACGAGCTGCCGACGGTCTTCGCGCATGTCAGCGAGGCCCATTTCCGTGACAGCTACAACATTCTGCGCACCTACTGGGAGTTGAGCCGGGCGCCGGAGATCTGGCGCGACAATCTCGCTCGGATCGATGAGATCTGGGCGCCTAATCCCTTCATCGCGGAGAGCTTCCGGTCGATCTTCTCAGGACCCATCACCGTCGTGCCGCCCTGCGTCGATCCGCCCGCGGTGGAGCTAGACGGCCACAGGCATTTCGGCCTCGCTCCCGGCCGTTATCATTTCCTGTTTTCGTTCGACTATTTCTCGTTCCCGCAGCGGAAGAACCCGCTGGCGGTCCTGCGCGCCTTCCGCAAGGCATTTCCGGACCCGGCGTCGCCTGTCGGGCTCGTCATCAAGTCCACCGGGGCCGTCGATCATTTCCCGGCTCTGAAGCGAGCGCTTCGCGCCGCCGCCGAGGACGACGATCGCATTCTCATCATCGACGAATCTCTGACGCGGCAGGAGATGCTGGCTCTTCTGACGGCCACGGACTGCTATACGTCGCTGCACAGGGCGGAGGGTTTCGGTTTCGGCCTGACCGAGGCCATGGCGCTCGGCAAGTCGGTGATCGCCACCGACTATTCGGGCAACACCGAGTTTCTGACACCGGAGACCGGATATCCGATCCCCTACAGCCTCAAGCCCGTCGGCGCCGACGAGTATATCTACCCGGAGGGTCAGGTCTGGGCGGATCCGGATGAGGAGGCCTGCGCGGCCGCGATGATCCGGGTGGTGTCGATGCCCGATGAGGCAAAGGCCAAAGCGGCGGCGGGGCAGCGCTTCGTGACGCATCGCTATGGACCGGCCAATGTCGGCCGCATCGTGGAGCAGAGGGTGCGCGAGATCGTGGCGCAGCGAGCGGCCAAGACACCTCCGGCAGGTGCGGCGGAGCTAGCGCCCGATCAACTGTCCCCGCCACTGCGATAGCGTGAGCCGCAGACCGGCGGAGGCTTCGCCCGCCTGCTGCAGAAGGGCGCCCATCCGGCGCCGGCTACGAGGCCGGACCGCCAGGGCCGCCACATAGGGCGCCGGAAAGTAAGTGCTCGGCACATCGGCGTGACGCCGCACAAGTTCCAGGAGCTGCGGACGCGCCATCGCGGGCCGTGACGCCAGAAGGGCGGGCATGGCCAGGGACAGAAAATTCTGCCGCCGCGCTTCGACCGGAAACAGACGCTCCATCGCATGGGCGATCGTGCCGTCGAACTGGCCTTCCTCGGGCTCGAACAGCGCGCGCACGCGCGGGTCGGCGAGCGCCGCGAGGGCCGGGCGGCGGAACCAGAACATGGACCCGGCCGCGAAGTATGCATCGTCCAGATCGCTCTCGGTGAGACCGGCGCCGAGTGTGCGCATGACCGTGACCATGCCGGGGGCATTGACGAGAACCCATGGCTTGACGCTCAGGCAGAAGCCGGCCGGCGTCACGAAGCCGATGCGCTTATCCGCCTGGAGACGGCGGATGATCGTTCTCAGCCGGGGGCCGCGCCGGGGCACCAGAGAGTCCAGGATCTCGCCCCGCCACTCGGCGCCGTCCGTGCGCTGCGGCGACTTCTTGGTATGGAGCTTCAGTCCGAACTCAAAGTCCTCAGTCGCTGCCAGAGCCTCAAGAAACGGGAGGATGTCGCGTCCACGGTTCGCCACGGGCAGGATGCGCGCCGAGCGCAGATGCCGTGTCTCCGGGAGGACGATCCGATCCTCGGCATGCGACGTCGTCACGATCAGGTGAAACGGAACGGTCAGTCGTCTCGCGAGCAGTGCGCTCATCTCCCGCCAGATATCGGGATAATGGACATGGACGAACACCGCGATGGGTGCGTCTCCCCGAGCCGCTCCGTCGCTCATGCGGCCGCCCCGTCAATCATACGCCGGACAATACACTCACGCATCCTGCAGGAAGATGATCTATCTGCCCAGCAACCCTGGCGACGTCAACCGCGATCCCGAAACTCCGGCAGCCACGCAAGCGGTAGGCGTCGCCCGGAATTGACATCGGTTTCGGCCGGTTCTACGGCCAGTCACGCCCGAAAGGTTGGTTTGGATGGAAAGCCCATTGGCCGCGGATGGAGGTGGGGTTCCGGCGCTCGCCGCCCTGACGGATCCGCATCTGGATGCCGTGTTTCAGGATGCGACGCGCATCGACCGCGACAGCGCCTGGTTCGGCCATCTGCCCTTCGCCTTCTGGCTGATGCAGGCGGTGCAACCGGCTCTCCTCGTCGAACTCGGAACGCACGACGGCATCTCCTACACCGGTTTCTGCCGATCGGCTCTGCATGATGGATTGACCACACAATGTTTTGCGGTAGGAACATGGACCGGCGATGGAGAGATCGGTAATCAGGCCGATGAGATCTACGACGACCTCTCCGCTTATCATGAGCAGCATTTCGCGGGCTTCTCGCAGCTGCTCCGCTGCCGGTTCGACGACGCGCTGTCGCGTTTCGAGGATGGTTCGATCGACCTGCTCCATATCGACGGGCTGCAAAGCTATGACAGTGCCGCGCATGAATTCGAGACCTGGCTGCCGAAGCTGTCGGACCGCGCTGTCGTGCTGTTCCACAATACTGCGGAGCGCCGGGCAGGGTTCGGGGTCTGGCGCCTCTGGCGCGAGGTCGCGGCGCGATGGCCGGCTTTCGAATTCGGCCACGGCCACGGCCTTGGCGTGCTTTGCGTTGGGTGCGATGCCCCGGAGGCCGTTCTCGCGCTGACGGCATTGCCGGCGGAGGCTACAGGCCGGGTACGCCACCGCTTCGCCTTTCTGGGCGCGCGATGGGAGGCTGAGTGGCGGGCCGGGCATCTGCGCCGGGAAATGATGCGACGGGAGGCCCGTTGGCGCGGGCTCGACACGGCACTGGATCGGGCAAAGGCGATGGAGGGCCGGCTGACCGCCTCCCTGGAACAGGCGCAAGCCGAGGCGGCAGAGGCCATGTCGGCCACCGCCGAAGCCGCCCGGTCGGCCAAGGCGGCTGAGGAGGCGCTCACCCAGGCGCGGAGCCAGATCCTGGAGTTGCGCGAGGATCTGGCGGCATCCCGGCAGACGGAAGCGACCCTTCGGCAGAGGCTGGCAATGGCCGAGCATGCCTCGGAACAGGCCGCGGCCGCCCTCGCCGCCGCAGAGGATCGCGTGGCTATCCTGGAGGCTGACCGCAGCCTGTTGCTGGCCTCCACCTCCTGGCGGATCGTCACGGCAGCAGGCCGGTTGGCCGGTACCATGCCGGCACCGATGCGGCAGCGGGCGCGTCGCGCCATCAGGCTCGGCTGGTGGATGGCAACGCCCTGGGAAATTCCGGAGCGTCTCCGCTTCCTTCGGGAGCAGGCAGCTCAACCCCAGATAGCCCAGACCGCTGCCGTCCTACCGGGTTCGTCTGAAACAACGGCGCCCATTCCCGTCGCCCGCTCCGAGGCCTATGCCCGATGGATCGAGGCCTTCGAACCGGCCGTCTTCACCCAGATCGGCGATCGCGAGCTCCCGATAATCGCGCTGCTGCTGCCGACGGCCGCCGCCGACGCCGCCACCGCCGCCACCGCCGCGACGCTCGACAGCCTCCTCCGCCAGACCCATCCCGGCTGGATGCTCGTGGCGCCGGATACGCCCGCCGTACGTCAGGCGACCGCCGCCCTCGTCCATGACCGCCGCCTTCTGCTGGTGCCTTGCGCCCCAGAGTGGGATCGCGGGGGCATTCTCGCCACCTTGCTGGCAGGCGCGCCCGCAGATTGGGTGGGCGTGCTGGACAGCGGCGACATCCTGGCGCCGGACGCGCTGAGGGCGGCTGCCGTCACCCTGGCGTCGGACCCCGGGCTCGCCGCCGTCTATGGCGACGAGGACGTGCTCGATGCCATCGGCCGGCGCGCGGAGCCGCTGTTCAAGCCGGCCTGGTCGCCCGAAATGCTGCAGGCCTTCAACTACTTCGGCCGCCTCACCATCCTGTCCCGCACCCTGGCCGAGAGCGCGGGCGGTTTCGTCGAGGGCTCGGGCGCCGGCGCCGAATGGGGGCTGAACCTGCGGCTCAACGACGCGGCCCTGGCAGCCGGGCTCAGAATCGGCCGGATCGCGGCAGTCCTCTGCCACCGCGCGCCGGGAGGTCATCGCGAGCGCCCAGAGCCCGGAACCCGCGCCGCGGCCCAGCACCAAAGGGTGCTCTACGACTATTGGGTCTCGCAAGGCCGGGACAGGGTGCAGGTCACGACGCAGCCGGACGGCACACGGCACTCGAGCTGGGACACGCCCGAGCCGCCACTCGTCTCGATCATCGTGCCAAGCCACGACCGGCCGGCGCTTCTGCGCCGCTGCCTCAAGAGCCTTTTCGAGCAGACGGATTACCGCGCGATCGAGCTCGTGCTCGTGGAGACTGGATCGGACGATCCTGAGACGCTGCTGCTCCACCGCGAACTCCGCCAGATCGAGCAGGTACGGGTGGTGGAGGCGGCGGAGCCTTTCACGGTCTTCGCCGCCCTCAACCGTGGCGCGCGAGCGGCTCGCGGGTCGCTGCTGCTGTTCATGACCGGCGATCTCGAAGTTCGCAGCCCCGGCTGGCTCGGCGAGATGGTGCGGATGGCGGGCCGTCCCGGTGTCGGCGTCGTGGGGGCGAGGGTGATCGGGGCCGACGGGGTCCTTCTGCATGCCGGGATCGCGGTCGGCCCCGATTTCCTGGGCCGCATGTTCGACCATGCGGAGGATTCGAGCGCCGAGGACTCGGGCGCCAAGGATTCAGGCTGGGGCGTCTTCGGATCGGCCGGTTACACCCGCAACTGGTCCGCGGTATCCAGCGGCTGCCAGATGGTCCGGCGCGATGTCTTCGACCGGGTTGGCGGCTTCGACGAGGGGTTCGTGGCTACGAACGCGGATATCGTGTTCAGCCTCCGTGCCGGGCTGTTCGGCGATCGCACTGTCTTTACGCCCTTCGCCGAACTCACCCGGTCCGAGGATGCGCGCGACCAGATCAGCACGGCAGAGGACATGGCGCGGGTGGCGCGGGCCTTGCGGCAACTCGGCGCGGAGGATGACCCGTTCTTCCATCCGGGCCTCAGCGCCCACACCTCCATACCGACCCTGCGGGCACCCGGCGAGGTTGCCGCCGTCGAGGTCGCTCGCGCCCGATCGGCGCAGCTGCTGGCGGCTATGCCGGAGTTGGTGGCACCGCTCGACCTCTTCGACGACAGCGCCGTCCTGGCGGCAACCGGGCTGCCGCGCGCCCATGTGCTGCCGTCCTTCGGCGGCACGGCGCCGGTAGAGGATGCATGGGGCGCGGCACGCTGGATCATCGGCCTGCTGCGCTACCGCAGCGATCTGCGGGTGCGCTTCCCCCGCGCGCTGTCCGCCGGCTCCGACGGCACCTTCGCCGCCTGGCTGGCGGAGGGAACGCGCGGCGAAATCCCGCTCCCTCCGGGTCTGCCGGACCATCTCGACAGCCTCTGGGCGCTCGATCCCGCCGCGCGCCCGCGCCAGATCTACGCCTGGCGCGACGACGTGCACGCCGCCCATCCCGCCGGCATGCTGCCGCCCGGTTACGCCGGCCTGACCCGCTATCTCTTCGGCAGCGGACAGTTCGAATACGGGCTGCGTCTCGAGGAGGCGTGGTGGCTCCTGCTGTCGAGCGCCGAGGATCCGGCGGCAGAACTGGTCCGCGCCTATCGCTTCGACCGGGCCTGGCAAAAGGCCCATCCGCTCGGGCTGACGGTCTTCGGCCGCGATGCCTTCGCTGCCTGGATCGCGCAGCGCTACGATGTGCGACCCGGAGCCGCGTGGCTCGATCCGGCGAGTTGGCCGGACCTGCCGAACCCGGCCGAGCAGCTCCGCCTCGCCTATGGGCGGTCGCCGGAGTGGCGCCGCGCGCATCCACGTGCCTGGGACAGCCCGGCCGCCGCCGCCTCCCTGCTCGGATGGCTGGCGAGCCCTGACGCGGGCCTCCCTCCGGCACAGCGGCGGCTGTGCACGGACTGGTTGCGGGACGGTCTCGCGGAGCAGTTGGCGCGGCCGGCCGTCAATGTGCTCGGTCATTTCTGCTACCCCTCCGGCCTGCGCGTCTCCGTGGAGGCGATGGCGGACGCCCTGGAGGAGGCCGGCGTCGCGGTGACGCGGCGGGATGTCCGCACCCGGTTCGACAGCGACCGCCCCCATATCCGCTACGGCGGGCTGGAGAGCGCCGACGTGACCATCATCCACGTCCAGCCGGGCGATCTCTTCCTCAAGGCGCATGAACGGGCGGACCTCGCCGAGCGCTCGCCCCGCACCTACCGGATCGCCTACTGGTATTGGGAGCTCGACGAGGTACCGCCGGGCTGGGCCGAGATCGCGCGGTCGGCCGACGAGATCTGGACCGCGACGCGCTTCGTGGGCGACGCGGTCCGGCGGGTCGTGGTGGACCGGCCGGTGCGGGTTCTGTTTCCGGGCGTGCGCCTCGCGCCCTTCACGCCCCGCCCGCGGGAGGCGCTGGGGGCGCCGGCGCGCGGGGAGGGCCGTTTCGCCTTCCTGTTCTCATTCCACATGGCGTCCATCACGGAGCGCAAGAACCCGCTCGGCCTGATCCGCGCCTTCCGGCGGGCTTTCGGCCCGGAGGAGCCCGTGGATCTGGTGCTGAAGACCACCTCCGAGCCGCGGCATGCGGCGGAGCTCGCGGCTTTGCGGGCGGCGGCGGGTGCCCACGTGACGATCATCGACCGCGTCTTCACCCTGGACGAGACCTTGGCGCTGATGGAGGGTTGCGACGCCTATGTTTCGCTGCACCGCGCCGAGGGCTTGGGCCTGACGATGGCCGAGGCGATGCTGTTGGGCAAGCCTGTGATCGGCACCCGCTATTCGGGCAATCTCCACTTCATGAACGACGACAACAGTCTGCTGGTGGATTGCGAGCTGCGTCCGCTCGGCCGGGATTTCCCACCGCTCTATGATGCTGCGGCGCGCTGGGCGGAGCCTTCCGAGGCCCATGCGGCCCGGCTGATGCGTGGGCTGTATGACGATCCGGCGGCAGCGGCCGCTTTGGGCCGGCGCGGTCAGGAGTCCGCACGCCGCTCCCTGGGTTTGGCGACGGCGGGAGAGCGCATGGCGGAACGGCTGGCGGAGATTAGAGGACGCCCGTGACTGCCACACCTCCAATCGGGTACTTCGACGCGAAGAAACACCTGCGGGCCAGCCGGAACAACGTCAACTTGGCGCCCTCAGCCAATACGTCGTGCAGCCAAGGTGGCAAAACCGTAGCGCATCACACCCCCATTTTCCTCTATACTAAAATCCGTCGCATGCTCTGACCAATCCGGCGAGTCAACCAGACTGGTGCCGGGCATGGCTCGCATAAGGCGCTGCATGTCAGCAGTGGTATAGATGCGGCAATCAGACGATGGTTTTTGCTGGTCGGGCTTCCACGTCTCGCAGAAGTCGCAGGTCAGCACGATCGCTCCGCCTAATGCTGTCATCTCTACTAGATCGCGCACAAATTGCTCATCATCAAGCACATGCTCTATGACCGAAGTGGAAAAGACTACCTGGTAGCTCGCGACCTTCTCTGGATGCGCGCGGCGGAATTCCGCTAAGTCAACATCGGTCTCAGGGTCAATCGAGTCCACCACGTAACCTAACTGTCGTAGTGCAATGGCTGCAGTGTCCTCAAATGCTCCGACGCAAAGCAAAGGTCCGAGAGCCGTGCGACACAGCGCCTCGACTGCAGACAGCATAAAGCCCTGCTGGACATTAGCCTCAGGAATTTTACGTTGCATCGTAGTTGGCGCCGCACGCCACAATGTCTGGATTGCAGGCCCGTAATAAGCGCGCGCGGCATTATCCAGCATCGTATTGAAGCGTCTTACTGGCAACCTTCTATGCTTAAGGCGGAGGCGCAGCTTTTCATATCGTGTCCGCGGATAGTGTAATTCGTCCTCTAAAACCTTGGCGCGCAAACTTGCACGCCGCAGTTCTGTTACGTGCCGACCAAGATTTTTCTGCAGATCTGCGATCTGGTCATCCTTCTTTGCATTGGATTCCTCGGCTTTCTGAAGTGTAGCCTCTAAGGTAATTATTGCCCCGCGCATCTTGGAAGCCTGATTATCTTTGTTGTTTATTCGCTTTTCTAAATCACGAATCTGATGAATTTTATCATTAACTATCGTTTCTAACTCAAAAATTCGGTTTCCCTTGTGATTAACATCTTCATGCATGGCGTTTATTCGTGACTCGGCTTTCGCCATCTCCTTATGATCTTCTAACCCTTTCAGTCTATAGTAATTTGCACTCTCGTTGAGGGTCTTTGTAGCTGCATGCATCTCCACTAGCCGCTCCTGTAGACGGCGCTCTCGCTCCTCAATGGGGAGTAGAAGGGCATCCAACATGCGAGCCTGCAGTTGGCGCGTGTCCTTCCCTGATGCAGCATCTTCATCAATAGCACGAGTAATAGCATCGTCATATGCGGCGACTATCGCCGCTTGTGTCCAATTTTGGGTAAAAACCTGCAGGGGCAAAGTGCCATTTGATAGAATTTGATGCAGGGGAAGATCGTCAATAAAAACCGAAGGGTCTACTTTATTATAACATCGAAACATGTTACCCCGACGAAGCGCTAATGGTCGCCCGCTGGCTAGTGCCAAGTCTGCTGCCGACGAAATCCCTCCAAGGCCGCGATTGGGATGGTAAAATAGTGCATTGATATGGTTAGAGGCAAGCCAATCCAATAATTCATCACGCCGCAAAAAATTATCGGACACTTCTATACTGATTCCGGGCTTAACGATCAAAGCACGACACTGATTTTCAATGTCCTTCACATTTAAAGACGTACTAACGAAGTCACCTACTGGGATATGTAGCCTAATAACGCATTGCTCGAACGAATCCTGCGCAGCCAGCACAAGCCGGTCAAACCCTTTATCAAGTGCAGCGAACCCAAAGCTGCCGATGCGGATCGGGCCGCAAGCTGGAGGATGAATGGATGATCGATACTGTGGCAATGGTCGTGGAGCGGCAGAAAACAACGAATTGCGCGTGTTTAAATCGGGATCATGGGTGATGAAACGTGAGAACAACGGACCGTTCCACGCATCCGCCATATCATTGGTGACATCATGAATGATGCCTAAACTGGGAATGTCCGCGCAAATAGCCGCCGCCGCCGGTCCCCACGACATAGTCGTCGGGTGATAGTTGAATATAACGGCCGCTGGTCGATCCTTCCCGACTTCAATGAGAAATTCTTGCACGGTTTCGCATTCAACATAGGATACGTGATATCGCTTGGAAGCCGTTATCTGGCTGAAGATCTCATTTCCGAACTCGTGCACGCCGCAGATTTGACGGCGATGGTTTACGAACAGCAGGCGGTCGTTCATTGGCCCCAATCTCCTGTCGATTCGATAATTGCGAGGAGACCACGTTAGACAAGTGGTCTTGCCGTCGCTTAGGACTATGGGCGTGCCATTCGCTTGATCGAGCGTAGGGTCTTGAATGTAGCTACCCCTAGGTTACGCAGGATCGGCTTCTGCTTGGCGTAAGCGGAGAGGGAGCGCAGCGGCCGTGTCAACCGAACGGAGCGAGACGATAGGATGAAAGCAATTTCTAGGTTCTTCTGTTGGATCACCTCACGGGCGCG
>JABBOH010000061.1:0-15340 GCA_019351895.1 Pseudomonadota bacterium
TACACCAAGCTGCAGCGTATCGCTCCCACCTTAAATCTAAAATGCAACTGTAGTGCTAAGCCCGCCGATCCGCTTTGGTATCGCGCGGACTGCTGGCTGGTGGTCCGCTGTGAAAACTGCAATCACGCCATCAAAGAGCGCGTGCGGGACTTCCAAACGCGCCACCTTCTGCCTGGTGATATGAGATTTTTTCGGCTTGCCGATTTGCTGAAGTGTGCGCGGTGCGGGCGCAAAAGGCCGAAAATGGAGGTGACACGGTAGTTGCACCCCGCGCCTGGCGCGGGGTGCTTCTGCCGAGGGCGGTTAGTCGCGGCGCGACCAGATAAGGGAATAGTTGGTGTCGCTGCCTTCATCGGGCACCAGATTTGCGAAGATCGGGGCCGGAAAGCTCGGATCATCGAGCTTGATGGATATGTAGTCGCGGTCGGCCTGCGAGGTCTTCTTCCATCCGGCGCCAAATTCGACCGCGCCGGCATACACGCGAAAATCCGGGGCTTTCCCGTTGTTCTTTTCAACGTGGCGAATGCTCGTTTTGACATTGAGCGTCAGCGTCTTGAGAGTGCCGGTAAAATCCGTGTCCGTCTTCGTGAAAGTGCCAATGGTGGACATCCTCGTATCTCCTCTTGAGTTTCGGGCCACGACCATCGCGGCCTCGATGGCGATCGTGTGAGCTGGGACGATCGACCTGCACCGCGCAGCGGACGCAGCGCAGCGAAGGATGGAGAGGAGCCGGCTTTTTTGTTTCGCGATGCAAAGGGGTGCAGACCCGGCGGAAAAAAGTTGGCCGGACCCATTGCAGGAAGGCGATCGGCCTGGCTCAGATCAGGCCATGAGAGGTCGCGTTGTGGCTCCAAAAATCTGTTGATATATGCAGGCATTTTCACGTCACCGGCACATGGAACAAGAACGGCACATGCAACCGGAGCTGGCGCGCAGCATCAAAGAAAGAGGGATTCAGCCAATAGGCGATGCCGAGAACTAGCCCCAAGATTGGAAGCAGTATGACGGCCTCGCCCAAGCTGCCGGTTTGAACCGCAGGCCAAAAGGCATAGCGCGCTCGATCCCAGGGGTAGAGCAAAGCGCATCCCTCGATCGTCAGAAGGTCGGCCCCGATGTGGGCGACATATCCAACTAGAAACCCATAGCCGATATTAGCGCAGCCGGCGGCCTCGGCGATCAGCACCGCAAGGGTGCAGAACGCCAGGGCAAGAAACGAGTGCGTGCCGGTGCGATGCCCGATCGTCGCATTCATCGGGTAGGACACAAAGAAAAGCGGCCGGCCAAGCGTCGATTGCGGATGGTCGATGTCAGGGGCCAGGCTGCCAATCGCCGTGGCAGCCAGGACCGCCGGAGAGAGAGGCCAGAAATTGGCCGCCGCAAGAGCGGTGACAGTCGCCAGGCCGATCAGGGTATGCGAGCGCCCCATCATTGGCGGCGGCCTGGTCAGGCAGGCGGCGACGGAAACACCGCCGCCGCCGCTTGTGCCACTTGCGGATCGGGCGCGAACCATTGCCGGCGCTCGCCGTCAAAGCGCATCCCCAGCTCCTTCGCCTTTTCCTTTTGCTTGAACGGCACCTTGAAATAGACCCGTGCGCCTCCGGCCGCCGCTTGCTGTGCCGCTCCCTCTGTCGCGCCAGCGGGCTTTTGGGGGCTGTCCGCCGGGGGAAGGGACGCGCTGCCGTCTCGTTGCCGGGCAGCCTTGATGCGCGCGGCAATTTCGGCCGTGGGCGCATACCACTTGCGCGCATCGCTATCCCACCGGAGCCCGGCCGCTCTGGCTTCCGCGCGCTTCTCGTATGGCACCGAAAAATAGATTTTCCGGGCCGTGGATGGCGCGGAAGCCGCTGCCGCATCAGATCCCTTGCGCTGGCCCTTCGCCGCGCCCTGGCGCCCGCGAACGGGCGCCTCCGGGGCGTCGGCGTCCTCTATGCGGGTCGTGTCACCAGCCGCCTTGAGCTTCCCAAGGGTCTCCTGGGTCCGCTGCATCACCTCCGCGACATAGGCGGCATCGTCGCCTCGGCCGGCCTCGATCGCCTGAAGCGCTTCCTCCTGCTCAACGCTGTGGATCGGGTTCACCATCCACGGCACGAGGCGCCTGGCGAGGCCAACAAAGGCGCTTCCCCTCGGCGTGGTGTGAATGGCGGTGCCGCGCTCCTCGACATAGCCGCGCTCAAACACGGTCTTGATGATGTTGGCCCGCGTGGCTCCGGTGCCGATCCCGCGTTTCTGGTCGGCCGTGGGGCCGCCCAGAACGGCTTTCGCGCGCGGGTCGTCTATGTAGAGGTCGATGTTCACCATCGCGTCCAGCAAGCTCGCCTGAGTGAAATAGGCCGGCGGTTTCGTCTGCCGGGTGACGGCGCTCGCTGCTTTGACAGTGCCTGGCTCCCCGTCCTCCACGGGCGGGAGCTGGGCCGCCTGGTCTTCCTCCTCCTGCTGCTCCTCGGCCTGGCTGTCGGCCGGCTTCTTCCGCTTGCGCGCGCGCTTCACGTCCTGGTCGGCCTGGTCTTCCCCGATCAGCGCCCGCCACCCCAGCTCGCGCACGGTGCGGCCTCGGGCGATGAAGGGTTTGCCGTCCAGCTCGGCCGTGACCGTCGTGCTGTCGTAGCGAAAATCGGGGAGAAGATTCGCGACGGTATGCCGGACGATGAGCTGATATAGCTTGGCCTCATCGGGGGCGAGCTGCCCCAGCTCCGGCACTTGCTCGGTTGGGATGATGGCATGGTGATCGGTCAGCTTTGAATCGTCGTAGGAGCCCGGCCGGACAACCGGGCTCTCGATCCACTCGGGATGTTCGCGTGCCACGGCCGCCACTTCCGGCAATGCGGCGAGGCGCCTCAACAGCGCCGGCATCTCCGCCGCGTGATCCGAGGAAAGATAGACGCACTCGGTGCGCGGATAGGTGGTCCACTTCGCCTCATAGAGCTTCTGCAGGAGGTCTAGCGTGCGATCGGGTTTCCACTTCCAAAGGGCAAAAGCCCGCTTCTGCGCTAAGCTCGTGCTCATGAAGTCCACGGGCTTTGTGCTTTTCGGCAGGGTCTTCACGGCGAGGGGCGCGGTCTGGCCCTTGATGCGATCTGCTATGGCCTGGGCCTCGGTCGCATCCTCAAGCCGGCGATCGGCCGGAGGGCGATACACCAGGCGCAAGCCGCCCTTGCTAGTGTCCAGCTCGGCCGCAACCTCGTAGTAGGTCTGCGGCACAAAATCCGCGATTTCTCTGCACCGATCCTCGATCAGCGCCGTGACGGCGGATTGGACCCGCCCAACACTCAAGGGCTTCGAGCGGGGGCCGGTATGGGTGCGGCTGAAATAGCGCGTATAGGTCAGGCCCTCGATCCAGTCGGCCCGCGATCGGGCGCGGCCGGCGTGATAGAGCGGCAATTTCCGCTCGCCTGGCAGGAGGTCCGCCGCCGCCCTCTTCAAGGCATTATCCGTCAAGGCGCTCGCCCAAAAGCGCCGGACAGGGGCACGCGAGCCGGCGCGCTCGATGATCTCCCATGCGATCATTTCACCCTCGCGGCCGGCATCGGTCGCAACAACAAGCTCGTCGGCTTTGCGTATCTCTTTCTCGATCGTCGCGACCGCGCCGGCTTTGCCTGGCGCCGGCACAAGACGAAAGCCGCCGCGCACAAGCCCCGCAACGTCCTGATGCTCCCATGATTTATAGGCCGCATCGTAAACTTCGGGCGCTGCCGGTTCGACGGCGTGCCCGGTCGTATAGACCAGGCGCACGCCTTTCTTAGTCTCGATAACCGGAGAGGAATGGGAGGCGATACCGCCAAAAAGAACGCGCGCCAGGTCGGCGGCTACAGAATATTTTTCACAAACCCATAGGGCAGTCATGTTCGGAACTCCTATCGGCCAATGCTAAAGCTTTGCTCTTGTTCCTGCTCGCGCTCCGCCTCCTGTTCGCGCTCAACCAATTCGATTTCCACTTCCTCATCTTCATGCGCCTGCTGCTGGCGTTCCTCGACAAGCTGATGCGCCTTCGCTTCCTTGTCCTGCTCCTGGCGCAAGATCGAAGATTCAGCCGCGATCTGTTTGGCCTCGATCGACCGAAGGCCGGAGGCGACGGCCTGCCTGGTCGCATCAACCCCGTTGGTTTTCTCATAGTCGTTCCAATCGGTGCCGCGATCATTGGGGGCAAACTCGGGTAGCAGCGTGTAGCCGGCGACGGATACCGCTGCCTCCTCGCTCTTGCGGCGACCTACATTCTGGTCGGCGTTCTTGGAGTGGTCGTTGTCTCCGGCGATGATGACGCTGCGCTCGGGGAAGCGGTCTCGATAGAGCTGCGCGACGGGCGCGATGTTGCCGGCGTTGAAGGCGGCAATGACGGGCAAGTTCGCGGCGCGGCTCACGGTTTGCGCCGTGGCAAAGCCCTCCGCAATGATGATCGGGCTATCGAGCGTCAGCTCGCCGCCGACAATTGCGTGCATCCCTTCGACGCGACCGTTCTTGTGAAAAGATTTGGTTCCGTCCGCGTCGATCGTCTGGATGCTCCATAGCTTGCCGTCGATATCCCGCATCGGCACGATCAACTTGCCCTCTAAACTCGCATCCTTCGGCCGGCCGAATTTGTCTGTTGTCGCGATCGTCTGACCTGGGCCGCCCATGCGTAGCTCCCCTGGGCCAACGTCTTTCGCGACAAGGTAGGGATGGTCGGCCGCTGCGGCTGGGGCGGCGGACCATGCAGCTTCGGCAGTGATGGCAGCGGCCTGCGCGGCAGTCTCGCGCTCAATGGCGCGATCATGCGCCTTCTGCGCGGCCTCGGCCGTCAACCTGGCCCGGTCCTGCGCGCCAAGGGCCTGCATCGGTGCCCCGGACTTCCAATTCTGTTGAAGGCCGGTCTTGAAATTTTGGATATAGCCGGCGGGATGGCCGTCGAGATGGCCGACATAGGCCCCGCTGCGCTGCTGGCCGGTATCGCCCGCTACGCGCACGCGCTGAAGCTGGCCGTTCATTTCCGGCAGGCCATTGATCTCAAGGCCGGCGGTGCGTAGCGCGTCCGCGAACTCGGCGCGCGGGTCGAGTTGGGGGGCAATATGCAGCTCATCGCGCGGAGGCAGCCAGGCGCTTAGCGGTTGAAGGTCCGTTCCGGCCGGCGCGAACCAAGCTTTCGCTTCTCTATCCCACTTGGCGCCCGCTGCCTTCGCCTGGTCTTTCTCGGCATAAGGGACGGCTAGATAGGTGCGGTCATTGCTCGTTTGCATGATGGGGTGATCCTCCCGAACTAGGGTAGGCGCCCGGACAAGCACGGTCCCGGCTTCGGCGCTCTCCTCTGGTGACTGTTCCTGTGTCAGTGCCTCGCCTTGCTCCTGGCTCTGCTCGAAACCGCGAAGCATGGCCGTGATTTTTTCGGAATCGGCCGCTGCCCTGAAAATCTCCTGGGGGTCATTTTCCAGGGCTTTGATCCAGCTCGCGACATAGGCGACATGCCGGCTCGGGTCGTGTCCGAGTCCGATCTCGGTTCCCAGCATCAGCGATGCTATTTCCGCCCTTAATTCTTCCCGCGCGTAGCCCTCGCTGCCGAACGGGTGCGCTAGATCGCGGTCCAGTCGATCCGGCGCACCTGTCCAATGACCCAGCTCATGGATGGCGGTCGCATAATATCCGTCTGCGGCCGGAAACTGGCCGCGCTCGGGCATGACGATCTTGTCTGTTGAAGGCTGGTAATAGGCTTTGTTCCCGGCCTGGTGCTCGACGCGCGCGCCCGATCCCGTCAAGATCGCCTCGGCTCTCTGGTGCCGATCCCACTCCGCAACCGTGCGTGTGGGCGGCGGCGGAAGCCCGTCGATCTGCTCGCCGTTGAACACTGTGAAGGTTTTGACGCGGGGGCGCTCATATTCGACGGTGCGCATCAACGGCTTGCCGTCATCCCCTCGAACCGGCGCACCCTTATCATCGGTAACGGGTTCGCTGCCCCGCGTGATCCAGTACTGAATTTGCGTGCCGTGCTCGCCCTTTCGCACCTGGGCACCCTCGGCCGTGGCCTGGCGATAGGTCATCCATCGCGGATCGGAATGGCCCTGAGCCATCAGCCATAGGACGTTGCCGCCTCGATAGTCTTTGCCCGTGGTCGGATTGTAGGGCATGAACTGCTGGCCTGGTTGCCACGGCTTTTGCCAAGGCGCTGTTCCCTGCTTCAGTTGTTCGATCAGTCCTTCGGCGACCTTCTTGGCGTATTCAGTTGCCATCGTCGGCCTCCTCCACATCGGCGGCGGAGAGGGCGGTTTCCTCGAACGCGCCCATCTGCTCCGCCTCGTCGGGGTCAACCTCCACCCACACGCCAGGCAGCCCAAAGTCTGCCAGGTCGCGCGAAACAAAAGGCGTCGTCTCGATCCGGGTTATCGCTCCGGCCTCAGTCGTCGGAATCATCCCGGTAGGCGTGTCATCACTCATTGCTGGCCTCCCTCGAATAGACATCAGGACTTGCGGTGAAAGGATTGGGGGGACGTGCTGGCGCCGATCGGTGCGGGTGATAGGCCGCTGCGGTAATGATCGGGACATCGCCAACTTCCGCGCCTGTGCCGTAGTATTTCGCGACATAGCCGTTGGAGAAACCACGCTCGAAATTGCCCGTGTTGTAGGCGGAAAGCGCGGCCTTCAAGGCGTCTTGCGGGTTCGGCCGGCTGGACGATGCGGCAAGATAATCGGCCGTGAGGATCGAAGCGCCGGCCTGAATGTTCGTGCATGGGTCGAACATTTGCGCGACGGTGAAACCGAGACTTTGCAAGTTTCTATTATTCACCTGCATCAAGCCTAAATCCACGCTGTAGCCGCGCGCGATCCAGGCTTGCGCCTCGGCCGTCGCTTCGGCCGCCGTCGCCGCCGGGGCCGGCTCTGCCGGCGCGCCGTTGACATTGATCGCGTAAGCCCGCCCGCCGCTTTCCACGCGCATAATCGCCTTCAAGGTGGACGGATCGACGCTCGAACCACATGCGAGAAGCGCCGCCTCGGGGTCCGCTGCCGTGGCTCTGTGCAAGGCTGGCGTCGGCGTCGGGGCAGTGGTGGCGGGCGTGCTGCCGGCGCTCGGGGGCTGAGCCGACGCCTGACCGGGCAAGGGCGGTCGGGTATCAAGCAGGCCGTCGCTCCACTCGGCCGCAACGGTCGTCACAGCAAGCCGGACTGCCGGCGAGGCATTGGGTATCAGCCAAATGACCCTTTCCGCCGTCACCGCCTGACGGAGCCGCCGCAGATTGCTGACGGTGTCAGTGCCAGGCGCATCACTCGCGCCAAGGCTGATAAGGGCCGTCTGCGCCGCCTTCAGCCGGCCAAGGTCGGACGCCACGAAGGCGGCGGAGGTTATGCCCTGCGCCGCTACCGCCACGCACTCCGGCCGGCCCTGGGCCAATCCGAGGGCCACGCCGTCACCGATTGCGAGACAGGGGACCATCAGTCGAACACCCAAACCGGCCGCACGGTGCTCCGCACGAGCGAGGCGGAGACCGGCCCGAAATAGCGGCTGTCGAAGCTGCGGCGGTTATGGGGGGAAACAAGCCAGATTTCACCGGCCCGCACGCGATAGGTGCCCGCTGGATAGGCGGGCAAAAGGCGGCCCCGGCTGTCCTGGGCGAGCTGGGCACTATTGGCGATGGCGTGCCCATTGACGGTGACGGCAGCGGGCGAGACCGTCACCACATCGCCGGCCCCGGCCGCGATTGGCTTCAACAGGATTTCCTGGCCGGTCGGGCAAGGCCCCGGCGCGATATAACCGCGCGCCTGGCCCAGCTCGGTCGCTGGATTAGCCGGCAGACAGAGCAATACCACATCGCCCGGCCTTGGCGCCTGGTTCGCGGTCTGCCGCCATAGGCCCATCGGCATCGAATCAGTCGTGTTGATCCAAAGCCCCGCGCTGTGGCACCCGGCCACGATCGCGACGACCGCAGCGACGGCGCCAGTTGCGCCGAAGATGACCCGCCGCTTTTCCTGCGTGGTTAGCGCGCGCTTACGGCCGAAGATTCGCCGGAGGCCGGTCGCGGCCAAGTTAGGCGTGCCCGCGCTCATGCGCGGAACGGTTCAACAACCGCCTCCTCTGGCTGGGGCGCCGGCTTCGGTGCCGTGGCAGCCTTATGCGGGAAGGGGCTGAACGTGATCTGCATCGTCTGCGGGACTTCCACCCTCGAACGCTCAAGAAAAACCGGATCGGTGAAATAGAGGATTTGCGTTCCATAGATCGCGTATTGCCCAGCGCCGAAAATCAGCATGTCGCCTGAATGCGTGATCTTTCCGCTCTCCGCTTCCTTCGTCGGCGCGCGCATGTGCATGACTTCATCGGCCGTCATCAAAGGCCGCTCGATCTCGCGATAAGAGCGGCTAATCTGATTGAGTGAGCCTCCGCGCTTGCCACTCTCGGTCACGTCTTCTTTGATAATCGTCGTCGTGCCGAGTAGTTCTGAAATCCACTCGCCGGTTTGCGTCTGGTTGGGCGCGTAGGCGATACGGATATGCAAGTTGCTGACAATGTTCTCATGCGGACCATAAGATTTTAGAAGCTGCTCGCGGTCCTGCAAAATGATGTAAGCCTTGATGCCATAGCCGGCGATGAAGGAAAGCGACTCCTCGAAGATGTCGAGCTTTCCGAATGATCCGGCGAATTCGTCCAGCATCAAAAGCAGTTGCCGCTTGTGAGGCGACACAAAGCGGCCATCGTCCAGGCGTTTCAGCTCATCGCGTGTCAGCGTGCGAACGATCTGATTCAACACCAGACGGACAAGCGGGCGGAGCCGGTCTTTGTCACTCGGCCGGACCACAAGATAGAGGGTCACGGGCTTTTCGTGATTCATTAGGTCATGGATGCGGAAATCACTGCGCGACGTGTTGTTGCGCACGAGAGGATCACGATAGAGGGAGAGAAATGACATCGCGGTAGAAAGAACGGAGCCGCGTTCATTGTCGGGACGATTCAGCATGTCACGCCCTGCGGCTGCGATGACAGCACGGGCATCCCTTAGAACGTCCCTCTTGGCGTTATCCATATTGGGCCGCTTCGGATCATTGTCGTTAGCCTGGGCGGCGGTGTTCTTCATTTCCTCATAGAGCGTCTTCACGTCGCGGTTTGGATCGGACAGGTAAAAGGAAAGATCATAAAGCGTCGCCTCCTCGACCTCCTCGCCCATGTCCCGCTTCTCCCAAGTCTTATGCAGGATGTGCAGCACAAGGCCGGTGAGCAGCGCATGCGAGGTTTTTGCCCAATGGTCGTTGAGGCCCTTACCATCGGGATCAACAATCATCGTGACGAGATTTTGCGTGTCCGCGACTGCGTGAATTGTATCGAGACGGATTTCATTGAGGGGATTGAAGCGCCCGCTGCCTTCTGACGCGGCCGGGTCAAATTTGATAACGACATTGTTGGCGTAGTCTTTCCGCCATCCTGCCGTTTGGCCCCAAAGCTCGCCCTTCATGTCGTTCACGACGCATGAATGCGGATAGGTCAGCAGCGTTGGCAGCACCAGGCCGACGCCCTTGCCGCTGCGGGTCGGTGCGATGGCGCCGATATGTTCCGGCCCGTCATGCCGCAAATAGTGTGTCTCGTTCGTCTTAGGGTCGGTCCAGGCGCCGATATAGACGCCCGCACCCTGCGCGCCCTCTTTGGGCAGGAAGCCTATGTTGCGAAGTTCTTGCGAGGTCGTGATCCATCGCGCGGTGCCGTGCAGGCCCTCAATTTTTTGTGGCCGGCGCCTGGCAGCTCCCCGAACCTGCACGCCGATCAGGATGCCGCCCGCGATCAGAACCATGACGCCCGCACCCGCAAGCTGGAATGTGTTCGAGACGGTGCTGGCCCAGGGCGCTTGCGCCCATTGGGTCCAAGCCCAAGGCGCGTAATATTTCAGGAACCACGGCAGCCCAAGCGCGGGGTCATAATTCAATCGCCAGGCCACAAACTGCGTGACGCCGGAATTGATACCAATGACCACGGCGGCCATGATTCCCATGCCGATCAAGGCACGGCCTGGGCTGCCCTTCTTCGCGACGGGTAAGGTGGGGATATTCGGCATGTTGCCCATCTCGACTCTCCCTCGTTGTGTCGGATGGGCACACACAATGCCCGGCCGAGCTGTCGCGGCGTCTGCCACAGCACCCGTCCGGCGCCGGCCGGACGCGGCGATACCATACCTCATATCAAAATTCACAAATAAATGGTAGTCCGGCGATCCGAAGGCTGGCGGGTTACAATTCAACGCCTCCGTCTTTCTCTTGCTCTTCTTGTTGTTCATGCAATCGGCCGCGTTCATCGACCTCCACGGAATCCCCGATGCGCCAAGTAGAAGCGCGCGCGGCCTGGGCGGCAGAAACGGGCTTAACCAGCGTCTCGCCGTCACGCTCGAATAGTAGAACTTCCTGCCCTTCTCCGATCTGGCGCCAGCCCTGATACGTGGCCTCGCCGGCATCGGCCGGGGTCCAGGCGCGATGCGGCAATATGTCGGGCACGCGCGCCCTCGTCGCATTGCGACGGTCGATGAAGGCGGCAAGCTGCGGGTCGGTTTGCTCCGGCCCGGCTGCCGGCGGCGGCGGCGGCTGACGCGCCTGGTGCTCTCTCACCTGGCGCTGGCGCTCCGCCTCCATGGCCGGATCGGCAAAGGTAACATTCACCCCCTCCATGGCAGCCAGGGACGCGATCTGCGCCTTGAAGGTCTCACTTCCAGCCACGGCAAGCGGCAGATCGCCAAAGCGATCAGCGGCCAGGCTAAGCGCCAGAAAGCTTGCGGCAACCGAAACCTCGTCAACACGGACCTGGCGCGCCTGGTCCGTCACCCGGCCACCGTCTGCGACCCGATAAGTAATCTCGCCGTTGCGCCCCACGGTCGGGCGAAGATGCTGATAGACGACATGCCGGGCCTGGTCGGCGTTCTCGGCGGACAGCACGGCCGCGCCAAGCTCCGCTTGCCGGTGATCGGTCGAACGGAGCACTTCAGCGGCCACGGTGTTGCCACGCGCGGCCTGGTCCTGAAGCCAGGTCTGCCAGGTCGGCAGGGGGCGGGCCCGCGCCTGGCGCCGCTCCTCGGCGCGGCGCGCCTGCATCTGCTCGGCCGCAAGCGTCTTCTCGCGCTTCAGCGCGGCATAGGCGTCCTTCCGGCCCTCTGCGGTGAACGGCATGGCCTTGATGGCGGCCCGGCGCGCGGCCACCCAACTCGACATTTCCTGCTTCCACGCGGTGGCCGCCTCGCGCCTGATCTCGCGTCCGGTTTTGCGCTCATCAAGCGCGCGCTGCCGGTCCCGCTGGAACTCTTTGAACAGCTCGGCGGTCGCGGGGCTTCGGGTGAGTACCGGGGCGCGGGGATAGACCCGCTCCGGCGCCGGCTGCGGCCCGGGCGGCTCCCGAAAGGCACCCCATTTGCTGGTCAGCGCGCCGAAGGATAGCCGCCGGTCGATCTCCGATGGCTTCACGCGCGCGTATTTGTCGCCGGCCACGGCGATAACCAGGCCGGCACCGCGGGGCTTGATTTCCAGGCCGTAGGTCGCCGCGGCCTTGTGCAAATCCTGCCAGCCCCGGCCCGTCTCCTGCGCCTTTAGCAGTGCCGGGCCGGCCTCGTCTCGCACCCATTGAATGAGGCTCTGTTGCTTGCCTTGCAGCTCCATCGCCTCGGCCCTGCCATTGAGCTTGCTCTTGCCCGGCTCCGGCATCTGATGATTGGTCGGCGTGAGGCCGTGCTTCTTCTCAAGCTCGATGCATGCGGCCTGTAGGCGTGGCTGGTCGAAATAGGGCGTGATCGTCTTCAAGCTCTGCGGATGGACTTTGTTGATAGCGACATGGAAGTGAAAATGATCGCGGTCGTTGTGGACGGCGGAAATGCGCTGATGATCCGACAGGCCGATCGCCTCGCAAAGCCGGTCCTCGATGTCGTGGAGCTGGGCCGGTGTCGGCTTCTCGCCGGGCGGAAAGCTGACGATCAGATGATAGGTTTTGTCCGTCTTCGATCTGGTGTTTTTTTCCTGCGTGCGGGCGATCTCTGCCAGGGCCATACCGGGCTCCTCGTAATGGCAATTCGTGACGCGGATCGCCTCGACGCGCTCCCCTGCCCCCTTCTTGTCTAGGATGTAGTCGGCGGTTTTCCGCCAATCGCGTAGGTCTCCGATCTTCTTCAGGTCGGACACGTAGGCCGCCAAGCGGCCGAAGCTGCCATCCGCAACCCGGCGGGATGCCTTCGCGATCAAAGCGCCGCCACCTTGTCCGCGATCTGGTCGCGTAGCTCCCCGATCGAATGGAGAAGCGCGCGCACGTCCTTGACCGGCGCACCTTCGCCCGGCCGATCCACAAGCCAAAGCTTCAAGAGGCCGCCCAATCGGCCGACGTCGCCACCGAGTTTCAACAGCGCAAGAACGCTGTCGGCATCGAGGGTCGATTTTGGCTCAAAGGCCAGGCCAAGGGTGCGAAGGTAGACCGACACCGGGAGACTGGTGGCCGCCGCCAATCGCTCGATCCGCTGGCGCTCGTCCGCCGTCACCCAAACGTTGATCGGGCGCTTCCCGCGCGGCGCCGTGATTTCCCGTTTGGCGGGCTTCCTCTCCTCCTCGGTGTCCATCCTCAACCTTTTGACGCGGTAGCGGCCGTCGGCCTCGTAGAGCCGAAGCGTCGAGCCCCGGCAGGGAGCGAGTAAGCCAAATCAGGCGCCCGCACATGTGCGGCGCATATCTTGCCAGATCAAGCTTATGCATTTGATCTCCTTCAATCTCATTTAACCTCATTCCTCACGAAATGCGTCCGAATGAACCTGAATGCCCATAGATGAATCAAAATGAGCATAAGAGAGCCTACTTGCAGTCAAGGGAATTTGATACTATGTATGATATCGGCTTGAGTCGGAGAGACGATGCGTAATCCGAAATCACGACGCTACGAAGGTCGCGCTGCCTTCATTGCCCAACTCGCCGTGATCCGCTCAGAGGTTGAAAGCGGTTTCTCCTTGAAGTCGATCTACGACAGCAGGAAGGCGGCACTGGGGATCGGTTATCGCTACTTCCACCAGCTCGTCGCGAGGCACATCGGATTCGCGCGCGACCGGTTCTCCGATCGTCCTACAGCGTCACCCGCGCCGCCGTCGTCATCCGCTCACCAGAAGCGACCAACCACACCCCTTGCCGCTGAGCCCGTTCAACAGGTCAAGGCGGCAGAAACCACGGACGGAACACCAAAGGAGAACAACGATGGCCCAAAAGCCCCTCCCCGCCCCCGAGGCTTCGTCCGCCTCCCCGGCCTCCCAGACGACAACAAAGACTATCTCATCGGACCGGCGGACGATTCACATGACGCTGCAGCACAAAGGCGGCGTCGGTAAGTCGTTCGTCGCCAATTGCATTGCGCAATTCTATGTGCAGCAAAACCGGCCGGTAAAAGTTGTCGACGCAGACCCGAGCAATAAATCTCTTGCTGCATACAAAGCTTTGAACGTCGAATCTTTGGACATCATGACGGCGAACAACACCGTCAATTCGCGCGCCTTTGATGATATCATAGATAGTATTGTCGCATCAGATATAGACTTCGTAATCGACAACGGGGCGACTAACTTCCTCCCCTTCATGGCCTATCTCGTAGACAACAACGTCGCGGAGGTTCTTTCCGAGAATGGCCGCGATCTGGTTGTTCATGTGCCGATCGTGGGCGCAGAAGCCATGCTGGAAACGATCCAAGGGTTTGATGACATTGCAAGGAACCTGGGCGGCCACGCGCGGATAATCGTTTGGCTGAATGAGGCTTTGAAGGGTGCGATTCAGCCGGGCGGAAAAGATTTTGAGGCACTCCCTGTCTACAGCCGCCACAAGGACAGCATCTCCGCCTTGGTCCGCGTGCCTCATCATGTGTCGGAGCTATTCGCTCAGGATATGGACCAACTTTTGACGAGAAAGATGACTTTTGATGAAGCCATAAACAGTCCGGATTTCCGGCTGATGGCAAAGCAGCGGCTCAAGCAGATCCAGCGCGAGATCTTCGATCAGCTCGCTATAGCGGTCTGAGGGACAACGCGATGCCAGAGTTCACAATCAACATCAGCAACATCATTGATGAAGTGGCGCGACGGCATCATATCCGCCTTGCTGACGACGATCCAATCCTCGCGAGCGTCACACTGACTGAGCACGTGCATAAGGTCTTCGCGGAGCATCTGAAAAAGCTGGTCGAGGGCGTGGCGGATCAGGCTACCGATCGGTTGTCGACCCAGATCGAGATGGGTCGTCGAGAGGTTGCCAACCAAGCCGAGGGGGCGAAAGCCACCGCCTCAAAGCTCATCAATGATGCCGGCGCCTGGTCAGCTGAGAATCTCCAGCGAGCAAGTCTTGGGGCGTCGGAGGACATTAAAGCGACTGTCTCCGCTGCGCTGTCCACAGTGCGAATTGATATCCAGGCTGCGCGGACGGCCAAGACGGTCGCGATATGGGCGGCGGTGATCGCCGTCACGATGGGAAGTGCGCTTCTTGGCGGCGGCGTTGGCTTTTGGCTGGCCGGTCATTGGAACTAACTCGTCTTCCGCAATTCGGCGTCCGGCCTGCTCGATCATGGCATCGTAAACGACGGCTAACATGATCTGTGAATGAGCATCGAAGCAGGCCACCGCCTGAAACCGTACCAATCCGTTGAAACGGCTACGAAAACTGGAAAGAGGGAACTACCCGCCCTCACCTTCCTCTATCCGGGTGGTAAGGCCAGGCTCCATCGCATCATGACCTGCCGCGAGCACCACAAGCACATCGTCCACAATCCGGCATACCAAAATATGCCGAGGACGCCGGACGCGACCCATGAGCGCCCGGCGCCTCGAATGCCGGAGATGGTAATGGATGAGACCGTCGATGATCTGGACGCCTAAACGGCCTGGATTGTCAGCCAGATCGTTTATGGCCTGCTCGATGAGAGCCTGATACCGATCACGGGCATCCGGCCCCCAGAGATCCTCCCCGGTTCCTAGGATTCCAGAGAGATGGCGCTCAGCTGCTTGAGTGAGGCGATATGGTCTAGAGATCAACCGCGCTGACGGCGCCCAAGGCCGCTGAGATACTCGCCGAGCTGCTCCCGCGGCACGTCGGTATATCGACCCGCAGCCAGATCGGCCTCCCCTTCGTCTGCCAGACGGCGTAGATAATCGAGGTGCGCTTGCTCGCGGAGCACATCATCCTCGTAGCGCCTGAGCGCCTCACGCACGACCTCAGAGCTGGAGCCATGACGGCCTGCCTGGACTTGGGCATCCAAGAATTTTTGCTGGTGCTCGGTGAGGCTGACAGTGCGTGCGGTGGCGACCATGGAGAAAGCTCCCTTGGAGAAGGAAGATAGCGCGACAGTTAGGGTCTAACAAGATATCTTGTTGGATATCATCGTCTAAGGGGTAGCGCTGAGATTCAGAGGGTTAGC
>JABBOH010000061.1:15350-16406 GCA_019351895.1 Pseudomonadota bacterium
ACAGTTAGGGTCTAACAAGATATCTGTCTCAGATGCCCTTGTTGGAGCGGTATCGCTCGGAATCAGCGAGTTATCCGAACAACGTGGTACGCAGTCTCAGAGACTCGGGGTTTAGGGTGCGAACTATAGCGGGATATCGACTCTAGGCCTGAAGTGCGAACTATAGCGGGAAATTTGGGCTCGAGGTTTTCAACAGGTGCGATATTTGGCGGGCTAAAGCGCGACATTTACCGGTAAAAGTGCGAACTTTAACGGCGGTTCGGGTCGGCGCAAAATATCGAAATCTCAACATCATAGGAGTTATCCCGCGATATCTAGCGGGACTCTCTATAAGTACAAATATCTCTCAAATAGTTGTTCCAGAGTCTTAAGTATGCCATCCCGCTAAATATCGCAGCGACAAACAGCTGAAACCAATCCACATTGCGGCACCTTCGGAGGTCGGCATGGGTAAGGTTCACAAGCTCTTAGAAGAGCATGGAAAACAAGGCACCCTTGCCCTCGATCTCGATCGCCGCGTTATCGAGGCTGCAGCAGACTACATGGCCGACGAAGAAGGTGGCGTTGGATTCATCTATTCAGGCTTCGCTCAGGCCGCCCTCCCCCATCGCAAGCTTGCTAATGATGCCACTTGGCAAGTTGAAACCGAGCACGTTCTGCTCATGGTTGAACCAGGCAAGCGTCCAATCCGTGGCGGGAATCCCGAGTTTATTGGGGTCCCTTACGGCTCGCGTGCCCGTCTGATCCTACTGTATCTGATGACGCGGGCCATTGAGACGAGCTCCCGCGAGGTCGAGTTAGGCAGGTCTATGAGAGGCTGGCTGGACCGGATGGGCATTCCGCAAGGCGGGCCCAGTGGAAAGGTCGTGCGCGACCAAGCTGAGAGGCTTTCGCGGTGCAGGCTCAGCTTTCAGGTCTCTCAAGGCGGCAAAACTGGCCTGATTAACCAAAATATCGTGGATTCCGCGCTGTTTCTCGACGAAGACGAGCCCCCCGCTAAAGGTCGCGGTGTTGCCCACGTCCTTGACAAGGTCAGGTTGGGTGAAAGCTTCTTCG
>JABBOH010000018.1:0-46637 GCA_019351895.1 Pseudomonadota bacterium
GCAGGACGGGGCGCATGCAGGACGGGGCGCATGCAGGACGGGGCGCATGCAGGACCGGGCGCATGCAGGCCGGGGCGCATGCAGGACCGGGCGCATCCAAGGCGGGGCGCATGTAAGGCCCGGGCGGCGCCGTCGCCGGAAAATGGCCAGGCGGCATGCGCGCTGACCTGTTGCCTGCGGGCAGCCCTTCGGCTAAACGCCCGCCCTTAACGTCGGCACCCCTGGAGGCCGGCGTTTTCGGTATTTCCAAGGAGCGAGTTATGGCCAATTTCACGACGATTCAGGCCGAGCTGCGCGAGCGGGCAGGTAAGGGGGCAGCGCGCGCAACACGCCGGGCGGGAAAGGTTCCCGCCGTCATCTACGGGGCGAAGCAGACGCCGACCCTGATCTCCCTCGAGCCGCGCGCGGTCGTCCGCGAGCTGCATCGCGGCGGCTGGCGGTCCCGCCTCTATGAGGTGAACCTCGGCACCGACACCGCGCGCGCCCTCATCCGCGACGTGCAGTTCCACCCCGTCACCGACCAGCCCGAGCATGTCGACTTCCAGCGCCTCGCCCCCGGCGAGCAGATCCGCGTGGCCGTCGCCGTGGTGTTCGAGGGTGAGGCGACCTCGCCCGGCCTCAAGCGCGGCGGCGTGCTGAACGTCGTGCGCCACACGGTCGATGTCTATGCCGACCCCGAGACGGTGCCGGAGCATTTCAGCGCCGATCTCAGCGAACTGGACATCAACGACAACGTCCGCTTCTCGGACCTTCGCGGCACCGAGGGCACGCGCCCGATCATCCTCGACCGTGACTTCGTGGTGGCGACCGTCGCCTCCGTGACGCAGAACGCCGCCGACGTGGCCGAGGAAGCGGCGATCGCCGCCGCCCAGGCCGCCGCCGCGCCCGCCGCCAAGGGCGGCAAGGCACCGGCGAAGGGCGCCGCTCCCGCCAAGGCAGCCGCGCCCGCCCCGGCGAAGCCGGCCGCGAAGAAGAAGTAAGCGCCTAACTCTGAACGGGGGCCGGGTCCGCCCATGCTGCTCTGGGTCGGGCTCGGCAATCCCGAGCCGAACATGGCGCGCCAGCGCCACAACATCGGTTTCATGGCGCTGGACGCCATCGCGATCCGCCACGGTTTCGGGCTGTGGCGGCCACGTTTCAAGGGTCTGGTCGCCGAGGGCCGCATCGGCGCGACCCGCATCCTCGCGCTCAAGCCGATGACCTATATGAACGCCTCGGGCCAGTCGGTGCAGGCCGCCCTCGCCTTCTTCAAGATCGAGCCGCAGGCGATGACGGTCTTTCACGACGAACTCGACCTCATCCCTGGCAAGCTGCGGGTGAAGCAGGGTGGTGGGGCCGCCGGCCATAACGGGTTGCGCAGCATCGACCAGATGCTCGGCACGCCCGACTACCGGCGCGTGCGGCTGGGTATCGGCCATCCCGGCCACAAGGACCGCGTCCACGGCTATGTGCTGAGCGACTTCCCGGCGGCCGACCGGAGCTGGCTCATCCCGTTCCTCGACGCGGTCGCCGACCGCGCCCCGGCGCTCGCCGAGAACCGTCCCGAGGATTTCATGACCGGCGTTGCCGAAGACATGCGGAAGGTATCGTAATGGGGTTCAACTGCGGCATCGTCGGGCTGCCCAACGTCGGCAAGTCGACCCTGTTCAACGCGCTGACGGCGACGATTTCCGCCCAGGCCGCCAACTATCCGTTCTGCACGATCGAGCCCAATGTCGGCCGCGTCGCGGTGCCGGACCGGCGGCTCGCGGCGCTGGCCGCCATCGGCAAGTCGGCGAAGATCATCCCGACCACCCTGGAATTCGTCGACATCGCCGGCCTCGTGCGCGGCGCTTCCAAGGGTGAGGGCCTCGGCAACCAGTTCCTCGCCAATATCCGCGAGACCGACGCGATCATCCACGTCCTGCGCTGTTTCGAGGACAGCGACATCACCCATGTCGAGGGCGACATCGACCCCGTGCGCGACGCCGAGGTGGTCGAGACCGAACTCATGCTCGCCGATCTGGAGAGCCTGGAGAAGCGCGTCATCGGGCTGCAGAAGCGCGCCCGCGGCGGCGACAAGGAGAGTGCGGCTCAGTTGGCCCTGGTCGAGCCGATCATCGCGGCGCTGACGGATGGCCGGGCGGCGCGCACCGAGATCCCCGAGGCCGAGCGCCGGAATGCCGAGCGGCTGCAGCTGCTGACCGCGAAGCCCGTGCTTTATGTCTGCAACGTCGAGGAGGCTTCGGCCGCCACCGGCAACGCTTTCTCGGCGCGTGTCGCCGAGATGGCGGCGCGTCAGGGGGCCGCCTATGTCGTGGTTTCCGCCGCCATCGAATCCGAGGTCAGCCAGCTTCCCGATAGCGAGCGGGCCGAGTTCCTGGAGGGGCTGGGCCTTTCCGACAGCGGGCTCGACCGCGTCATCAGCGCGGGCTACGGGCTGCTCGGCCTCATCACCTATTTCACCGTCGGACCCAAGGAGACGCGGGCCTGGACGATCCTCAAGGGCACCAAGGCTCCGCAGGCGGCGGGCGCCATCCATGGCGATTTCGAGCGTGGCTTCATCGCCTGCGAGACGACGGCCTATGACGACTACATCGCCTACAAGGGCGAGGCCGGGGCGCGCGAGGCCGGCAAGCTGCGGATCGAGGGCAAGGAATACGTCGTGAAGGACGGCGACGTGCTGCTGTTCCGCTTCAACGTCTAGACTCCGCCGAGCCGGTGCTGGTGCCTCGTGCCGCGGTCCGGCAGAAAAGCTGAATCACGCACACCGGATCGTCGCTGATGCTGCCGCCCTTCCACATCGTGCTCCCTCTCCTGCTGACGGCGGCCCTGGCTGGCGGCGTGCGCGGCTTCACCGGCTTCGGCACGGCACTCGTCTTCGTGCCGATCGCCAGCAGCATCGTGCCGCCGTGGGAGGCCGTCGTCGTTCTGTTCGTGATCGACGGCGTGACCACGCTGCCTCTCGTGCCGGCCGCGCTCCACAAATGCACATGGCGGGAGGTCGCGCCGCTCTGCCTTGGGGCCACCGTCACCGTCCCGATCGGCGCCTATTTCCTGCTTTCCATTGATCCGACGGCGTTGCGTTGGGCGCTCGGCGCCCTCGCGATGGGCGCGGTGGGCCTTCTCGCCTCAGGTTGGCGGTATCACGCGGCGCCAGGGCGCCTCGTCTCCGGCGTGGTCGGGGCGGCATCCGGGCTTCTGGGCGGACTCTGCAGCTTTTGGGGACCGCCGATCGCCATCTTCTGGCTCGGCGGGCAAAGCGGGACGGACGTTGTCCGCGCGAACATTATCGTCTTCTTGGCGGTCATGTCCGTTGTCGCCGGGATCAATTACGCAGCTCATGGGCTGTTCCACCCTGAGGTGACTGCCCTGGCGCTCATATTGATGCCGGTCTACGGCGGTGCCGTGTGGACCGGCACCAAGCTGTTTCCTTACGTGTCCGAAAGCGGGTTCCGCCGCATCGCCTATGCGATCATCAGCGGGGCCGCCATCACCAGCCTTCCTGCCTTCGACCAGCATGACGGGGGCTGATCGCACCTGACACCCGAATGTGGCACCGCTCACCAGCGCGGGCGCCCCTCAATAGAGCGTCTCCTGCGTCCGCGCCGGCGCGTCGCGGTCGTAGGTCGCGCCGTCGACCTTGCCGTGAGACAGGCGTTGCAGCATCGCCCCGGCGCTCGGCAGGCGCGACCGCTCGACGAACCGCGCCGGATCCCACAGCGCCGAGCGCACCAGCGCCTTGGAGCAATGGAAATAGACGGCGTCGATCGTCACCACGATCACGGTGCGGGGCAGCTTGCCGCCGACCTCGAACCGGCCGAGCAGCGGAGGCTCGTTCGAGATCACCGCGCGCCCGTTGACGCGCAACGTCTCCTGCACGCCCGGGATGATGAAGAGCAGCGATATCCGGGGATCGCGGATGATGTTGCGGAGATTGTCGACGCGGTTGTTGCCCGGCCGGTCCGGGATCGCGAGCGTCCGCTCGTCGATGATGGCGACGAAACCCGGGCGGTCGCCCTTGGGCGAGCAATCCAGCCCCTCCTCGCCGGCCGTGGCGATGACGACCAGGGGCGAGGCTTCGACGAAGGCGTTGTAATCGGGGTTGAGAAAGGCGATCTCCTTCTCGATGGAGCGCGGATGCGGCGGCCCGTAGAGCGCCTCGAGTTCCTCAAGCGTCGTGATCATCCAGTCCCCTTCCCTGCGGCACATCCGGCCTGCGGCGAAACATAGCTTTCATCATGGGCGAACGGGAGCGGCTCGCCAGCCCGCAGCGCCGCGAGGATGCGACGGAAGTCCGTCTTCGCCCGGAAGCGGAGGTCGCGCTCGGCGGCGCGCGTGTCGTAGACGCGGCCGATGCTCGCCGGCAGCCGCCAGCCACGCGCCGCATAGAGCGCGGGCGCGTCCGGAAAGATGCACGCCACCACGGCCGCCGCGTCCTGCTTCAGCGCGACGGCGTCCTCGGGTCCGAACGGCGTGGGCGCGGCGATGACATAGGTGCCGAACCCGATGGCGACCGCGCGATCCAGCGCCGCGAGATGCGCCGCCGCCGCGTCCTCGACCGTCAGCCGCCGGTGGAGGAACTCGTTCGCCTTCATGTTCTCGCCCGAAAGGTCGCGGTGCGTGTCGTCCTCCTCCGGGAAGAACCGCCCGGTGCGCAGGATGACGCAGGCGAGCCCGTGCTCCAGTTGGTGCAGACGGCACAGCCCCTCGGCCGCCAGCTTCGTGACGCCATAGATGTTGCGCGGTTCGAGCGGACCCGTGCGCTCGTCGAGCCAGACGGCGGCGTCCCCGGTCTCGGCGCGGATTGCGGCCGTGATCATCAGCGAGGTGGTGGAGGTGAAGATGAAGCGCTCGTGCCCGGCCTCCGCCGCGGCGCGCAGCAGGTTGAGCGTGCCGGTCACGTTCACGTTGATGAAAGCTTGCGCCGGATGGCGCGCGATATCCGGCTTGTGCAGCGCCCCGGCATGGATCACCGCCTGCACGGCATGGTCCGCGAAGACCCTCTCCACCAGCGCCCGGTCGGCCACCGAGCCGACGATGTCGGTATCGGCGCCAGGCGCCATATCGAGTCCCGCCACCTGATGGCCGGCGGCGCGCAGCGCGGGCGCGAGAAACCGGCCGAGCCAGCCGGAGGAGCCGGTGAGAAGAACCCGCATGCGCCGGTTATAGCGCCTCGGCACACTCGCGACGACCGGCCGCCTCAGGCGCCCGAGGGGGCGCCGATCAGGCTGGCCAGGACATCCGCCGCCGCGCCGGACAGTGGCCCGCTCCGCGGCGAGATGCCCGGCGCGGGGGGCAAGGTCGCGGAAAAGGCCGCATCGTCGGCCGCGATGAACTGCGGGATGGTGTCCTGCGCTACCGGCAGCACCGGGCCGCTCACGTCGCCGATATCGACGCCCGGCGGGTGCTGCGTCAGCACGACGCCGAGGTCATGCGCCTGCGTGCCCGCCAAGTGATACGAGGCCATGTTGACGCTGAAGAAAACCGCCGTGAGGGCCGTGCCGGCCACGCCGAGCGCGGAGAATGTCGCCTCCCGCAGCAGCCAGCCCTGGTCCGCCGGGTCGCCGACCATCGCGACATAGCCGTAATGCGGCAGGCTGCCTGTGCCGCCCGGCGCGTAGACGGGTGCGAAAGGCTGCTCGGCGTGGATGTCGGAGGCGTAGTTCCCGATGGAGTCGCCGTAGGTCACGACCGTGACGAAGTTCCGGCCGTCGCCCTTGGGCGCTTCGGTGCGCGGGATGCCGGTAGCCTCGAACGCGATGCCGCCCAGCCCGGTCTGCTGCGCCGCGTATTCGGCCTGGATCCCGCCGAGGGAGTGGCCGGTGAGAAAGATGTTCGACGCGCCAATCCCCCGCTTCGCGGCGGCGGCCTCAACGTGTCGCGCGAAGGTGAGCGCGGCGGTCTCGCCAGGGGTCACCGCGCCGCTGCCGATGCCGGCATCCTCCCGCACCTGCGCCGGACCGATGGGCGGATGCGCGCCCGCCCCAGCCGGTACATGGCCGAGGCGCGTTCCTTCGTAGGAGACGAGGACCTGGTTGTCCGGCGTCAGCCAGACGCTGGCGCTGATGCCCTGGGCACTGCTGAAGGTCGAGAGTTGGCGGCCACCGGCCATGAAGCGCCTGAGGTCGCCGGGCAGGCCCGTCTGGTCATATTCCCAGTTCGAGGCGTCCAGGCATTCTGCGACGGTCGGGGTGGTGGTGGTGCTGGTGGGCATCATCATGTCGTTCACGCAGGGGGACGAGGGGATTGCATGAAGCGGCAGGTCGGGGGACCATAGTCCCTGATCAATCGCGCGCGGGCGGGCGGGGCGTCACAGACTGTTGTGGCTGGACAAGAGCGCGCGAGGCTGGCCCTCTGCCCGAGCCGTGGCTCCGGGAGCGCCGGCGCCTGACGCCCGGACCGCCGTGTCACCCCTACAGTTGGGAGCCTTGCTTGCCAGAACCTGTCCCCACGGCCCTGCCCTTCACCGCCCTCATCTTCATGGGCGTCTCGGGCTGCGGCAAGTCGACCATCGCCGGCTTGGTCGCGGAGCGGCTCGGCTGGCCGATGATGGAGGGCGACGACCTGCATCCGCCGGCCAATATCGCCAAGATGACGCAGGGCATACCGCTCGACGACAACGACCGCCGCCCCTGGCTCGAGGCCATCGCCGCACGGATCGACAGTTGGCGGGAAGCCGGGACGCATGGCGTCGTCACCTGTTCGTCGCTCCGCCACGCCTACCGGGACATCCTGCGCGCCGGGCATGAGGACGTGCATTTCGTCTATCTCAAGGGCAGCTACGATCTGCTGCTTGGGCGCATGCAGCACCGCAAGCGTCATTTCATGCCGCCGTCCCTGCTGAAGAGCCAGTTCGCGACGCTGGAGGAGCCGGGACCGGACGAGGCGGTCGCGGTCCCGATCGATCAGCCGGTCGACGCCATCGTCGCCGAGGTGATGCACGAATTGAATGCCGCGGCGTCCCGGAAGGGCCACGGATGAGAGACAGCCGGGCGCTCCTCGTCGTCGACATGCAGAACGACTTCATGCCCGGCGGCGCGCTCGCCGTGCGCGGCGGCGACGAGATCGTCGGCACCGTGAACCGGCTCGCCGGGCGTTTCGCCAACGTCGTGCTGACGCAGGACTGGCATTGTCCGGGCCACACCTCCTTTGCCTCCAGCCATCCGGGCGCGACGATCTACGACACCTTCGACGCCTATTACGGCCCGCAGATCCTCTGGCCGGATCATTGCGTCATGGGCACCCACGGCGCCGGATTCCACGCGGGGCTCGACATCCCCCATGCCGGGCTCATCCTGCGCAAGGGCTACCATGCGGCGGTCGACAGCTACTCGGCCTTTCTCGAGGCCGATCGTGAGACGCGGACCGGGCTCGACGGCTGGCTTGCCTCCCGCGGGATCACCGAGGTCGTGGTCTGCGGCCTCGCCACCGACTTCTGCGTTGGTTGGACCGCCTGCGACGCGCGCCATTTCGGCCTCGCCGTCTCGGTGGTGGACGAAGCCTGCCGGGGCATCGATCTCGACGGATCGCTCGCGAGGGCACATCGAAACATGGACATAGCTGGTGTCGATATCGTAACGATAGCGCAGCTTGCCGGATAGGGGCGACAATGGTTGGCAGTTGCTTGCCAGTTGCTAAATTGTTCTTATTCGACCAGACTCTGCGCGTGCTCGGTCGGGCAGCCGAGTCGGGCTTTGCCCGGCCTGGCTTTTGAGGGAAGAAGATGGAAAAGACCAAGGCTCTAGACGCCGCTCTGGTGCAGATCGAACGGGCCTTCGGCAAGGGCTCCATCATGCGGATGGGCGCCCGGACCGGCGACGAGCATATCGAGGTCATCCCCTCGGGCTCCATCGGCCTCGACCTCGCCCTCGGCATCGGCGGGCTGCCGCGCGGCCGCATGGTCGAAATCTATGGGCCGGAAAGCTCGGGCAAGACCACGCTCGCGCTGCACACCATCGCCGAGGCACAGAAGCGCGGCGGCACCTGCGCCTTCATCGACGCCGAACACGCGCTCGACCCGATCTACGCGCGCAAGCTCGGGGTCGATGTCGACAACCTGCTGATTAGCCAGCCGGATGCCGGGGAGCAGGCGCTCGAAATCGCCGACACCCTGGTGCGCTCCGGCGCGATCGACGTGCTCGTGGTGGATAGCGTCGCGGCCCTCGTGCCCCGCGCCGAACTCGAGGGCGAGATGGGCGACAGCCATGTCGGCCTGCATGCCCGGCTGATGAGCCAGGCGTTGCGCAAGCTGACCGGCTCGGTCTCGAAGTCCAAGACGACCTTCATCTTCCTGAACCAGATCCGCCTCAAGATCGGCGTCATGTTCGGCAGCCCGGAAACCACCACGGGCGGCAACGCGCTGAAGTTCTACGCCTCGGTCCGTCTCGACATCCGGCGCATCGGTCAGATCAAGGAGAAGGACGAGGTCGTCGGCAACCAGACGCGGGTGAAGGTGGTCAAGAACAAGCTCGCCCCGCCCTTCCGTCAGGTCGAGTTCGACATCATGTACGGCGAAGGCATCAGCAAGATGGGCGAGCTGATCGACCTCGGCGTGAAGGCCGGGATCGTCGAGAAGTCGGGCTCGTGGTTCAGCTTCGACAGCCAGCGCATCGGCCAGGGCCGCAACAACGCGCGCCAGTTCCTCCTCGACAATCCCGAGGTGGCCGCGACCGTCGAATTGAAGCTTCGGGACCATTCGGGCATCGTGGTGAATGCCATGATGACGGACCCCGTGGGAGATGAGCTTGAGGCTGCCGAATGACGCGGGACCTCCGGAACCGGATGTCCGGGACGGCCAGGACATCCCTTTCGAGACGCTGACCGACAGTGATCATGAACTGATCGCGGCGGCGCGCGCCGTTCTGCTCAGACACTACCGGCCCTTCTGGCACATGGTCTCCGCCGCCATCCGCAGCCGGGACGGGCAGATTTGGACCGGCATCCATCTCGGCGCGACCGTCGGGCGCATGCAGATCTGCGCCGAGCCGATCGCCCTCGGCCGCGCCATCCTCGACGGCGACGGCACGATCGGGACGGCGGTCGCGATCCGCCACCCCAAGGCGGGCGAGGACGACCAGAGCCTCGCCGTGGTTTCGCCCTGCGGCGCCTGCCGCGAGATGATCCTCGACTACGACCCGGACGCGCGCGTCATCGTGCCGGGCGTGATCGCGCCGCTCAAGATGCCGATCCGCGCGCTGCTGCCGATGCCCTACCGGCGCTGACCGGTTTCCGAAAAAATAAGCGAAGACGGGCCATGATTGCCGCCACGATGGCTCGGCGGCGGATGACATCGCGGAAATACGCCGCGCCATGCGGCGATCATGCTGGTGAAGGCCTGTCCTTTGGGATAGCTCAATCGGATGCGTTACATCTCGACCCGTGGCCAGTCTGCGCCGCGAGACTTCGGCGGCGTTCTATTGGCGGGCTTGGCGGAGGATGGCGGCCTCTTCATGCCCGAAAGCTGGCCGGTCCGCTCGGCGGCCGAATGGCGCGCCCTCCGCGACCTGCCGTACGCCGATCTCGCCGCGACCGTGATCCACCCCTTCGTCGGCGACACGCTCAGCCTGGAGACGCTGCGCAACCTCTGCGCCCGCGCCTATCAGGGCTTCGACCATCCGGCGCGTGTGCCGCTCACCCAGCTCGATCACGGGCTCTGGGTGCAGGAGCTGTTCCACGGCCCGACCCTCGCCTTCAAGGACCTGGCGCTCCAGCTCCTCGGCCATCTGTTCGAGCATGTGCTGACCGAGCGCGACGAGACGGTCACGATCGTCGGCGCGACCTCGGGCGACACCGGCTCGGCGGCGATCGAAGCCTGCCGTGACCGCGCGCGGATCAAGATCGCCATCCTCCACCCCGAAGGACGCACCAGCGAGGTGCAGCGGCGGCAGATGACGACGATCCCCGCCGCAAATGTCTTCAACATCGCGATCGACGGCACCTTCGACGACTGCCAGGACATGGTGAAGGGACTGTTCGCGGACGTAAGCTTCAGAAAAGACACGCAGTTGACAGCCGTCAACTCGATAAACTGGGCGCGTATCGCCGCCCAGATCCCCTATTACGTCGCGGCCGCCCTGGCGCTCGGCGCGCCCGACCGGGAGGTCGCCTTCGCCGTTCCCACGGGCAATTTCGGCAACGTGCTCGCCGCCTGGGCCGCGCGCCGCATGGGGCTGCCGATCTCGCGCCTCGTGATCGGCTCGAACCGCAACGACATTCTGACGCGCTTCCTCGCGGCCAACGACATGACCGCGCGCGGCGTCGAGCCGAGCCTGTCGCCCAGCATGGACATTCAGGTCAGCTCCAATTTCGAGCGTCTGTTGTTCGAGCTTCTGGGGCGCGATGCTGGCGCGACCGCCGGGCTGATGCAGGAGTTTCGGCGGACAGGCCATATGCCGGTGCCGGATGCCGCCTGGGCGAGCGCCACCGCGTTGTTTCAGGGCTTCGCCCTCGACGACGCCGGTACCGCCGCCGCCATCCGGCGCATCCATGACACGACCGGCTACCTCGCGGATCCGCATACCGCCATCGGCATCGCGGCGGCGGAGGTGGCGCGTCTGCCGCGCGCAGCCCCCATCGTCGCCATGGCGACCGCCCATCCGGCGAAGTTTCCGGACGCCGTGGAAAAAGCGACCGGGATCCGCCCTTCCCTGCCGCCGCGCCTTGCCCATCTCATGACAGCGCCCGAGCGTTTCACACGCGCTCCGAACGACCTCGCCGCTGTCGAGACGCTGATCCGGGCCTTTGTCAAACGCAACGACGCCCAATCGAATAACCCCTGGGGAACTGCCGCATGAGCGACGCCATTCGAGTGGAGACACTGCCCTCCGGACTGACCGTGGTGACGGAGGAGATGTCCCGCGTCGAGACGGTCTCGTTCGGCGCCTATGTCGCCGCCGGCACGCGCCATGAACGCGCTGAGGAAAACGGCGTCTCCCACTTCCTCGAACACATGGCGTTCAAGGGCACAGAAACCCGCACCGCCGCCGAGATCGCCGAGGAGGTCGAGGCCGTGGGCGGCCATATCAACGCCTACACCGCCCGCGAGCAGACCGCCTACTACGTGAAACTGCTCAAGGAGGACATCGCCCTCGGCGCCGACATCATCGGCGATATCCTGACCCATAGCAGTTTCGAGCCGGAGGAGCTGGAGCGCGAGCGCGGCGTCATCCTGCAGGAGATCGGGCAGGCCAACGACACGCCCGACGACATCATCTTCGACCATTTCCAGGAAGCCGCCTTCCCGGAACAGGCGATGGGCCGGCCGACGCTCGGCACCGAGGCGGTCATCCGCTCCATGCCGCGCCACGCCCTGACCAACTACATGCGCGCCCATTACGGCACGCGGAACGTGGTGGTGGCCGCCGCGGGCAATCTCAACCACGAGGAGGTCGTGCGGCTGACGGAGAAGCACTTCGCCGATCTGCCGGGAACCGTCGTGGGCGACCCGACGCTCGCCGATTATCGCGGCGGCGAGTTCCGCGAGGCGCGGGATCTCGACCAGGTCCATATCGTCCTGGGCTTCCCCTCGGTTTCCTACACCCACCCCGACTTCTACGCGTCGATGATGCTCTCCACGCTGCTCGGCGGCGGCATGTCCTCGCGGCTGTTCCAGGAGGTGCGGGAGAAGCGCGGCCTCGTCTATTCCATCTACTCCTTCACCGCGCCCTCGACCGATTCCGGCCTGTTCGGCATCTATGCCGGCACCGGGGAAAGCGAGGCCGAGGAGCTGATGCCCGTGACGCTGGAAGAACTCCGCCGCGTCCAGCACGACGTGACCGAGGTCGAGTTGCATCGCGCCCGCGCCCAGGCCAAGGCTGGGATCCTCATGTCGCTGGAAAGCACCGGCAGCCGCTGCGAGCAACTGGCGCGCCAGATCCAGATCTTCGGCCGCGTCGTGCCGGTGAAGGAGATGGTGGCCAAGATCGAGGCTGTCCGCACCGAGGATGTCTGCCGCGCCGCCGCCCGGCTGTTCCGCGCGCGGCCGACGCTCGCGGTGCTCGGGCCCGCCGGGAAAGTTCCGGGCCTGACCACCATCGCCGAGAAACTCGCCGCATGAGCGCCGCCTTCGACCCCCGGGACCGGCTTGCCGATCTCCTCGCCCATGCCCGCCGGGCGGGCGCGGACGAGGCCGACGCCGTGTTCTTCGCCGGCACCTCGCTCTCGGTCAGCCGCCGCCTTGGCAAGATCGAACATGTCGAGCGGTCCGAGGGCCGGGATCTTGGCCTGCGCGTCTTCGTGGGCGACCGCTCGGCCATCGTCTCGGCGCCCGGTCTCGATGCTGCCAGCTTCCCCGACATCGCCGCGCGCGCCGTCGCCATGGCGCGCGTCGTCCCGGCCGACCCCCTGAGCACGCTCGCCGATGTGCGCGACATTCCTCCCGCCGACCTCGACCTCGACGATCCGGCCGAGCCCGATGCGGAAGCGCTGGGCGCGCGCGCGGCGCTCGCCGAGGATGCGGTGCTCGCGGTCGACGGCATCACCAACACCGAAGGCGCGGATGCGGGCTTCAGCCGCAACGAGGCCGTGCTGGTGACGAGCCGGGGCTTCTCGGGCAGCTATCGCCGCACCGGCCACTCGGTTTCCGCGACGGCGCTCGCCGGCAGCGGCACGGCCATGCAGCGCGACTACGACTATTCGAGTGCCGTGCACCTCGCCGATCTGGACGACGCTGCCGGCATCGGCCACCGCGCGGCCGAGCGCGCGCTCGCCCGGCTCAACCCGACACGCCCGAAGACGGGGCGAGTGTCCGTGGTCTACGACCCCCGCGTCTCCTCCAGCCTCGTCGGTCATCTGGCCGGTGCCGTGAACGGCGCCAGCGTCGTACGTGGCACGAGCTTCCTGAAGGAGCGCATGGGGCAGCGCATCTTCGCGCCCGGCATTGTCATCCGTGACGATCCCCGCCGCCGGCGCGGCCTGCGGTCCCGCCCCTTCGACGGCGAGGGACAGCCGACCGCGCCCCTCGATCTCATCGCCGACGGCGTGCTGATGAGCTGGATTCTCGACACCCGCAGCGCACGGCAGCTGGGTCTTTCGACCACCGGTCACGCCGCGCGCGGCACCTCGGGTCCGCCCGGCCCCTCCTCCACCAACCTCTACATGCAGGCCGGCACGCCGACGCCCGCCGAACTCATGGCCGACATCCGCGAGGGGCTTTACGTCACGGAGCTGATCGGCTCGGGCATCAACGGTGTCACGGGCGACTACAGCCGCGGCGCGGCTGGCTTCATGATCCGTAACGGGGCGCTTGCCGAACCGGTGGCCGAGATCACCATCGCAGGCAACCTGCTGGAGATGTTCGCGCACCTCGCCCCCGCCAACGATCTCCGCTTCGTTCGCGGCACCGACGCGCCGACGATCCGCATCGACGGCATGATGCTGGCGGGGTCCTGAGGCTCCGGCCGAGCACCGTCCGCACCGGGTCCGTCATGCGCCGGGCCTGAAACGGGCGGCTCTCGAAACCGGCACCCGGGCTCACCATATCGTGAGTCCAACCACCTGACGGAGTGTACGCGCGCCATGCGCCGCTTTTTCATCATCCTCACGGCCATGCTGCCGCTGATGGGCGCCCTTTCGGCCGTGCCGGCCGAAGCAAGGCTCGGCGGCGGCCATTCCTTCGGCAGTCGGGGCAGCTTCAGCTTCCGGCCGCCCCGCGCCACGACCATCGCCCCCCATGCGGCACCCTTCGAGCGCAGTCAGGCACCCGCGCTCGGCGCCCGCAGTCCCGGCATGGGCTTCGGTCGCGGCTCCACCTTCAATCGCCACCCCTTCATGTCCGGGCTGCTCGGCGGCTTCATCGGCGCCGGCATCTTCGGCCTGCTGTTCGGTGGCGGCTTTATGCATATGGGTCTCGGCTTCGGCGGGATCTTCGGCGTCCTGCTGCAGTTGCTGATCCTGTTCATCGTCGTCCGCTGGCTGTTCCGCCGCTTTGCCGGTGGCGGGTTGGGCGGCGGGGTGGGCGGAGGCCGTCAGCCCTCGATCTTCGCGCCGCAAGGCGGCGGACCAGCGGGCGGCAACTGGAGCGGGCGCGGACGCGCCACGGATGAGGCGGGCGCCAGCGTCGCGCCCTGCCAGATCACGCAGGCCGACCAGCAGGCCTTCGCGCAATGCCTCGTCTATGTCCAGCAGGCCTGGGGCGCGGGCGATCTGAACGCGATCTCGCAAGCGGCGACGCCCGAGATGATGGGCTATTTCCGCGAGCAACTCGCCACGCTCTCACGCCAGGGACTGCGCAACCGCGTCGCCGACGTGAGCGTCGACGGCATGGAACTTTCGGAGGCCTGGAGCGAAGGGGACACCGATTTCGCGACCGTCGCCATGCGCTTCTCCATGTTCGACGTGACCGAGGATGCGGGAGGCCGCGTCGTCGACGGCAGCCCCACGGTGCGGGCGCTCGTCACGGAAATCTGGACCTTCACCCGGCGCCGGGGCGGTCACTGGATCGTCGCCGCCATCCAGCAGACCAACTAACGCCAGAACAGGACAGCAGCTTTCGTAAGAGCGAAGATCATCACATAACCCGTTGCTTCTGATCAGCGAATCTTTCATGTATCGACAAGTAACATGAGGGAGACGTGGTGCGGTGAGACGACACGCGCCATCCGCCTGGATGATGACGATAGTTGCCGGCGGGCTTTTATCGCTCGCCGGCTGCTCGGACCTGATGACGGAGGCGACGGCCGACCTCGCGGGCGTCGGCGGCGCCGCCGCCGCCCATAGCGTCACCCACAATGCGACCGCCACGACGGCGATCGGCCTCGGCGTGACCTCGCTGGCCTTGTCGGGCCTCAAATCCGAGGAACGCGCCGTTCATGGCGTGGAGCAGGACCGCATCGCGGAAGCCGCGGGGCCCCTGCCGATCGACACCGTCGGCACCTGGTCGGTCACGCATTCGGTCCCGATCGAGGATGACGAAAAGGGCGAGGTCGTGGTCTCGCGCGATATCGGGACGGCCGACCTGCATTGCCGGGAGATCGTCTTCTCCGTGGACACGGTGCAGGACGGACTGCCCGCCCATTCCTTCTACACAGCGACGATCTGCCTCGACGGCGGCCACTGGAAATGGGCTTCCGCCGAACCCGCGACGGCTCGCTGGGGCGCTCTGCAGTGAGGCTGGCCAAGCAGAGCCGCCCTCGGCCGTGGCCCCTGCTTCTCCTTCTGCTTCCCCTCGGCGCCTGTTCGACCGCGGGCGGCATCGCAGGCGCGGTTGCGGGGGCGGCGACCGGAGCCGCGACCATGAACCCGGTCGTGGGCTACGCCGTGGCCGTGGGCGTGCGCGCGGGGACCGATAGCGCGGTCAACTACGTGATGCGTGAGCGGCAGGACGCCGAGCAGACGGCCATCGCCGAAACCGCCGGGCCGCTGAAGCCGGGCGCGGTGGCGCCCTGGAAGATCGACCACGCGATCCCGTTCGGGGATGAGCATGGCGAAGTGCAGGTGACCCGCGTCATCAGCACGCCGATCGCCGTCTGCGAGGAGATCGTCTTTTCGGTGGCGAAGCATAAGGCGCCGCAGCCGGCCGACCCGCGTTATGTGGCCAATACCTGCCACGAGGCGGATGGCTGGCGCTGGGCGAACGCCGAACCCGCGGTAGCGCGCTGGGGATATCTGCAATAAGCAGCGTAACGGTATTTCATACGGAGTCCGTTATGTCCGCCTTCAGCTCGTCCCCTTTCCCGACCGCGCCCGGGGCCGCACCCAGCAATCGCTGGGGCTGGTTCGTGGCTCTCGGCATCCTCCAGATCATCGTCGGCGTCCTTTGCTGGATCGACGTGGTCGCGGCCAGCATCGCCGGCGTCTTCATCATCGGCTTCCTGCTGCTGCTCGGCGGCGTGTTCCAGATCGTGCACGCCTTCACCGTCCGCGGATGGAGCGGCTTTCTGCTCCATGTGCTGATGGGCGTGCTCTATGTCGTGGGCGGTGTGCTGCTCATGGAGGAGCCGCTCCGCGGATCGCTCATCATCACCATCGTCATCTCCGTGCTGCTCATCGTCTCAGGCGTCATGCGTCTGGTCATGGCCGCCACGCACCGCCACATGCCGGGGCTCTGGCTCGTCATTCTCAGCGGCGTCGTCAGCCTTGCGGTGGGCGTGCTGCTCTACGCGAGCCTGCCGTGGTCGAGCCTGTGGGTGCTGGGCACGCTGATTGCCATCGAACTGATCTTCCACGGTTTTGCCTGGGTTCAGTTCGGCTTCGCGTTGAAGCGGCTGCATCAACCGCGCTGAACCTAATCACCGATATGGTTTGGTGAAATATCAGGAAGCACTTTTAATCTCGCCTGATGACGCTAATATGCGCAGGCCAAATGGCGAGAGGAGCCTTCCGCATGAGTGATACGTCCGGTGCCGTTTCGTCAGGCGTCCCTCCGGCGACCGCGACCGACATTCTTTGGTTTCTGCCGACGCATGGCGATGGCCGCTACCTCGCCTCCGACATCGGCGCGCGCCATGTGACGCTCGGCTATCTCAGCCAGATCACGCGCGCGGCCGATGAACTCGGCTACTTCGGCGTGCTGCTGCCGACCGGCCGGTCCTGCGAGGACTCCTGGGTGGTGGCCTCCGCCATGATCCCGCTGACCGAGCGGCTGCGCTATCTCGTCGCAATCCGCCCGGGTCTCTCCGAGCCGTCGATGACGGCGCGCATGGCCGCGACGCTCGATCGCCTCTCGAACGGCCGGTTGCTGGTGAATGTGGTCGCCGGCGGCGATCCGACGGAGATGCATGGCGACGGCGTCTGGTTCGGGCACGGCGAGCGCTATGAGGCGACGGACGAGTATCTGCACGTATGGCGTCGGATGCTGGCGGGCGAGACCTTCGACTTCACCGGCAAGCACATCAAGGTCGAGGGCGCGAAGCTCCTCTTCCCGCCGATCCAGGCGCCGCATCCGCCGCTCTACTTCGGCGGGTCCTCGGCAGATGGTCAGGCTGTCGCCGCCAAACATGCCGATGTGTATCTGACCTGGGGCGAGCCACCGGCCGATGTCGCGGAGAAGATCGCGGCCGCGCGCGCCGCCGCCGCCGTCGAGGGCCGCACCTTCAGCTACGGCATCCGCCTGCATGTGATCGTGCGGGAGACCGAGGAGGAGGCCTGGGCCGCGGCTGACAGCCTCATCAAGCATGTCGATGACGCCGCAATCGCGACGGCGCAGAAGGCGTTCTCGAAGTTCGATTCCGTCGGTCAGCAGCGGATGAGCCGGCTGCATGGCGGCCGAAAGGACAAGCTCACCATCAGCCCGAACCTCTGGGCCGGCGTGGGTCTGGTGCGCGGCGGTGCCGGCACGGCGCTGGTCGGCAATCCTCAACAGGTCGCCGACCGGATGCGCGAATACATGGCGCTCGGCATCGACCGGTTCATCCTATCCGGCTACCCGCATCTGGAGGAGTGCTACCGCTTTGCCGAACTGGTGTTCCCGCTGCTGCCGCTGCGCGCGACCACGGGAAATGCTGTCGGCGCCGCCCGCAACGCGGGCCCCTTCGGCGAGATGATCGCGAACGTGGGCGCGCCCACGCGGAGCCTGGCCGCCGCCAGCTGAGACAGAAGGCGCTTCTGTTTGGAGAGAGAAGCAAAACTTCCGCAATAAAAAGGGCCGCCGGATTATTCCGGCAGCCCTTTTTTCATTCTGACGAGGCGAGAAGAACGCTCTGCAAACCCGCGAGGGTGGCCGGATGGCGTTGCTGTTCTGAGCACCGGAGCGCAAGCGCCCCGGCGTCAGACGGCCACCATAGTAGAGTTTGATCCTTACTCGACTTCTTCCGGCTCCTTCTCGGTGCCGCCCTCTTCGCTGCCGGGACGACCGGCAACCGGCGCCGCCGCCTCGGTGATCTCGAAGTCAAGCTTGCCTTCCTTCATCGCGACCTTCACGGAGCCGCCCTTCGCCAGCCGGCCGAAGAGCAACTCCTCCGCCAGCGGCTTCTTGATGTGCTCCTGAATGACGCGGGCCAGCGGCCGGGCACCATACAGCCTGTCATAGCCACGCTCGGCCAGCCATTCCTTGGCCGCCGAGGACAGCTCGATCGTCACGTTGCGGTCGGCAAGCTGCGCCTCCAGCTGCATGACGAACTTCTCGACGACGCGGGCAACCACTTCCGGCGTCAGGGCAGCGAACGGGATGATCGCGTCGAGACGGTTGCGGAACTCCGGCGTGAACATCCGCTTGATGGCTTCCTCGTCCTCGCCCACACGAACCTCGCTGCCGAAGCCGATGGCGGACTTGGCCATATCGGCCGCGCCGGCATTCGTCGTCATGATCAGGATCACGTTGCGGAAGTCGACCGTCTTGCCGTTGTGGTCGGTGAGCTTCCCGTGGTCCATCACCTGCAGCAGGATGTTGTAGAGATCCGGATGCGCCTTCTCGATCTCGTCCAGCAGCAGCACACTGTGCGGATGCTGGTCGATGCTGTCGGTCAGCATGCCGCCCTGGTCGAAGCCGACATAGCCCGGCGGCGCGCCGATCAGGCGAGACACCGAATGCCGCTCCATATACTCGCTCATATCGAAGCGGATGAGCTCGATCCCGAGGACACTTGCGAGCTGGCGCGCGACCTCGGTCTTGCCGACCCCGGTCGGGCCGCTGAACAGGTAGTTGCCGATCGGCTTCTCCTGGTCGCGCAGCCCGGCGCGGGACAGCTTGATGGCGGCGGACAGCGCGACGATCGCGTTGTCCTGGCCGAACACCATCGAGCGCAGGTCGCGCTCGAGATGCCGCAGCGTCTCCTTGTCATCGGCCGAGACGGATTTCGGCGGGATGCGGGCGATCTTGGCCACGATCTCCTCCACGTCGCGCAGCGTCACGGTCTTGCGGCGCTTGTGCTCGGGAAGCAGCATCCGGCTCGCGCCAACCTCGTCGATCACGTCGATCGCCTTGTCGGGCAGCTTGCGGTCATGGATGTACTTGGCCGAGAGATCGACCGCGGCGCGAATCGCCTCGTCGGTGTAGCGGACCTTGTGGTGCTTCTCGTACACGGTCTTGAGGCCGCGCAAAATCCGCACCGCATCCTCGGACGATGGCTCCGGCACATCGATCTTCTGGAAGCGCCGCACCAGCGCGCGGTCCTTCTCGAAGTAGTTGCGGAACTCCTTGTAGGTCGTGCTGCCGATGCAGCGGAGCGTGCCGGCCGCGAGCGCGGGCTTCAGCAGGTTGGAGGCGTCCATCGCCCCGCCGCTCGTCGCACCCGCGCCGATTACGGTGTGAATCTCATCGATGAACAGCACGCCGCCGGGATGGTTCTCAAGCTCCGTGACGACGGCCTTCAAACGCTCCTCGAAATCGCCGCGATACCGCGTGCCGGCCAGCAACGCGCCCATGTCGAGCGAGAAGATGGTTGATTTCGCCAACACCTCGGGCACGTCGCCCTCGACGATGCGCTTGGCCAGCCCCTCGGCGATGGCGGTCTTGCCGACGCCGGGATCGCCCACGTAGAGCGGGTTGTTCTTGGTCCGGCGGCAGAGGATCTGGATGGTCCGCTCGATCTCGCTCTCGCGGCCGATGAGCGGATCGATCTTGCCCGACTGCGCCTTCTTGTTGAGGTTGACGCAGTAGTTCGACAGCGCGTCCTGACCGCGGCGGCTGCCCTTCTCCTCCTGCTCGGGCGCGTCCTGGGAGGAGGCCTTCTCCTGCCGCGGCGCGCTTTTGCCGGGAGATTTCGCGATCCCGTGGCTGATGAAGTTCACCGCGTCGAGCCGCGTCATGTCCTGCAGTTGCAGGAAATACACCGCGTGGCTCTCGCGCTCGCTGAAGAGCGCCACGAGCACATTCGCGCCCGTCACCTCGTCGCGCCCCGAGGACTGAACATGGATCGCCGCGCGCTGAACGACGCGCTGGAATCCTGCCGTCGGCTTCGGATCGCCCGGACGGTCGGTCGCGAGACCGGCCAGATCCTTATCGAGAAATTCCGTCAGATCGCCGCGCAGCTTGTCGAGATCGACACCGCAGGCGCGCAGGACGGTAGCGGCATCGGTATCTTCCGTCAGCCCGAGCAGCAGGTGCTCGAGCGTGGCGTATTCGTGCTTCCGTTCGCTGGCGAGGGAGAGCGCGCGATGCAGGGTCTGCTCTAAATTACGGGACAACATGCCGACGCTCCTTTACTACCTCTTCGCTGGCCGAGGCCGCAGGCTGGGCACGAAACTGATCAACCCAGCCAATGCCGCCTCTCCGCGCCGGCCCGGCTCCCTGCCATGAGGCAAACCGGTCGACGTGATATCCTGCACCAAGATTCCGCGCAGGGGCATTAACTTTCGATCAGGCTCATTCTTTTTCGATAGTACACTGAAGTGGGTGCTGGTTCTGCCGCGCGAGATCCATCACCTGGGTCACCTTCGTCTCGGCAACCTCATAGGTGAAAACGCCGCAGACACCGACGCCGCGGCGATGGACATGCAGCATGATCCGAGTCGCCTCGTCCCGCGACTTCTGGAAGAACCGCTCCAGCACATGCACCACGAACTCCATCGGGGTGTAGTCGTCGTTCAGCATCAGAACCTTGTACATGGCGGGCTTGCGCGTCTTGGTCCGGGTCTTGACCACTACGCCTGTGCCGGGACCGTCCCTTCCGCCGTTGCGCCTGTCGCTATCGCTCATCGCGCTATCGCTAATCCCCGTGAAGAAAATGAACCTTACCGCCGCAAGGCGACACCACCAAGCATTCGTGCAGTCGTCCAGGCCGGAGGTGGTTCTGCATCAGACCATAGATGCAGGACGTGGTGCCGGAAAAGCCCAAGTTTCAGCCAGGGCAAGACGATGTGATGCCGGCATCATGTGGCGCGGCCGAGGTCAGCCGGAAGTCCCGCCGCCGCGTTTCATCAATGCAGCCGCCTCAGGGCTTGGCTGCCATCCGCCTTCCGCTGCCTTCCGCTCCCCCGCCGATCGCGAGCGGGCGCCCAGGGCCCGAACCCCGCCGCGAAACGCAAAAGGGTCCGGACAGCTTGCCCGGACCCTTCCCTACCGTCACGCCCCGGCCGAAGCCGGGACGCAGATCAAGCCCCGAGGGGCAGGGTCTCAGGCCGGCTTGCTGAACTTCTCGACCGCGAGCGTCACGCGGGAGGAGATCGGCGCCATCGCCTGCTCGGCGAGCTTGAAGGACGCGTCGGTGTACTTGCTCGACTCGGTCACGCTCTTCTCGACGGCGGAGCGCGCGAGGCCGACCTGGAGGTCGACGGCTTCCTTCAGCGACTTCACCGAGGTCAGCGCCTTGAAGGCCGACATCGTCTCCTCGTAGGAGGCCTGCAGCGAGGAGGCCATCTGCTTCGAGATGTCCTGCAGGCCGGTCGACCAGATCTGGCCGGACTTGATCAGCGCCTCGACGTTGCCCTGGCTGAACGCCACGACCTCTTCCGCGGTCTTCATGGTCTTGGTGATACCTTCCTTGAATTGAAGCTGTGACGTCTCGACAGTCGCGGTCGCCTTGCTCATGCCGTCCTTCATGGCCGCGACCGTATGGTCGAAGCTCCGGCCGGACGCGGCGCTGGTCTCGTCCAGCGCGTCTGCCGTCGCAGCCTGGATCTCGTTCGCGGTGGTCTCGGTTTCGATTTTCATGTTGGCCATTGCCTGGCTCCCCACGTTCTGTTTCAATCTTGCCATTGCCATAAGCTCCTGTTGGCCATGGCTCTCTCTGGCTAAAGATCCCGCAAACGCAGCGCCTCGAGCCAGTGCATGACCGTCTATGTTGCGGTGCAGCAATCGGGGGTTTAGTATCGTCGTCCGGCTAGTTCAAGCTATTTTGTGCGGTGCACAATAATCTTTTTGCGGCACAGATTTTCCTCTCCGCAGGCTCCGTGTGAGATGATGCTTCTAAGCGTTTGCAATTCCCGAAGTTCTGAGCCAAAGCAGAGCCACCGACGCGGCCAGCGCTAGGCGCGCCGTGTATGGCTGAGTATCGCGGATGATAGAGGGGGCGGCGGAATGAGAGGCCGAATTTTGCGGGTCCTGGCCGCGTTCTGTGCCGTGAGTTTTCTGGTGATGCGTGTCGGTACGGCTGTCGCCCAGCCGCTGCCGCCGATGAGTTCCATCATCATCGACGCGCGCACCGGCAAAATCCTCTACCAGCAGAACGCCAACCAGCCGCGCTACCCCGCCAGCCTCACCAAGCTCATGACGCTCTACATGCTGTTCGAGGCGCTGCGCGACCACCGCATCACCCTCGGCCAGATGATGCCGGTATCCGTCCATGCCGCGTCGGTCGAGCCGGTGAAGCTCGGCGTGCGGCCCGGCTCCCGGCTTTCGGTCGAGGAAGCGATCCTTGGCATGGTGACGCTCTCGGCCAATGATGCGGCGACGGTCGCGGGCGAGTTTCTAGCCGGCGGCGACGAGACGCGGTTCGGCGCGCTGATGACGCTGAAGGCCCATGCCCTCGGCATGAACAATACCGTCTTCCGCAACGCGTCGGGCCTGCCCGATGCCGCCCAGATCACGACCGCGCACGACGTGGCCCTGCTCGCGCGGCGGCTGATCCAGGACTTCCCCGAGGACTACCACTACTTCTCGACGCCGAGCTTCGTGTTCCGCGGCCACCCCATCTACAACCATGACCACCTGCTGAAATCCTATCCGGGCGCGGACGGGATGAAGACCGGCTACACGAACGCGGCCGGGCACAACCTCGTCACGAGCGCCGTGCGCGGCGGCGTGCGCCTCATCGGCGTCGTCATGGCGGCGCCCTCCAACGCCTTCAGGGACCGGCAGATGACGGCGATGCTCAACGCCGGCTTCGAGACGGAACTCGGGCCGAACGCCATGGTGGCCGCGGCCGCGGCCGCGCGCGACTCGCGGGCGCTCGCCAACGCCGGACCCGCGGTCCCGGCGGCGACCCAGCCGGCGGACGGGCGGCGGGTGAGCCCCGACGTGGCGCTTGCTTCAGGCCGCGACTCCCCGGCCTGGAGCCTCGATCTCGGCAACTATACGTCCAAGTCGGCGGCCTACTTCGCGCTGCATATCGGCGTTCGCACCGCCCATGGCGGCGTCTCGCACCTCGCGCCGATCCGCGTGCATGCACGCACCCGATGGCATGCCTGGATCACCGAGGTCAGCCCGGTCCATGCCCGCCCGACCTGCCTCGCGATGAACCACTATGGCCGCACCTGCGTCGCGGTCCATCCCTACAACAGCCGGCAGGTCGCCGAACGCTGACGGACGCGAACGCTGACGCAAGCGGGCGCCGACGCAAGCGGGCGCTGGCGCAAAGCGGGCGCTGACACAAACGGGCGCGGACGGTCAGCCGGGCGGGAAGATCACGCCCGGGTTGAAGATACCCGCCGGGTCGATCGCGGCCTTGATGGCCCGCATCAGCCGAAGCTCCGGCCCGCCGCGCCATTCCTCCATCAGCCCGGTCTTGAGCCGGCCGACGCCGTGCTCGGCGGAGAAACTGCCGCCGAGGTCTCGCACCACGGTGTTGACGACGTGCATCAGCTCGTCCGAGCGGGCGAGAAATCCCGCCGCCTCGGCCGCCTCCGGCTGAACGAGATTGAGATGGATGTTGCCGTCGCCGAGATGGCCGAAGGGCGCCACGCGGATGCCCGGCACGGCGGCGATGCACGCGGCCTCCGCCGCCCGCAGCAACTCCGGGATCGCGGCGATGGGCACCGATACGTCGTTCTTGATGGAGGCGCCGGCGCGCTTCTGGGCCTCGGAATGCTCCTCCCGCAGCCGCCGGAAGGCGAGCCGCTGCGCCTCGCTGCGGGATAGCGCCGCGTCGGCGATCGCGCCCTCCTCCATCGCCGCCGCCAGCAACCCCTCGAGCCCCGATTCGAGCCCTGCCAGGGCCGCCGCATCGCCGCCGGTCGCGAGTTCGATCAAGACATAGTGGTCGGACCCCGCCACCGGCCGCTGAGCGCCCTCGATGTGGCGCAGCACGAGGTCGAGCGACTGACCGCTCATGTATTCGAAGGCATGGAGCCCGGCGGCGTCCCACGCCCGCAGCCGGTTCAAAAGTACCAGCGCCGCATCGACGGACGGCAAGGCGCAGAAGGCCGCGATCCGGCCCGTGACGCCCGGCTGGAGGCGCAGCACGGCGGCGGTGATGACGCCGAGCGTCCCTTCCGATCCCACGAAAAGCTGCCGCAGGCTGTAGCCCGTATTGTCCTTGTGGAGCTGGCGCAGCCCGTCCCAGACGGTGCCGTCCGCCAGCACCACCTCCAGGCCCAGCACCATCTCCCGCGCGTTGCCGAAACGCAGCGTGTTGTTGCCGCCGGCATTGGTCGCGAGCACGCCGCCGATCTGCGCGCTACCCTCGGAACCAATGGAGAGCGGCAGCAGCAGGCCGGCAGCCTCCGCCGCCTCCTGCGCCTGCCGCAGCGTCAGCCCCGCCTCCACCGTCATGGTCATCGCAACGAGATCGATGGCGCGGATGGCGCGGAGCCGTTCCAGGCTGAGCACGACCGCAGTGCCGTCGCCTGAGGGCGTGGCGCCGCCGACCATGGAGGTATTGCCGCCCTGGGGCACCACAGGCGCACCGGCGCCAGCGCAGATGCGCACGGTCGCCGCCGTCTGCTCCACGGTCGATGGCCGCACAACGGCGAGCGGCTGGCCGCGATAGAGGTGGCGCCAGTCCTCGGCGTAACCGGCGATGTCGGAGGGGTCGCTCAGCACCGCGCCATCGCCCAGGGCCGCCCGCAAACGCGCGGCGAGCGGACCGGCCATTACGCAGGCAACTCGGCGTAGACGCGCTCGTTTCCGGTAAAGGGCTCGAGCCCGAGCACCGCCGCGAGGCGGCTTAGCCGCCTGACCACGCTCTCGCCTGCGAAGACGCCGGCATTGACGTTGAGATCGAGAACGAGCTTGCCGTCGGCGATCGTGAGGGAGGTCCCGGCCAGCAGATCCGGCGTGCCGGCCGAAAGCGTGTAGGCAAGCTGCAGCGCCGCGCCCAGAGCCTCGGCGCGCTGGACGGAGGCCATGTCGAGCAGCATCCGCGCCGTGCCCAGGAAGGGCGAGTCGAGTTCGGCCTCGTAGCGCATGGCGATGGTGAGCGCGAGGAAGGCCCGCGTGTGGTGGTCGATGCCGGTTCCCGGCTGGCGCAGGACGCGCAGGAAGCCCTGCTCGGCGCGATATTCCGGATGGTCGTGGCTCGCGATGTCCGAGAACCAGCAGGCGGCCTCACGCAGCCGCCGCTGCTCCACCGTCTCGCGGAGCGCGAGCGCGCTGGTCCAGGCGATGAGCGCGGGCGGCAGGCTGGGGTCCCGGCTGAACACCGCCGCCATGTCGCGGGCGGCGGCGGTCACCGGCTCGTCGGCGCGGACCTTTGGCGGCATGATGTCCATGAGCCAGCCTTCGCGAAGGCCGTTGGCGCTGAAGACGACGCGGGCCGCGCCCGTCACCCGCAGCAACCGACGCAGCACGACGGCGGCGAATGGCAGATCGTCGATGCGGCGGCGCGGCAGGCCGGGGAGGCGTTCGAGCGCGCGCCGGCTGGCCCCGGCCACGACGCCCGCGAGGTCGCGCGCCTCGTCGCGGGCGATCGTGTAGTGGTGCAGCATGTTTAGCGGGTAGCTGGTCTGGGCCATATGGATGCGGGCGAGCGCGCGGAACGCGCCGCCGACGAGATAGAGATCCTGCCCTGCCCCCTGCGTGAGCCACGGCACCTGCGCCGTATCCTCCTCGACAATGGTCCGCGCGCGCAGCAGGTCCCCGCCCGCACGATCCGCCAGACGGATGACGCCGAGCCGCATCGTCTCGCTATGGATCGGGCGGCCGCCGAGCAGCCGCACCGCCTCCAGCGAGCCGCCGCCGATATCGAGCAGGATGCCCTCGGCGTTGGGAATGCCGCAGAGCACACCGGCGGCGGAAAGCCCGGCCTCCTCCTTGCCCGTGAGGATGCGGATCGGCACGCCCGGCATCCGGTCGCGCAGGCCCTGCACGAATTCGGCGCCGTTTTCGGCATCACGCACGGCGGCGGTGGCCAGAACCTCAAACGGATTGGCGTGCATGGCCCGCGCCACGGCATGGTAGCGGCTCATGACCGTCAACGCCTGATGGACCCCTTCCTCATTCAGCCGGCCGGTCTGCTGCAGGCCACGGCCGAGGCGCAGCACGGCCTTCTCGTTGAAGATCGCGACAGGGTTCCTGGACAGGCCCTCGAAGACGACGAGCCGGACGGAGTTGGAGCCGAGGTCGACAACGGCGCAGCGGGATAGGGTCAGGGTCAGTCCCTCATGCCATGCGGCAGCTTGCGGCCGATACTCTGCACCAGCGCGGGGCCGTGAAGAGCAGAACCCCGCCCCGAGAGCGAGGGGTTGGTCATGAAATAATTGTGAGCCGAGATCGGCTTCCGGCCGCTCTGCACCCGCCGCCAGCTGGTATCGGGGCCGAGTTCCCAGGACTGCATGTTGTCCTTGAGGTCGACCACCATGATCTGGTCGAGCACCTGGGCATGCACCGTCGGGTTGCGGATCGGCACGAAGGTCTCGACCCGCATGTCGAGGTTGCGCGCCATCCAGTCGGCGCTGCTGATGAAGACCTTGGCATGGCGGCTGGGCAAAGCGTGGCCGTTGGCGAAGACGCAGATGCGCGCGTGCTCCAGGAACCGGCCGACGATGGATTTCACGCGGATGTTCTCGGACAGGCCGGGCATGCCGGGCCGCAGGCAGCAGATGCCGCGGATGACGCATTTCACCTGCACCCCCGCGCCCGACGCCTCGTACAGCAGGTCGATCATCCGCTCGTCGACGAGCGCGTTGACCTTCATCCAGATGCCGGAGGGCCGCCCCTGCCGCGCCGCCTCGATCTCGTCATGGATGAGATGTTCGAGCGTCTTGCGCGTGGTGAGCGGGCTGAAGGCGATGGCGTCCATCCGCTCGGGCTTGGCGTAGCCGGTCATGAAGTTGAACAGCCGGGCGGCGTCGCGGGTGAGGTCGGGGTCGCAGGTGAAGAAGCTCAGGTCGGTGTAGATGCGCGCCGTGATCGGATGGTAGTTGCCGGTGCCGAAATGGGCGTAGGAGCGAACGGACCCTCCCTCGCGCCGCACCACCAGCGAGATCTTGGCGTGGGTCTTGAGCTCGGTGAACCCAAAGACGACCTGCACGCCCGCCGCCTCCAAGGTGCGGCTCAGGCGGATATTGGCCTCCTCGTCGAAGCGGGCGCGGAGTTCGACCATGGCGGTGACGGACTTGCCGGCCTCGGCCGCCTCGATCAGCGCCTTGACGATGGGGCTGTCCTTGCTGGTGCGATAGAGCGTCTGCTTCACGGCGACGACGCTGGGGTCGCCCGCCGCCTGCCGCAGGAACTGCACCACCACGTCGAAGCTCTCGAAGGGGTGGTGGACGATGATGTCCTTGGCGCGGATGGCGGCGAAGCAATCGCCCGCGAAGTCTCGGATGCGCTCCGGGAAACGCGGCGTGTAGGGCGTGAACAGCAGGTCCGGCCGGTCGTCGACGATGAGCTGCTTGAGGTCGACGATGCCGAGGATCCCGGCCTCCTCGAACACTTCCTCGGGCGGGGCGGCGACCGCCTCGCGCACCAGATGCTTGAGATCCTCGGGCATCGAGGCCTGCAGCGTGAGGTTGATGGCAACGCCGCGACGGCGGCGTTTCAGCGCGGTCTCGTAGGAGAGCACCAGATCCGCCGCCTCGTCCTCGAACTCCACATCGGTGTCGCGGATGACGCGGAACAGGCCGTGCGCGTCGCTGGCGTAGCCGGGGAAGAGGTGCTGCAGAAACAGCCCGACCACGTCCTCGAGCATGACGAAGCGGATGGGGCCGCCGGACTCGGGCGGCAGGCGGATGAAACGCTCGATCTGGCTCGGCAGCGGGATCAGCGCGCGCATCACGTGCCGGTCATGGCTGGAGACCAGCAGCAGCGCCATCACCAGCCCCATGTTGGGGATGAAGGGGAAGGGATGCGCCGGGTCGATGGCGAGCGGCGTCAGCACCGGAAAGACGCGCTCCATAAAGAAGGCGTCGAGCCACTCGCGGTCGCCCGCGCTCATCTGCTCGATGTCGCAGAGCACGAGGCCGGCATGGGCGAGCTCGGACTTCACCTTGTGCCAGGCATGCTGCTGGTCGGCGATCAGGCGGCGGGCGCGGATGTTGATGTCGGCCAGCTGCTGCGCGGGCGTCATCCCGTCGGGCGAGAGCGCCACCACCCCCGCCTTGGCCTGCCCCACGAGCCCGGCCACGCGCACCGAGTAGAATTCATCGAGGTTGGAGCCGCTGATGGAGATGAAGCGCAGCCGCTCGAGCAGCGGGTGGTGGCGGTTTTCCGCCTCCTCGACCACCCGATGGTTGAAGTCGAGCCAGGAGAGTTCGCGGTTGATGAAACGCGCGGGCGAGTCGGGGCCGATCCGCTCGGCGGCGCTCGTCTCCGCCGTCATCGCCCCGGACGGGAGATCGTCCATGACCACGTCCCGGTGCGCGGCGGTTTGTTCTGCTGTGCTCATGACCCCACCCTAGAGGAGGACCGGCTCGTTTGTGGAGGCCCCGTGGTCCGGCTTATCCGAATCTTCACCGGGTTCCGGCCCCATGCGGGCGATCAGCGCGGCCGCCATGGCGCGCGTCACGGACCTGCCCGCCGCCATCGCCTGCGCGTCGAGCCAGGACGCGGCCTCCCGCAGCGCCGCCGGATGGCGCGGCAGGTTGGCCAGCAGCCGGTCCTGCAGCGCCTCGCTGAGCACGAGTTGCCGGTCCGACAGCAGCCGCGCGAGCAGGGCGCGCAGCAGCGGGTCCTCGGGCGGTCCAACGGCGACGGCGGTCATCGCCCGCAGGCGGCTCTCGAGGTCGGGCAGCCGGACAGCCCAGCGGGCGGGCGGGCGGCGGGCGGCCAGCAGCAGCGGCCGCCGCATCTCGGCGGCCAGATTGATCAGATGCAGCAGCGTCCGCTCATCCGGCGCGGCGTCGGCATCGTCGAGCGCGACCGCCGGGCTGCCGCCCATCTCCGGCAGGTGGCGGAGTGCCGGCCCCGTCAGCCGTAGCGCGCCGTGACGCTCGGCCCAAAGCTGCAGGAGATGCGTCTTGCCGCAGCCGGCCTCGCCGGTCAGCGCCAGCCGGTGGTTCGGCCAGTCCGCCGTGCGGCCGAGCCAGACCCGCGCCGCCGCGTTGGAGGGCGCGGCGACGAAATCCTCCACCCGGAAGCGGGGCGTATAGGCGAAGGGCAGGGCGAGTTGCCGGATGGCGAGGTCGTCCTCGCCCGCTGCAGCACTGTCGGTCATGGCGAGAACCCATCGCCCGGAGGCGGATCGAGATAGAGAGGGCTGCGCAGATAGCGCCTGATCCAGAACCGCACCAGCACGCCGAGGGCGGCGGTGACCGGCACGGCGAGCAGCACGCCGAGGAAGCCGAAGGCCGCCCCGCCGGCGAGGAGCGCGAAGATCACGAGCACGTCGTGCAGCTCCACGCGGTTGCCGAGCAGCCGGGGATAGATGATGTAGCCCTCCAGGATCTGGCCGAGGACGAAGACCCCTGCGACCAGAAAGACGCCGCTCCAGTCCGGGAACTGGGCGATGGCGAGCCCGATCGAGGTGACCGCGCCGGTGATCGTCCCGACATAGGGGATGAACGACAGCATGCCCGCCGTGAGCCCCACGATCAGGCCGAGATCGAGCCCGACGACGGTGAGCCCGATCGCATAGAAGGCGGCGAGGATCAGGCAGCACAGTAACTGGCCGCGCAGCCATGCCGACAGGATGCGGTCGACCTCGTGCACCTGGGCGCGGACGATCGCGCTGTAGCGGCGGGGGATGAGCGCGTCCGCGCGGGCGACCAGACGCGGCCAGTCCCGCAGCAGGTAGAAGGCCGCGATCGGCGTCACGACCAGCAGGGTCAGCGCGTTGAAGATGGCGAAGCCGCCGCCGATGACGCGCGCCAGCGCCCCGACCGCGAAGGGGATCATGGCCCCGGCATGGGCGCTGACGATCTCGCGCAGCTTGTTGTCGACGAAGTCGGAGCCGAGGTGCTGCTGAAGGTGGGACAGCGTGCCGTTCGCCCAGGCCTGCACCTCGACCACGTAGCCCGGCACCCGTTCCAGCAGCAGCCCGATCTGCGACAGGATGATCGGATACAGCAGCAGCGCGAAAGCGAGCATGGCGGCGAGCAGGCCGATCACCAGTATCACGGCGGCGAGCCAGCGCCGGATGCCCAGCCGCGTCATCCGCACCGCGACGGGATCGAGGAAATAGGCGATGCCGGTGGCGGCGACGAAAGGCAGCAGGATCGAGGAGAACAGGTAGAGACAGAGGATCACCGCCAGCAGCAGGCCCGCGATGAGGCCCACGCGCTGGTTGCGCGTGGCGTGCGGCGGCGACGGCGGCGACGGCTCGGGCGCGGCAGGGGGCGCGGCAGGGGGCGCGGCAGGGGGCGCCGGCGCGGCGGGCGCGGCAGGGGGCGCCGGCGCGGCGGGCGGGATGGGAGCCGCCCGGGGACGCATCATCCGGCGCGACCGGCGGCGAGACGGCGGACACGGGGAGCGGCGCGCGGCGGGGCTGTCGCGCCCGCGCTGTCGGTTGCGCCACGCAGACGGCTGTGATTGTGTCCGCGCCTCGTCACACTCTATTCCCAACCTCGTTTTGGCTCGGCGCCCTGCCCCCGCACGGCAGCGCTCAGCACGAACGCCTAGCGCATCGAGGGCCTTGATGACCAGAGCGGCCTATCCCGCCAACGGCGCCACCTACCGGGACGCCGGCGTCGATATCGAAGCCGGGGACGCGCTGGTCGATGCGATCAAGCCGCTGGCGCGCGCGACCACGCGGGCGGGCGTCATGGGAAGCCTCGGCGGCTTCGGCGCGCTGTTCGATCTCCGCGCCGCGGGCTTCACCGATCCCGTGCTCGTTTCGACCACCGACGGCGTCGGCACCAAGCTCAAGATCGCCATCGACCACGGATTGCACGACACGGTCGGCATCGACCTCGTCGCCATGTGCGTGAACGACCTCGTGGTCCAGGGCGCGGAGCCGCTGTTCTTCCTCGACTACTTCGCGACAGGCAGCCTGGACATCGCGGCCGCGAAGCGCGTCATCGCCGGGATCGCGGAGGGCTGCCGCCGCTCGGGCTGCGCGCTCGTGGGCGGCGAGACGGCCGAAATGCCCGGCATGTATTACGGCGGCGACTACGACCTGGCGGGCTTCGCCGTGGGCGCCGCCGAGCGCGGTTCGCTGCTGCCGCGCGATGTGGCGCCCGGAGCCGTGGTGCCCGGAGATATCGTATTAGGGCTGGCCGCGTCGGGCGTGCATTCCAACGGCTTCTCGCTGGTCCGCCGGGTGGCGGCATCGGCGGGCGTCGCGCTGGACGCGCCCGCGCCCTTCGCGCCCGGCATGAGCCTCGCGGAGGCGCTGATGGTGCCGACGAAGCTCTACGTGCTGTCGGTTCTGGCGCTGCACCGGGCAGGACTTCTGAAGGCGGCGGCCCACATCACCGGCGGCGGCCTGCCCGGCAATCTGCCGCGCGCCTTGCCCGAAGGGACGGTGGCGAAGCTGGATGCGGCGCGCTGGGATGTGCCGCCCGTCTTCGGCTGGCTCGCGCGCGCCGGCGGCATCGCGGCGGAGGAGATGCTGCGCGTCTTCAACTGCGGCGTCGGCATGGCGCTGATCGTGGCACCCGAGCACGAGGCCGAGGCGCGCCGCATCCTGGAGGCCGAGGGCGAGACCGTCTTCACCATCGGCGCATTGGAGGCAGGCGACGGCCCGGCGCGGGCGGAGGTCGCGACCCCTTCGGGCTGGCCGGGCTGACGCCCGTGCAGCCCAAGCGCCGGACGGCGATCCTGATCAGCGGTCGCGGCTCCAACATGGAAGCGCTCGTCGCGGCGGCGGCGGCGGCGGACTATCCGGCCGAGATCGTGCTCGTGCTGTCGAACCGCCCCGATGCGGGCGGCCTCGCGACGGCGGCGGCCCACGGCATCGCGACCCGGGCCATCGACCACCGGCCCTTCGGCGGCGACCGCGCGGCGCATGAGGCGGCGGTCGACGCGGCGCTGCGCGCGGCCGGTGTCGAGATCGTCTGCCTCGCAGGCTATCTTCGACTGTTGTCGCCCTTCCTCGTCGGGCGCTGGGCGGGGCGGATGCTCAACATCCATCCGAGCCTGCTGCCCGCCTACAAGGGTCTTCACACGCATGAGCGGGTGCTGGCGGCGGGCGAGACGCGGCACGGCTGCACCGTGCATCTGGTGAACGAGGATCTCGATTCCGGCCCCATCCTGGCCCAGGCGGAAGTGCCCGTCCTGCCCGGCGATACGCCGGAGACGCTCGCCGCGCGGGTTCTGACGGAGGAGCACCGGCTTTATCCTGAAGCGCTGCGGGAGGTCGCCTCCGGGCCCTTGCCGAGGGTCGGCGGCCCGGTCTAGATCCGGCATCGGAAACGACGGGGATCATGGCCATGCCCGACCAATGCATCGTCGTTCACGAAGCGGCTACAGCCGGCGAGGATACGCTGCCCGACGCCCTGAGCGCTGATATTCGCGCGCTCTGGGGCGATTTCGGCAAGCGGCTGTTCGGCAACCTCATCGGGGTTGCCATCGTCGTGGCAGTGGCCGCCTTCTTTCTGCGGATGTAGGGGACGAACATGCGGCCGTCAGGCGAGGCCGATCCCCGCCCGACGGCTCGCCTGTCTCAGCCGACGATGTCGATCTCGGCGAAGAAGAAGGAGATCTCGTTCTTCGCGTTCTCGGCGCTGTCGGAACCATGCACCGAATTCGCCTCGATGCTCTCGGCGAACATCGCGCGGATCGTGCCCTCGGTTGCCTTCTTCGGGTCCGTGGCACCCATAAGCTCGCGGTTCTTCGCGACGGCGTTCTCGCCCGACAGGACCTGGGCCACGACCGGGCCGGAGATCATGTAGCCGACCAGATCGTTGAAGAAGCCGCGCTCCTTGTGCACGGCGTAGAAGGCCTCGGCCTCAGCGCGTGTCAGCTGGATGCGCTTCTGGGCGAGGATCGAGAGGCCGGCCTCCTCGAAGACCTTGTTGATGCTGCCGGTGAGGTTGCGCCGCGTGGCGTCGGGCTTGAGAATGGAGAGCGTGCGCTCGATGGCCATGGTGACAGGTTCTTTCTTGGGATGGAGGATGGGCGGGCCTTTAGAGGGTCCGCCCTGCCCCGGCAAGCCACACCGTTCCGCCGCGCACCGTTTCGCACTAAATGACGCGCCATGAGCCTGCTCACCATCCGTAACCTCTCGATCTCCATCAAGGGCCGCCCGCTCCTGGAAAATGCCGACCTCACCGTCGATCCGGGCCGGCGCATAGGCCTGATCGGCCGCAACGGCGCGGGCAAGTCCACGCTGCTGCGCGCCATCTCGGGCGACCTCATCCCCGACGGCGGCGACATCCGCCTCGCCGCGCGGGCGAAGATGGGCGCCGTCGCGCAGGAGGCGCCGGGCGGGGACCTGACGCCGCTCGCCGTCGTGCTCGCCGCCGACCGGGAGCGCACGGACCTCCTCGCCGAAGCCGAGCGGGAGGGCGCGGACCCCGTGCGCCTCGCCGAGGTGCACGAGCGGCTGCGCACGATCGAGGCCGAGAGCGCGCCCGCCCGCGCCGCCGCCATCCTGGGCGGCTTGGGCTTCAGCCGGGAGAAGCAGGAAGGACCGATGAGCGCGCTTTCCGGCGGCTGGCGTATGCGGGTTGCCCTTGCCGCCGCGTTGTTCGGCAATCCGGATCTGCTGCTGCTCGACGAGCCGACCAACCATCTCGACCTCGAAGCCTCGCTCTGGCTCGAAGGCTGGCTCGCCAAGTTTCCCGGCGCCGCGCTCATCGTGTCGCATGACCGGGGCTTGCTCGATAAATCCGTCGAGGCGATCGCCCATCTCGACCGCGGCAAGATCGCGCTGAGCAGCGGCGGCTTCGCCGAGTTCCTGCGTCTGCGCGCCGAGCGCAACGCCCAGCAGCGCCGCATGGTCGAGAAGGTCACCGCCGAGCGCGACCGCATACAGGCCTTCGTCGACCGCTTCCGCGCCAAGGCCACCAAGGCGCGGCAGGCGCAGAGCCGGCTCAAGGCGCTGGAACGGCTGCCGCCGGTGGAAAACGTCATCGAGGACGCGCCGACGCGGTTCGAGTTTCCAGAGCCGAAGCAATTGGCGCCGCCGATCCTGACGCTCGACCGCGTCTCGGCGGGCTATGGAGGCAACCCCGTGCTGCGGAACATCTCGCTCAGCCTCGACATGGACGACCGGGTGGCGCTGCTCGGCGCCAACGGCAACGGTAAGTCGACGCTCGCCCGGATCATCGGCGGCTCGCTCACCCCCATGAGCGGCGAGATGCGCCGCGCGCCCGGCCTCCGCGTCGGCTACTTCGCCCAGGATCAGGCCGAGGCGCTGGTGCCGGAGGAAAGCCCGATCGACCATATGGCCCGCGCCTTGCCGCGTGCGCTGCCGCCGCAGGTGCGCGCCCAGCTCGCCCGCTTCGGCCTCGACGCCGCGCGGGCCGAGACCAAGGTGAGCGAGCTTTCGGGCGGCGAGAAGGGCCGCCTGCTGCTGGCGCTCGCGACCCGGGACGCGCCGCATCTGCTCATCCTCGACGAGCCGACCAACCACCTCGACATCGACGCCAAGGAAGCGCTGATCCGGGCGCTCGCCGACTATACGGGCGCGGTGCTGCTCATCACCCATGACCCGCATCTGGTGGAGCTGGTGGCGGACCGGCTGTGGCTGGTGGCGGACGGCACGGCGAGCGCCTTCGACGGCGATATGGACGACTACCGCGCCCGCCTCTCTGGCCTCGCCGCTGCGCAATCGGGCCGTCAGGAACCGGCGACGGCCAGCCGCCAGGATGACCGGCGTGAACGGGCCGAGGCGCGGGCCGCGCTCGCGCCGCTGCGGAAGGTCGCGCAGGAGGCGGAGAAGCGCATCGCGAAGCTGACGGCGGAGCGCGCCCGGGTGGAGGCGATCCTCGCCGACCCGGACTTCTATGCGAAGCGCAGCGGCGCGGACGTGACCAAGGGGCAGATGCGGCTGGCGGAACTCAACCGCGACATCGAGGCGGCGGAGGAGGAATGGCTGGAGGCCTCCGGTGCGCTGGAAGCGGCGCAGTAAGGCGCGTAAGTGGAACGCATGAATTTCCGCTCGCTCTACCGCCATGGCTTCGCGCGGGTCGCCGCCTGCACCATCGACAGCCATCTGGCTGACCCGGCGGGCAATGCGCGCGCCATCCTGGACGAGGCCCGCCTCTGCCACGAGGCGGGGGCTGTGCTCGCGGTCTTCCCCGAGCTTTGCGTGTCCGGCTACGCGATCGACGACCTGCTGATGCAGGACGTGCTGCTCGACGCGGTCAAGGCAGCGCTGCTGACGATCGCCGAGGCAACGCGCGACCTCACGCCGATCCTGCTGGTCGGCGCGCCGCTGGCGTTCGGCCGCCGACTGTTCAACACCGCCATCGTCATCCATCGCGGCCGCATCCTCGGCGTCGTGCCCAAGATGCACCTGCCGAACTACCGCGAGTTCTACGAGAAGCGGCACTTCGCCGCGGGCGCGGGCACCGAGGGCGGCAGCATCCGCCTCGGCGACGAGGACATCCCCTTCGGCCCCGACCTCATCTTCGAGGCCGAGGATCTTCCGGGCTTCGTCCTGCATGTCGAGATCTGCGAGGATGTCTGGGTGCCGGTGCCGCCTAGCTCCCACGGCGCGCTGGCCGGCGCGACGGTGCTCGCCAACCTCTCGGCCAGCAACATCACCATCGGCAAGGCTGACACCCGCAGCCTGCTGTCGAACTCGCAGTCGGCGCGGTGCCTCGCGGCCTATCTCTATGCCGCCGCGGGGGCGGGCGAATCCACGACCGATGTCGCCTGGGACGGGCAGGCCTCGATCTTCGAACTCGGCGAGACGCTGGCCGAAACCGACCGCTTCCCGCTCGCGGCCCAACGGGCCATCGCCGATGTGGACCTCGACCGCCTGCGGCAGGAGCGGCTGCGCATGGGCAGCTTCGACGACAACGGCCGCGCCATCGATGTCGACGCGTCGCTGTTCCGCCGCGTCACGCTGCGGCTCGATCCGCCGGACCACGACCTCGGCCTGAAGCGCCCCCTGCAGCGCTTCCCCTTCGTGCCGAGCGACCCGGCGCGGCTGCACCAGGATTGCTACGAGGGCTACAACATCCAGACCTCGGGCCTCGTGCAGCGGCTGCGCGGCATCGGCGGCAAACGGATGGTCATCGGCGTCTCGGGCGGCCTCGATTCCACCCATGCGCTGATCGTCGCCGCCCGCGCCGCCGACCGGCTGGGCCTGCCGCGCGCCGACATTCTCGCCTTCACCATGCCCGGCTTCGCCACCAGCGACACCACCAAGACGAATGCGATCCGGCTGATGGAGTCGCTCGGCGTGACGTGGCGGGAACTCGATATCCGTCCCGCGGCGCGGCAGATGCTGGCCGATATGGGCCATCCCTTCGGGCGCGGCGAGCCGGTCTACGACGTGACCTTCGAGAACGTGCAGGCGGGCCTGCGCACCGACTACCTGTTCCGCCTCGCCAACCAGCACGACGCCATCGTCATCGGCACCGGCGATCTTTCGGAGCTGGCGCTCGGCTGGTGCACCTACGGCGTCGGCGACCAGATGGCGCATTACAACGTCAATAGCGGCATCCCGAAGACGCTCATCCAGCATCTCATCCGCTGGGTCATCAGCTCCGGGCAGTTCGCGCCCGAGGTCGGCGTCACGCTCGACGCGATCCTCGCCACCGAGATCTCACCGGAACTCGTGCCGGCGGGCGAAGGCGAGACGCCGCAGAGCACGGAAGCCAAGATCGGCCCCTACGCGTTGCAGGATTTCACCCTGTTCCACGTGCTGCGCTACGGCTTCCGCCCCTCCAAGATCGCTTTCCTGGCGCTGATGGCCTGGGAGGATGCGGCGCGCGGCGCTTGGCCGCCGGGCTTCCCCGAGGACCGCCGGAGGGCGTATGATCTTCGCGAGATCCGGCACTGGATGCGCGTCTTCCTGCGGCGGTTCTTCGCCTTCAGCCAGTTCAAGCGCTCGGCGATGCCGAACGGGCCGAAGGTCAGCGCCGGGGGCAGCCTCTCGCCGCGCGGCGATTGGCGGGCGCCGTCCGACGGCAACGCGACCGCCTGGCTTCAGGAATTGGAGACCGCAGTCCCGGACAGCGTCTCCGGCGAGCCCGAACTATTGCAATAGCATGCGCAGTCTGGTGGAAGACGGTCATGGACCAGCCCAACCGATTGACCGGCCTGCGCGTTCTCGTCCTCGAGGACGAGGCCCTTCTGTCGATGCTTCTCGAAGACGTGCTGGGCGAGCTGGGTTGCTCGCTTGTCGGCCCCTTCGGCCATAACGACGAGGCGCTGGCGTTTCTCACGGCCAACCCCGCCGGCGTCGACCTTGGCATTCTCGACGTGAACGTCGCGGGCCATCGCAGCGACGGCGTCGCGCTCGAGTTCGACCGCCTCGGCCTCCCCTTCGTCTTCAGCACGGGGTACGACGATTCCGCGCTCGACCCGCGCTGGCGGGGCAAACCCAGCCTGCGCAAGCCGTTCCGCCCGGCCGATCTCGAACGGATCCTGCTCGAGGTCTCGGCCAGGCCGCAGGTGTAGGCCGGCCACGGTCCGCCGATCGGCCCTCCGCGCCTTTCCCGGGCTCAGAGCAGATCCTCGATCCGGATCGGCAGCCGCCTCACCCGCTGGCCGGTCGCATGGAAGACAGCGTTGGCGACCGCCGCGTTCACGCCAACGATGCCAAGCTCGCCGATCCCCTTGATGCCGAGCGGGTTCACCGCCCCGTCAGGCTCCGGCAGCATCATCACATCGACCCGCCGGACATCGGCGTTAACCGCGATGTGATACTCGGCGATGTTGTCGTTCGTGTAGCGCGCGGCGCGCTGGTCGATTTCCGTCTTCTCCAGCAGCGCCGAGCCGAGGCCCCAGATCATCCCCCCCATCAGCTGGCTGCGGGCCGTGGTCGGGTTGAGGATGGTGCCCGCCGAGAATGCGCCCAGCATGCGGGGCACGCGGATTTCGCGCGTTCGGGCATGGATGCGGACCTCCACGAACTGCGCGCCGAAGGAATAGGCGGTCATGTCGACCCGCTTCTGGCCGCGCAGGATCGGAAGCTGCCCCTGGTAGAGCTTGCCGATCGCGTCCGCCGGCATGCCGTCCGGCACGTTCTCGGCATAGGCCTCGACAGCCCCGGCGCTGATGCGGCCGACAGCATCGGCGAGGCTTTCGCTGCTGTCGTCGGGCGCCACGAGATGACCATCCCGGAGGGACAGCGTCGCGGGTTCGCGCCCGGCGAACGCTCCGGCGTTGCTGGCGGTCGCGGCTGTTGCGATCTGGGCCAGCAGGGCATCGCAGGCGCGGACGACGGCATGGGTGATGCTGGCCGTATGGCTGGACCCGGCGGCGAGCGCGGCGGGCGGATACTCGGTGTCGCCCATCTCGACTGTCACCTGCCCGACCGGCAGGCCAAGCCGATCCGCCGCCGTAATGGCGACGACGGTATAGGCGCCGGTACCGATGTCGTGCCCAGCGAGCCGAACCTGCGCCTGCCCATCGGGCCGGAGCGTCACGCGGGCCGTGCTCGCGGCGATATTGGCGGTGTAGGTGCTGGCGGCGCAGCCGAGGCCGACCAGCCAGTCGCCGTCCCGCATCGAAGCCGGCTGCGCGTTCCGCCGGTTCCAGCCGAACTCGGCGGCGCCCCGGTCGAAGCAGGTCATCAGATGGCGGCCGGAGAAGGCGAGCCCCGTCACCGGGTCGCGCGCGGGCTCGTTCCGCCGCCGCAGTTCGATGGGGTCGATCCCAAGACGGGCCGCAAGTTCGTCCATCGCGCATTCCAGCGGGAACATGTAGGGCTGCTCGGGCGGCGCGCGCATGAAGCCGGGCGTGTTGCGGTCGGCATGGACGACGGCAACACGCGTCAGGATATTGGGCGCGGCATACATCCGCGCCGTCGTCTCGGTGCCCGAGACGTTGTAGAAGCTCGGCCGGGACGTGACCTCCCAGCCTTCATGGGAGACGGCGGTGAGCCGCCCCTCCCCGTTTGCGCCGAGGCGCAGATGGTGGCGCGTCTCGGCCCGGTAGGTCGCGATTGTGAAGCCCTGGTCGCGGGTCGCGACGAGCTTGACCGGCCGACCGAGGCGGCGCGCGGCGATCGCGATCCATGCGGTGCGGGCGGTCGCGCCGCCCTTGCTGCCGAAGGCGCCGCCCACGAACTTCGAAACGACACGGATGTCGGCGGGCTCGATCCCGAGTTGCTGCGCCACGTTGCCGCGCAGGCCGTAGACGAACTGGCTCGGCTCCCAGATCGTCAGCTGCCGCCCGTTCCAGGCGCAGGTCGTAGTGAACAACTCGATCGCGTTGTGGTGCTGGGTCGGCGTCTCGTACCACGCGTCGAGCATCACGGGCGCCGCCGCGAGCGCCATCTCGGCGTCGCCGACCGCGAAATCCTCCTTCTGCTCGTCCTCGCGCTGCTCCTCCGTGGTGCCCGCGCTGCCGAAGGTCGCGGAGGGCGGTTCGGCCTCGGTCTGGATCCGGACCTTGAACGCCGCCTCGCGCGCTGCCTCGAAACTGTCGGCCAGAACCACGCCGATGATCTGGCCGTCGTGCCAGATGCGGTCGCTCTCCATCGTGGTCGTGGTTTCACCGCCCGCCATCTGCTTCGGCGGTTTGGCTTGGCCGCCGACATTCTCGTGGCAGAGGAAATCGAGGAACCCCGGCACCGCGCGCGCGTCGCCCAGGTCGAAACCCGCGACGCGGCCCCGCGCGATCGGGCTGGTGACAAGGAAGGCGTGGGCGGCGTGCGGCACACTCTCATCCGAGGGATAGAGCGCGCGCCCCGTCACCTTGGCGGCGCCGTCGATGCGGGGCGTGGGCTTGCCGATGCGGCTGAAGGGCTGCGGCCGGATCGGCCCCTGGATCGTCACGGCAGGACCTCCATCGCGGCGGCTTCGAGGAGCGCACGCACCAGCGTGCGGCGGCCGAGTTCCGGCTTGAAGTCGTTGCCCCCATGCGTGACGGCGCCGGCGAAGGCGGCCTCGGCCGCGTGCTCGGCGGCAGCCTCGTCCAGCGGACGGCCGGTCAGCGCCGCCTCGGCCTCATGCGCGCGCCAGGGTGTTGCGGCCACACCGCCAAGCCCAATGCGGGCCGCGGCGACGACGCCATCCTCGAGATGCAGCGCCACCACCGCCGAGGCGAGGGCGAAGTCGTAGGAGGTGCGGTCCCGCACCTTCCGGTAGAGCGAGCGGCGCGTCCAGGGACCGGCAGGGACGTGGAAGGCCGTGATGAGTTCGCCGGGCACGAGGTTCGTCTCCATCTCGGGCGTGTCGCCCGGCAGGCGATGGAGATCCTCGAAGGGCACGCGACGCTCGCTGCCATCCGCCGAGCGGAGTCCGACCTCCGCGCCCAGGGCCACCAGCGCATTGGCGAAGTCACCCGGATAGCTCGCGATGCAATGATCGCTGACGCCGAGCACCGCGAGACGGCGGTTGTTGCCGCCGATCGCCGCACAGCCCGAACCTGGAGCGCGCTTGTTGCACTCGGGCCAACTCACGTCGCGGAAGTAGCTGCAACGGGTGCGTTGGAGGACGTTGCCGCCGAGGCTCGCCATGTTGCGCAGCTGCGGGCTCGCCGCCTGCCACAGCGCATCCCGGATCACCGGATAGTCGCGGCGGATCGCCGGGTGACGCTCCGCCTCCGCCATGCGGACCAGCGCGCCGAGGGTGATCCCGTCGTCATCCGCCTCGATGGCGCCATAGGTATCGGCGAGCGCGTTGATGTCGACGAGCGTCTGCGGCTCGATCACGTCGAGCTTCATCAGGTCCAGCAGCACGGTGCCGCCGGCGAGGTAGGTGCCGGCGCTCTGTGTCGCGTAGTTCGTCGCGGCCGCAGGCGTATCAGCCATCTCGAGGGCGAAGGGACGCATCAGACGGTCTCCGCCGAGGTTGGCCCGGCTGTCGCGTCCATCTGTGGCGCGGCCTGAAGCACCGCCTGCACGATGTTCGGGTAGGCTGCACAGCGGCACAGGTTGCCGCTCATGTATTCCCGCACCTCCTCCGCCGATCCGGCATGGCCTTCATGGACGCAGGCAATGGCGCTGAGGATCTGGCCCGGCGTGCAGTAGCCGCACTGGAGGGCGTCCTGCTCGATGAAGGCCTGCTGCATCGGGTGCAGCGGACCACCCTCGGGCGCGAGGCCCTCGATCGTCGTGATCTCGCCCGTGACGGTCGCGGCGAGGACGAAGCAGGAGAGGACGCGCTGCCCGTCGATCAGCACGGTGCAGGCGCCGCACTGTCCCTGGTCGCAGCCCTTCTTGGTGCCGGTGAGGCCGATGCGGTCCCGCAAGGCGTCCAGCAGGACGACGCGCGGCTCCACGCTCAGGTGATGGGGCCGGCCGTTGATGGTGAGCACGATGTCCATCGGCATCCTCGCTGATCGGGATCGCGGAGAGGCGCAGGGGCGGGAGGATATGGCCGCGCCGGCTCAGCCCTTGCCGACCGGACGCAGGGCTTCGGGCGCGTGGATGGCCTCGGCGCCGGTCTTGGCGCTCCTCACCTTGTATTGTGGATCGTCCTTGGTCGCTCTCGCGACGTGCCCTTTGACGTGGGCTGTGGAGGTGACCTTCTTCTCGACGGACCCCTGCGTCTCGCCCTGGGCGGTGTTCCAGGCGACCTCGGTTCCCGGCTTCAACGTCTTCGCCATGCCTCTGCCCCCTGGGGCGGCGCGCTGTTCACGTGGACACGCCGGCCGTCCGGGGAAATGGCGTGCGCGGCGGCCCGCGCAGCTGTCAGCGGCTACACAATGTGATGAGGCAACCCGGGGCGATGAGGCAACCCGGGGCGATGAGGCAACTCGGGGCGATGAGGCAACTCGAGGCGATGAGCCGCTCGGGCCCGGATCGGCCTACATGTCGTCATCGTCGCCGTTCGTGCGCCGGACCAGCACCTCGCGCTTGCCGACATGATTGGCGGGACCCACGATCCCTTCCTTCTCCATCTGCTCGATCAGCCGCGCCGCGCGGTTGTAGCCGATCTGGAGGTGCCGCTGGATGAAGCTCGTGCTCGCCTTCCCCTCGCGCGCGACAAGCGCCACGGCCTGATCGAACAGCCCCTTCTCGCCTTCGCTGGCACCCGGCATGGAGGCGATGGGGTTGCCGCCGCCGGAGGTATCCTCGTCGGCCTCGGTCACTTCCTCGAGGTAGTTCGGCTCGCCCTGCTCGCGCAGGAAGGCGACTGCGTCCTCGACCTCGCGGTCGGTCACGAAGGGGCCATGCACGCGGGTGATGCGACCGCCGCCCGCCATGTAGAGCATGTCGCCCTGACCCAGCAGCTGCTCCGATCCCTGCTCGCCCAGGATGGTCCGGCTGTCGAACTTGCTGATGACCTGGAAGCTGATGCGGGTCGGGAAGTTCGCCTTGATGGTGCCGGTGATGACATCCACCGACGGCCGCTGCGTCGCCATGATGACGTGGATGCCGGCGGCGCGCGCCATCTGCGCCAGACGCTGCACCGCAGCCTCGATATCCTTGCCGGCGACCATCATGAGATCGGCCATCTCGTCGATGATGACAACCAGGAACGGCAACGGCTCCAGCGCCAGCGGCTGTTCCTCGAAGATCGGGCGACCGGTTTCGGCATCGAAACCGGTCTGCACGCGGCGGGTGACGACCTCCCCGCGCGCGCGGGCTTCTGCCACACGCTCGTTATAGCCGCCGATGTTGCGGACGCTGAGCTGGCTCATGGCGCGGTAGCGCCGCTCCATCTCCCGCACCGTCCACTTCAGCGCCGTCACCGCCTTGGCGGGTTCGGTGACGACAGGCGCCATCAGATGCGGGATGCCGTCATAGACGGAGAGTTCCAGCATCTTCGGGTCGATCAGGATGAGGCGGCAATCCTCGGGCGACAGACGGAACAGCAGCGACAGGATCATCGCGTTGATGCCGACCGATTTGCCCGAGCCCGTGGTGCCCGCGACCAGAAGATGCGGCATGCGGGCGAGATCGACGATGACCGGCGCGCCGCTGATGTCCTTGCCGAGGGCGAGCGGCAGGCGGCCGGCATGGCTGCCCCATTCCTCGACCGACAGCAGTTCGCGCAGGAACACGGTCTGGCGCTTCGCGTTCGGCACCTCGATGCCGATCACGTTGCGCCCCGGCACCGTCGCGATGCGGACGGCGGTGACGGAGAGGCTGCGCGCCACGTCGTCGGCGAGGCCGATGACGCGGGCCGAGCGGATGCCGGGGGCCGGCTCCAACTCATAGAGCGTGACGACCGGGCCGGGGCGGATCTCGACGATGCTGCCCTGCACGCCGTAGTCGGAGAGCACCGTCTCCAGCAGGCGGGCATTCTGCTGCATCGCCTCGGCGCTCATTCCGACCTCATGCTGCGCCGGCGGGTCCTTGAGCAGCGAGATCGGCGGCAGCCGCCAACCGGCGGCGCTCGGCGGGGGCGTCTCGGGCAGGTAGGCCGCGGCCCGGCGCTCCTTCGGCGGCCGGATGCGTGTGTCGCCGATCCGGGCGTCGCCTGCCCGAACGTCGCCCATGCGTGAATCGCCGGCCATGCCCTGAGCGGGACCGGCCGCGCCGAGCGACGGCTCTGCCCGTGGCATGGCCGCGCCGGAGGATGCACCGGCGAATGCGCCCGATAATGCGCCAGACAATCCGCCAGAGGGGGAAGCGGGCGGCGCGCGGCGCAGGCCGAGGCCCTCGGCGCGCGGCTCATCCTCAGGGTCCATCGGCGGGATGTTGAAGATGGGATGCGGCGTTGGCTCGGGCGTTTGCCCGCCCCGCCCCCAGTCGGGCAATCGGGCGAAGATCGCGCCGAAGCGACGGCCGGCGCTCCCCATACGGAGGCCGAAACCGAAACGCCGGCCCGAGCGCAGCGAGATGGCGGCGCCGACGGCGCCCACCGCCCCGCTTCGGGCGCGGCTGCCGGCGGCGCGCCATTCGAGGGCGGTGAGGCCGAAGCCGAAGGCCATGAGGGCGAGACCCGCCACCATCTCGAGCACCCAGGCGATGGCGGTGCCGAGCGGGCCGAAGGCCGCATGCGCCCCGCCGATCAGAAGATTGCCGACGGCAAATCCGGCGGCGCCGCCCCAGCCGGCGGAAAGCCAGCCCGAATGGCCCATCGGCACCGGCAGGTCGGCAAGACCGCCCGCGAGCAGCGGCATGGCGAAGGCGATGGCCAGGAGACGCAGCGAGACATGGGTGAGGCGCCGGTGCTCGGCGATGCGCCAGCCCCAGACCAGCATGACGCAGACCGGCAAGGTGCCGACGACGCCGAAGCCCTGCCAGGAGAGGTCGGCGATGATGGCGCCGAAGGGGCCCGCGAGGTTGCGCACCACCGCCCCCGCCGTGTCGAGGGACGCGTCCGCCGGATGATAGGAGGCGAGCGCGACGCCGAGGCCGATGCCGAGCAGGCCCAGCACCAGCCCGGCGAGGGAGGCGAGCCGGCGGCGGATCAGCGCCATGAGGGCCGGAGAAACCAGCCGGCGTGCTTCGGCGATGGCGGCCATTGCAACCCTTTCCGTCGTTACCGGCGGCGACCGTCACATCCGAATCGACGCCGGGCCGTGTCATGTTACCCGGCGGGGAGGCCCATACACCCTGAAAACATCACCGATGCACGCATGGCGAGTGCCCCGCCCCACCTCGTCTGGCCTCGCCCCGCCTCATTTGGCTTCGTTTGGCCGTGTCAGGCCCGGACGGGGGGCGACCCCAGCCGCCGTCAGAAGATACTGCCGATGCCGTGCGCGATATTGCCGAACATGCCGCGCTTCTGCGCCGTCCCGGGGACGGCGGTCTGGGTTTCCTGCGCGACGACCGTCTGGCCGGTGGGCGAAACCGTCACGGGCACCGCGGCTCGCACCAGGGTCGGGTGATAGACCGGGTGGCGCGGCACGCCGCATACATCATCGTCGATCGGCTGCAGCATGGGCTTGTCGTTGGCGAAGGCCATCAGCTCCTTCGCCGTCTTCAGCGCCAGGACCTGACCGAAGAGGCCGACATTGTCCCGGCAGAACTGGGTGCCCTCGTGGATGCTGGCCTCGGACTGCATATTGGCAAGCTGGGTGATGTAGGCGTCGTGCTCGGTACGCCAGTTGCGGCCGTAATGGTGCAGGAAGTAGCTGTTGAGGGCCGTGTCCTCCCGCTGCAGGGTCGGACGGAAGGACAGGACGAAGCTGTTGTAGCGGTCCCGGCTGTCGCAGGAGAGCGCCGTCACCATCAGCTGGCTTTTGAGGCCCGCGACGTTGATCGCCGTCCCCTCGTACGCCTTGAGGCAGGACGCCGAAGCGAGGCCGGGCGCGAGCAGGGCGGTTGCCATTACGGCAGCGAACAGGCGGCTCATGGTGAACTCCGGGCCATATGAAGCGATATCATGCGGGGAAAGGCGCGTGCAGCAGGACGGTCAGGCGTGTGAGGTAAAGCCGGTATTGCACGGATTTGCAAATAAAATTCTGCGGCCCAGGGCGCTTCCCGCCGAGCCCCGGACGGCGCGCCGGGGGCCGCGTCAGGCGCGCCGGATCCGGCTGCGCAAATACTGGCAGCCCGGGCGCAAACCGCCTATAGCCGATGACGGGGTCCATCAACGCAGGGGTGACGGATATTCTACAGGATCTGTTTCTGAACTGCGATCCGGGTCCGTTTGTATGCGAGCTGGCGACCGACCGCCCTGGCGACAACGGGGCGGCACAAACCGTGCGGGACAGGATTTGCGCGATCGGGCTGGAAGGGCTTCGCGCCCGCGCCACGGCCGCCGAGAACGACCTCATGAGCCTCGGCGTGACCTTCACCGTCTATTCCGAAGCCAATGCGATCGATCGAATTCTTCCGTTCGATTGTATTCCGCGCATCATCACCGCGGCCGAATGGCGGAAGCTCGAGACCGGCGTGCAACAGCGGGTCGCGGCCATCAACTGCTTCCTGCACGACATCTACCATGAGCGCCGGATCATCCGCGATGGAATAATCCCCGCCGACCTCGTTCTGGGGAACGTCAACTACCGGCCGGAGATGGAGAACTTTCCGGTCCGCTTCGGCACCTACGTGCATATCTGCGGCATCGACATCATCCGTGATCAGCACGGCGACTTCCGCGTGCTGGAGGACAACGCCCGGACGCCATCGGGCGTGTCCTACGTCGTCGAGAACCGCCACCTGATGCGCCGCGCCTTCCCCGACCTGCTTGCCGGCATGTCGCTGATGCCGGTCGACGACTACGGCCGCCGCCTGCGCGAGGCGCTGACCGAAATCGCGCCGGAGGGCGTGAGCGATCCGCAGGTCGTGCTGCTCTCGCCCGGCATCTACAACTCCGCCTATTTCGAGCATGTCTTCCTGGCCCGCGAGATGGGCGTGCCGCTGGTGGAGGGCGCCGATCTCACGGTGGAGGACGACCGCGTCTATATGCGCACGACCGCCGGCTTGCGCGCCGTCCACTCGATCTACCGCAGGCTCGGCGACGACTTCCTCGACCCGACCGTGTTCCGGCCGGACAGCATGCTCGGCGTGCCGGGGCTCATCCGCGCCTGGAGGCGGGGGAACGTGGCGCTCGCCAACGCCGTCGGCACCGGCGTCGCGGACGACAAGGCCGTCTATGCCTACATGCCGCGCATCATCAAATACTACCTCGACCAGGACGCGATCATCCCCAACGTCGAGACCCATATCTGCCGCGAGCCGGAGGGGCTGGCCTATACGCTCGACCATCTGCCCGAGCTGGTGACGAAGCCCGTGGGCGAATCAGGCGGCTACGGCATCATCATCGGCCCCCGCGCGACCCAAGCCGAACTCGAAGCCTCGCGCGCCGCACTCGTTGCGAACCCCGCCAACTGGATC
>JABBOH010000018.1:46647-82499 GCA_019351895.1 Pseudomonadota bacterium
ACTGGATCAGCCAGCCGATGATCGGCCTCTCGGTGGGTCCGACGCTCACCGACGAGGGCATCCGCCCACGCCACCTCGACCTACGGCCCTTCGCCGTCACGGGCCGCAGCACCTGGGTGCTGCCGGGCGGCCTTTCCCGCGTCGCGCTCAAATCGGGCAGCCTCATCGTGAACTCCTCGCAGGGCGGCGGGTCCAAGGACACCTGGGTGCTCGCCGAGGAGGCCCCGCGTTGAACCAGCAGACGCCTCTGCTCGCGCGCTACGCCGAGAGCCTGTTCTGGATGGCGCGCTACATGGAGCGGCTGGAGAACCTCGCCCGCCTCATCGACGTGACACAGACCTTCGAGAGCCCGGGGCTGGAGAACGAGGCCTGGGACGCTCTGGTCCGCATCCACGCCGACGAGACGCATTTCGCCGAGGCCTACGGCGCGCCGGGCCCGGAGAACGTGAAGCGCTATTACCTGCTCGATCGCGGCAATCCGAACTCGATCCTCGGCTCGATCGAGGCGGCGCGGATGAATGCGCGCACCTTGCGGCCGCTCATCAGCACCGAGATGTGGAAGCACCTCAACGTCTTCCACAAGGATCTGCTGGAGGTCCAGGAGCAGGAGTTGCAGGGCGACAGCCTCTCCCGCCTCTGCACCCGCATCAAGGAGGGCGTGCAGACCCATACCGGCATCACCGAGGGCACGCTGTTTCGCGACCAGGGCTGGCATTTCTACGAGATGGGCCGGCTCATCGAGCGCGCCGACCAGACCACGCGGCTGCTCGACATCAAGTTTCACCGCCTCGTGCCCTATGGCCAGGAGGAGCAGCGGCTGGAGGAGCGCACGCAGTGGGGCGGCATCCTGCGCGCGGTTGCCGGTTACCACGCCTTCAGACGCATCGCCCCGGTCGATTTCGGCGCCCGGGATGTCGTGGGCTTCCTGCTCGCCGATCCGTGCTTTCCGCGCAGCGTTCTGCTCTGCGTGAGCCAGACCGAATGGCACCTGACGCAGCTGCGCACCAGCTACGGGTTGCGCGGCACGCGAAAGGCGCTGGAGCAGATCGAGGATGTGCGGGCGGCCCTGCTGGAACGATCGGCGGTGCGGATCATCGAGGAGGGGCTGCATGATTTCCTCGACGGCATGCAGCGGGACCTGATCACGCTCGCGGCCAATATCGGCGGCGCCTTCTTCCGCGACTGGCCGCCCCAAGCCTTGCAGGAGGCGGCGCTGCAGACACAGTCGCAGTCGCAGATTTCGGCGGCGCTGCCGGGAACCGGGGCCGGGGTGGCACCCGCGCCTTGAGGCGCCTGCCCGCTCCGCCGCGCCCGGGGCAAGGCAGGGGCAGGAGAGGGGCAAGTCACGGGAGTGGCGCCCCACATCTGGAGATTGATCTTCGCCGTTCCGGGAGGCCTTTGGAGTAATTTACTCTTTCCGCGCGGGCGCTTGCCGCCCAGGACAAAATCTTCTTTATGGCGCGGATGATCCCGGTTTCGCTCGACCCTGACACGCTCACGATCGCGCTCGCCGGCCATGGAGCGGCGGCGCTCCGGCGGTGGCGCCTGCTTGGCGAGGGCGGAGCGGCTACTGCCCTCTGCTACGCCGACGCGCCCGATGCCGAGCTGGAGACCGCGGCGGGCAGCCGCTACCGTCAGGGCCTCCCCGACGACGCCAGTCTCGCCGCGATGGACGTCCTCTGGGTCGTGGGGATGGAGGATGAGGCGGCAGGCCTGCTTGCGGCGCGGGCCCGGCGGCACAAGGTGCTGGTCAATGTCGAAGACCGGCGGGAGCATTGCTACTTCCACAATACCGCTGAACTGCGTCGTGGTTTATTGTTAATCACAGTCTCGACGGGTGGGCGCAGCCCAGGGCTTGCGCAGCGCATCCGGGCGCATCTCGCGCAGGAATTCGGACCCGAATGGGCGGAGCGGCTCGACCAGCTTGGCGAGCGGCGGAACCAATGGCGGCAAGAGGGCGATGAGCTGCCTGCGCTCGCTGCCAAGACCGAGAGATTTTTGACGCAGAGCGGCTGGCTCGCCGAGCCCGCGCCCCACCGAGAGTGATAGTTGCCAACATGCCAAGCCTGCCCCTGCTGCCGAACTCCGCCCCGTTCCGGCCCGAGGAGATCGCTGCCCTCAACGGCGTCATCACCAAAACCTCGCCCGAACAGCGCGCCTGGCTGAGCGGCTTCCTCGCCGGCTTCCAGGCCGCGACGGGCAGCGCGCAGGGCGTCCCCGCGCCTGCCCAGGCGCCGGCCAGGAAGGTGCCGCTGCTGATCCTGTTCGCGACCGAGTCCGGTAATGCCGAGACTCTCGCGGCGTCGGTCCGCAAGGCGGCGCAGAAGATGGGCTTCGCGCCGCGTGTCGCCGATGTCGGCACGATCACGGTCGCCGAAGCGGCGAAGGCCGAGAACCTGCTGATGATCGCGAGCACCTGGGGCGAAGGCGATCCGCCGCAACGCGCCGCCGACTTCTACCAGGCGATCCTGGCGCCCGGCGCGCCGCGCTTCGACAAGACGCGCTTCAGCGTGCTGGCGCTCGGCGACCGCGCCTACGTCAATTTCTGCTCGACCGGCCATGTCTTCGACGAGCGCTTCGCGGCCCTCGGCGGCAAGCGCCTCGCCCCCGTCGTCGAATGCGACGTGGACTACGCCGCGCCCGCCAAAGCCTGGATCGCGTCGACCCTCGACCTGCTGAAGAAGGAGACGGAGAGCGAAGCGGGGACGGACGAGGGCGCCGTCATTCACGTCGACTTCGCCCGCAGCGTCGCCGCCGCGCCAGTGGACGCCGAGGAAGACGACGACGCCGAGCCGCGCTTCACGCGCGAGAACCCCTTCGAGGCCGAGATCAGGGAGCTGGTCAACCTGAACGGCACAGGCTCCTCGGCCGAAACGTGGCATGTCGAGGTGTCGCTGGAAGGCTCGGGGCTCGTCCACAAGCCGGGCGACGCGCTTGGCATCGTGCCCTCGAACGACCCGACGCTGGTCGAGGACATGCTGACCCTCACCGGCCTGTCGGGCGACGATGCGGTGCGCCAGGCGCTGACCGAGGCGCAGGACATCACGACCGTGACGCGCCCGCAGATCGAGGCCTATGCGAAGCTTACAGACAGCAACCAGCTGCGCGCGCTGGCGGCGGACCCCGACGCGCTGCGGGAGTGGCTGCCGGGCCGTCACGTGATCGACCTGCTGGAGGCCGCACCCATGCAGCTCGATGCCGCGACGCTGACGAGCCTGCTCCGTCCCCTGCCGGGGCGCCTCTATTCCATCGCCTCCGCCTGGGCCTATGCCGAAGACGAGGCGCATCTGCTGGTGTCCGCCGTGCGCTACGAGACGCATGGCCGGATGCGGTCGGGCGTCGCCTCGGTCGACATCGCCGAGCGCCGCCGCGCGGGCGACCCGCTGAAGGTCTATCTCAAGCCCAACCCGCATTTCCGCCTGCCGTCCGACCCCGACCGCGCCGTCATCATGATCGGGCCGGGCACCGGGGTCGCACCCTTCCGCGCCTTCATGCAGGAGCGCGAGACCACGGGCGCCACGGGCCGCAACTGGCTGTTCTTCGGCAACCGGCACTTCACCCACGACTTCCTGTACCAGCTGGAATGGCAGGACTGGAAGGCGAGCGGCCTGCTGACCCGGATCGACACCGCGTTCTCCCGCGATCAGCGCGAGAAGATCTACGTCCAGCACCGCATTTGGGAGGAACGGCAGGAGCTGTTCCGCTGGATCGAGGAGGGGGCGGCGATCTACGTCTGCGGCGACGCGAATGCCATGGCGAAGGACGTGAACCACGCGCTGGTGCGCGTCATCGCCGATCAGGCCGGGTTCGACGAGACGGCGGCGGCAGCGAGGCTCGACACATTGCGGCGCGACGGCCGCTATCTGCGTGACGTGTATTGAGGGATTCCTGATATGGCCGACACCTCAGACAAGAAGCCGCTGTCGCGCAACGAGAGCATCAAGGAAGCCAGCCGGGGCCTGCGCGGCGGCATCGCCGAGGGGCTGACCGAGGTCATCACCGGCCAGCTCGACGAGGACGACACCCAGCTCACCAAGTTCCACGGCATCTATCAGCAGGACGACCGCGACCTGCGGCCCGAGCGCGGCCGCAAGAAGATGGAGAAGGCCTTCAGCTTCATGGCGCGCGTGCGCATCCCCGGCGGGCAGATGACGCCCGCGCAGTGGCTCGCGCTCGACGATATCGCCGAGGAGCGCGCCAACGGCACGCTGCGCGTCACGACCCGGCAGGCGATCCAGTTCCACGGCATCATCAAGAGCAACCTTCGGCCGGCCATCAACAGCATCAACAAGGCGCTGCTGGACACGCTGGCCGCCTGCGGGGACGTGAACCGCAACGTGATGTGCGCGGTGAACCCCTATGAGACCGCGAAGCACGCGACGGCCCTGAAGCTCGCCGACGACATCAGCGCGCATCTCTCGCCGCGCACGACCGCCTATCACGAGATTTGGGTCGATGACGAAAAGGTCGTCGATGCGTCGCGGGAGGCAGGCGAGGAGGACGAGCCGATCTACGGCAAGACCTACCTGCCGCGGAAGTTCAAGATCACGGTCGCCGTGCCGCCGCAGAACGACGTGGACGTTTATGCCCACGACCTGTCCTTCGTCGCCGTGGTCGAGGGCCAGGACATCGTCGGCTGGGACGTGCTGGTCGGCGGCGGCATGGGCATGACCCATGGCGAGACCGACACCTTCCCGCGCACCGCGGACGTGCTCGGCTTCTGCACGCCCGAACAGGCCGTGGACGTGGCCGAGAAGGTCGTGCTGGTGCAGCGCGACTACGGCGACCGCTCGGTCCGCAAGCACGCGCGGCTGAAATACACGATCGAGACCCACGGCATCGACTGGTTCCGCCGCGAGGTGGAGACGCGGCTCGGCTACAAACTCGGACCCGTTCACGTGCCGCAGTTCACCGCGCGCGGCGACCGCTATGGCTGGGTGAAGGGCGACGACGGCGCCTGGCATGTGACGCTGTTCATCGAGAGCGGCCGCATCAAGGACTGGCCGGACAAGCGGCTCCAGACCGGGATGCGGGAGATCGCGCGCATGCTGGATGGCGGCGTCATCATCCTGACGCCGAACCAGAACCTCACCATCGCCAATATCTCCGAGGCGCAGAAGCCCGCCCTCGAAGCGCTGCTCGCCGAGCACAACATGGCCATCGGCGCCGATAGCGGACTCCGCCGCAACGCCATGGCCTGCGTGGCGCTGCCGACCTGCGGCCTCGCGCTGGCCGAGAGCGAGCGCTACATGCCGGAACTGCTGACGGCGCTCGAGGGCGAGCTTGCGAAGGCCGGGCTGACGGAGGACGACATCGTCATCCGCATGACCGGCTGCCCGAACGGCTGCGCGCGTCCCTATCTGGCCGAGATCGCGCTCGTCGGCCGGGGGCCCGGGACCTACAACCTTTATCTCGGCGGCAGCTTCGAGGGCGAGCGGCTGAACAAGCTCTACGCCCAGGATGTCGGGCACGACGCCATCGTCGGCGCGCTCGGGCCGCTGTTCCAGGAATACGCGGAAGGCCGCCAGCACGGTGAGCACTTCAGCGACTTCGCCATCCGGCGCGGCCACATCGCGGCGACGACGGCGGGCAACGCCTTCCACGCGGATGTGGTGCTTGCCTAACCGGGCGCCGTCCTAAATCTAGCCTCATCATCCACCGCTCCCCCGCCCGGCAGCGCGGGCAGTGGTGGCTGCGCCTGACGACAACCCCGCACGGAGACGTGGATGCACTGGCTGACCTGGCTCGTCGTGATCGTCGCGACAGCCGGCGTCATCATCCGCCCCTGGCGGCTGCCTGAAGCCGTCTGGGCCGTCACCGGCGCCATCATCCTCGTCGCAGGCGGCCTGCTGCCCTGGCGCCACGCGCTGCAGGCGGTCGGGCGCGGCACCGATGTCTATCTGTTCCTCACGGGCATGATGCTGCTGAGCGAGGTCGCCCGGCGCGAAGGCCTGTTCGACTGGCTGGCGGCGTTCGCCGTGCGCCGCTCGGGCGGATCGGCACGGCGGCTGTTCCTGCTGATCTACGGCGTCGGCACCGTCGTCACCGCCTTCCTCTCCAACGACGCGACCGCAGTCGTGATGACGCCCGCCGTTTTCGCGGTCGCGAGCAAGGCTCGCGCCGAGCCGCTGCCCTATCTGTTCGTCTGCGCCTTCATCGCCAACGCCGCGAGCTTCATCCTGCCGATCTCCAACCCGGCGAACCTCGTGCTCTATGCCAGCCACATGCCGCCGCTGTTCACCTGGCTCGGGCACTTCCTGCTGCCCTCGGTGCTGTCGGTGGCGGCGACGCTCGGCGCGCTGCTGCTGATCGAGCGGCGGCATCTCGCCGGGACGGTCGACGCCGAGATCGAGCAGCCGGCGTTGCCGCCGGGCGGCCTCGTCGCCGCGATCGGCATCGGGCTGACGGCGGTGCTGCTGCTCGCTGCTTCGACGGCGGACGTACAACTCGGCCTGCCGACGGCGGTGGCGGGGGTCGCGACCGCCCTCGTGGTGCTGTGGCGGAACCGCGAGGCGCCGTGGGCGACGCTGCGCGGCATCTCCTGGCTCGTGCTGCCGCTGGTCGGGGGTCTGTTCGTGCTGGTGGAGGGTCTGCGCGATACCGGCTCGATCGCGGCGCTGGCGCACTGGCTGCACGCGCAGGCCGAGCATTCGGTCCAGGCGACGGCCTGGGGCGCCGGGATCGTGCTGGCGCTCGTCTGCAACGTGATGAACAACCTGCCCGCCGGGCTGGTCGCGAGTTCGACCGTGACGGCCGGTCACCTGCCGCAGCCGGTGACGGACGCGCTGCTGATCGGCGTCGATCTGGGGCCGAACCTCTCGATCACCGGGTCGCTGGCGACGATCCTGTGGCTGACCGCCATCCGGCGCGAGGGCGAGGACGTGACTTTCCTTACCTTCCTGGCGCGCGGGGCCATGGTGATGCCGCCGGCCCTGCTGCTGGCATTGGCGGGGTTGCTCCGGTAGCTCCCTCAGGCGATCCGCTTCGCCGCGGTCAGCGTGTTGCGCAGCAGGCAGGCGATCGTCATGGGACCTACGCCGCCCGGAACCGGGGTGATCCGCCCCGCCACCTCCAGCGCTTCGGCGAAGGCCACGTCGCCGACCAGCCGCGTCTTCCCGCCCTCGCCCGCCACGCGGTTGATGCCGACATCCATCACCGTCGCACCGGGCTTGATCCAACTGCCCCGGACCAACTCGGGCTGGCCGACCGCCGCCACCAGAATATCGGCGCGGCGGCACTCCTCCGCCAGGTCGCGCGTGCGGGAATGGGCAATCGTCACCGTGCAGCTTTCCCGCAGCAGCAGCGCCGCCATCGGTTTGCCGACGATGTTCGAGCGGCCGAGAACCACGGCCCGCGCGCCCGAAAGGTCGCCCAGTTCAGCCTTCAGCATCAGCAGGCAGCCAAGCGGCGTGCAGGGCACCAGACCCGGCAGCCCTGCCGCCAGACGCCCGGCGTTGATGACGTGGAAGCCGTCCACGTCCTTGTCGGGCGAGATCGCGTCGAGCACGCGGGCGCTGTCGATGTGCCGTGGCAAAGGCAGCTGCACCAGGATGCCGTGGACGGCGGGGTCGTCGTTGAGCTCCGCCACCAGCGCCAGCAGATCGCGCTCCGAAGTTTCGGCATCGAGACGGTATTCGAACGAGGCCATGCCGGCCTCCTTCGTCGTGCGCGCCTTGTTCCGTACGTAAATCTGGCTCGCCGGGTCCTCGCCCACCAGAACCACGGCGAGCCCGGGCACGACGCCCGCCGCCGCGAGCTCCGCCGTCTCGGCGGTGACCTCGGCCAGTATGCCCGCCGCGAAGGCGCGGCCGTCGATGATCCTCGCCAGCGCCATGAGCCTCTATTCCGTGAAGACGACGGTTTTGCCGCCGTTCAGGATGACGCGCCCGTCGAGGTGGTAGCGTACCGCGCGCGCCAGCACCCGCCGCTCGATGTCGCGGCCCTTGCGCACGAGATCCTCGGGTGTGTCGGCGTGGCTGATACGCTCCACGTCCTGCTCGATGATGGGGCCCTCGTCGAGGTCGCTGGTGACGTAGTGTGCGGTGGCGCCGATCAGCTTCACGCCGCGTTCATGAGCCTGATGGTAGGGTTTGGCACCCTTGAAGCCGGGCAGGAAGGAGTGGTGGATGTTGATGCAGCGGCCATTGAGCTTGGCGGTCAGCCCGTCTGACAGCACCTGCATGTAGCGCGCGAGCACGACGAGATCGGTATCCGTCTCACGCACGAGATCCCAAAGCTCGGCCTCCTGCTCCATCTTGGTCTGCCGCGTGACCGGCAGGTGATGGAAGCGCAGCCCGGAGAAGTCGACGTTGGCGTAGGTCTCGCGAGGATGGTTCGCGACGATCGCGGTGATGTCCATCGGCAGCTCGCCGAGCCGCCAGCGATACAGAAGATCGACCATACAATGATCGAACTTCGAGACGAGGATCATGACGCGCCGCTTTTCCAACCGGCCGCGCAGGGTCCAGTTCATGCCGAAGCGCTCCGCGGTCGGCGCGAACTGCGTCCGGAACCGCTCGGCGAAGCTGCCGGCGTCGCCCGCCGCCTCCCCGTCGCCGACGAACACGACGCGCATGAAGAAGCGCTTGCTCTGCAGATCGTCGAACTGCTGGGCTTCCAGGATGTTGCCGCCGGCCTCGAACAAAAGGGCCGTCACGGCGGCCACGATGCCGGGCCGGTCGGGCGAGGCGATGCTCAGAATGTATTGCGGCTGCAGGCTGGAGGACGGGGCCATGGGCACTCTCTGACGGCGTTCGGCGGATGGAGCTTAGGCGACGGAGCTTGAGCCAAAGGCCGTGCGCGCGGGCGCACGGTTGCGACCTCGCGCTTGGCCGTTTGCGCCCCTGTGCCGGTTACGGCTGCTCCGTCTCCCCGGCCAGCAGGATGGCGAGGGGGTCGATCATGTGCCGATGCCGGAACTTCGCCTGGAGGTAAGCGCGGTTCGCGTCCGTGACATAGACGCCCGTTCGGCGGACCTCCGCCACGTCGATGCCCGCCGCGCCGAGCTGCGCCACCTTGTCGGGGTTGTTCGTCAGCAGGCGGATGCGGTCGACGCCCAGCGCCTGCAGCATCCGTGCGCCCACCGTGTAGTTGCGCGCATCCTCGGGCAGGTTGAGCCAGCGGTTGGCGGTGTAGGTGTCGACGCCCTGGTCCTGCAGCCGGTAGGCGTCGAGCTTCGCATAGAGGCCGATACCCCTGCCCTCCTGCCGCAGATAGAGCAGGATGCCGCCCTCCTCCGACAGCATCTCGATCGCCTCATGCAGCTGATGGCCGCAGTCGCATCGGGCGGAGGCGAAGATGTCGCCGGTGAGACATTCGGAATGCAACCGCACGAGCACCGGCCGGGACGCATCCGGCTGGCGTCCGGTAAAGCGGATGGCGACATGCTCCAGACCGTCGAGCCCGTCGAAGCCGATGAATTCCGCCGGCACCCCTTCGGGGCCGATCGGGATCATCACGGGCATGCGGGGGTGACAGTCGAGCATAGGCTCCGCCGGTGTGGGGATGGGCTGCAGATGGGTCATGCGGGGGTTCCAGACGACACGACAGGCAGTAGTCGCACCGCTATTCCACGCGCGAAACTAGCGAGAAGGAGCGGGCGGTAAAACATCATACGTTTCCAGCACGTCTTCTCCATACTCCTGCCGCGCGAAAAGACGCAGGCGAAAAGCGTCTGCCAGCCTTTCGACGCCGAGCCCCCGGATGGCCTGCAACCCACTGTCGCCCAGCAGCAGCGGGGCACGGTGCCAGGCCAGCCGGTCCACGAGCCCGGACCGCAACAGGCCGCCCGCCATCCGGCTGCCGCCCTCGCTCAGCACGGAGGTGAGGCCGATCTCCACCAGACGGCGCAGCGCGGCCGCGAGGTCGATCCGCCCCGCCGCATCCGTGTCGCAATGAAGGATGGTGACGCCCGCCTCACGCAGCAAGCGGGCGGCCGTCTCCGGCGCATCATGGGCCGCGAACAGGATCAGCGGGTGGGTGCCGGCCTGCCGCACGATCTGGCTGCCCAGCGGCGTCCGCAGCCGGCTATCCGCGACGACGCGCCAGCGCGGGCGGTCGCCCAGCCCCTCTAGCCCGCAGCGCAACCCGGGATCGTCGGCCAGCACGGTGCCGATGCCGACGAGGATCGCGTCATGCTCGGCGCGCATCCGCTGCACCACCTGCCGCGCGCCGGGGCCGGTGATCCAGCGGCTCTCGCCGCTCCGGGTCGCGATGCAGCCGTCGAGCGTGACGCCGAGCTTGAGCGTGACCCAGGGCAACCCCTGCGTCATGGTCTTGGCGAATCCCGCCAGGGTCTCGCGCGCCTCCTCTGCCATCAGCCCGGTCTCGACCACGATGCCCGCCGCGCGCAGCCGGGCGAGGCCGCGCCCTTGGACGCGGGGGTCGGGGTCCTGCGCATGGGCCACGACCACGCGGGCGACACCGGCCGCGATCAAGGCGTCGGCACAGGGCGGGGTGCGTCCATGATGGGCGCAGGGTTCGAGCGTGACATAGGCGGTCGCGCCGCGCGCCGCCTCTCCGGCATCGGCGAGTGCCACGACCTCGGCATGGGGCCGCCCGCCCGGCTGCGTCGCCCCGCGCCCGACGACGCGGCCATGCTGGGCAATGACGCAGCCGACTGCGGGATTGGGCGCTGTGGTGCCGAGCGCCGCCCGCGCCAGCTCCAGCGCCTCGGCCATCAGCGCTTGGTCGCGTACGACCGTCGTCACGCCGGTTCGAAGCGGATCACGGAGGTCAGCAGCGCGATGGCGCTGCCGCAGGCGAAGCCGAGATAAGCGCCGGCGATGACATCGCCCAGGAAATGGTAGGTATCGATGACCAGCCCGGACGCGGTGAGGACGACGAGCAGCGCCCAGAGCAAGCGCCACTCCGGAATCCGCCACCACAGCACCCCGGCGACGGCGGCGATGGCGGCGGTATGGCCCGAGGGGAACGACGCCCAGCCCTCGCCGCCATGGAAGGGCCAGAAGCCGTAGACGCCATTGCGGATGAAGGACGGGTTGTTCTGGACCCAGGTTTCCGGCCAGGTGCGGCCGAACGCCCCCTTGAGCGCGTCCTTCATGTTGATGGTGACGACAACGGCGATGGCGCAGACGATGATGGACCAGCCACGGCTGCCCGGCCGCCAGCCGCGCCATGCCGCGATGGACGCGACGATCAGGGCCGGGCCGGCGAGCGACAGCGGGATCTGCCCGATCCCCGCGAGCGGCGCGAACCAGTAGCTGCGATGGAAGGTCCCGTGCATCAGCAGCGCCACCGGACGGTCGACGAAGGCGATCGAGAGACCGACCAGGGCCGCGCAGGACACCACGGCACCCGTTATCGCGCCGAGGCTGAACCGCGGCGGCGCCAGCGAGACGCCCGCGCGAGCTGAGCCCGGCATCATCCCTTGTTGCGCAGCAGCCGGGCCTTATCCCGCTGCCAGTCCCGCGCGGCGATGGCATGGCGCTTATCCGCCTTCTGCCGGCCCTCGCCCACGCCAAGCAGAACCTTCGCCAGCCCGCGGTCGTTGAAATGGATCTGCAGCGGCACGAGGGTGACGCCGTTGCGCGCGACCTGCCCCGTCAGCTGGTTGATCTGCTTGTGCTTGAGCAGGAGCTTGCGCGGCGCGCGGGGCTCGAAGCGCGACAGCACGCCGCCCTGATATTCAGGGATATAGGCGTTGAACAGCCAAAGCTCGCCGTCGCGCTCGCCCGCCCAGGCCTCGGTCAGCGTCGCCCGCCCGTGGCGCAGCGACTTCACCTCGGCGCCCTTGAGCACGATGCCGGCCTCCACCGTCTCCTTGATGGTGTAGTCGAACCGCGCCTTGCGGTTCTGCGAGGCGATGCCGTGCGAGATCAGGCCGGACTTCGATTTCTCCTTGGTTTCGGCCATGTCAGTTCAACAGGCCGACCTCGACCATGGCGGCGCGCAGCTGGCCGCGCGTGGCCTCGCTGATCGGCGCCAGGGGCAGGCGGCAATCGGGCTCGCCGAAGCCCAGCATATGGGCGGCGTATTTTACCGGGCCGGGATTGGTCTCGGCGAACATCGCGTCGTGCAGCGGGACGAGGCGATGCTGGATGGCGATCGCGTCCGCGACCTCGCCGCGCTGCCAGGCGAGGTGCATCTCGCTGAGCAGCCGGGGCGCGATGTTGCCGGTGACGCTGATGCAGCCGACGCCGCCCGAGGCGAGATGGGCGACGGCGGTGTGGTCCTCGCCCGAGAGCTGGCAGAACCCGGCGCCACAGGCGCGCCGTACCTGGAGCGGGCGGGCGAGGTTGGCGGTCGCGTCCTTCACCCCGACGATGTTCGGATGCTTCGCGAGGCGCGCCATGGTCTCGACGCTCATGTCGACGACGCTGCGGCCGGGAATGTTGTAGATGACGACGGGGATGTCGGCCTCGTCCGCGATCGCCTTGAAATGCAGGTAGAGCCCTTCCTGGGTCGGCTTGTTGTAGTAGGGCGTGACGACGAGCGCCGCATCGGCGCCCGCGCGCTTGGCATGGCGCGCGAGGTCGATCGCCTCGGCCGTGCTGTTCGAGCCCGCACCCGCGATCACCGGCACGCGGCCGGCGGCGACGGCTATCGTGATCTCGACCACGCGGCGATGTTCCTCGTGGCTGAGGGTGGGCGACTCGCCGGTGGTGCCGACGGGCACGAGGCCGTGGGTGCCCTCGGTGATCTGCCAGTCGACGAAGCGCTCCAGAGCCGCCTCGTCGACCGACCCATCGGCCCGCATCGGCGTTATGAGGGCAACGAGCGAGCCCTTGAACATGGTCGTATCCTCGTCTCTGCACGGCGTGGCGCCATGGCCGGAGCGAACCCCGGGGGCTGCGGCGGCCGGGCCCTTCGGCTGCGGGTGCGTGAAGGGCGGGAAAGTAGGACCGGCGGCGGCCGGTCGCAAGCGGCGCATCCCGCGCAGCGGACGCGCCTCCCCGGATGAGGTGACGAGAGACAAGCGGGTCCGCTCCTCCCTTTGCGAACCGCCCCGCATGGGCGATGATGAGATCCGCAGAAAGGGGTAGCGCAGGCTGTGAAGAGACTCGCTGTGAAGAGACTCTCGCCGTGAACAGACTTCCCGTGAAGAGATTTGGGGCCGCTGTCGTCGTCGCCTGCCTGCTCATCGCCCGACCTCCCGCCGCCGCCGCCCAGGCGAGCGGGGTGGCGCCCGGCACGACGCCGATGGACGCCGTCGCGGCCCACGACTGGACCGCGGCCGATGCGCTCGCCGCGCGATACGCCGACCCGGTGGCCGGGAAGGTCGTTACCTACTACCGCCTGTTGACCCGGGGGCAGGCCAGCGCCGCCGAGATCAGCGCCTTCATGCAGACGAACCCCGACTGGCCCCAGCAGGCGCTGCTCCGCGCCCGCTGGGAACAGGCCCTCGCCGACGAGCCGGATCAGTCGGCGGCTCTCGCCCAATGCCGCTGGCGCCTGCCCGACGAGGCCAAGGCGCTGCTGCGCTGCGCTCAGGCCTTCGCCGCCGCGAACGACACGACCGATGCGGACGAGGCGGCACGGCGCGCCTGGACCGGCACCGGAATCACGGGCCCCGCCGATGTCGCGGCCTTCCTCAGCCAATGGGGCGGCATCCTGCGGCCGTCCGACGACTGGGCGCGCTTCGTGATGCTCGCCCGTATGGAGTCGCCCGCCGCCCAGTCGCAGGTGACGCGCCTCGCTCCGGCCGATCAGCCTACGGCCCTCGTCTGGGTCGCGCTCAACGCCGACAACCCCGACGGCGCCGCGCTGCTCGACGCGCTGCCGCCCTCGCGCCAGCACGAGCCGGGGCTGTTCCTGGCGGGTGCGCGCTTCATCCGCCGCAACGGGAGCGACCCCGACGCCTATGCCTTCTGGCTGAGCGGCGGCAATGCCGCCATGGCGGCGGGCCTGCCCGTGCAGCAGCATGCGCTGTGGGAGGAGGCCAATCACCTCGCCCGCGCCCTTCTCACGGATGGCGACGCGGCGCATGCCTACGACCTCGTCGACCTCATCAAGCCGCCCGCGCCCGCCGACCGTGGCGAGGAGGAATTTCTCGCCGGCTTCATCGCACTTCGCCTTCTGCATGATCCGGCCAAGGCGGAGCCGCATTTCCGCGCGCTCGCCGGCCTTTCCTCGGCCGTCATCACCCAGGCGCGGGCGCATTACTGGCTCGCCCGCACCCTCGCCGCCGAGGGCAGCACCATGAAGGCAGCGGCCGAGTATCAGATCGCCGCCCACTGGCCGACGACCTTCTATGGCCAGTTGGCCGCGCTGGCACTTGGGGACAGCCCCGCCGCGCTCAACGCCCGCATCCTCGCCGTCCCCGAACCGGACTGGACGACGGCCGAGGCGCTCGATTTCGCCGGGCGCGACGTGGCGCGCGCCGCCGCCTACCTCGTCGCCTGGAACGAGCCCCGACGCGCCCACAATTTCCTGATCGACATCGGCCTGCTCGCGCCCGACCCCGCCGATCTGGCCATGGCGGCGCAACTCGGGCTCGGCTTCGGCCTGCCTTCCGCCGCTGTGGGCATCGCGCGCCTCGCCGGTCTGCACGGCACGATGCTGGTGGGACCGGGTTGGCCCACGCCGTTCTCACCGCCGACGAACGCGGGGGTGGAACCCGCCGTGGCGCTCTCGCTCATCCGCCAGGAGAGCAGCTTCGACGTGGCCGCGGAAAGCGGCGCCGGGGCGCTCGGCCTCATGCAGCTGATGCCCGCGACCGCCCGGCTGGTGGCGAGCCAGCAGGGCGTGCACGTCTCCGAGTGGCAGCTCACGACCGACCCGGATGTCAACATGAGGCTCGGGACGGCCTATTTCGCGAGGCTGCTCGCGCGGTTCGGCGACTGCCTGCCGCTCGCCATCGCGGGCTACAATGCGGGGCCGAACCGGGTGGACCAGTGGCTCGGGGAGAATGGCGATTTTCGCACGCCCGGCGGCCCCGACGTGCTGGACTGGATCGAGCTGATCCCCTTCGATGAGACGCGCAACTACGTCGAGCGGGTCGTCGAGGGAATCGCCATCTACCGGGCCAAGGAGGGACAGGCCGTGCCCTATCCGTTGCAGCCATGGCTGCACTGACCGGTGTGCGCCCGCGCACGGTCGCGCTCGGCCGCGCGGTTGCGAGCGGCGGCGGCGTCGGCTTCTTCCCCTGGGCGCCGGGCACCGCCGGCTCGCTCGTGGCGCTCATCGTTGGGGCCCTGCTCCTGCAGACCGTGGGCCATATCTGGCTGGCGGTCACGGCCATCCTGGCCATGCTCGGCGGCTTTTGGGCCATCCGGGCCGCGCAGGCGAAGGACGATCCGGGCTGGGTGGTGATCGACGAGGTCGCGGGCCAGTGGATCACGCTGCTCGGACTTGCGCATGTGAGCTGGGCGGGCGCCGTCCTTGCCTTCGTGCTGTTCCGCCTGCTCGACATCACGAAACCAGGGCCCATCGGCGCCGCCGACCGCATGAACTCGGCCTTCGGGATCATGGCGGACGATGTCATCGCGGGGATCGGCGGCGCGGTCGTTCTGCGGCTGCTGCTTCTGTGGAAGCCGATGCTGCTGGGTTAGAGGAGACCGCCGATGTTTCCACACGACATGCTGGAGCAGGCCGAGGCGCTGCTGACCGCCGCGCGCGCCCAGGCCCTTCGCGTGACGACGGCGGAGAGCTGCACGGGCGGCCTCATCGCCGGGCTGCTGACCGCAATCGGCGGCTCGTCGGACGTGGTCGACGGCGGGGCCGTCACCTACTCCAACGCCGCCAAGACGCGGATGCTCGGCGTGCCGCCCGAGATGATCGCGGCGCATGGCGCCGTGAGCGAGGCCGTGGCCCGCGCCATGGCCGAGGGCGCACGGGACAGGGCGACAGTCGACCTCGCCATCGCGGTTACCGGGGTCGCCGGGCCCGGAGGCGGCACCGCGGACAAGCCCGTGGGGCTGGTCTGGTTCGGCCTCGCCGGGCCGGCCGGCATCTTCGCGGAGAAGCACGTCTTCACCGGCGACCGGACCGCGATCCGCATGGCCACGGTGCGGCATGCGGTCACGATGCTGCGCGCACAATTGGCTGGAAGCACGCGCTACGCTTAAGGCCCGAAGGCTCTACGCGTTTTGCAGCAGATAGACCTCCGCCTGCGCCAGGACGTGCTTGGCCTTCTCTTGAAAGCTCTTCAGCGCCGGTCCCTCGTTATGAGCGTCGAGCGCCGCCTGATCGGTCCATTTCTCGATGACGACCACCGTATCCGCGCCGAATTTGGACGGCGAGGTTTCGAGGTCGACGACCGCCTGATACTCGATGCAGCCGGGTTCGGCCTGGACCGCCGGGACGACCGACTTGAAGGCCGATAGCAGCGCGGCCCGGTGCCCGATCTTGGCGGTCAGGACGGCAAGAATGTGGATCATGATGCTTCCCCTGGATGGCGGCGCCGCTGCTCGCCCGGCGCCGTGCGGCTGCCTACCGCCCTGCGGCGACCGGGAGCATGCGGTGCAGGACCCGGTCCCGGATGACATAGTGGTGGGCCAGGGCCATCATAGCATGGCCGCCCGCCAGGATGATGATGACCCAGGCTACATCGTCATGCAGTGCGGCGATCCAGTGATGCGCCACCCGGCCGACGGTGACCGGCGATGCGATCGAGAAGAGCCCGAAAACGCCGATGGCCCCCTTCGCCCAGGCGAAGAGGAAGCCGAGCGTGACCTGCACGGCCAGCAGGACGTAGAACCCGATATGGACGAGGCGCGCCGCCACGTGCTGCAGCCCGCGATCGGCCGGCGGGAGATGCCGCGAAGCCGAGCGGCGCCAGAGGACGCGCAGCAGATAGACCACCGCAAGAAGCACCCCCAGGGAAACGTGGAGGGAGATCATCTCGTGCCGTAACGGCATTTTTTTCGGCACGAAGCCCCAGAGTTCGGCCAGGGCGAACAGGCTGACGACAAGCAGCGCCGTCACCCAATGAAACGTGATCGTGAGCCCGTCATAGCGGGGGGCCGCCCGGCCTCCCGCTTCCGCCGCCGGAAGCACATCGACGTCCGTCATGCAGTCTTCCCTCCACGCAAACCAGCCGTAGTTAGGACTGCAGCTTCGGCTGCCAAGGTGGCGAGGAGGTGGCGCGGATTGCGACGAAGCCTCTCCCCGTCTCGGATCATTCCCGCCCGTCGAGCGTCAGCAGGCTGCGGTAGAGGTCCGGCCGGCGGTCGCGGAACAGTCCCCAGGCAGCACGCTGCCGGCCGATGGCGTCGAGGTCGAACCGGGCCGCGATGACCGCCTCGGTCGCGCGGTCGGCTTCCGCCACGATCTCCCCTGTCGGTCCCGCGATGAAGGAGGTGCCGTAGAAGGTCAGGGAGGTGCCCTGCCGCCCCTCCTCGACGCCGATGCGGTTGGCGGCGACCACCGGCGTGATGTTCGCGGCCGCGTGGCCCTGCATCACCCGCCGCCAATGCGCCGCCGAGTCATGCGCGGGATCGGAGGGCTCGGACCCGATGGCGGTCGGGTAGAGCAGGATCTCGGCGCCCTTCAGCGCCATGACGCGGGCGGCCTCGGGGAACCACTGGTCCCAGCAGATGCCGACGCCGATGCGGCCCACCGCAGTGTCCCAGGCGTGGAAGCCGGTATCGCCGGGAGAGAAGTAGAATTTCTCGGTGTAGCCCGGACCGTCGGGGATGTGGCTCTTGCGGTAGGTGCCGAGCATGGCGCCATCGGCGTCCATCATCACGACGCTGTTGTAGAAGGTCGGCCCCGACCGCTCGAAGAAACTCACCGGAAGCACGACGCCGAGTTCGCGCGCGAGCGCCGAGAAGCGCGCCAGCAGCGGATGGCTCTGGAAGGGGGCCGCCAAATCGAAGAAACGCGCGAGTTGGTCCTGGCAGAAGTAGGGTGTCGCGAAGAACTCGCTCAGCAGGATGAGCCGCGCGCCCTCGTCGTATGCCTGCCGCACGAGCCGCTCGGCCCGGTCAAGATTGGCCGGCAGATCCCACGTTGTCGCCATCTGGATCGCCGCGACCGTCACCTCTCGCATCCACCGCCTCCATCGTTCTGCGATCGAGATAGCCTAGCAGAGCATCGCGAAGCGGTCGGAGACTTTTATAGCGTTCCAGCTCTTCGGGCACGCCGCGCACCGCGCCCGCGAGCCGCGCCGCCTCGCCCGGCCCGGCCGCTACCTGGGCAAGCCGCGTCACATGCGTGCGGATGCCGAAGACGACGGCGCCGCTCTCCGGCAACAGGCGGAAGGTCTGCCGCTCGACCCGCAGCCACAGCGTCTCGCCCGCATTGTCAGCCGTGATGGAGGGATCGACATCGCCGCGCCCGTGGCCGGTCGGCTGGAACAGCGCAGGGTCCTCATGCACCGACCAGTTGTAGCGCACGGCGAGCCGCCCCGGCTTGATCGCGCCCATGAAGCGATCGACCGGGCGGCCGAGCGTCTCGGCATAGGTGGGCACCGGCGCGTGGATCGCGATCAGCGGACGGCCGATCTTCTCGGCCAGCCGCCAGCGGCTCGGGAAGCAGAGGATGGCGGCGGTCAGCACCGGCCCCTCGGGCCCGCCACGCAGCAGGCAGAAATCATCGGCGACCCAGGCGCAGATCTCGGCCAGCGGATGCGCGTCGGCGTTCCCGGCGGGCGGCGTCCAGCCGGGCCAGTGGATCGCGAGATGCGCCGCCAGCATGGCACGAAGTTCGGCGCAGGCGGCCTCCGCTCCCGGCGTATCGGCCAGTACGTCGCCGCGGCGCTCGGTGAGGAGCCGCACGCGCTCGGCAATCTGCGGCGCCACCTGCGCATCACGCTCGATCCAGCCGGATTCGGGGATCGCAGTGAGACCCAGCGCCAGCCGCTGCGGGCCCGGCGCATAGGGCAGATGCAGCACGGGCGCCGCCCATGCTGCATCAGGAATGGCGGCATCAGGCATGGCCGGGCGCCGCACCGTTCGGGAGGTTGGGGCCGTCGAGCGGGAAATGGCAGGCGACGCTATGCGCATCCTCGAGCGGACGCAGCAGCGGCACCTCCACCCGGCAGCGCTCCTGCGCGATCGGGCAGCGCGTATGGAAGCGGCAGCCGGGGGGCGGGTTGGTCGGGCTCGGCGGCTCGCCCCGCAGGATCGTCCGCGCACGGATGTTGCCCTGCGGATCGGGCTCCGGCACCGCCGAGATCAGCGCCGCCGTATAGGGATGGGCGGGGCGATGCAGCACACGGTCCGTCTCGCCGAGTTCGACGATGCCGCCGAGATACATGACGGCTGTCCGGGTCGCGATCTGCCGCACGACGCTCAGGTCATGGGCGATGAAGACGTAGGTGAGGCCGAGCTTGTCCTGCAGATCCATGAACAGGTTAACGATCTGCGCCTGCACCGAAACATCGAGCGCCGAGACCGGCTCGTCCGCCACGATCAGGCTCGGTGCCAGCGCGATCGCGCGCGCGATGCCGATGCGCTGGCGCTGGCCGCCCGAGAACTCGTGCGGGAAGCGCGTGAGGAACTCCGGCGAGAGGTTGACGAGGTCCATCAGCTCCCGCAGCCGGTCCTGCACCTCGCTCTCGCGGCGCCTGCCGTGGACGCGGAGCGGCTCGGCGATGAGGTCGCCCACGCGGCGGCGGGGGTTGAGCGAGGCGTACGGGTCCTGGAAGACCATCTGCATGTCGGCGCGGAGCGGCCTGAGTTCGCGCTGACCGAGGCCCGAGATGTCGCGGCCCTTGAAGGTGATGCGGCCGCCGTTCAGGTCGTAGAGCCGCAGCAGGCAGCGACCGAGCGTGGACTTGCCGCAGCCCGATTCGCCAACGAGGCCGAGGGTCTCCCCCGCGAAGACCTTGAGCGAAACATCGCTGAGGGCCTGGACGTGCTGGATGCCGCCGCTGCGGAAGCGGCTGCCGACCACAAAGGTCTTGGTGACGCTTGCCGCTTCCAGCATCGGGACGCGGCCGCTCATGCCGCGGCGCCTTCGCGCTGCCGGCCCTCGGCGCGGATCGCCCGCTCATGCGGCCAGTCGGGCAGGCCCTTCTCGGCGAGGTAGCAGGACGCCTCCTGCTCACCGTTCGCGAATAGCGGCGGGCGCGTGCCGCAGGGCTCGAACCGGAAGTCGCAGCGCGGCTGGAAGGGGCAGCCGGCTGGGCGGCCGGTCGGCGACGGCGGGCTGCCCGGGATCGACGGCAGGCGACGCGGTCTCGCCCCGTGCATGGGCGGGATCGAGTTGAGCAGGCCGAGCGTATACGGGTGGCTCGGCTGCGCGAGCACGAGCGGCTTTGGCCCGCGTTCCGCAATGATGCCGGAATACATCACCATGACGCGGTCGGAGACCGTCGCCACCACGCCCATGTCATGCGTGATGAGAATCACGGACGAGCCGAAATCCTGGCGCAGCCGCTGGATCAGTTCGAGGATCTGCGCCTGCACGGTGACATCGAGCGCCGTCGTCGGCTCGTCCGCGATGAGGAGCGATGGGTTGCAGGACAGCGCCATGGCGATCATCGCGCGCTGCCGCATGCCGCCCGAAAGCTGGTGCGGATAGCGGGTCGCGGCCTTCGCCGGCGCGGGAATGCCCATCTCGCCCAGAAGCTCGACCGCGCGGGCGCGGGCCGCGCGGCGCGACAGCTTCTGATGCGCGCGCAACTGTTCCTCGATCTGCCAGCCGATGGTGTAGACCGGCGTCATCGCCGTCATCGGGTCCTGGAAGATCATCGCGATCTCGCGGCCGCGGAGGTCGCGCATCGCCCTGGCATCGAGTTGCAGCAGGTCGCGGCCCTTGTAGATGATGCGGCCCGTGATGATGGCGTTGGGATCCGTGATGAGGCGCATCACCGCGAGCGAGGTCATGCTTTTGCCCGAGCCGGATTCGCCCACGATGCTGAGGATTTCGCGCTGTCCCACAGTGAAGGAGATGTTCTCCAGGATGCGGATGGTGCCGCGTTCCGAGCGGAAGGAGACACAAAGATCCTGCACGTCGAGCAGCAGGTCTGCGGGTGTCGGCATGTCAGCGGGCATCGCGCACCCTCGGGTCGAGCCAGGCATAGGCGATGTCGACGAGCGCGTTTGCGACGACGACGAAGAACGATGAATACATGACGGTCGCCATGATGAAGGGCAGGTCGAGATTCTGCAGCGCCTGATAGGTGAGACGCCCCACGCCCGGCAGGTCGAACACGACTTCCGTCAGCAGCGCGCCGCCGCCGACGAGCGCGCCGAAGTCGAGCCCGAACATCGAGACGAAGGTGATGAGCGAGGTGCGCAGCGCGTGGCGGAACATGATGCGCGTCTCGGACAGACCCTTCGCGCGCGCGGTGCGGATGAAGTCCTCCTGATAGGCCTCCACGAGGTTCGCGCGCAGCACGCGGCCATAGAGGCCGATGTAGAGGATGGCCAGCGTCATCCAGGGGATGATCAGGCTCTTGAACCAAAGCCACGGGTTCTGCGTGATCGGCGTGTAGCCGAGGCCGGGAACCCAGTGGAACAGCCAGGTGTCGTGGAAGCGCGACTGGGTGATGAGGTTGGCGACCGATCCCACCCAGAAGACCGGCATCGAGACGCCGACGAGCCCGAGCAGCATCAACCCGCGGTCGATGACGGTGCCGCGCGTCGCCGCCGCCGTGACGCCGACCCAGATGCCGAAGATCACCCAGATGACGGCCGCGCCCAGCACAAGGCTGAGCGTGACCGGTGTCGCCTCGATGACGGCAGGAATGACCTTCTGGCCGCGATTGACGAAGGAGGTGAGGTCGCGGGAGATGAAGAGCTTCTCCATCACCTTTATGTATTGGATCGGCAGAGGCTGATCGAGGCCGAAGGAGTGCCGCACCTGGGCGAGTGTTTCCGGCGTGGCGTTGCGCCCCGCGATGCGCGCGGCGGGATCGGAGCCCGGTGTCGCGAAGAAGATCAGGAATACGACGATGCTGATCCCGAGCATGACGAAGATCATCTCGGCGAGGCGGCGGAGGGTCGGGAGGAGCATCGCAGCCTATCCCTTGCCCACGCGAAGCTTGGCGCGCGGATCGAAGGCGTCCCGCACGCCGTCTCCCAGGAAGTTCAGCGCCAGCACGGTCACGATGATGGCGAGCCCCGGCGCGATCGCGACCATCGGCTGCGTATAGAGCAGATCCTCGCCGTCCTGGATGATGGTGCCCCAGCTGGCCGAAGGCGGCTGCACGCCGATCGAGAGGAACGACAGCGCCGATTCCGTCAGCATGTTCAGGGCCATCATCAGCGGCGCGAAGACGATGATCGTGGTCGTGACGTTGGGCAGGATGTCGCGGAACAGGATGCGCGACGAGGGCACGCCGAGGCAGCGGGCGGCGAGCACGAAGTCGCTGCGGGCGAGCGACAGCACCTGCCCGCGTATGGGCCGCGCCACGTAGGGGACATAGACGACCCCGATGATGGCGATCGGAATGAGCAGGCTGTTCGACGGGATGTTGATCGGCCCGATCTGCAGCCCCTTGCTGATGAGCACGATCGAAAGCGAAATCGCGAGGAGGTAGATCGGAAACGCCCAGAGAACATCGAGAAGCCGCGCGAGGATCGTATCCACCCAGCCGCCGAGGAAGCCGGCGACGGTGCCGACGAGCGCCGCGAGCACCAGACAGATCACGGTCGAGGCAAAGGAGATGATGAGCGAGTTGCGCCCGCCATAGAGCATGCGCGCCATGACGTCGCGCCCCTGATCGTCAGCGCCGAGAAAATATTGCCCGCGCCAGGTTGGGCCGATGGGCGTGACACCGAGACCAAGCCCCCCGGTGTCGGCCTGCATGATGTCGAGCGTGTTCTTGCCGATGGTGATCTGGCCGTCGAGGTTCGACTGGAAGGGGTCGCTTTGCGAGACGTGCTGCGCATACCAGGGCGCCGCGACGCAGGCGAGGATGATGAGGATCAGCACGACGACCGCACCCATCGCGGTGCGGTCCCGCATCAGTTTGCGCAAGCCCGCGCGCCAGGGTCCTTCCGTCGCGCGGGTGCGTGCCGCCGCCATCGCCTCGCCGGGCTCGCCCATGCCGCCGCCGGAAAGATCCGCGGGTGTGGGGGTGTCGATCACGGAGTCAGACATCGCGCATCGCCGCCCTTGTCCGAAGGAAGTTTGAAATCAGCATGGTGCTCAGGCTCACAGGCTCGGACGGCGGCGGGTGGAGGGTGGCGATCCCACGCCTCCGCCCGTCATCGTCATGCACCCGCCGGAGCTGCCGACGGGTGCCAAGGAAGGTGCAGGGTCTTACTGCACCCAGACCTGGGAGAAAATGACCTTGAACTGGTCGCTGTAGGAGAAGTTGCCGAGCCGCTTGGAGACGAAGTCAAGCTGCTTCGGCGTGAACATGGTGACCCACGGCGCCTGATCGGTCAGCTCGTGGTCGAGCTTGGCCCATTCGGCGTTGGCGGCCTTCGGATCGGTAACGGCGGTCACGAGGTTCTTCTGGATCGCCGCGTCGATGGTCTTGTCGCAGAAGCCGGAGATGTTGATCGAGGCGTCGGAGCCCGGATGGAAGGACCCGCAGCCGAGCAGCACGTTGATGAAGTCGGAGGCCGCCGGATAATCCTGATACCACTGGCTCAGGCTGATCTGGACGTTGTTCTTGGTGTTCTGGATGTAGGTGAACTGGATGTTCGCCGAGATCACCTTGAGCGTCGCCTTGAAGCCGAGTTGGTTCAGGACGCTGACGAGGTAGGTGCTGATCTGCGGGTCTGTGTTCTGGTCATCCGAGATCACCGTCACCTTCTGCCCGGCCTGACCGGAAGCGGCCATCAGGGACTTGGCCTTGGCCATATCGGGCGCGGACCATTTCGTGCCGGGATTTTTCGTATAGGGGCAATACGGCTTGTAGCCAGGGAAGCCCGGCGGCAGGATCTGGCAGTTCGGCACCGCGAGGCGCGGCCCGCCATAGATGTCGACGGCGGAGCGGCGGTTGAAGGCGTAGTTCACCGCAAGCCGTGCGTCCTTGTTGTTGAACGGCGCGATGTTGACGTTCATCGGCGCGTAGAAGATCGCGAACAGCGGATTGATGTGGATCTGCTTCGGGAACTTCCGGCTCATCTCGGGCAGGCGGTCGGCCGGAGGCGTATCGAACATCCAGTCCTGCTGGCCGTTCTCGATGGCCGTGATCTCGTCCTCGGGCTTGGTGCCGAAGGTGTAGTCGATCTCGTCGACGTAACCCGCAGGCTGGGCGGCGGCGCTCCATTCCTTGAAATACGGGTTCCGCTTGAGGATCATCGCCTTCTGCGGGTCGTTGCTGGTGATCATGTAGGGGCCAGTGGCGGCGGCCGGCGTGGTGCCGAGATCCTTGGGCGGCGTATTGGCCGGCAGGATGCTCCCGAAGGGCGTTGCGAGCTTGTAGAAGAACTCGGAATCCGGTTGCGTCAGGTGGAAGGTGATGGTGTTCGCCTTGTCGTCGGCGACCACGCCGCCGGCGAGCGTGCAGGTCGCGGGCGTCTTGATGCAGGCGTCGGCGCCCACGATGACGTTGTACCACGAGCCAGCGTTCGGGTTGCTGACCTTGAACAGGCGCTGGAAGCTCGCCACCACGTCGTCGGGCGTCACCTCGGCGCCGGTTGAGAACTTGATCCCCTTGCGCAACGTGAACACATAGGTCTTGCCGCCGTCCTGGGGCTTCGGGATCGAGGTCGCGAGGTCGGGCACGACATCGTTGCTGCCCGGACCCTCGTCCTTCTTGAACTCCACCAGACCGTCGTTGGTGATGTAGAAGATCTGCCAGTCCTGCGCGGTGTAGTTGACCTGCGGGTCAATCGTGCCGGCGGCCGAGGAGGAGGTGAGCCTGAGGGTGCCGCCGGTATGGTCGGCCGCGTCCGCCGCCGAGGGCAGCGCGAGGGCCGAGAGGCCGGTCGCCGCCAGCAGCGCCACGGCAGAGGATTGGAGCCATCGTCGCAAGGTCATGGTCGTCTCTCCGGTCAATTTTTCGGTCGATTGGGGCGGCGGCTAGGCCGCATCGCGGACATCGGCGACGGGCGCGAAGCCCGCCGCCGGTTCCTCGACATGCGGCATGTGGCCGGACTGCCGAACGACAGGCCAGCGGACATCGGGGATGCACCGGGCACGCGAGGCGCCGGATGCGGTGGATCGCTTGCTGATCTTAATGCACCCAGACCTTGCTGAAGATCATGTGGAACTGATCGCTGTAGGTGTAGTTCCCCAGCCGCGACGACACGAAGTCGAGCTGCTTGGGGGTGAACATCGTCACCCACGGCGCCTGATCCGTCAGCTCGTGGTCGAGCACGGCCCATTCAGCATTCGCCGCCGCGGGGTCGGTCACCGCCGTCTTCAGGTTCTTGTTGATCTGCGCATCGATGCTCTTGTCGCAGAAGCCGGAGATGTTGATCGACGCGTCCGAGCCCGGATGGAAGGAGCCGCAGCTCAGCAGCACGTTGATGAAGTCCGACGGCGCCGGATAATCCTGGTACCAGTCGGTGACGCTGATCTGCACGTTGTTCTTGGTGTTCTGGATATACGTGAACTGGATGTTGCCCGAAATCACCTTCAGCGTCGCCTTGAAGCCGAGCTCGTTCAGCACGCTCGTGAGATAGGTGCCGAGCTGCGCCATGCTGCTGCGGTCGCTAGCGATGACCGTAACCTTCTGCCCGATCTGGCCGGAGGATTTCATTAAGGCTTTTGCCTTCGCCATATCGGGCGCAGTCCAATGTGCGCCGGGGTTCTTCGTATAGGGGCAATACGGCTTGTAGCCGGGGAAGCCCGGCGGCAGGATCTGGCAGTTCGGGACGGCGAGACGCGGGCCGCCCCAGATGTTGACAGCCGAGCGGCGGTTGAAGGCGTAGTTCACCGCAAGCCGCGCGTCCTTGTTGTCGAAGGGCGCCATATTGACGTTCATCGCCGCGTAGAAGATCGCGAAGAGCGGTTCGAGATGGATCTGTTTCGTATACTTCTGGCTCATCTGCCCGAGGCGATCCGTGGGCGGATTGTCGAACATGAAGTCCTGCTCGCCGTTCTCGACCGCGGTCACTTCGTCTTCCGGGGTCAGGCCGAAGCTGTAGTCGATCTCGTCGACGTAGCCTGCCGGCTGCGCCTCTGCGCTCCACTGCTTGAAATACGGGTTCCGCTTGAGGATCATCTCCTTCTGCGGATCATTGGTGGTGATCATGTAGGGACCGGTGGCGGCCGCCGGGATGGTGCCGAGATCCTTGGTCGGCGTGTCGGCGGGGAGGATGTCGGCGAAGGGCGTCGCGAGCTTGTCGAAGAATTCCGCATCCGGCTCAGTCAGATGAAAGGTGACGGTGTTCGCCTTGTCGTCGGCCACGACGCCACCGGCGAGCGTGCAGGTCGCGGGCGTCTTGAGGCAGGCGTCCGCTCCGACGATGACGTTGTACCAGGAGGCGGCGTTGGGGCTGCTGATCTTGAAGAGCCGCCGGAAGGTCGCCACGACGTCGTCGGGCGTCACCTCGGCGCCGGTGGAGAATTTGATCCCCTTGCGCAACGTGAAGACGTAGGTCTTGCCCCCGTCCTCAGGTTTTGGGATCGAGGTCGCGAGATCGGCCACGATGTCGTTCGAGGCGGCGCCCGCCGTATGATCGAAGGCGACCAGCCCGTCATTTGTGACGAAAAGCACCTGCCAGAACTGCACCGTATAGTTGATGCCTGGATCGATGCTGCCGGTGGCGGTCGCGGAGGTGAGCCTGAGCGTGCCGCCCGTGTGATCGGCCGCCTGCGCCGCGCCCGGCCGAGCGAGGGCCGCCATCCCGGTCAGTGCCAGCAGCGCCAAGCCAGCGGGTCGCAGCCAATGTCGCAGCGTCATTGTGTCTCCAGTCGTCTTAAATCGCCGTTCAGGGGCGGTCAGACCGCGTCAAGGAAGTGGGTGACGACCGCGAGGCAGGCGGCCTTTTCCTCGACATGCGGCATGTGGCTGGAATGCTCGAAGATATGCCAGCGAACATCGGGAATATGATCGGCGTAGGGCTGCACGCAGAGCGGCGTCGCCTCGTCGTGGCGGCCGGAGATCAGCAGCGTCGGCACCGTGATGCGGTGCAGGCGGCTTTCGATCGTCCAGTTCTTCATCGTGCCGATGACGTGGAACTCGGTCGGGCCATTCATCGTGTGATAGACGGTCGGGTCTTCGGCGATGGCCGCGAAGGTCCGCGCGACCTCGGGTGGCATCGGCACGATGCGGCAGACGTGCTTCTCGTAGAACACGCCGGACGCCTTCTGGTATTCCTCGCTATCGATCGTGCCGGCCTCCTCGTGCCGGGCGAGCGTGTCCTGCACGTCCTGGGGCAGATCGCGGCGCAGCCGGTTCGCCTCCTCAACCCATGTCTTCATCGAGGCGGGCGAATTCGCGATGACGAGGCGGCGCAGCCCGTCGGGCTGCAGCACGGCATGTTCGGCGGCGAGCATGCCGCCCCAGGACTGGCCGACGATGTCGTAGTTCCCGGCGATGCCGAGATGGTTCAGCAGGCCATCCAACTCGCCAAGGAACAACTCGACCGTCCAGAAATCCGCGCCGCGATCCCGCAGATGCGTGGAGCGTCCGTTGCCCAGCTGGTCGTAGTGGACGACGGCGCGCCCATCCCCCGCGAGATCCTTGAAGCTGTCGACATAATCATGCGTGCAGCCAGGGCCCCCATGAAGAACGACGAGAGGCGCTTTCGCGCCGCCAAGGTCGCCGGTGACCCTGTACCAAGTACGGCCGAACTCTCCCTCGACATGGCCTTCGGTGGAATGCATGGACCCTCTGCCTGTGCCAAAACGCCCGATGGGCCATTGCTGGCCGAACGGCGCTCGCCTCCCTGAAGAAGCAAGACCTGTTCCATAAGCCGCCTGCCTTTGGCAAGCCGGGTATCTGCGAAAAGGCTGTCTGCCGGGTTGTGCTGCCGGGCCGCACATGACGAAGTTCGCTGCAGGCGATACGCCGCCACACCCCGAAAGGTCGCGCGATCCATGGAACTGAGACAGCTTGGACAATCCGATATCGTCATTCCGCCGCTGGTCTTCGGCGGCAATGTCTTCGGCTGGTCGGCCGACGAGGCGACCTCGTTCAAGCTGCTGGACGCGCTGGCGGATGCGGGTCTGACGGCGATCGACACGGCGGACATGTATTCCGTCTGGGCCCCCGGCCATAAGGGTGGCGAGAGCGAAGTCATCATCGGCAAGTGGCTGGCGGCGCGCGGCGGCCGCGAGAAGCGCGTGATCATGACCAAGGTCGGCATGGAGATGCCGGATGGCAAAGGCCTATCGAAAGCCTGGATCAACACGTCGGTCGACCGCTCGCTGAAGCGGCTGCAGACCGATGTGATCGACCTCTATCAGGCCCACAAGGACGACGAGGAGACGCCGCTCGAGGAGACGCTCGCGGCTTTCGCCGACCTCATCAAGGCCGGCAAGGTGCGCGCGATCGGTGCCTCGAACTACGAGGCGCCGCGTCTCGCCGAGGCGCTGAAGGTGAGCGACGCGCACGGCCTGCCGCGCTACGTCTCGCTCCAGCCGCATTACAATCTGGTGGAGCGCCCGCTGTTCGAGGACGCGCTGGAGGCGCTGTGTGTGAAGGAGAAACTCGGCGTCATTCCGTATTTCTCGCTCGCCGCCGGGTTCCTCACGGGCAAATACCGCTCGGAGGCCGATCTGGGTAAAAGTGCTGCCCGCGGGCAGGGTGTGGCGAAATATCTGAGCGGCCGTGGCCCCAAGGTGCTCGACACGCTCGATGCGGTCGCGCAGGACAAAGGCGCGACCCCCGGTCAGGTGGCTCTTGCCTGGATGATCGCGCGGCCCTCCATCACCGCGCCGATCGCGAGCGCCTCGCGGCCCGAGCAGCTGGGCGACCTGGTGAAGGCTTGCTCGCTGAGCCTGTCCAAGGCGCAGATCGAAAGCCTCGACGCCGCGAGTGCCTGAGGCCGTCAGCGGCCTCAGGACGGCCCTGCGCGGAGGGGATCCGCGCGCGAGGAACTTGACTCCGGACCCCGCGCGGCGCAGAAGCCGCCGCCACTAATCCGTCGCTCCGCGAGTGTTCGCGCAGCGGCGCGATCCGTTTTGGAAGCCAGGATGTTCGAAAGCCTCTCCAACCGCCTTGCCACGACCTTCGATCGCCTGCGCGGCCGTGGCGCGCTGAGCGAGACGGAGGTGCTCGAAGCCATGCGCGAGGTCCGCCTCGCGCTGCTCGAGGCCGACGTGGCGCTCCCGGTCGTGAAGGAATTCGTCACCAAGGTCCGCGACCGCGCGGTCGGCGCGGAAGTCCTGCGCTCCGTCACGCCGGGGCAGCAGGTCGTCAAGATCGTCAACGACGTGCTGATCGAGAGCCTCGGCGGCGAGGGTGCCGTCCCGCTCAACCTCAGCGCCGCGGCGCCCGTGCCCATCCTCATGGTCGGCCTGCAGGGCTCCGGCAAGACCACGACGGCTGGCAAGATCGGCCTCATGCTCCGGCTGCGCGAGCGGCGCCGTATCCTGCTCGCCAGCCTCGATACCCAGCGCCCGGCCGCGCAGCTGCAGCTCGCGCAGCTCGCCGAGCGCGCGGGCGTCAACAGCCTGCCTATCGTCGCCGGCCAGACGCCCGTTCAGATCGCGCATCGCGCGATGGAGACCGGACGGCGCGAAGGCTTCGACATCGTCATTCTCGACACCGCCGGCCGGCTCTCGATCGACGAGGTGCTGATGGACGAGGTGCGCGCGATCCGCGATGCAACCCATCCGGCAGAGACGCTGCTCGTGGTCGATGCCATGACCGGCCAGGATGCGGTCAACACCGCGCGCGCCTTCAACGATGCAGTCGGCGTCACCGGCATCGTCATGACCCGGATGGATGGCGATGCCCGCGGTGGCGCGGCGCTTTCGATGCGGTCGATCACCGGCGCGCCGATCAAACTCACCGGCTCGGGCGAGAAGCTCGACGCGCTCGAGCCCTTCCATCCGGAGCGGGTGGCGAGCCGCATCCTCGGCATGGGCGACATCGTCGGCCTCGTCGAGCGCGCCTCCGAGACCATCGACCGCGAGGATGCCGAGAAGCTCGCCGCCCGCATGGCGAAGGGCAAGTTCGATCTCGAGGACTATGCCTCCCAGCTCCGCCAGATCACCAAGATGGGCTCGCTCTCCGGCATCATGGGCATGCTGCCCGGCATGGGGAAGATCAAGGAGCAGCTGGCGGGGGCCAACCTCGACAACACCATCCTCAAACGTCAGGCGGCGATCATCGGCTCGATGACCGTCAAGGAGCGGCGCGACCCCGACATCATCAAGGCGAGCCGCAAGAAGCGCATCGCGTCCGGATCGGGCGTGACGGTTCAGGAAGTGAACCAGCTGCTGAAGCAGTTCGACCAGATGACGACCGTGATGAAGCGCATGAACAAGATGGGCCAGAAAGGCATGATGCGTGGCGGCCTCGCCTCGCTGATGGGCCAGATGGGCGGCCCGGGCGGTCCCGGCGGCGGCCGGCCCGGCGGGCGCCGACCCTTCTAGACCGTTTCCCCTCAACCCTTCGTCCGGGTGCCCAGCGCGGGCGCATCGGCACACCCCAACCACTCATGGAGACCGACACCACATGTCCTTGAAGATCAGGCTGGCCCGCGCGGGCGCACACAAGCGCCCCTTCTATCACATCGTGATCGCGGACAGCCGCAGCCCCCGCGACGGCCGCTTCATCGAGAAAGTCGGCAGCTACAATCCCATGCTGCCCGCCGAGCACGCCGACCGTATCCGCCTGCAGAACGAGCGCATCACGCATTGGCTGAACCATGGCGCGATCGCGACCGATCGCGTCGCCCGCTTCATCGGCAATGCCGGTCTCGCTCCGATGCCCGCCTATCGCGAGCAGCCGGTGCAGTCCGCGCCCAAGAAGAAGGCGCAGGAGCGCGCCAAGGCCGCCGCGGGCGCCTGAGCAACTCTGGTCCGCGAGGCTCATGACCCTTGCCTGACGAGCGCATCCTGATGGGCGTGATCGGCCGGCCGCACGGCGTGCGGGGGCTTCTGCACGTGCAGAGCTATACGGCCGATCCAGCGGCGCTCGCCGGTTACGGCGTGCTGGAGGATGAGCGCGGCCGACGCTTCACCCTCGCTTGGCAGGGCGACGGCATCGCGCGCATCGTGGAACGCCGCGCGGACGGCGACGTGGCTGTGGCCGACCGCGAGGCCGCGGCGGCGCTCACGAACACGCGGCTATATGTGCCGCGGGCCGCGCTGCCGGCAGCCGACGAGGACGAATACTACCTCGCCGATCTCATCGGCCTGCGCGCCGAGGCGGCCGACGGCACGGTTGTCGGCAGGGTCGCGATCGTCCACGACTATGGCGCCGGCACCAGCCTCGAAATCGTCGCCGAGGGCGGCGGGCCACCGCTGATCCTGCCCTTCACCGCGCGCGCGGTGCCTGTGGTGGATATCGCCGGAGGCCGGATCGTGATCGACCCGCCCGCCACGACGGCCGCCGAGCCCGAAAGCGAGGGGGCGCAGGCATGAGCTGGCACGCGACGATCCTCACGCTGTTCCCCGCCATGTTTCCCGGCCCGCTCGGCGCGTCGCTCGCGGGGCGCGCGCTGGAAGACGGTCTTTGGCGGCTCGATACGCATGACCTGCGGGCGCACGGCCTCGGGCGGCACCGCACCGTCGACGACACGCCCTTCGGCGGCGGCGCCGGCATGGTGATGCGCCCGGATGTGGTGGCGGGCGCCCTCGCCGCCGTCCGCGCGCCGGATGACGCACGGCCGCTCATCTACCTGACGCCGCGCGGAAAACTGTTGACCCAGGCGGATGCCGCGCGCTGGTCCGTGGGGCCGGGCCTCGTTCTGCTCTGCGGCCGATACGAAGGTCTCGACCAGCGCGTGATCGAGGCGAGCGGGGCCGAGGAGATCAGCGTCGGCGACTATGTGCTGTCGGGCGGCGAGCCGGCGGCGCTGGTGCTGCTCGATGCCTGCCTTCGGCTGCTGCCCGGCGTTATGGGCGGAGCCGAGAGCGCCACCGAGGAAAGCTTTGCCGACGGGCTTCTGGAATACCCGCATTATACCCGGCCCGCGGAGTGGCAGGGGCGCGCCGTGCCGCCGGTGCTGCTCTCGGGCGACCATGCCGCCATCCGCGCCTGGCGCCGAGCCGAGGCCGAGGATGCGACCCGCCAACGCCGCCCGGACCTCTGGGCCGCCCATCTCGCCGCACGCATGGCTGGGCGCCGCCCGCCCGTCGATAGTGCGGCATCAGTTGCAACGGCTTCGGCCGGACCCTAAAAGCCGCTTCACGAGAGGATTTTCCCATGAACCTGATCCAGACCATTGAGGCCGAGCAGGTCGCTCGCCTCGTCGCCAACCGCGCCGTTCCTGAATTCGAGGCCGGTGACACTTTGCGCGTGTCCGTCCGCGTGGTGGAGGGTGAGCGCACCCGCACCCAGGCTTTCGAGGGCGTCTGCATCGCGCGCTCGAACAAGGGCCTGAACAGCAACTTCACGGTCCGCAAGATCAGCTACGGCGAAGGCGTCGAGCGCGTGTTCCCGCTCTACGCGCCGAGCATCGCCGAGATCCTCGTCGTCCGCCGCGGCAAGGTTCGCCGCGCGAAGCTCTATTACCTGCGTGACCGCAGCGGCAAGTCGGCGCGCATCGCTGAGCGTCCGCGCGACCTGCCGGCGGCCGACAGCAAGGGCGCCGCTCCGGCTGCCGCCGCCTCGGATGACGCCAGCACCGACGCAAGCTGAAACCACGGCCGGCCTGCCGTTTCGGTAGGCCGGGTCTGCCTTCAAGGTCCTGGCGGATAGGGGCGCCCTCACCCATCTTGTCCCGGCTGTGCCGCTTTGCACCGCCGGTTCCTCAAGCCGGGACCGATCAACGGGAGAGCCACGATGTCTGCCATCCGCCCGCGCACGCTGTTCGACAAGATCTGGGACGATCATGTCGTCGAGCGGCTCGAGGATGAGACCTGCCTCCTCTACATCGACCGCCACCTCGTCCATGAGGTGACGAGCCCGCAGGCTTTCGAGGGCCTGCGCATGTCGGGCCGCCGCGTGCGCGCCCCCCAGGCGACCATCGCCGTCGTCGATCACAACGTGCCCACCAGCGACCGCCGGCAGGGCATCAAGGAGCCTGAGAGCCGCCTTCAGGTCGAGACGCTGGAGGAAAACGTCGCTGAATTCGGCGTGCCCTTCTTCCCCGTGCTCGATCCGCGCCAGGGCATCGTCCACATCATCGGGCCCGAGCAGGGCATCAGCCTGCCCGGCATGACGATCGTCTGCGGCGACAGCCACACCTCGACCCACGGCGCCTTGGGCGCGCTCGCCTTCGGCATCGGCACCTCTGAGGTCGAGCATGTGCTGGCGACCCAGACGCTGCTGCAGAAGCCGGCGAAGAACATGCTGGTCGAGGTCAACGGCACGCTGCCGCCCGGCTGCACCGCGAAGGACGTGGTGCTCGCCATCATCGGGAAGATCGGCACGGCGGGCGGCAACGGCCACGTCATCGAATATGCGGGCTCCGTCATCCGGGCGCTCGACATGGCGGGGCGGCTGACCGTCTGCAACATGTCGATCGAAGGCGGCGCGCGCGCGGGGCTGATCGCGCCCGACCAGACCACCTTCGACTACATCGAGGGCCGTCCCTACGCGCCGAAAGGCGAGGACTTCGACCGCGCGGTCGCCTATTGGAAGACCCTGCCCTCCGACCCCGGCGCCCATTACGACACCATCGTGCGGCTCGACGGGTCCGAGATCGCGCCCATGGTCACCTGGGGCACGAGCCCCGAGGCGGTGCTGCCCATTACCGGCGCGGTCCCGGACCCGGCCGAGGTCGAGGACGAGGCGACGCGGGCGCAGATGCAGCGCATGCTCGACTATATGGGCCTGACCGCCGGCACGAAGCTCACCGACATTCCCGTCGATGTCGTCTTCGTCGGCAGCTGCACCAATGCGCGGATCGAGGATCTGCGCGCCGCCGCCGCCGTCGCCCGCGGCCGCAAGGTGGCGGCGAACGTCCGGGCGCTGATCGTGCCCGGCTCGGGCTTGGTCAAGCTGCAGGCGGAGGCGGAAGGCCTCGCGCAGATCTTCCTCGACGCCGGTTTCGAGTGGCGGGAGCCCGGCTGCTCCATGTGTCTGGCGATGAACCCGGACAAGCTGATGCCGGGCCAGCGCTGCGCCAGCACGTCGAACCGCAACTTCGAAGGGCGGCAGGGCCAGGGCGGGCGCACGCATCTGGTCTCGCCCGCGATGGCCGCCGCGGCCGCCGTGACCGGGCACCTCACCGACATCCGGGAGCTTGTCTGAGATGCAGCCTTTCACCGAACTCACCGCCGTCGCAGCCCCCCTGCCGCTTGCCAATGTCGACACCGACAAGATCATCCCGGCGCGATTTCTCAAGACGATCAAGCGCAGCGGCCTCGGCAAGTCGCTGTTCGCCGGGCTGCGCTACGACGATCAGGGAGGTGAGCGGCCGGAATTCGTGCTCAACCAGGAGCCGTTCCGAGGCGCGGAGATCCTCATCGCGCACGAGAATTTCGGCTGCGGATCATCCCGCGAGCACGCGCCCTGGGCGCTTCTCGACTTCGGCATCCGCTGCGTCATCGCGCCCTCCTTCGCCGACATCTTCCACGGCAACTGCTTCAAGAACGGCATCCTGCCCGTCGTGCAGCCGCGCTCGGTCTGCGATCAGCTGATGGAGGATGCCCGCCTCGGCGCCAATGCCCGCATCACCGTCGATCTCGGCCGGCAGGTGATCGTGCGTCCGAGCGGCGAGGAAATCCCTTTCTCGATCGATCCTTTCCGGCGCCACATGCTTTTGCACGGCCTCGACGAGATCGGCCAGACCATGCAGCGCACAGCCGCGATCGACACCTACGAGGCGGCGCGGATGAGCGCCAAGCCCTGGATGCCGACCATCTCCGCCTGAACGACAAGAGGCCGCTCATGCCCGCGAACAAGAAGCTGCTCATGCTGCCCGGTGACGGGATCGGCCCCGAGGTGATGGGCGAGGTCGCTGGCGTCCTCGAATGGCTCGACCGCAAGAACATCGCGAGCTTCGACATCAGCGAGGCGCTCGTCGGCGGTGCTGCCATCGACGCCGAAGGCACGCCCATCACGCCCGATACCGTCGCGCGAGCCAGGGGCAGCGATGCCGTGCTGTTCGGCGCCGTGGGCGGCCCGAAATGGGACAAGCTCGGCTTCGATATGCGGCCGGAGATCGCGATCCTCACGCTCCGCCGCGAACTCGGGCTGTTTGCCAATCTCCGGCCGGCGACCGTGCTCGACCCGCTGATCGACGCCAGCACGCTGAAGCCCGAGGTCGTGCGCGGCCTCGACATCATGATCGTGCGCGAGAGCACCGGCGGCATCTATTTCGGGGAGCCACGCGGTGTCGAGACGCTACCCGACGGGCAGAAGCGCGGCATCAACACCGAAGTCTATACGACGAGCGAGATCGAGCGCGTGGCGCGCGTCGCCTTCGACCTCGCACGCCAGCGGCAGGGCCGCGTCTGCTCGGTCGAGAAGGCGAATGTGATGGAAAGCGGGCTGCTCTGGCGGCAGACCGTCACGGCGCTGGGCGCGGCCGAGTACCCGGACGTGGCGCTCGCGCACATGTATGCCGACAACTGCGCGATGCAGCTGGTGCGCAATCCCCGCCAGTTCGACGTGATCGTCACCGGCAACCTGTTCGGCGATATCCTCTCCGACCTCGCCTCGATGCTGACCGGCAGCCTCGGCATGCTGCCCTCCGCGACGCTCGGCGCGCCGGACGCCTCCGGGCGGCGGCTGGCACTCTATGAGCCGATCCACGGCTCCGCCCCGGATATCACCGGCCAGGGAATCGCCAATCCGCTGGCACAGACGCTGAGCCTCGCCATGCTGCTGCGCTATTCCTTCGGCATGAAGGACGAGGCGGCGATGATCGAGCGCGCCTGCCTGGCCGCGCTGGAAAGCGGGATCAGGACGGCGGATATCATGCAGCCGGGGATGCGGCGGGTAACAACGCGGGAGATGGGCGCCGCCGTTATGCGTGAACTGGAGCGTCTGGCGGCCTGATCTGCGTGAACCGGGGGCCGAGGCG
>JABBOH010000019.1:0-6874 GCA_019351895.1 Pseudomonadota bacterium
CTAGTCCGCGTCAACCGCCGAGCGCGGCCGCTACTCCGTCTCGTCCAGCCATTTGCTCATGACGACACGCGGTGCCACCTCGAATCCCAGTCGCTCGTAGAACGAAACCACCTGCGTATTGGTGTCGCGAACCAGAAGCTGCACCTTCACGACGCCCCTCCGCCGCAGCCAATCCTCGGCCGACCGCACCATCTGCCGGCCCGTGCCGCGCCCACGGGCGTCGGGACTCGCCGCCACATAGTAGAGCCAGCCCCTGTGCCCGTCATGGCCCACCATGACGGCGCCCATCGTCCGCCCGTCCTCATCCTCGCCCAGCAGAACGTCGGAGCAGGCGCCCCCGCGCGCGAAGCGGAAATCGACGGCAGGGTCGTTGTAGCTCGCGACCAGCCCGCAGGCGCGCCATAGCGCGACCACGTCCGCCTCGTCCGCCGCCGTCGCGGCGCGGATCGTCAGCAGCATGAGCGAGGCGGCATGAGTGAGGCGGCCTACCCGGCCTTCGCGCGGCGGCGCCAATCGTGCAGCACGAACTCCGTGTAGCCGTTCGGCTGCTCGCGCCCCTTGAAGATCAGATCCGACGCCGCGTGGAAGGCGGGTCCATCGAAGCCCGGCGCCATCGGCCGATACAACGGATCGCCGGCATTCTGCTTGTCCACCACGACCGCCATGCGGCGCATCACCTCCTCGACCTGCGGCCGGGAGACGACCCCGTGCAGCAGCCAGTTGGCGATGTGCTGGCTGCTGATACGCAGCGTCGCGCGGTCCTCCATGAGCCCGACATCGTGGATGTCCGGCACCTTGGAGCAGCCGACGCCCTGGTCGACCCAGCGCACCACATAGCCGAGAATGCCCTGGACGTTGTTGTCCAGCTCCTGCCGGACTTCATCCTCGGACCAGTTGACGCCCTCGGCGAGCGGAATGGTCAGCAGCACGTCGAGCGAGGACGGCGCGCGGCTTGCGATCTCCTGCTGGCGCTCGGCCACATCGACCTGATGATAATGCAACGCGTGCAGCGTCGCGGCGGTCGGTGACGGCACCCAGGCGGTGTTCGCGCCCGCGCGTGGATGGCCGATCTTCTGCTCCAGCATCTCCGCCATCCGGTCGGGTGCGGCCCACATGCCCTTGCCGATCTGCGCCCGGCCGCGCAGCCCGCAGGCGAGGCCGATATCGACGTTCTGGTCCTCGTACGCACCGATCCAGGCGGTGGCGCGCATGTCGTTCTTGCGCACCATGCGCTGGTGCGCCGCTCCTCGTCCATGATGCCCATCTTCAGCGTGTGGCGGGCGAGGCCCAGCAGATCCTCCACGCGATCGAAGAAGCCGTTGGCGAAGGCCACCTCGCTTGGGCCGTGCATCTTCGGCTTCACGATATAGACCGAACCCGCGCGGCTGTTGCGGATCGGCCGGTCGCTGCGCAGGTCGTGCAGCGCGATCAGAGAGGTGACGACGCCGTCGAGCAAGTTCTCGGGGATCGGCTGGCCGTCCCGATCCAGCACGCTGTCGGTCATCATGTGGTGGCCGACGGTGCGGATCAGCATCAGGCTGCGGCCCGGCACGGTGAGCGTGCCGCCATCGGGCGCGGTGTATTCGCGGTCGGGCTCGAGCCTGCGTTCCAGTGTCCGCCCGCCCTTCTCGAAGCTTGCGGTGAGCGTGCCCTGGCAAAGGCCGAGCCAATTCCGGTAGACCGCGACCTTGTCCTCGGTATCGACGGCGGCGACGCTGTCCTCGCAGTCCATTATGGTGCTGAGGGCGGATTCCAATATCACGTCGGCAACCCCGGCGGGATCGTTCTTGCCGATCGGATGCGCGCGGTCGATCAGCAGTTCGACATGCAGCCCGTGGTGGCGGATCAGGATCGCGGTGGGCGCATCGGCCGCGCCCCGATAGCCCCTGAACTGCGACGGGTCGCGAAGCGCGCCCGCGCCGGAAATGGCAAGCGCCCCATCCCGCACCGCATAGCCGGTCACCGCGGCGTGGCTGCCCGCGGTCAGTGGTGCCACCTCGTCGAGGATCGCCTTCGCCCGCTCCACCACGCGCGCGGCGCGTGTGGGGTTCAGCCCCCGCCCCCGCTCCGCGCCGCCATCCTCGGGGATCGCATCAGTGCCGTAGAGCGCGTCGTACAGGCTGCCCCAGCGCGCATTGGCCGCGTTCAGGGCATAGCGGGCATTGGTGATGGGCACGACGAGCTGCGGCCCGGCGAGGGTCGCGATCTCGGGGTCCACATCGGCCGTGGTGATGGTGAAGCGAGCGGGCTCGGGCTCCAGATAGCCGATGCCGGTGAGGAAGGCGCGATAGGCCGCCATGTCGACGGGACGTGCGGTGTTCGCCTTGTGCCAGGCGTCGATCTGAGCTTGGATTTCATCGCGCTTCTGCAGCAGCGCCCGGTTGGCGGGCGCCAAGTCGTGCACGACCGCTCCAAAGCCCGTCCAGAAAGTGGCGGGGTCGAGCCCGGTGCCGGGGAGAGCCTCGTGACGCACGAAGTCATGCAGGGGCTTGGCGACCTTCAGGCCGCCGACTTCGACATGGTCCATGGTATCAGCCCTTTATCCTGGTTCTGCGCGCGGCCAGCTTGCAGGCCGTCATTCGGCGCCTGGGGAAGCTAACGCGGCGCGGGCGTGGGCGGAAGGCGGGAGCAGCTCCGCGCGCAGAACCGTGCCGCCCCAGCCGGTCACCATGTCGGCACCGACGATGTCGGCCGCCGCGTGGTCCGAGCCCTTCACCAGCAGATCGGGCCGGAGCGCCGCGATCAGGCTGAGCGGCGAGTCCTCCTCAAGCACACAGACGAGATCGACCGCCGAAAGCGCCGCGAGATCGGCCGCGCGGTCGCCTTCGGGCCGCATGTGGCGCGCGCCATTGCGGCGGGCACGGCCGGTGGCGTCGCCGTCAATGGCAACGATCAGCCGGTCGCAGGCGCCCCGTGCCTGCTCCAGCAGATGTATATGGCCCTGGTGCAGCCGGTCGAACCGGCCGTTCGTGAAGCCCACGCGCCAGCCCCGGCGGCGCCAGCGCTCGGCCTGTTCGATCGCGGCCTCCCGCGTTGCGATCTTCGCCTTGTTGCCGGCGACCGGAACCAGACGGGCGAGGATCTCGTCCTGCCGGGCAACGGCGGTTCCGACCTTGCCGACGACAATGCCGGCGGCCACATTCGCGAGACGGGCCGCGATCGGCAGCGGCAGACGCGCCGCCATGCCCGCCGCGAGCACAGCCGCCACGGTGTCTCCTGCGCCCGACACATCGTGGACATCCAGGGCCTCGGCCGGGAAATGCCAGGCTTCGGTGAGCGTCACGAGGCTCATCCCGTGCTCCGACCGGGTGATGAGCGCCGCGCCGATGTTGAAGGCGGCGAGCATGTGGCGAGCCGAGCGCTCGATCTCGTCGTCGGTCTCGGCCGCCATGCCTGTCACGGTGGCGAGTTCGCGCCGGTTGGGCATGATGACATCGGCCCCGGCGTAGTGCGCGTAGTCGGTGCCGCGGGGATCGACGATGATGGGCCGCCCGGCCTGCCGCGCGGCCTCGATCAGCTTCGCCGGCATGTCCCCGGCGAGCACGCCCTTGCTGTAGTCCGACAGGATGGTGACGCTGGTCGCGGTCATCGCGTCGGTCGCGATGCGCAGCAGGCGCTCGGCGATCTTGGGGTGGAGCGGGCCTGGATCCTCGGTGTCGGCCCGCAGCAGATGCTGGCCATGCGCCAGGAAGCGCGTCTTCACCGTGGTCACGCGGCCACCCTGGACGAGCAGCCAGGGCTCGACGCCGCTCTGCCGGCCAACGAGGGTGGTAAGGTCGGAGCCCGCCAGGTCGTCCCCCACGACGGCGACAAAGGCCGCGGCAGCGCCGACCGCGGTGATGTTGCGCACGACGTTGGCCGCGCCGCCGGGCAGCGAGAGTTCCCGCTGGAGGCATAGGACCGGCACGGGCGCTTCCTGGCTGATGCGGGTGGCCTCGCCGTAGAAGTAGCGGTCCAGCATGGCGTCGCCTACGACGAGGACGGAGCTGCGGCTCAACCGGCGCGCCGCATCGGCCAGTTCCGCGGCCGCGTCGTCCTGCGATGTCCGGGGCGGGGCCAATGGATCGGTCATTAAGTTGAAATAGCGTTAATATATGTGCGCGGGTAGTGCTGAGTGGCGGCCGAGGCCGATCGGGCCGGGCGCGCGGGCTTGTCCGGATGGTGGCGGGTGAGGTTGATCGCCACGCGGAGGCGTGGTAACTGCCGCGCCCTGTCCCGGTGGGGGATAGTTTAGCGGTAGAACTCCCGGCTCTGACCCGGGCAGCCTTGGTTCGAATCCAGGTCCCCCAGCCAAGGCGCTCGCCACCCTCCCCGGGTAGCATTTTGCGCGGCCCATGACACCCGCCCCACATCCGCGCTGCGAACAACAGGGCGCGTGGGGGCGCCTCTCGGTCGAAGCCAGACCTACTCCCGGCTCAGAGCGCCACGCGGCCGGGCAAGTCTCGAGCGAACCGATTTCGTGGCGGCAAACATCTATTTACGCGTGGCATGACATCCTCCCGCATTGCGCCGTGGCGCAAGCACCGTCCTGAGTAAGCCCAGCCAAACGAGACCTTTATCTACGTCTTTCGGGTCGATCGCAGTCGAACTATCCGAACGGCTCGTTTAGAGTGCTCATTCTTTTGCAATTCAAAATATTCTATAGATAAATTCTGCGGACTTTCAAACAGACTGAGATCCTACCAGGTTCGTGAACTTGTTTCTCGTTGCATTACAGAGAAGCCACCGGCAAAGAATGATGATAAGTCCTTTCAAGATTCGAGACGGATCACACATCCTTCTGTCGATCAATGAGGTTCTAGTTGGCTATTTCCACAATCAATGACCGTTTGAACGCAACTGGAGGTCGGCCGTCCGGCTTCGACTACCTTCGGATTATCCTGGCCGCATCTGTCATCTTCTTCCACAGCTTCGATCTGACGAGAGGCCGTAATGTGGCGTTCTACGATCTGCATGGACTATTCCGGCCGATCGACGCTCTCATCGTTCCGATGTTCTTTTCGCTGAGCGGATTCCTCATCGCAGGGAGCCTGGAGCGAAGTCGCACGCTCATCTCGTTTCTCGGGCTTCGGGCCATCCGTCTTGTTCCGGCGCTGCTAGTGGAGACGGTGTTATCAGCTGTGGTCATCGGCTTGCTGTTCTCGAACCTGTCCCTCAGGCAGTATTTCTCTGACGCGAGCTTCAGGGCTTACTTTCTGAACATCCTCGGTGACATTCACTACAATCTGCCGGGAGTGTTCGAACACAACGCCTTCCCGCGCTTGGTCAATGGGCAGCTTTGGACGATCCCGTTTGAACTGAAATGCTACATGGCGATTTCGGTGATCGCGATCGTGGGTCTGGTTCGCAAGAAGTATGCTTTTCTCGCTCTTGTCGTTCTGCTGAACGCGGCGATCTTCGTGCATCATAGTTTCCTTGCGCCTCAACCCGCGGGACACACGGTTGAAGCGTCTCATGTCCGCGGCGTTGTTCTCGTCGCAGACTTCTTGTTCGGGATCGCTCTCTATCTCTTCCGGACGCGCGTGATCTGGAGCAAGTGGCTATTCCTGCCGTCCGTCCTGGGCATCTTCCTGATGTCTTCGCTGCCGTTCGCTTTCTGGGGCGATTATCTAGTGCCGCCTCTGGTTGCCTACGCAACGGTCTATATCGGACTGCTGGAGCCCAAAAGGTTGAATATCGTCTCGTCCGGCGACTACTCCTACGGACTGTACCTCTACGGATTCCCCGTTCAGCAGGCGATGATCGCAACGGTCGGTCCCGCAGCACGCCATTGGTACATCAACTTCCCAGCCTCGATCGCCATTTCCGCCGTCATTGCCGTCGGCTCGTGGCATCTCGTGGAGAAACATGCCGGCCGCCTTCGTCCGAGGCTGTTCCGAGCGGAGACACGCGTGGTCGAGCGATGGTCCGCCCTCTCCGCTCGCGTGCCGAGACTAACATCTGGAGATTGAAGGCCCGCCATCACGACAATGCCTAAGGATGAGCGTCGGGACCCTCGCGGGCGCTCTCCCGCACGACGCCCGGCAAGTCTAGAAAATCTTGTGGTCGATACCGGCCAGAAGGATCGTCGTGCCGTCGCTCAGCGTCATCACGTCGCCGAGGCTGCCGACGGTCTCCACCGGCAGATTGCTCGTGCCGTAGCCGTAGCCGGCGAAGGCCAGATCGTCGCGGGCGTTGAAACCTATGATCACTTCAGAGCCGCCGGCATGGCCCTTGATGAAGCCGAACACATCCGAGCCCGTCCCCGCCGCGACCGTCGAGGCGCCTGAACCGCCGACCACGCTATCCGGACCGCTGCCGAGGATCGCGACCAGGGCTCCCGCGTTGCGGAGCGGATTAGTGGAGATCGCCTCCGGACCGGTGCTGGCTGATGCGTCGATCACCGTGACGCCCGATGGGCCGCCGACCGCGAAGTCGTTCCAGCCGGTGACGTGGTAGATGCTCTTGCCGCTGCCGCCCACCAGCGTGCTGTTTGCCCCTGACACCGTGCCCACGATGCCGCCGGTCCCGCCCGTGATCGAGGTTTTGCCGCCGCGGATGTCGAACTGCGTCACGCCCGAACCGGCGCCGAACAGCGTCATGGAACCCGCGGCCGCGGAGATCGCGTCGTTCGGCCCGGCGAAGACGACAGACGCTGTCGTGACGGTGATGGCGTTGCCGCCCGCCGACGTGTCGACCACGGCCGAAGCCGCCGCGACCGTTACGTGAGAATGCGTGCCGCCGACCACCAGCGGGCCGCCGGCGGTGGAGACACCGCTGCCCGACAGGACGGTGAAGCTCGTGCTGGAGTTGAAGAAGGTGCTGAAGGCGGCCGCCGCGCCGCTGGCCCCGGTCGATTGTTCCGGAAGCAATGCGGTGGGGCCTGTTCCGCCGC